>JBEKBM010000001.1:0-173402 GCA_050015395.1 Bathyarchaeia archaeon
TTCCTCAATGGCTCAACGGGCAAATAGGCGATTACAGAGACTGGTTTAACCATTCACGCTTTCACAGAGGCGTAAAAGCATACCCAGCAGACCTCTTGAGTGTAACGTTGGAAAGTTGACATGACAGCTTGAAAAGCTTTATAGCCAGACCGTAATAATTAAATGGAGTGGAGCAAGTATTGAGGCTTGGTAACAATTAGTCGCAGTAAAGTCTCAGCTGGAATTGCCGTAATTGTTATTCTCGTTATTGTGTTTATTTTTTCTTGTACTTGCCCTAATTTGCAAGCGCAAACAGACGTATTCTTTAGTCCTGCAGATAAATTTAGCATTCCAGCATATAATGGCACTATCAGTTTTGCCGTAAATGGCGCCTATTCCGAGGCAATATTTGAAAATGGCAGTTGGACTTTTATGAACTTGCGCCTTAATGGATCGCTGCCGATTGAGAATCTTGAATTTTCAGCCCAAAACTGTAACGTTACGATTTTCTCTTACCAATCATTATTTAACACAACAGCTTTTAACATCCTACTGTTAAGCTATGTTGTTGAAGGGCAGGGTAAGCAGATTTTAAACCTTGGTCTTGGCTCTCAAGAAGGAGGATTGAGCACAAGTGCTGAATGGAATGTTATTTTTGGCAATCGTGCTCTCACAGATGAAGGCGATGGGTGGAACCTTTTGCCTGATGGAACGTTGATTGTAACCGGTGCATCTGAGAATGAGAATGTAACTATCTTGCACTATGTTTTTTCGGATTCTTTTGAAAACAATTCAAACCTGCCCTTCTATCAACAGCATTCGGTAGCCATTATAGCAGCAATTGCAGTTGCTGTAACAGTTGCTATCGCTGTCGTAATTAAAGTGAGAACCAGAGAGCATTCAGGTGAGTTGATGAAAAGTACTTAGGCTAATTAGCAAAGGCTCAGACATTAAGCAAATAATAGGAAGAACGCAAAGATGTCGTATGAAAATCCCAGTAACATTATATTACCTGTATACGCCTTAATAATAGTGGTTGGAATCTACCTTATCTTTAGGCTGGCTAAAGATAAAACCAGTAAAGTCAGCTCATTGAGACTTTTCGTTCAAATATCCGCCGTCTTTGCTGTTTTTATGGGGCTTATATTAGGTCCTTTCGATATACCACTATTTCAGCCCTTGGGGCCTTCGCCGCGCAGCCTGTTAGTTGGGGGTAATCTTTTGGGGAACCAGTTTCCAGATGGTTTCTCTGTTCCTGTTTTAGCATGTTACTACCCTAATGGGCGAACAGTTACCTGTCCACTTTGGCAACTTCAAGCTTACATTTTCCCGTTTTGGAACTATCCAAGAGGTTACGAGGTTTTCTACTCTACCTCCGGTTTGGAAAAGATAGGTATAGTTATAGGCTTGGTAGCTATCGCGTCTATAGTTTTGGGAAGGTTTTTCTGCGGTTGGCTATGTCCTTTCGGCCTTTACATGGATGTGTTAACACGAATTCGCAAAGCGTCAAGGTTGCGGCATTTGCATTTTTCCGAAAAAACAAATACGGCGCTTGCGCAATCACGGTATATCATTATTGCGGTTTTTTTGATTCTTAGCGTTATCTTTGCGTCATACGCCATTTTTGGCGCTCAACTGATTCCGGGCACTAGAACGGGAGGGCCTGAGGGAACTGAAGCGGGCAATGTGGGCTTCCTCAACGAGCCTTTTTGTTTGGTTTGCCCAATGAGGCCTCTTTGCGTGTTAATAGAGTGCGCTTTGGGCTCAATGAAGTGGTCGTACGTTTCTAAAATAACCTATGGACCATTTTGGATATTAGGCAGTTATGTTACATCGCTAAACTTAACTGTCTTAATTGCAGTCACAATTTTAGCTTTAGCCTATAGGCGATTCTGGTGCAGAATCTGCCCACTAGGCGCGTTAACCGCATTATTCAGCACTTACACACCTTTCAAACAAATCGCCATGACACGCTTGCAGAAGAACGAACAAAAATGCACCAAGTGCGGAGTCTGCAAACGCGTTTGCCCAACTCAAACAACACAAGTATACGAGAAGAAAGGAGGAAACGTAACCGAATCCAGATGCATACTTTGCGCGCGATGCGTTGAAACATGCCCCTATGAAGACGCATTGGAATTAAAGTTTGCAGGAAAAACAATGATGAAATCAAGAAACTGGTTAGAACAACAATAAAACTAGATTGGCCAAAGGACATACTGCATGTTGCTGCTGAGGCGCTATTTAAAAAAATTTAGTGCGTATTCCATGTGCACTTTATCGCTTTAGACTCGCAAGCTAATATGCAGGGCGCATTATTGCTTTCAGGCTTGCAAGAAGAGCAAGTGTACTTTATTTTTTTCCGATGCTCCTCCCTAACTGATGCAACAGTCTTATCCTCAAGGTCTATGAGAATGGTCTCTAGCTGAAGCGTTGATTGGGGACAATGCTTAACGCATTTGCCACAGCCATTGCATTTGTATGTGTCGATAGTTATGTAGTACTCGCCTGACCCATCGCTGTACCCATAATGCGTAATAATAAGCTTTTAGCCTCCTCGTCTAAGTTTTTTGAGACTTCTCATATAATGCTTTAGCAAAAAGCGCTGCGCCCAATGCACCCGCCACCATTGGGTCTAAACCGTTTTCTCGCCAATTAGGCATTGGCAAACATTTGACGTCAAGAACATCTTCTATTCTGGTGACGATTCCGATGTTTTTCGATTGCCCGCCTGTAATTACCAGTTCTTTTTCCAAGCCTATTCTGTTAATTAAGTTGGCCATGCGAACTGCCATAGCTCGCGTGTAAGCAGCCAAAACCTTTTCTTTAGACCAGCCCTTACGCAAGAGCCCAATGGCTTCAGTTTTTGCAAAAGCCACACATGTGCAGCTTACTGGCGGCGGCTCCTCATCCACTTTTAATGAGATTTCACCTATCTCTTCAATGGGAATCTTTAGTAAATCAGCGAAAACTTCCATGCCTCTGCCGGTTCCAGCCGCACATTTATCATTCATCAAAAAAGAAACCACTCTTCCCGTTTCGTCACTGCGGATAGCCTTTATATCTTGTCCTCCAACATCCAGCACGGTTCGGACGCTTGGTCCCCAAATGTAATTTGCGCCTTTAGCGTGACAAGCAATTTCCGTTATGGCTTTGTTTGCCATGGGAACGTTAACTCTTCCATAACCCGTGCCAACAATGTATTTGAAGTCACTTACTTGAAGCCCAGTTCCCTCAAGAGCCCAATCTAAAGCTTTCTTGGCGCTCTCAGGACTGTTAGAGCCGGTTCTTGTTATCCCCCAAGAATAAGCTTCACCATTAATCATTATAGCTGCTTTTGAACTGACTGATCCAACGTCGACTCCTGCGGTGATTATGTCCTTGTTTGTCCATTTCTTGCCCGGCATTACACGATAGTACTCGCGCCAACGCCAGAACTCAACGTCGTCTTTAATTGTGCTTAATTCTTTCATTTTTGGTCGTCCTTGCCTCGGCTTGTAGCTATTAGAGCTGCGCCTAAGGCGCCTGCAAAATCGGGATAGTCAGGTATCAATACGTTAACACTTAACTTTCGATTTAGTGATGCAACAAAACCAACGTCTTTAGCTACGCCGCCCATGAGAACTACATCAGGGTTTACACCTAACCTGTTAACCATCGATGAAATCCGGTCAGCAATAGCGTCAAAAACTGCCCTTGCAATTTCAGGCTCAGACTCCTGCCGATGGATAAGCGAAACAACATCGGATTCACCGAAAATCACGCACGTAGCGTTTATAGGACTTGCCCTTTCAGCCTTAAGAGACAGCGGACCCATCTCCTCCAATTTAACCTCTAACGCTCTTGCCATAGCCTCAATAAATGCTCCCGCACCGGCAGCGCATCGTTCGTTAACGATAAAATCAACCATAACGCCTTTCTCGTCGCATTTGACGGCTCTTGCTTCTTCGGCGCCAACATCAATTATCGTTCTAGCTTTCGGAAAAAGGTAGACTCCTGCTTTAGCATCAGCGCCCATCATGCTTACGGTGCTGTTGGCGTAAGGCGCCATTTCCATAGCTGAACCAGTAGCGACAAAATAAGCTACATCAGATATTTTCAGGTTTGCTTGTTTTAGCGCTTCCTCTATTGCTTGTTCGGCGGCTTTGGTTGGATCGAACCCTGAGAATGCTTTTCCTCTTGATAAAACAGCATTGTCCTTTAGGATTACCGCTTTTACTCTCTGGGTGCCTAAATCCATTCCGACGGTAATCATGAAGTCACCTTTAGAAATTCACTCTTGCCGTTAACATTTCAAGGAACGCTTCAACACGCGTCTTCATTTGCCCAACGTCTTCCCTAGTATACTCAGTGTCAAGATAATACACGGGGATATTTATTTTGTCAAGAGCTTTCTTAATTCTGGTGTACTCCATTGCGTAGAGCATGCAGCCGCGCACCACATAGTAAATAACGCCTTGAACATTCCATTCCTTAACCTTATTTATCAACCAGTTAATCCTATCTTCATTTCCGTCGCTAGACGTGAAGCAGGGGCAAGTGGAAGCCATTAGGTACCGTTCTCCAATAGCGCTAAGCATATCATCCATATTCCATTCATCTACGCCAACTGGGTCGATGAGGATTTTTTCGCCTGAACAAAGCTCATCTGCAACGATAACGCCTCTAGGATTAGCTTCCTCAACCAAAGTTGGCAGCTTCCAGTTATCAGGCCAAAACATTGGTGTACCCGTTACTAGTACCCGCGGAGTATCAGGAGAACAAACCCAATCTTTCCTCTGCACTCTCTTTTCCAGCTCATCACACAATGCTTCCGTTTTCTCCGTCCAACGCACTTTATCATCCCACAAGTACGCTTGATTAACCAGCATAGCGTCTCTACCCATAATTACTGGTTGACCTTTACGCAAATCCTGTAGGCGGCGAAAAGTTTTCGTTGCCTTCTGCGTCTGCTCAATAGCCACCTTCAAGCTTTTCCTAGTAATTTTGTTGCCCGTAAATTCCTCAATTTGCGCTTTCATAAGTTTTATTTCATCCTTCCAAAAACGAAGTGAATTAGCAGAATCTTTAACCCTTGGAATATTCATTTCCCAAACAGTCTTGTAATCACTTAAAATTTCGCTCAGTTTAGTCATTCCGTCACATGTTAAAACACTAATCAAAGCATCGCTCAACTCAAGAAAAGGCGAAAGCTCAATCATTTTCGCGCCTATAGTTGAACGAATAACAGGACAAACCTCCACCGGCACAACTCTGTCGCCAACTTTAGAAGCATCATACCAACCTGAATTTACCCTGACTGGAATGGCGTCAGCTGCTAAAATTAACTCTATCGGAGCAAACAAGCACATGTAACCAATAACTTTCTTACCCGTCTCCTTCTCAGCCAGAATCTCGGTTGGACGTTTGCCAAACAAGTTTGCGATTTCATCAAAATACTTCATGGCTTCAGGTCTGTTAGGGTCAGTTTTTTTCATGTGCTCAATATTCTCAGCCATTACCTTCTGAGACACCGTTTTGATAGAGTTTCTAAGTTCTTCTATTTCTTTTGTGGGAATTTCAGGCATATACTTTTTTTCAATTTTTTCGCTTTTCATTCTTTTCTTCACTCACTTGTTGATTGTTCTAACCAGTTTCTCGATTTGAATACTGTTTTATTCCCAAGCTTCACTTTCAAGGCATCTTCGTAGGGGCACATTTCAGCGCATCGCAAGCATAACATGCACATTGAAGTATTTATTTTTCCTCCCTTCTGCTCATACACATCGGTAACTTGCGATTGACAAACCCTCTTGCAAACGCCGCACTTTGTACATTTTTCCTCATCTTTTTCAATATGAAGCAGAGGCGCCCACTTGAAACCCTTAAACCTATTCACAACCGCTAATGAGGCGCCGGTTGGGCAGAAGCGACACCAAACTCGTCTTATAAAGAATGAACCTGCCAGCGTCAAACCGACAAAAGTAATGGCGATTATTTGACCGATATTTTGGCTAGCATAATTGATGATGTCTTGAGCATAGGGGTAACTAAGGTTAATCTGATTAACAACTAATGGGCCCTTCCATGGAACAACTAGTGGAATCATGGGATCAAGCAGAACACTGTATATTCGGAAGGGACCAGCCAGTAGTTGCACCATAACAACGGCAAAGTTAAAATTTGGAGGCGGTTGAATCCGCCATAAGATAGCAGGCAAAAACAAGAAAAACAACAGTAATACGTATCTTGATTGATGCAGGCTCTTGTTAAGTTTTTCAGGAATATTTCGGTAGCGAATGCTGAACGCTTTTCTTAGTGGAATCAATAGATCCATGACTAAGCCGAATGGGCAAAGCCACCCACAATATAGCCGACCTAAAACAATAGTCATTGTAAAAACAACAATCAACACATAGAGAAGCGGAATAGAATAAGTGAACACATAAAATATGGCTGCAAAAGCGACCGCCTGAATGACTAGCCTAATGTAAGTTATTCTTACCGATAAGTTCTTTTTCCATATCAAAATGGCAAGTATCCCTGCTACCCCAAGTCCTGCAAGCACTGCAATTCTCAGTACGTCACCTATGATTTCCCAAATCATTTCTTTCTCGCCATTTAATTATTACATTTGAATTTGATTTCAATGTGCTAATCCAAGCACTATTAGGATTCCGCACCTGACGTTGCTATGAGAAGCACTTACACAATGCGTTTCAGAGGCTTCAGATATAAACGACATGCGGAGGTCTCAACGAATTTTTAATACTCAAAATATGAAAAGAACCTTTTAAATCTTCCATGTCTTTGCAGCCTCATCGTTTCTTTTGCGTTTTGGCAAGAAAACTTGGGTCATGAAGGAGGAGGTATTACCCGTGTATTGTACTGTTTCAGATATGCCAAGTGCGCTGCATTATAGGGGTAGCTTTCAGCTGTCGTGTACGGGAACCCGCTCATGCCCATGAAAGGCAACGGGTTAACGGTAAAGCTGAATCCATAGCCCCAGCCTCCAGGCGGATCTTTAAACCAGCAAGCTACGAAGAAAAAGTAGTCTCTCACCATGCCCTTGGCAGGTGCCGTGAGATTGCTGACTGGAAAGTCCAGAGTAACTTGGTCGCCTTGTCGTCCGATTACATACATGTTGTCTGCATTTTGAAGTAGCGCTGTTACATCACCATATCTTGTGAAGTTTCCGGAAGACGTCGAGTTGGTATCCCACACTTGGCTTAGAGTTGCGATGGGGCTGATTTTTTGAACTGTTATGTTCTGTTGAGTAGTAAGGTCAACTCCAATGTAGTCGTAGGTTACATTCCACCAATTGACAATTCTAATCTGGTAATCGCTTAAGCCTGCGGGAAATAATCCTGTTAAGTCCACCACGAAAGTTCTAGGGTTAGAATCTGAAGGGATTGGCATCTGCCTGTCCTGTGGAACAGGAATCCACGTACCGTTTGGATATTTAACTTCCATGTATGAGGGCGGAGTAATTTGCGTGCCATTTGGTACAAGTCCTTGGGCAGCTGCCGCTTTAAAGCTGTTTACCCAATTGTCATAAGCGCCAGGTGATCCCCAATCAACTATTCCGTTGATTACAAGTTTGATTTGTTTTGCAGAGGATAAGTTACCTAAGTCTAGCGTTAACTGGTTTAAGTAGATATTGTCCCATGACGGACTAAGAACCCCATTGTTGCCAGGCGTGAAGACACCGTCAAGCTTTGAAATTTGAGGTAATACATTTTCCCCTTTCGCGTTAGTGCCACTTGGTCCCCAAACATAAGTTGCACTGACTGGTGATGTTACGCTATTTTGGTTAACTGTGTAGATTTGATCGTTTAAGCCTTGGTTTAGATAATTAGTTACACTTGAGTAAACGTCGGTACCTACTGGGTGGTCAACAACTAGCAGGTACGCTACATCTAAGTAGAAGATTTCATCTGCTTGTTGGAAAAGAGTCATGCCATAGTAATTGTTGCCATCAATGTTTTTTACTGCTAGCAGATTTTTGTCAAGCTTTACGTTGTCCCACGGGTTTCCTCCGATATACACGATGTTGCCGTTACTAGTCATGTAGCCCATGTATCCTAACCAGCCAGCGTTTGAAACGTCAGTAACATAAGAGTAGCCTGTTCCATTCCATGTGTACAGCGACGGACAAGATGCATATCCACTGATTACGGTATAGGTTGCAACGAGAACTAGGAAATTGTTTAACGTGAAAGTTCTCGATGCACTGGTTACGCCATCGCTCCAAGATGAAAATGCTAGTACGCCAGTTTCAACGCTGAAAGGATTTGGTACGGATACGGAATATTGTCCATCTGGCATAAGTTCACTGAAAGGCATATAATAGGTGACTCCGTTTAGGGTAAAGGGTAATGCCGTGGAGCCACCGCCAGACCTGGTAATTATGAGTGTGTGGTAACCAGTCTGTACGATTGAGAATTCCCCGCCTAAAGTGTTCAGTTTGAGGGCGTGCATTCCTATTGTTGTTGCATTAACCGTGAATTCCACAGTTTCGGTTGTACTTGCGTTCAATTGAATAAGTCTGCCTTGTACCAAGGCACCATCAACTGTTACCATAACATAAAGGCTACTCGACTGTGTGGTTGGGTTTTCTGCAGTGGCGGTCACGTTAACCGGTTGATTTGGCCAAGCTTCATATGGATTAAAAAGCAGGTTGGATAAAATTATTTTGCTTGATCCTGGAGGAGCAGGGTTAATTACGAACATTCCTGTCAAATCGCCGACTTTGACAGTATAATTGTCCGGTGTAGTTTCGATGTCGGTGAACTGGACAAGTTGAGACGCACCGCCTTCAAGCGTTACGTTTTCTGTGTCTTTTGTTGCATTGTTGATTTCAAGATTTAGGGTTTGGTTGCCTTCTAAAGCGCCGACGTTTGTTACGTTAACTGAAATTTCTACGGCATCGGTCACGTTTGCTTCAGGTGGATTGATGGTAAGGTTTGTTAGGATAAACTTAGCGGGCTTAGGCGCCGTTGCTATCACGCCTTGATTTTGAAGATAAAGGTAGGCTCCTGCAGCTGAACCGATAATGATAAGGTCAATAATCAGTATCGCTTTCAATTTAACTTTGGCTGAAGTAGATAGCATTCACACAGCCCTCTACACATTTATTCAAGTCAGCAGATAATGCTAACCACCATTAAAGTGTTTTTGTTTCTGAAAAATCTGTTCTATCCTGATTTGCTTTTTGCTGTTGTTTTGATATTGCAATCACATGGTTAAGCGATTTTTAGAATTTTATGAGCATTCTTTTATGGACATTCTGGTTCAATGTGAACTGTGACAACCGCGTTTGCAAAGCGCTCTTTTGTTTCTTTCTCAACCTGTGAGGCAATCCTGTGAGCTTCTTTTATATGAATTTGCTTGGTGAAGCAGCAGTCGATGTTAATGTAACGTTTACCCTCAGCAGCGTAAGTATCTATTCGTTTTATGCGCAGGTTACCACCGATGCCATTGGCAACTTCGTAAATGACTTTTCTAAGCTGCGTCTCATTTACCTCGGCGGCAGGAACCGCCATACCTGAAGGCTCTATATGTACAGTAACGTTTTCAAGCGGCTTAATTTCAGTTTTCTTTATGCGCTCGATATTTTCAGCCATTATCTTTTGAGACGCGGTTTTAACGGAGTTTCTAAGCTCATCGATTTCTTTTCTGGGAATTTCAGGCATGAACTTTTTTTCGTTTTTTTCGCTTTTCATTTTTCCTCACTTACGTTTTGATGTTCCGATCAGTTTTCTAATTTCGCCGTCGATTTTCAAATCCGTTCTTTTCGTTATTATAAGTGAATTATTGCATTTATCAATTCGGCAATTCCAAGCACTATTAGTATTCCTGCCCCTCCTATTGAAATCCATTTCCGCAATAAGGGTGCCTTGTTAAGAAGCCAACCAGTAGCTCCTCCCAGCAGTAGCATCGGAGACAAGGCGGTTCCTAAACCAAACAAGACAGCTAAACCCACACTGCCAATTGGAGTTGAGAAAGGCAACGAATAAATTAAGAGCGCCACCAACGGTGGACATAGGATTAATCCTCTGCTTAAACCAAGCGAAAAAGCGCTAAAATCAAACCCAAACCTGCCTGTCTTTCCCTGCGCAACCGAGGTTTTGCTATTTGGTAGATTGCACTCGCATGGTGACCTTAACTTTAGAAGAATGCTAGCGCCAATAATCATAGTCACAATGCTGAAGGTAATTGAAGAATAAATTTGAAACGGCGAAATTGCGGTATTAGACACAGCCAACCTGAACAAACCGCTAAATAAACCGACTAAACATCCAATTAAGGCGTAAGCTGCTATCCGTCCAGAATTAAAAATTAACGTTACAACAATGCCTTTGCGGAAACCAGCACCGATGCCTGCAATGTAACTTGCGATGTAAGGTACACACGCTGCGGTGCAAACAGCTAATCCATATAATAATCCGCCAGCAAACGCTCCAAGATACGGATTAGAGATTTCGGGTATTAACGACATACAAGAGTTCTCACATAATATTAAGATTTAAATGAACCGTTTTTCAATCGATAAAATGATACTTAGATCCTTTCAATTGATAATTAGATCTTACTGAGTACATCCTAACCTTAGAATGTACTCGGTAAAACTTTCTTAGGTCAAAAAACAAAAAGGGTAGGGGTTCTTTATAATGCCAATTTTGAGATTCTTAAGTATCAATAGCCAATGTCTTAACATTTAGACTAATTGTTTCCAGACTTTTCGGATGAGACACAAAGCAAGTTTATTATACCAAGGCGAAGCGTTATTTTCAAAATCATTTCGGATTTTTTCTCCTATGGCATATGCAATTATAGCTGTGTTAGGAGCTCTGCAGGAATAACGTTTTTCTTTGTCATTGAATTTGTTGAAATAATTAAGTGCCTCATCAATTGGGATAATTATGGCATTACTTGCATAAATTGTCCAATAATATATCCTTACGACATTGCCTACCATGAGTATAGACATAATTACGATTCCAGTTATCAAGCTGTAAAAAACGACTTGACTACTTTTAGGTAAAGCCTCCAGAGTCCTCCAGAGTGGAAAACACCGCTGCCAACCCTAATATTAAACCGACAATGTGGCCTGCATGAGTTTGAACGTAAGAATGATATGAATTTAATAGGCATCTTCTTGATTCTTCAAAATCTTTTGCATCGACTTCTGTTTTCGTTGCATACCATTTTGTTGCAATCCAACTTTTTTCTTGTTTTTCTTTATCTGTTTCCACTTTTGACGAACAAAATGTAGCCGAAGAGAACCGCAATGAAGGCAACGATTAAAGTTAAGATTGAAGCGTCAGTAACTCCTATATTCGCGTACAGACCGAAAAATATGGCAACACATACGACAAGAACCAATAAGAAATATACTATTTCAAGTCGGCTCCAATCCAATATCATTCACCTTTTTCCCTTTAGGCTATTCTACGCTATGCAGATTTAAGATTTATCATCCATGAAAACTTGGCTAAACATTCTTCGCTTTTTTCAATTCTTAAGCTAAAGAGGCTAAGACTTTTCCTTCAAGGTTTCTTCAATCTCTTCTCTTAATTTGGCATCTTCAATCTCCGGCAAAAGCTCTAGAAGACGACCCCTTGTGCTCGTTTCACCTTTGCCGCCGAGATTAACCCAGTACTTGTCTTTCTTCAGCCAAACCAGCAATACACGAGCTTCAGCGTCCACATGTTCAGCTTTAACGGCTGACGGAAAAACAAGCCCAAACTCGACAGCGCCCGCCATGAACTTCTCAAAAGCACCGGTCACAGTGTAACCGTTTTTTGCGGCTAACTCCTTAAAAGCATTGTAAAGTTGAGGATTAAGCCTGAAACCCTTTCTACTTTTAGGCATAACCACTCCCTGTACCGTCAAAATGTACCGTCAAACCGTATATAACTCTACCTACCAGGTAGGCTAGTAGAGCACACAACAAAGTATCAACGCCAAATTAAACAATGAAAACTTTAGAACAAGATTATTCCAACCCCGCTCACGAATACACGGCACAAGGGGATTACTTTTAAATATTCGTGCGGTATGGTTTAGGTGCAGTTTAAGGTGTAAAGATGCCAAAGCAGGAAAAAGGAAAATCCCATTCAATACGCCCAGTCAGCCGAAGGCCTCCAAGCTGGTGCAAGTATCAGCCTGAAGAAGTAGAATCATTCATAATAAAATTAGCCAAGGAAGGCCACTCACTCAGCAGCATAGGCACTATCCTTAGGGATCAATACGCGATTCCTCTTGTGAAACCTATAGTTGGCAAAAGCATAAGCGACGTTCTCCAAGGCGCAGGATTAGCCCCATCGTTGCCAGAAGACCTGTCAAACCTTATGAAGAAGGCGCAGAGCCTTGCGGTTCACATGGATAAAAACAAGAAGGACCTGCACAACAAACGCAGCATGCAAATTATCGAAGCAAGAATCCACAAGCTTTCAAGATACTATAAGCGTGAAGGCGTTTTGGCAAAGAACTGGAAGTACGAAGCTAAAATCGCTTCCGTAACCTAAACACTTCTTTCCTTTAATTTTACCGTTTGCTATTTGTTTTTGATGCGCCAGCTTTAAATCTAATCAGAGCCTTTAAGCCAAAGAGTGACCTAAGCATGGCTGCACAGCAAACATCCATTGAACGCTTTCTAGCAGCAGCAGAAGAAGCATCAAAAGTAATTCTGGAAACGGTCCAAAAAGACGGCTTCATCCATGCTTTTTCACATTTGGATGCTGACGGGGTTGCAGCTGCAGGCGTGATTGGAAAAACGCTTTATCGGCTTGATGCCAAGTTTCGGATAAGAGTTACTCAATGGGTTGACGAGAAAATCATCGGTGAAATCGTTGCTGATAAGCCGCAGCTGGTGATTTTGACGGATTTTGGAAGCGGCTACCTTGACCTGTTAAACGAGAAAATTCCAAACGTTAAAGTTCTAATTCTTGACCATCACCAGATAACGGGCACTTTGGCGAATGAGAATTTTGTTCAGGTGAACCCTCACATGTTCGGCATCGACGGGGCAACGGATGTTAGCGGTTCAGGCGTAGCTTACTTTGTAGCTAAAGCAGTAAACCCATCGAACGTGGATTTGGCGCCTGTCGCGTTGGTTGGCGCTCTAGGCGACATGCAGGACAAGTATGAACAGAGAAGCCTATGCTGCCTAAACGAGATAATAGTTAACGATGCAGTGGCTGCAGGCTTGCTAAAAGTTGAGAAGGACTTAACGTTCTTCGGCAGAGAAACCCGACCAATCCATAGGACATTGGCTACTACGACTAACCCGTTTATTCCAGGCTTAAGCGGAGAAGAAGACAAAGCCTTAGCCTTCCTTGCAAGCCTAGACATCCCCATCAAACAAGGCGAAAAATGGCGGGCACTCCGCGACCTAACCGAAGACGAAAAAAGACGGCTGTGCTCGGCTTTAGCAGACCACTTATTGTCTAAAGGGTTACATTTGGAAGTTGAGAACCTCATTGGGTACATTTACGTTTTAACCAAAGAAGAACCAAACACAGCGCTGCGGGATGCAAGAGAATTTGCTGTTGTATTGAACTCGACGGGTCGCATGGACAGGCCAAGCCTCGGCATCGCCATCTGCATGGGAGACCGTGGAGCAGCACTTGAGGAATCTAGCAGGATACTGGAAGATTACCGTAAGAACATAAACAAGTATCTGGGCTGGGTAATGGAGAAACCTGAACGGATGCGAGAACTCCAAAACATCTACGTCATCTACGGCGAGAACTTTATCAACGAAAAAATCATCGGCACCGTCTCCTCAATAATCGTCTCAGGACTCGCGAACCCAGAAAAACCGCTCATAGCATTCGCGAACGTTGAAAAAGAAAAAGCAGCTAAATTTTCGGCAAGAACAACCGAAGCAGCAATCCGCAAAGGCGTAAACTTAGGCAACGTTATGCGGTTAGCTTCCGAAGCGCACGGCGGCAAAGGCGGAGGACACAACATAGCGGCAGGCGCACAGGTGCCATTGGACAAGATTGAAGAGTTTGTTAAAACCGTGGATGAGTTGGTCGGCAAACAGTTGAGGGGCGAAAAGGTTGGAAGCGACAGTAACGCTTGAGTACGCTGACGCAAAGACTGCGGAGGCAGTTGCCAACGCGGTTTCTCCAGACAACTTCAAAACGCCAATCGGACTCCAAGTTAAAACAGTGAGGGAACAAAGGAAAGTGGTAACCCAGATTCAATGTGAATGTAAACTCGCCACTTTCACCGCCACCATTGACGACCTACTATTCAGCGCATCAACCGCGGAAAAAACACTTAAAACCATCAACAAAATTCAGAAAACATTTAGCAATCAACCGCATTAATGCCTAGCTATATTTAGCTCCTCGTTCTTCCTGCTCAGGCTTATTCGTATTTCACAAGTTCATAACATCAGCCCTCCCTCCCTACTATTAACTTAAACCCCTTCAATGTAAATAGCACTATGTTCTAACAGCGCACGTTTTATTCTGCTTCTTAACTTAAGCTCTAAATACACCGTGGTTTACTGTAAAGTAAATAAATAAGCGAACACAACATTAATGAAACTTGGACTTGGTGAATTCAGTGAAACGAACCCATGCAGTATTCATGATTGCGGTTTCCTTGTTACTAGTTTTCCTACCGATTGTTTTACCTTCCGGAGGGGTTTTTGCTCAAACCACTGGTTACAGCATCACCCAGGTTGATCATCAAGTTACCGTGATGTATTCTGGACAAGTAGTTATTCAAGATACAATTCTTGTTTCTGGGCAAGTAACTGATGGCTTTTTGATTGGGATGCCCTTTACGTACAGCACAGACATCCTCAAAGCTGTAGCTTACGACTCAAATAACGTCTACCCAGTAAACTTAGGAGTCCCATTAGGTAACCAAAGCGGATTTTACGGCGCAGAAGTAAATTTCAACGGCACATCACCAAGCGTTTTCACAGTAGCATTTGTTCTATCCAATAGTCTCATTACCCAACTAGACGCCAACGATTACACGCTTGATTTTCCAGCTTACCCAAGCCTCACACAAAATGTCGCTAACTGCAACGTAACCATAACTCTTCCAAGCACGCCCGCAAGCATAACCATCACCAAAAGCGACGGAGTAGTAAACTCAGAAAACTATGCCGTCCAAAACTTGCCAGCATACACTTATTCGCCTGCGTCGGCAGCTATTCAAATATATAACGGAACCATGCAGTTAACCGATATAAGCCAGCTAAACCGCCAAATAACAATTGACCCAACTGGTAAAGTAACCGCTTCAGATAGTTACAACATCATAAACAACTCGACATTAACAATGCCGGCTTTTATTTTGGATTTACCCGACACTGCCTCGAACATTGTAGTAAAGGATGAAACTGGGACAGCATTAACAACCAGCATTAGCTCCACAAGCACAGGCATTTTGCTGGCCAATGCCACTTTGATGACAGCAATAGCAAGTGGTCAATCCACCATTATCACAGCTAGCTACAATTTACCAAGCGTAACCATCCAAGGCTCCCAATACACCCTAAGTAACTTCAAACTTTTCCCAGATTTCAATTATTACGTTGACCATGCAACCTTCACTTTTAACCTGCCTGAAGGAGCAACGATTATAACGCCGCAGTTATCATCCCTTAATCCCTCCAGTTCTTTAACAAGGGATACCTTCCAAGACACTCTTACAATAACGAGAGACGGCATAAGCTACGTTGATTACAGCCTTCCAGAAAGCAACACTGTGCAATTATCGTACAATTACAATCCAGTTTGGGTCTCTTTTAGACCAACTTTGTGGGTTTCACTCGCAGCAGTGATTGGATGTGTAGGTGCTGTGGTCTATAAGAAACGCAAACCAAGCGAAAAAGAACCAATTAAAACTAGAAGAGAAAAGTTATCAACTCCAAAACCGACCACAGCAACACTGCCCGAACAAGTAAAAAGTAGTGAGCCTATGACTAGTCAACGTATTACTCCAGAAAACCTCAGGGAATTTACTGAGGCTTATGACGACAAGAAACGGTTAAATGCAGAAATAAGATCGTTGGATACAAGAGCGCAAAAAGGAAAGATGCCCAGACGCCAATACAAAGTTCAACGCAGAGCCATAGAGATCCGTTTAGAAACACTTACAAGAAATACAAGCAGATTAAAAGATGCATTCCGAAGCTCAGGCAGTGCTTACGCAGATTTAATTAAACAACTTGATTCTGCTGAAGCAGACTTAACCGAGGCTGAGAATAACATCAAAAACCTTGAATCCCAACAAAATAAAGGCGAAATTTCAATAGAAACTTACAAGAAAAACATTGCAGACTACCAGAAACGCAAAGACAAAACGGAATCAACAATAAACGGAATACTGCTAAGACTACGTGAAAAAGCGCACTAAAAAACCTAAACCCTTTTATTTTACACCATAGCTTCTCAAATAAAATTGCAGAGGTAAACAAATATGGTAAAAATAGTTGTTGATCCCAAATGCACCGGATGCGAAACATGCGTAAACACTTGCCCTGTAGGCGTTTATGAAATCAAAGACGGCAAATCTACACCAACCAAAGTAAGCGAGTGCTTAGTCTGCAGAGCATGTGAAGCCCAATGTCCTGAAGGTGCAATTCAGGTAATCGAGTAAATTTAAGCTTATTGAATTGCGCGTGTATCTCTCAATCGATAGCTGAGAGATTATTCCCTTCTTTATTAACTAACTATTTTCTTCTCATGTCAATTGCTGTTGTGAACCTCGATCTTGTTTGCGTTACTACGGCAAAAAACGCAGTATCAAGTCATAAAATTTTAATTAGGTAAACTCTTGCTGTTCAATCCTTGGCCGATTTGAATATTCTTTGTACATTAACTATTTTTTCGCCTAACACCTGTGCTTCCATGCTGCCTAAGCCTTTTTCGCTGGCTTTACAAATATGCTTTACTTTCCTTGGCTCAATGCCCATAACATGGCAAGCAGTAGCGTCAGTTGCAACAACGTTAGTTCCAGCAATAATCAGGTTCATTTTAACCGGTGTGCCATCCACTGGACCTTTACCCTCCATGCCCACAAAACCGTCGATAACCGTTAACGCTGGCTTAATAACCGTGTTAATATCAACTACAACATCGCTTATGCCTTTTGCATGGTACTTTGCTTTGAATTTATCAGGAAGTAAACCGAACATGTTCTTCATACCTAAAGTCACGGTTGTAGAAGAATGAGTTTTGAGTTTAGCTGCACTTATAATAGCTGATTCCGTGACTATGCGAGGCACTGTGATATCATTTAATGTCTCGCAGCCTGGAACTTTCAGTTTTACCTTATCCTTAATATGCCTAAGATTTAACCATTCAACGTCATTGCGGAGGCACATATCTTTCATGCCTGTAGCCACAAAAGCTTTGTCTGCATTAGTCATGGTGGCGTCTGATTCAACAACGTAAACCTTCACAGGCAACTCCTTCAACTTCAAAATAATCGCTTCAACAACGATGGGATCAGTAGTAGCGCCTGACTCCCAAGTTTTCTCACAAATAAAGTTAACTTTAATGATAACTTTATCATAACCCACTAAGGCTTTCTTATAATCAATCATATCGAGCGCTTTGAAAACGGGCTCGTGACCTCGCTCACCTTTAACAATAGCCACAAGTGGCAATGCCGATTGCATACAAAATACCAAACGATGACTTAGCTTATAAAGAATTCACGAAGTGTATGTATTTAGCTCTCGTTTTTTGTCTTAGGGTATTTGTGTGTGCTCAGCCTACCTACCCGGTCTACTAGATGCTTCTAATAGGCTTCAAATATGATTCAACATGGATGTGCATAGAGCGAAGACCGCGCACTTTGCATGCAGAACGGTGCTTTTCAACATAGAAAAGTCTGTTTTTTAATGTAGAAAAAAAGCGCTAAAGAAGAAAAAACAAGAGCTAAATATACACCACGAAGTAATTAGGCGCAAATCTTACTTTACCCAGTCGAAATAGCGTCAACGTGCTAAAAAACGGTCAGATTAAGGTCATAAAGGCTTTAACGGGTGTAATGAGCGCCTATTTGTTTAGCGTTGCTCCGTTTCTCATGTCAGTTGGGAAGCTTCCTTAATCTTCAATATTTCTTAAAAATCTCATAATTTTTGCAATTTGCTCTACCGTAGCATAGTCGACTTTTTGTTCTTGTTCTATATTTTTGAGCGGAATAGCGTTTGCCATATACAAAGTATTGGTTGCTTTTGTAATAACAATTATGTTGGCAGATACTTCGAACTTCGAAGTAGCGGGAAAGCCGCGGCTGAGCATTTTAACGCTTTTATGTGTTTTTGGGCATGTTGACAAAGCGAAATTGCCTTTTATTTCATTTTTTCTTATTTTTTGTTAGCCTGTTGAAGGGATAAGACATTTTCTGATGGAAAATGCTTCGATTTTGCAAGTAAAAGTTATATGCTTAAGATGATGTTAACTTTGTTTATGGCAGATAAAATTCACTGCGCGCACATACTTGTCAAGAAAGAAACAGAAGCCAAAAACATTAAAGCTCGGCTTGATAAGGGTGAAAAGTTCGGCTCCATCGCCAAAAATGTTTCTCTA
Source organism: Bathyarchaeia archaeon (assembly GCA_050015395.1). Lineage (GTDB taxonomy): Archaea > Thermoproteota > Bathyarchaeia > Bathyarchaeales > Bathycorpusculaceae > Bathycorpusculum. Next base: position 18,537 of record JBEKBM010000001.1, read on the forward strand.
TGTCCATCCGCTAAGAACAGCGGAGACCTTGGCACTTTTACAAGGGGCAAGATGGTTAAGGAGTTTGAGAAAGCTGCTTTCGCGCTTGAGAAAGGTCAAACTTCTGATCCTGTAAAGACACAGTTTGGGTACCACATAATTAAACGGTTAGAATAACCCATTGCACAATAACCTAAGTTCACGCTTAATAGCGCCTCCGTTATACCGCAGACTTAATCCATAACACTGGCTCTAAAAATACAGGCCAACCAATATTGAACAACCCAAAACTATCCCGAAACGAACAGCTACTAATTCTTGTTTGCATAGTGTTTCTTGCAGGTTTTTTGCTTGTCACACTTTTTAGAGCAAGCTTTCACTCATTTGACGTTGGAGTTAACGTTTGGATTCCATCGATTCAATCACACTCATTCACTGTTATAGCCGAAGGAATTGCGGTTGTTTTTGATACTACCATTCTAGTGCTATTTTCTTTGGTGCTTGCGGCTTATCTTTTCATAAAGAACCACAGAGCCGAAGGCTTATTGCTGCTGGGCGCAATGGGTGGAGATGCATTAATCGTTTCGTTTGTTAAAGGTTTGGTTCAATCTCCCAGGCCTTTGAACGGATTAGTTGTTGATTCTGGGTTTTCTTTTCCAAGCGGTCATACAGCTGGAAGTATAGTATTTTGTGGTACCCTTGCTTTTTTTGCTTGGCAGCACTGGAAAAGTACAAGAGCGCGAGCCTCGATTGGCACAGGATTTGTTGCGGTAACGTCTGTGGTGGGTTTCAGTCGAATATACTTGAACGTTCACTGGTTTAGCGATGTTCTTGGCGCAGTTATGCTCGGGGTTTTCTGGCTGGCTTTTGCCATTTTAGTGTTCCAGTTCTTGCAGGACAGGGGTAAGTTTCAATCAGAAAGTTTCCGCTCGATTGCTATGTTTCTCTTTGTTGTAGTTATTGCTGTTGGAGTTTTTGTTGTGGTGGAGAGTTTGTTTGGTTAATTATTTTTTTGCTTATGATTGATTAAAAGATATATCTTTTTCAGACACATTTATATGGACAAAAACCCAAATACCCATATCCCAACATAAAGAGAGAAAGTTATGACGAAAGTACGAGACCCAGTATGTGGCATGGACGTTGACACGGAAACAGCCATAAGCCGCAAAATAGGCGACCGAACCTACTATTTCTGCAGCCAACAATGCGCCGACGTCTACACGGCACCCGAACGTGAACTGAAAGCTATGCAGCGCAGAGTGGCAGTCACTTTAATCGGCGTGGTAGCAGCCCTTGGATTAAAGGTAGTTACGCTTTTCGGTCTCTTGGCGGCAGTAATGTATTTTGAGGTAAGCGGCGGGCTACAAGTCGTTAACCTTGCCGTATTCGCGGTATCGACACCTGTCGTGTGGATAGCAGGCTTCCGCATATACAAGGGTGCATACCTGTCGCTGAAGAACCGCAACGTAAACATGGATGTACTAGTCACTGTCGGTGTCCTAGCAGGCTGGACATACGGAGCCCTAAGCCTATTCGTTTTACCAAGGGCTAGCACAGGAGTAAACTATCTTGATGTAGCCATTGGCATACTTGCATTTGTTCTGCTGGGCAAATACATCGAAGAATTAATTCGACGCCGTTCCGCGGCATCAATACGAAAACTGCTCGAACTTCAACCAACCATGGCCAGAGTCGTCAGAGACGGAAAAGAAACCGACATGCCAATAGAGGAAGTGCAAGTAGGCGACACAATCATCGTTAAACCAGGCGAAAAAATCCCAATCGACGGCACCGTAACCGCAGGCTACTCATCAGTAGACGAAAAACTCCTCACTGGCGAAAGCATCCCTGTCGAGAAAACTGTCGGAAGCGAAGTCATCGGCGCCACAATCAACAAAACTGGGCTCTTAACCATAAAAGCCACACGAATCGGCGACGAAACCGCTCTATCACAAATAGTTCACCTTGTTGAAGAGGCCCAAGCTTCAAGTGCTCCAGTGCAAAGGTTCGCCGACCGTGTCATCAGATGGTTTGTTCCCATGATATTTACTGTTGCCGCCATCTCATTTGGCTACTGGTACATAACAAGCGGCTTCAATTTTGCAAAGGCATTCTTAGTCCTGCTGGCTGTGCTGTTAATCTCTTGCCCATGCGCTTTAGGCATAGCCACTCCGACAGCCATCCTCGCAGGTGTCGGAAAAGGAGCCGAGTACGGCGTACTCCTACGGAGCGGAGAATACGTTGAAAAAGCAAGAAAACTCACAACCGTCGTATTCGACAAAACCGGCACCTTGACAAAGGGAGAACCAAGCGTAACCGACATCAAAACCTACAACGCCTACACTCAACAAAGCGTGCTACGATATGCAGGTACCGCTGAGAAAGGTTCAGAACATCCCTTGGCAGAAGCAATACTTGGCAAAGCCGAAGCCGCTAAAGTAGACATTCTTCAATCCGACAGTTTTGAAGCCTTACCCGGCAGAGGTGTCCAATGCATTGTCGGCGGCAAAAAGGTGCTACTTGGGAACCGCAAGTTAATGCAGGAACAAAACGTTTCCATCAGCGAGTTAGAAGCTGATCTTACAGCGCTGGAAGCGCAAGGAAAAACCGTCATGATACTAGCCGTCGATGGCAGTGCTGCTGGGTTAATTGCGGCAATGGATACTCCGAAAGAGAGCGCCGCCGAAGCCATAGAGCAGCTCAAGGGCATGAATCTGGAAGTTGCAATGCTGACAGGAGATAACGAACGAACCGCCAAGGCTATAGCCCAACAGTTAGGCATAACTCAGGTTATTGCGAATGTTCTGCCATGGCAAAAGGTAGACGCCATCAAAAAGTTGCAGAAAGAAGGAAAAGTTGTAGCTATGGTTGGTGACGGAATCAACGACGCGCCAGCACTGGCACAGGCAGATATTGGTATTGCGATTGGAAGCGGAACTGACATTGCCAAAGAAACAGGCGGCATAGTGCTCATAAGAGATGACTTGCGAGACGTAGCCTTAGGTGTTGAGCTAAGCAAGAAAACCATGCGCAAAATTGACACTAACCTGTTTTGGGCTTTCGGTTACAATGCAGTTATGATTCCAATTGCAGCCGCAGGCTTGCTGAACCCCATGTATGCGGCTGGGGCAATGGCGATAAGTAGTTTAACCGTAGTCAGTAACTCGGCACTTCTGAAGCTGGCTAAGTTTAAATCAAGCAAAGTAAATCAATAAAATGTCTAACGTGAGGTGAAAATGATTATGGCTAAAGATCCAGTTTGCGGCATGATGGTTGACGAGAAAAAAGCAAAATTTAAATCTGATTACAACGGCAAAACTTTCTATTTCTGTGCCTCCTCCTGCAAAACCACTTTCGACAAAGACCCAGCAAAATACGCTGGCGTCTCTGGGAAGCCAGGACATAGTTGCAGTTACGGAGGACACTAAACCTTTAGTGTTAAGTTTCTAACTGCCATTTAAGCTAAAGTTTCACTGTTGCCTTTTTGATTCACTCGTTAACTGCTCCCTTTTCTAGAACGCGCCCAACAGCACATGCTCCGCAAACAGGTCCTCATTGAATGCTCCAACAAATTCTACTTTCTCATTAATAACTATCTTCGGTACACCAATTACATTGTACTTCAGGGCTAAATCTGGAAACTCGCTGGTTTCTATCACGTCCGCTTTCACCAAGTCGCTTTCGATAGCCAATTTATGTGCAACCGCCGCCGCAACAGGACAATGGGGGCAGGTTAGTGTAACGAAGACTTGAATGTGAACCGGAGATTTGACCTCTTTTAGAATTGACTTAGTGTTGTCTGAAAGGTCAGTTTTGCCTCTTGAAACATTAATGATTGCTTCAATTAAAGTTTGAAGTTCATACCCGTATGGTATCCCGTAAATTCGCACGCCATAATCTTTTTTGCCTATTATTGCTAAGGCTGGAATTTTGTCGATGCCGTATTCTTTGGCTTTAGCGCCATCAGCTACAAAATCGTAAATCTCCGTCGTTATCTTGTCATTGAGAGTGGCTAAGTCTTGTACTAGTTTTCTTGTGTCAGAGCAGAAATGGCACTCAAACTCTTGGGTAAACATGACAATTTTAACTGGGTCGACCAGTTTCTCCTTAAAATCGTTTTTAAGTAGTTCTTTCTTGTCATCAGGAATCAAACTCATAAAAACCTACCTTCATATTCGCCTTGCCAATTTTTGCACTTGGCAAATATAAAGTAAGCTGACAGAGGCATATATTGATTTTTTATTTTTACGCATATACGATAACATACAAAGAAGCCGGGCTTACCCCAAGACATACCACTTTTAACTAGTCGGGCAACCGAGCAAATAGTATACCTCTAAGCCTTCTTGAGCCAATTTCCATAGCAAATGACTTACTTACCAATACCCTAATTTTGATAAGGCAGTTCACAAACAAAAAATGGCCCGACCCCTATCTTTTTTGGCGCAGTTTTACCAGCTAAAAAGTACCCCCCTCCCTCCTACCCGATTTTGCTAGGAGGCCAACAGCAAAATTGACCGCTCTTCCTTCCATCTATGGCAAACTTGATACGCCCTGAGGTTTTTCAAAAATTCGTAAAACGCAATCCATATAAACGCTTGAAAACATTCAAAACTTGATTTTTGCAACCTTAAATTGGAGCGCGAAAACTTGACCGCAAAAATCTATGCAAACGCCAAGTTAATTGAAGGCTTCCAAATAGCCCTTGACGATAACGAAGCACACAGTTACATAGTGGACCTTGCACCTGACCTGGGAACAGGACTTGGAGCTACATCCCTTGAACTTTGCGTCATGAGCCACGTAGGCTGTTATGCCACAATTTGCGTCTTGACAGCTAAGAAAATGCGTTTAGAACCCAAAGGGTTAAAAGTTAAGGTTAAAGCCGTAAAATCGGATGAAACAGGAACCATAGCTGAGGAGACCTTTGATATACAAATTAAAACTGATGCGCCGCAGGATAGAATTGAAAGGCTGCATAAGTTAACGCTTGAAAATTGCCTGTAGGAATCCTTTTTGAGAAGGTAGGCGTTAAAATAAGTTATAGAGTAAACGTGACAAAGGAGTGAAAGATATTATGGTTAATGTTGTTTTGAAGGAAGGAGTAAACTGGGTTGGAGTTGTCGATTGGAACTTACGAGATTTTCACGGCTTCATTACCCGCCGAGGAAGCACCTATAACGCATACTTGATTTCAGATGAAAAGATAGCGCTCGTAGATACCGTGAAAAGCAATTTCTCAAATGAGCTTATCGAGCACATCTCGGAGTTAACGAGTCTTGAAAAAATTGATTACATAATAGTTAATCATGTGGAGATGGACCATTCAAGCAGCTTGCCAGTGATTGCGAAGCTTGCGAAAAACGCCAAGATACTTGCTTCTCAAAGAGGAAAAGATGCCTTAATCGAGCATTACGGGGCAGACTTCAACGTGGTTGAAACCGTTAAAAGTGGCGATGAACTGAAGCTCGGAAAGCGTACTTTGCGGTTTATTGAGGCGCCTATGCTGCATTGGCCAGACAGCATGTTCACCTACATAGTTGAAGACAAAATCCTTATGCCAAACGATGCTTTCGGGCAGCATCTTGCCAGTTCAGGGCGCTTTGATGACGAGGTTGATGAGTGCGCGCTTATGGAAGAAGCCATAACGTATTATGCTAATATTTTGATGCCTTTTGCACCGCTGATAACAAGGAAGATTCAGGAAGTTGTTCAGATGGGGATTCCTATCGAGATGATTGCGCCAAGCCACGGCATAATTTGGCGAAAAGACCCGTCGAAGATAATTAATGCTTACTTGAACTGGAGCTCCGGCGCGGCTAAACAGAAGGCGGTTGTGGTTTTTGATACCATGTGGGGAAGCACAGACAAAATGGCAAGAGCCATAGCAGACGGCATAACCAGCGGAGGCGTCGAAGTTAAACTTCTCAAGCTTCGAGCAACAGACAACACCGACGTAGTAACCGAAATTCTCGACGCAAAGGCGGTGATTGTGGGTTCGCCAACGCTAAACAATCAGATGTTTCCCAGTTTAGGCTCGTTTTTAACGTACATAACTGGATTGAAACCTAAAGGTAAACTTTGGGGTTTCTTTGGCTCTTACGGCTGGGGAGGAGGAGCAGTTAAAGGCATGGTTGATATGGCGAAAAAGGCTGGCTTTGAAGTGCATGAACCAAGCGTTGAAGTAAAATATGTTCCAGACGAGGAAGATTTGAAAAAATGTTTTGATTTTGGGCAGCAAATAGCCCAAAAAATCAAATCTTAACTTTTTTATGTTATTTTCATGAATTTCTCTTTAGGCGTTGCGCAGATTGGGCACTTGTCGGGCGCTGAGCCTTCAAACGTGTTTCCGCAGACGGGGCACACGTAATAGTCTACCTTGGCAGGTTCTTTTTTGTTTTTCAATGCATCAAGTGCTTTCTGGTATAAGCCTGCGTGGATTTGCTCAACCTTGTTTGCGAAATCAAAGCTAATTTCAGCGTGTTTATTTCCTTCCTTCTTGGCGTCAGCGATGAATTCGGGATACATTTTTTTGAACTCGTATGTTTCTCCAGTAATCGCAGTGCCTAAGTTTTCAGCGGTTGATTTTACTTGTCCAGTTACCTGCAAATGGTTTAGAGCGTGGACTGTTTCTGCTTCAGCCGCCGCTTTAAATAGTTTAGCAATCTGTGTTAAGCCTTCTTCCTCCGCCTTCTTAGCGAAAGCCAAATACAATCTGTTCGCTTGGGATTCGCCTGCAAAAGCAGCTTTCAGGTTCTCATCAGTTTTAGTCATAAAACTCACCAGAAAATAGTTAATCAAAAGCAGGTAATAAGCTATACTCACGCTCTAAGTGTCTAACCTTGTTTTTTAAAGAATTGAGCCTCTCATTTTGCTTATGGTAAAGTATATTAGTTGTTTTTTCCTTTGGTTTGTTTGATTTTTGGTGAATTTTATGGAGAAAGTAAAATCGTTTAGTCTACCAAAACTGCCCTATGACTATAATGCTCTAGCACCATACATTTCAGAGCAACAACTAAAACTCCACCACGACAAGCACCATCAAGCCTACGTGAACGGTGCAAACGCGGCTTTTGAAAAACTTGACAAGGCACGCAGCGAAAACGCTGACGTCGATATGAAAGCCATGCTGAAAGAGTTATCCTTCAACGTCGGAGGACATATCTTGCACACTGCATTCTGGGAAAACATGGCGCCAGCAGGCAAAGGCGGAGGAAAACCAGGCGGAGCCGTAGCCGACATGATTGATATGGGCTTTGGAAGCTTCGAGCGGTTCAAAAAGGAATTCACGATGGCTGCTACAAGCGTTGAAGGTTCAGGATGGGCTGCCTTAGCCGTGCACCCATGCATCGGAAGACCACTGATAATGCAAATCGAAAAACACAACATGAACGTTTACCCAACATTCAACATCTTGATGGTTTTGGATGTTTGGGAACACGCTTACTACTTGGACTACAAGAACGAGCGGCCAAAGTTCGTTGAAGCCTTCTGGAACATCGTCAACTGGGATAAAGTTAACAAAAACCTTAGCCTCGTAAAGTAAGCTTACGGCTTACCTTTTTCTTATTTTTTGTGTGCAGATAAGCAACTAAAATGACCGCTCCGACTCATTTTTCTGAAAAGCGTTTTTCAAGCTCCTTTTATTGTTCAGGGCTTGTATTTGGTTTAGGCTGGGGCTAGAAAAGGTAAAATTTGGTTAAAAAAGGTTAAAAAAGGTGCAAAAAGGCAAAAAAGGCTACAGCAAATCAGCGCTTGTTTTATGGTGGCGGGGTGATTTTTATCGCTTGCGCTGGACACTGCATTTCGCATGCTAAGCATTGTATGCAGTCGTTTTCGCGGGCAGGGTCAGATTTCCTCTCAGAAAGCGGGTGCCCAGGAGATTCAGCCCAATCATACAATGAAACGGGGCAAACGTCTATGCATACTCCGTCTCCAATGCAGGAATCCCAGTCTACAGCACTGGATGTCCCATGAATACCCAGTTTCAGCGGGGCTTCAACTGGTCCCCAAACTTTATGTCCGTTATGTTCGCCGACAACTTGGCGTTTTGTTTGAAAATCAGGGTCTATTGGCATAAAAATTCACCATATTAATATTAAATTCAGAAAAACCTGAATATTAGGTTTTCTACTCAGAGATACTGTTAAGTTATTTGACCTAAATGGATGAGCCACAGATTTGGTCGAGTTGATGCAACAGTTCTTTTGAGAGATAGAACCTACAGTTTTTGATTGCGCTGCGTATGTTTCTTAAATCTTGTCGGGTTAAAAAATCGTTGTCTTTCATTTCTTTGATTATGCCGATTGTTCCGATTACCTTCACTTTCAGAAGGTTGCAGACATTTCGAGCAAACATTTCATCAATTACACAAATAAACTCGGTATGTTGGCGAGCGTAAGAAACAACCCAAATTTCGCCAGAAGTTGACTCATAGTAGAAGTAAGGAAGCAACTCAACATCTAGCTTCACATCAGTTGGGCTAAAAACTTCTCTGAATGCATCAGCATTCGGTTTAGGGTTTTCACTATCCCCCATACAATATTCTTCCATGACGCGAGTAGGTGCTGTTATGGTAAATTTGTTAGAGAATGCCAACAACTGCGCTTTTAGTTGGCACTTTTCAAGAAGCATTATCGACGGTGAAGTATCAAAAACATACTTCTTTTTACTTGCAGAGAGAGCCAAGGAAATCTTTCTCGCTCATGTCAAGCCACTTAGCGGCTGTAGTTGAATTTATGCGACCCTTCAGGAAAAGACTCTGAACAAGAGGTACTCTCTTTTTTTCTAACCTTGAAAACTCGGTAGAATTAACAACTGATTCAGGAATGAGACGATACATAAAGTACATCAGCTCATCAGGGGTCAAGTCATTTAGTTGTTGTTTGGCGAAAATCAATTTTTCAAGGTCTTTCCTGTCTAGACCAGACAGCAACTTTTCGGCTATTTCTTGCCCTTCTTCTGTAAGAACATAGTTCTTATCGTCTTTTTCTACTAAGCCAGAGTCTTGGAGTGTCTCAAGGTTCTTTTCTAACTCGTATGAGACAACTCCTAGTTTAAAGTTCGAGAACCTGATTTCTGTTGTGTTTCTTAGGTACTCAAAATAACGGATTATCTTGTGCAAGTGAATGATGTCCATTTCTTTGCGGTCGCATCGGTCTTTTAACTGCAAAACCATAAGTGAATATTTCCTTGAAGGCGCGTTAAGACCGTAATCCTCGATATAGCACATAGTTTTAAATGTTGAACAACTTGATTAAATATTTATGGGACAAATATTTAAAATCCAAGAAAAGGGTCGAGATGAAGAACTAGGGCTAATCAAGAAGCAAATAACATCCGACAATAGCAACTTTTGCTTTGATAGTCCCGTTGTTTCGCAAAGAGCCAACAAATTTGACCCTGACATAAAGATTCAGGAAATTATTCGACATATTGACGAAAAAGTAGTTGACTCTTTGGTAACTAGACACATAAAGCCCTTTGCCGATGCTGTTAAAGAAGAATTTGCAACTGATAAGCTAAACGCTACACTTTTTGACTTTAAGTATAATGATTTTCCGAGCGACGATAACCTTAGGGTAATTGCTCATGCCTTGCATGGGGCAAGTGACAAAGTGGTGTTTCTACCTACAGTAAAGAAAGCATTACTTATGGGCGATAGGCCTGGGCTTAAAACGCCTAGCCTTAGCTTGGATAGAATAGAATCTTACAAAAAAATGATGAAGCTAATAATAGACGAGATAAGGATGCCTAAGAACGGCAAAGAAATTGTCGGCATGGTTCCATTTCTGCCATCCAAGTTTGCTAGACCAATAATTGATTTTTATGCTTCTGAGGGCATTCGAGCTTTTGCAATTGATTGCGGTTTCAATGATATAATGGATTACGAAGATGACTTTGCGTATCTTCTTTCCACAATAAAGAAGTCGGTTATTCCTCTGGAACAGACTGTAATTTTTGCGTTTAACGCTGGCATAGGACCATCCTATGAAGCGACCGAGATTGTGTCAGATGATTTCTTAGGCGTTTTTGCGTATGTTGATGTTTTAGGTTCTACTTTCAAACAGAGAGGTGGTGGCGACAGCGAACCTAGAGCAAAAGTCTTTTCAAGAGACAAATATGCGTATGACATTCGGCGTTATCCAGATTTGCGACCGCAATTTGGGAAATATGTGAACCCTGCTACTATACGAAACTTCAACAAATCTGAGCAACGGAAAGAGACAGCGAAAATTCGTGATTTAGTTGGGGTAGAGAAGATGAAAAAATATTTAGCTACTAAACCTGCGGTAAATCAGGATTCGATGAAGCACTTGGAATCCATTGCTCGGAAGATAGGTTAGGCAACTCCTACGTTTTTTTTGATTTTTTTCTCCCATTCAACATGAGTTAGTATGCCCTTGTGTTCCAGAACGCTTAAAATAGGCACTTATATAATAAAAGGTGAGAAGAAAAATAGTGCGGGCATAACATAGCTCGGTTAAGTGTGATGGCTCCTCCGAAGCTGGAAACGTGGGTTCAAATCCCACTACCCGCACCATTATAGTTATTTTATGATGAGGTTATAGATTTGTTTTGTGGTTCAAGCGGATTTTGTTATCACTTCTCCACCATACGAAGATGTACTCAGTAACCCCTTTGATGCCAGCAACTATTGGGTCAAATAACTTAACAGTATCCTACTCAGGGTTCTTCCACAAAACATTTTTGGGATAACTATCCTATTATTTTAGGTGGTTTGAATGGTTCAGTACTATTTGCCCATTGGGATGAGATACTCCACTCTTGAAGAAAGAAAACAATTCTACAGTTCTGAATTTAATCTTCAAAAAGTTGCCCAATGGTTCGGCAGTCAAAGCGACAAAGTAAAGTTTGCGGTAATCATAGGCAGGCACACAAAAATTTACCCCGAAAAATACAAAGAAGACGCTTCAACAACCATAATAATCGATGAGTATTCAGGCTTAGAGGACGTGAAAGGGCAGATAATTGAGTTTTTGCCTGAAGCAGTATACTACGACCGAAACGTCTATGATGAAAACGACCACAAGATTGGTCAAGAGCTCGCTTTCGACCTTGACCCAGAAAACATAACCTGCCCAATCCACGGTACCTTAGCAGATAAAATGAAGCGACACCAAGGGTTTAGTTTCTGCGAATTAGAACTGGAAATGGTTAAGCAGGAAGCACTACGCCTCTACGAGTTTCTTGCAAATCGTTTTTCTGAGGTCAGGGTTGTTTATTCTGGCAGAGGCTTCCACCTGCATGTTTTAGACCAACAAGCCTACCTGTTGAATACCAAAGAGAGGCTTGACCTTGCACAGCAAGTAAAAAGCGCTGGGTTTCACATTGACGAATGGGTCACTTCTGGCGAAATGCGCTTAATACGGCTTCCATACAGCTTAAACGGTTTAGTGTCAAGAATTGTGTTGCCACTAACAAAAGGTGAACTGGAAAGCTTCGACGCTATCCACGATGAAAGGTGCTTGCCAAAATTCCTGAGCAAAAAGCTTACTTTTTAACCTGTTTGGCTTTTTTCTCGGTTTTGGCATAGTAGGCTTTCTTTTTCTTTTCTTCTTCTGCTTTTGTTGGTTTGGTTGGTTTTGCCATGAAAATCCTCAAATTATATTATCTCTAACTCGCATAAAAGATTTTCCAACCACAAAAATAATAGTTGAAAAGTTTATTTGTCATTCAACATTTCACTTAACTGTGTGAGGCTTTGTTATGGAGCGATTCGATGTAATCGTTATTGGTTCAGGCTCTGGAATGCTTGTTGCTTCAGCAGCAGTTGAGCAAGGTTTCAGAACAGCACTAGTTGAGCACGGAAAAATGGGTGGCACATGCATAAATGTTGGTTGTGTTCCCTCCAAAATGCTGATATACCCAACCGATGTTATCGCCGCCATTAAAGAGGCAAGGAAACTGGGCGTCCACGCAACCGTGGAATCGGTTGATTTCAACAATATGATGACTAGGATGCATACGCTGGTTAACCATGACTCAGGGCATCAGGCACAAACGGTTGAAGCCACTCTTAACCTTACATGGTTTAAGGAAAAAGGCGAGTTCATCTCAGATTACACCATGCAGGTCGGCGCACACACAATTACGGCAGAAATGATTTTTATTGTTTCAGGCGCACGTCCCGGGATACCGCCAATCAAAGGTATAGAAAACATAGGTTACCTGACAAGTGACACGGTCTTAGAATTACAAACGCCGCCCAAAAGCATACTAATTATTGGCGGAGGCTACGTTGGCATGGAGTACGGGCACTTCTTCTCAGGCATCGGCACAAAAACCACCATACTCCAAAGGCCCTACCGAGTGGTGCCTGAAGAGGAACCAGAAATCTCTGAATTATTAAAGAAGGAAATGCAACAGCGAATGGAAATATACACCGGCTTTGAGGTTACCGAAGCAAAACAAGAAGGCCAACTAAAAAAGCTCATTGCAAAAAACCGCCAAGACGACAGCCAACATGAGTTCTCCGCTGAGTCAGTGATGGTTGCCACAGGCAGAGTATCCAAAGCTGACATTTTAAAACCAGAAAAAACAGGAGTAGAACTAGACGAGCGTGGATTCATAAAAGTTGACGAGTACCTTGAAACCAGCAAAAAGAACATTTGGGCTTTCGGCGACGCTATTGGCATTCAAATGTTCAAGCATGTGGCCAATTATGAGGCAGGTGTAGTTTGGCATAACGCCGTTCATGATCATAAGGTTAAAATGGATTTCTCAGCGGCGCCTCACGCAGTTTTTAGTCATCCGCAAGTTGCCTCCGTCGGCTTAACAGAGGAACAAGCTAAAGAGCAATATCACAACATTCTCGTGGGACAAGCCCCTTACGGTGAAACAGCCATGGGCGCAGCTATGGGATTTCCTGAAGGCTTCGTGAAAGTGGTGGTTGAAAGAGAAACAGGCAAAATCCTTGGCGCCCACATAATAGGTCCTGAAGCTTCAATACTCATTCAAGAAATCATAAATGCAATGGTTTCTGAAACGGGTTTTGCGCCCATCGTGCAAGCAATGCATATTCATCCTGCCATGTCAGAGGTGGTACAGAACGCTTTTGGCAACCTTACACCAGCATAGCTTTATGCTAAACCGCCTAAAGTTCAAGTTTTTTGGTCAATGTAAACAGTTATATTCGGCTTAAACCAAAGTTTAGGTGTGAGAATATGCAGTTCTCAAAGGTTTCTGGTAAAAAAAACAACCATAAGGTTACTTTGTACGCTTTAAGCACTTGCGTTTGGTGCAAGTTGACCAAGGAGTTTCTAAACGAGAACAATGTCGAATACGAATACATCTATGTTGATTTGTGTGACGAAGACGATAAGCAGAAAATTCGCGACGTAATCCAGAGCAAAGTTGGAAGTCTTATTTATCCCACCACAATTGTAGATGATAAAGTTGTGATTACTGGTTTTCGGAAAGACAAGCTCAAAGAGGTACTTGAAATTTGACCACGATAGAGCAAGTTCGCAGAAGAGCTGAAGCTGACGCTAAAACATACGGGTACTATCTAACGCCTCAGCCTGAACTTCTACAGGGCTTCCTTGAAGGATTAAAAACAAACGAAGACCGCTACGGTTACCCTTTATGCCCCTGCAGGCTTACCTCAGGCATATTCGAATATGACCGAGACATTATTTGTCCCTGTGACTATCGAGATCCAGACGTCGCCCAGTACGGCTCATGCTATTGCAGACTCTATGTTAACAAACAAGTTTACGAAAGCAAAAACTTACCTGAGGTTCCCGAGCGAAGACCACTCGAGAAACAAGCAAGAGCCTATGGAACGCAAGCAGCCGCCTCTAAACAAGCACCCGCGCAAGGAGGGCAAGAAAAACCGCCAGCCAAAGCGGAAAAAGCGCAATCGGGAGTTAAAAAGAAGTTATGGTATTGCAAACAATGCGGATACGTAGTGTTTAGGGAAGACCCCCCATACATTTGCCCAATATGCAAGGCTAAAAGAGAAATGTTTGCTGAAATTGAGAGCACTGTTGAATTTAATGGTTAAATTTATTGTTGGATTTCAACCTCGATTTTTTTCCAGTCCTCTTTTATTCCTCGAAGGGAAGTTACGGCGCCTGTTATGGTTCCGCTTAAGATTTTCTCAACAAATTCGTTTAGTAGTATTTCTTTTCCATCAACTTTTAGTTTCAAGCTCAAACTTGGGTCACCTAGAATATTGGTTAGTGTGATACGAGGGGTAAAAAGTTTTGTGCAGACCACAGAGGCTTAGAAGTTGAAAAAATCATGGAGCCTGTTTACATTCTTGGTGTGCCGGGTTTTACTGTTACTCTGAGCTTAGTTAAGTTCTCTTTTATCTCTGCCTTAACACCCATGGCCGCAAAGTATTCTTCAAGGAATATTCTGATGAAATCTTTTGAAGTCTCCGAGACTAAAACCAATGTGTAGTCGTTCGGAGCGTTTTTTGTTAAACGGTAAAAGTTGCAGATCTCAAGCCTGACCAGCATTTCTTCTGCTGAACGCACCTTTGTTTTCAGCTGTTCCCAATGGGCTCGAGCTACTTCTTTATGCTCACTCCAAAACTTTTCCTGCTCAGGAGATGAAGCGATTAACCGCAAGAACATAAGCCAGTGGTCAACATCTAAGATGATGTGTTCTCCGCTAAGAAGCATATCCATGTAGGCGAGAATTTTTTTCTTGGTTGCCGGGTCTTCGAGAGCCTTGTTTTCGTTGTAGAATTTTAGGGCACGGCGCATGACTTCGCTTTGTGATACTTGTGCTTCGGTGCTTATTTTTTCTAGTAAGTCAGCTGTTGTTTTGTCAAATGCAACGGTTATTCTTGTTGGGTTAACCATAACTGCCCACTTCACTAAATTAACATATTTTCAGATTATTGGAAATTATATAAACATTACGCAATAACAATCAGATAAATGTTTGCAAATTTGAAGCCTACAACTATATTATTAAACAAATGTTAAAACGATTATCCATCGAAGCAAACTTTTATTTCCCCACCAGTCCACTACATTAACGGTCATGCATACTTCTAAGGAGAACGCTAAATGAAAAGACCAGAAATATACCTTGAACCCAAACAGAGAGTAGCAAAAATAATCGAACTGCTTGAAAAACAGTACCCTAACGCAAAAACAGCCCTAAACTACTCCAACCCATTGGAAATACTCGTAGCAACCATGCTCTCGGCTCAAACAACTGACGAAAGAGTAAACATAGTAACCCAAAAACTGTTCAAAAAATACCGCACACCTGAAGACTATGCTAATGTTGACATAAAAGAGTTAGAACAAGATATTCGTTCAACAGGCTTCTACCATAACAAAGCCAGAAACCTAAAAAAGTGCTGCCGACTCCTAATCGAAAAATACAATTCCCAAGCACCTAAGACAATGGAGGAAATGCTGGAACTGCCTGGAGTGGCAAGAAAAACCGCTAACATAGTGTTATACAATGCTTACGGCATAATCTCCGGCATAGCAGTGGACACCCATGTCCGCAGAGTTTCACAGCGGCTTGGGCTTACAGAGCACGATGAACCTGCTAAAATAGAACAGGACCTAATGCAAATTACTCCAAAAGACAAGTGGATGAAACTTACTGACCTGCTGATTTTCCACGGCAGACAAGTATGCATTGCAAGAAAACCCAAATGCGAAATATGCGTTCTCAACAAGATTTGCCCATGTGCTTTTACTTTTGGCTAAAAAGCGTCATCCATTTATACCCGCTTATCTTTTTTCTAGAATTAAGGATTGATCTTTATGGTAAGCAAAATTAATGTCGGAGACAAGGCACCCGATTTCACTTTGCCAGATGTTGACTTGAAACCCAGAAGCTTAAAGGAGTTTTTGGGGCAAAAAATCGTTTTAGCCTTTTTCGTTAGCGCTTTCACTTCAACATGCACAAAGGAAATGTGTGAGTTCCGTGATTCCATGGCTCGACTTATCGATTTGAATGCTCAAGTTATCGGATTAAGCGTAAACGACCCCTTCTCAAACAAAGGTTTCACAGAAAAAAACAGGCTGCCCTTTCCAATACTAAGTGACTACAAGCGTGAAGTTATCAGAACCTATGGATTGGAGTTACCAAATTTTGCTGGGCTCAACGGTTACACGGTCGCTAACCGCTCAATTTTCGTCATCGACTCGAAAGGTATAGTACGGTATGTTTGGGTTTCAGACAATCCAGCAGTTGAACCAAACTATCAGGAAATACAGAACGTTCTTGAACAAATCAAATAGACCCAGGGCTTCTTCTTCATTAGCGCCGTATAGAAGAACCGATATAGCCTGCTAAGCTAAGCGGTGATGCTCAACCATTAAGCACTTATCCATAACCACGATCAAACCAGCACGCCTAGCTGCCTCAGCAGCCTTTTCATTGACTATTCCAAGCTGCATCCAAACCACAAAAGGCTTACCATAAATCTGTTTTAGCTTGATGGCTTGCTCTACTATCGGCGGCACATCTTTCGCTGGCCGGAAAATGTCAACTATTTCTATGGTTTTCTGGATTTCGGGCGGAATATCAAGCAGGCTCTTGTAGCTTTTTTCGCCAAGAACCTCGTCCGCGAATGGGTTTACTGGTATGATAAGGTAGCCATGTTGTTTTAGGTAAGCGCTAACTCTATGGCTGTCTTTCTCCGGCTCTTTGGATAACCCGACAACCGCAATAACTTTGTATTTTTTTAAGATTTCTTTAATTTGATTTTGACCCAACCGAAACCTCCCATCGTCGTCTAAAAAAATGCGTTTATGGCGCTTCGCTTAGTTTTAACTCAAAAAAGTGTTCCCTACCATTGCGCAATGCAAGGATTCTAACTACGTCACCGATCTTTCTCCTCTGAATCTCGTTGACCAAGTCCTCGATTTTATTGGTTTCTACGTTGCTTATTTCTAGAATGATATCTCCTTCAGCCATTCCAGCGGCTTCTGCTGGGCTGCCGTCAGCAATTCTGGTTACTAATACTCCGCGGTTCACTGGTAAACCATAGTAGCGCGCGATTTCCCGTGTTAAAGTTAATCCTACTATGCCGAGCCATGGTCTTTTGGCTCCTCCTTCAGTGACAATTTCATTGGTGCAGCTTTTCGCCGAGTTTATGGGAATTGCAAAGCCTATGCCTTGCGCAAACGGTATAATGGCAGCGTTTATTGCTATAACTTTGCCTGTCACGTCTACAAGTGGGCCGCCACTGTTTCCTGGATTAATAGAGGCATCGGTTTGAACAAGGTTCTCTATCAAGCCTCTGTCAGAGTCTATTGTCCTATTAATAGCGCTGATTACTCCGGATGTTACGCTTGGTCCACCTGCTAAGCCGAAGGGGTTACCAATAGCATAGACCCTTTGTCCCACCCGTATCTTATCTGAGTCGCCAAGTTGGGCTGCTTGAAGATTTCTTTTATTGCCATTAATTTTAACCACGGCTATGTCGTGAATGGCGCATGACCCAACAATTGTGCCTTCAAGTACTTCGTTGTTGCCTAGAGTGACGTTGATTTTTTGTGCGCCACCGACCACGTGGTTATTTGTTAAAATTAACCCTTTTGGATCGATTATGGTGCCTGAACCTATGCCGCTAACTGGCACCGCTTGGTAGAAGATGTTGTGGACAAGTTTTATGGCGCTTATGTTAACTACGCTTTTGGTCACTTTTTCAATAGTATCTAAAACAGCGTTCTCATCGTAAGACATTGATTTTCCTCAAAAAAACAGTAAAACTTCGTTTTTAATAAATCTTAATTGCTCTTAATTTAGCGGCAGAAGAGACAGTTTTCCGCCCAGTGTGGAGGCATTTCTTTTTGGCAATATGGGCACATTAAGCCTTTTTCTCTGATGGCTGTGCATGTTTGGCAGAATAGATTGAGTATTTCTGCTTTGTTGTTTGGCTCTTTTATGAGGAAAGTTACCATTTGATCTATAAGTGCTAAAACTTCAGTCGAGTTTTCTATCGGGAGTAGGTTTCCTCTTTCTCTCCCAACATATCTGCTTACTGCAGACTGTGATAGTCCAAGGAGTTCTGCGGTTTGTTTTTCGTTCAATCCATGTTTTTCAACGATTGACCTTGCCATGATAGCTTTTACTGCAGGCAAAACGGTTTTTACCCCCACTTCGCACGGTAGTATCAAGTTTAACACCAATTAATCTTATTTCTGGGGAAAAGTTATTTAAATATGCCGCCTGTCATAGTTTATGACACGTGTCATGACGGGCTACCAATCGCAAAAAAAGCAGTTTTACACCCAATCTCTCACTCCTTCCCCGTCAAGACACACGCCAAGACAGGAGAAAAAACAAATGGGCAATGTCTTATCGCCAACCAGAAAAAGTGAAAATAACCGCGACCTAGTTGGAATGCTTAAGTCACTTGACGCAGAATGCAGAAACTGCGCTCCAATAACACCCTTAGAATGCATAAACCGATGCCAAGTATACAAACTAAAAAACGAGCTGAGAAAACTCTGGGAAACCATGGATAACCCGAACTACATAAAAGAGCTCTTCAACGTTCTAAAAAACGAGACAAGACTCCATATTCTACAAACAATCGTAAACGGTAGATACTCAGTAAGCCAATTACAGCAAGAACTCAAAAAAACAGGACACAGCCACAGCCAAGACACCATAAACGAAGAATATTTGCAGCCTTTAATGGCAGTAGGTCTAGCCACCGAAGCACGAGATGAATACTACGCAACCATGTTCGGTGGTCGCCTAACCGAGCTACTAGGATGCTTCCCAGAATTTGCCGAAACGCTTCCAGCTCACTCAGAATGCTATGAAGAAATTCTTTTACAATCTTTACTATCAGGACCAAAAACGTTTGAAGATATTCAAGCCCTTATCTCGCCAAAAATCGCTTCGCGAATACTAAAACGTTTACGCTCCGCAGGTTTGATAGAAACCCCCATTGAAAGGGATTACATATTTTTCTTCAAATCAAAACGAGACCCAAACAGAGAAACCTTCACAATTTCCGAACGAAAAGTTTACGGTATGATCCCTAATGAAGGAATTTCAGCTGGAAGGCTTGCCAAAGAAACAGAGCTTTCCATGAGAAGAACCTACAAGTATCTAAGAGGCTTGAAAGGCAAAAAACTAGTTTTTATAAGGAAAACTCCGAAAGCTTATGGTTTGACCTGCAAAGGTGAAATGTTAGCGTCAGTACTAAAGGAGCTTCAGCAAATAGTCGAAGACACATGGAGCTCTTCTGAACAAGTCATGCATAACAACGCTAACTCTTAGCAAACAATCCTTCATGGCTTTCTTTTTTGGTTATCCTCCGCCAGGAGCTCCGTGAAACGGCGCGTTTTCCCACAGCAGTTTCCACCAATCTTCCTCTGTTATGGTTTCTCCGTGAACAATTATCTCTAAAACCATCTTTAGCATAGCGTGGTGTCTACATTCATCAGCTAATATGGAGTTTAAGAGAAACACAACCTTCTTGTTTTCAACATTAGGTATCATGGCTTCAAGGCGCTTAATTAGCTTAGATTCTATCTCAATGTGTTTTTCTACGAGTGCTCTTTGCTGATCAAGATGCTCCTGCGTTAATGCTGTAGGAGTACCAGTCAGTAGGGTAACGGCTGCCGAGTAAAGTTCAGCGTGCTTCACAGAATCCAGCGAGACACCCTTCAGGACGCCTTTAACAGCCGGGTTCTTCATGCCAACTAGCGCTTTTTCAAGGGAAGCAACTATTTCGTTTTCAATCACTATTTGATTTTTCAAAAATTCAATAAGATTATTCTTTGGTTTTTCCATTCTTTTCTCCCTCTACTTATGTTAAGTCCTGTTCATCAAGTTTTCGGAAATTCTTTTTCCTAAATCCTTACAGGCGCTAAGCATTTTTTCGTCAGGAATATACTTCACTAGTAAAGGCGGTTCAACAACTTGCATCTCAAACTTATTTTTCATAATTTCCAAAATAAGTCTAGGTGCTTCACCGCTCCAACCATATGAACCGAATGTGGCGCCGACTTTACCCTTCAAACTTATGCCCTTCACCGCAACTTCCTCGAAAAGCTTTTTGAAATCAATAGGCATCTCATGATGATAAGTAGGTGCCCCAACAACTAAAGCATCAAAGCTACTTAGTTCTTCAGGTTCAATGTGAAAATTTAATTCTACCCTAATCTTATCGTTGATTTGTGCTCCCTCAGCTACTGCTCTCGCCATTTTTTCAGTATTTCCTGTCCTGCTATAATATAAAACAAGAATTTCCTTCATAAAACCAAATAAAAAATAACCTTATTTCAATATTTGCCTTTCGGTCATTAAAACAAGAAAATAAAACTATAAGAAAAAAGAGCTTTATTCACGCCTTTTTCCTCTGCTCTCTCCGCCTTTCCTTCCTATTTCCCTGTAGAATTCGGAACCGCGCTCCTCAGCTACTTTTTCTCCACCTTTCCTACCGATCTCTCTGTAAAATTGCGGACCCCTTTCTCGAGCCACTTTTTCGCCGCCTTTTCTTCCAGCTTCTTCACGTGTCATCTTCCTTTTTTCTTCGCTTTTAACTACCAAAATTATTCACCTCCCTTTATTTCCTCGAAAAAGGCTGTCTTGTTATCTACTCAAGGACAGCCTTTAAGCGTGTGTGGTTATCAAAAAACAATCACAAACCTACCCGGGCGAGCGTAGGTAACCACAGTAATCTCTATTTTTCAAAATAGGAAACTAACGCCAAGAAATTAAATTAAAGAAAACGGAATGTTTAGTTAGTTATTCTATTTTTCCTATTTCTTTTGTTATATCTATTGGCGATTTATAGGTTTTATCCGGCAACTTGTTTAATAAATCCATTACATCGTCTGGGGCATCCTTATCTTGTGCTTTGTCGACCAAGTTCTTTTTTTCTGCTGGGTAATGCATGCCAGCAAGATATTTTTCCACTATAGCTGGGCTAACGTGACCAGATTTTCCGCTTCTATTTGTATATTGTCGTCGTGCCCCTCTACCTTGACCTATGCCTACGCGCCTACTTGTTTGAGCTTCTTCTCTACTCGTTGTCCTTCACCTCCATACTCTTAAACGAGTTAACTGGAAAAAATAAAAAACATGCTTACCGTTTATTCTTCTTCGTGCTCTTTTCCTTCCTCAATAAGTTTTCGAACTTTTTGTCCACCTTTGCTACCTATCTCACTGTAAAATTCAGATCCATGAGTCTCCAACGTCTTCAGTCCACCCATCCGACCAGCCTCCTCAACAGTCATCTTTCCCTTCTTTTTCGCTTCACTCAAACACATCACCTCCAAAATATAAGCCAACTAAAAATTTAGAAAAATTCTTCAAAATTAACCTGTAGTTACTCCATCTCTTGCCCTATTCCTTCCTAATTAAGCTCGCGACAACCCTATACCTGCTGTACTGCCATACATATTCATAGAAACCTCGCCTATGTGCCCCTCAGATCTTTCGCCGCTTTTCTGCTTGCCTTTCCTTCCAGCTTCTTCAACACTCACTGGGTTTCTTTCCGTCAATGCATTTCACGTTCCTAAGGAAAACAAGATACGTTTGGAATGCAAAATGCTTAAAATTCAGTAAAATTTCTATTCCTCTTCATATTCTTTTCCGGCTTGAATAAGCCTGCGAACTTTTTGCCCGCCTCTATGGCCTGCTTCTTCAAGGCTTGTTTTCCCTCTTGCTTCCATTGTACCTTCGTGCTGCTTTGCTCGCTTAGAACCACCTTTGCTACCTATCTCACTGTAAAATTCAGGTCCATGAGTCTCAGACGTCTTTTCTCCGCCCATCCGACCAGCCTCCTCAACAGTCATCTTTCCCTTCTTTTTCGCTTCACTCAAACACATCACCTCCAAAACATAACAACTGCTTTTTTTCTCAACTTCTTAATCGCTTTCTCAATTTTCTAGCCTGAAACAAAACTTTTAAACATATGTGGCTGTCTTAGCACAGTAACAACGGAAAGGAGCTTTTTTTATGTCAAAAATAGAATTTAGACTATAAATTAGGTCCAAAACTAGAAACGATAGAAAGTCTTGGATCAGTTATTCAGATTAAAACTAAGGATAAGCGCAGTTTTTTCTATTCTTCTTCGTGCTCTTTTCCTGCTTGAATAAGCTTACGGACTCTTTGCCCACCTTTCGGTCCGCCTATCTTTCCACCCTTGCGACCTATTTCACTATAGAATTCTTCTCCATGGGTTTCAGATGTTTTTAGTCCGCCTTTCCTTCCAGCTTCTTCAACCGTCATTTTACCTTTTTTCTCCTCTCTCGACAATACCCTTCACCTCCATTAAAAACAAACAAAGTGTTTGATATCTAAAGAACTGGAAATTAACAAGTAGTTACAAAAATAAGCTTTTTTATTCTTCATGTTCTTTGCCCACTTGAATTAGTTTTCGGACTCTTTGCCCACCTCTATGGCCTGCTTCTTCGAGGCTTGTTTTTCCCATAGCTTCACTTGTTCCTTCATGCTGCTTGGCCCTCTCAGAACCACCTTTGCTGCCTATCTCACTGTAAAATTCTGGGCCACGTTCCTGAGAAACTTTCTCGCCGCCTTTACGACCGATTTCTTCATAAAATTCTCGCCCATGGGTTTGAGCGGTTTTTTCTCCACCTTTCCTTCCTGCCTCAGCAACAGTCATCTTGCCTTTTCTGTGCTCTTCACGCATACTCAAAAAAATTCACCTCCTATTAAACAACGGAAAACTTATCAATATTAGAGCCGAATAACCGCTCATAAACTTATGTGGTTGTGGCATAACAGTAACATGCCAACTAAGCAAAATGGAAGATTATTTCATATGGACAAATTACACAAAAAAACAGCTTTTTTTATGTTGAAAAGCACCGTTCTGCATGCAAAGTGCGCGGTCTTCGTTCTATGCACATCTATGTTGAATCATATTTGAAGCCTATTAGGATCATCTAGTAGACCGGGTAGGTAGGCTGAGCACACACAAATTACCCTAAGACAAAAAACGAGAGCTAAATACAGATTCATAAGTTAATTTAAATATCTCGGACAGGTCAACTTTATAATCATTGGGTAACCTGAATGAAAGTGCTTCTCATCAATCCGCCGCAAGTATTTTATCCAGGTTCTGAACAACCAGCAGGCAATCTGCCTCTTGGTTTAATGTACATCGCTGCGATGCTTGACAAAGCAGGTTACAAAACTGAAATTTTAGATGCTTTTATGAGTGATAGCTCATTCCTGAAAAACGGCGAAACCATAAACGTTGGCATGCCATTTGAGCGGATAAAGCAGGAAATTTACAGTCGGAAGCCAGACATTGTTGGTATAGCAGGACCATTCACTTGCCAAATAGAAAACTCAGTTAAAATAAGTAACTTAGCCAAGCAAGTTGACTCAGGCATTTTAACAGTTGTAGGCGGTCCACACGTAACCACGGTGCCAAAAGAGTTTCTTGAAGAGGCAAAAAACGTTGACATTGCGGTGACAGGCGAAGGCGAATACACAATGCCTGAATTAGCTCAGTATTTTGAAGGCAAAAAACAGTTAAGCGAAATTCTCGGCGTCGCCTACCGTAAAGATGGAGAAATCATAATAAATTCACCGAGGCCTTTCATTAAAAACTTGGATGAGCTTCCCTACCCAGCCTACGACCTAGTGAATATGGAGCAGTACCTAAGCCCCAAAAGGATAGGTTACCGCAGCTTCAGAAACAGGGCAATATCAATGATTACCAGCAGGGGTTGCCCCTTTAACTGCTGTTTCTGCTCGGTCCATTTGCACATGGGCAAGCAGTTTAGGGCACACTCCGCAAATTACGTGCTCAACCATATCCAGTTTGTTGTGGAAAAATTTAATGTTAAGAACATTTTTTTTGAAGATGATAACCTAACTTTTGATCTTGCAAGGTTCGAAGCTGTCTGCGACGGCTTAATTGAGAAAAAAATCAAGATCGGTTGGGAAACGCCAAACGGAGTCCGAGCAGACTGCTTAAACTTGAATCTGCTGGAAAAAATGAAAAAGTCAGGTTGCCAAAGCGTCTTTTTCGGCGTTGAGTCAGGCGACCAGCAAATCTTAAACAATGTAATCTGCAAAAGCCTAGACTTGAACCGCGTAGTTGAAGTTGCGAAAATCTGCAAAGACATCGGTCTGAAAACAGGCGCATTCTACATTATTGGCTTTCCAGGCGAAAAGAAAGAGAACATGCAGAAAACCGTTGATTTTGCCCTAAAGCTCAAACGCGATTTTGATGTCGGCATGCACCTTTTCTTTGCGACGCCATCTTATGGGACAAGGCTATATGATGAATGTAAGGCTAAAGGGTATATTCAGGGAGATTTGACTTGGAACTCCTTTGCTGAGGCTCGTCAGCCAAAAGGCATGCCGTTGATTTCAACTGAGGATTTTACCTCTCAAGAAGTGAAAGAGATAGCGGCTAAGGCGCTTGAGGAGTATAAGAAATTATCTTTACTGAATCACATTAAAAATCCACGGAAAGCGTTGAAGACAGCATTTGATCAGCCGCAACTCATTTTGAAATATATTAGAAACCTGTTTGGCTAAAATAGCGTTAACAACAAAAATGGAACCATGCTGTATATATTAACGTGCATATTGAGGCAAAATGCCAAAGCTTATATTGATACATGAGACACAATATACTTGGTGATTTGCAGGATGAAGAGGCATGAAGCAGTCGCTTTTTTAAAAGAAATTACCAATACTTGCGAAAACATGTCGCCTGATTCTGTTATCTTATTTCATTCAAAAATGGATGAGCAAAACTCAACAGGATATCAAGTGCATATTAAAACAGTCCTTGATAGTGAAACTAAACAGCAGATACGAAATATTGCTGAAAAACACAGCTTAGCATTAAAAGAAGAAAAAGGAAAACTGGTTATCTACAAACCTAAAGTAGTCACTAAAACAACTTAATATGCTATCTTGAAGCTGGTACCACACTTGTCACAAGTGTAAACTGCTACACAAAACAAGTCGTTTTCCAGCTTCCTATCTGGCTTGGTGAGGTTTTTTCCACAGTTTTGACAGGTAACCATGCAGGCACACTTGCGAGAGTTTCATTTTACATTAGCAAAAGCACTATAAGAAAACTTGTTGTCTCACCCACACTACCACAACCACATCACCGCTATATTGTAAAGCAAAGAAGCGGGCCCGCTGGGATTTGAACCCAGGATTTTCGGCTAACCCCCGCTTTGAGAAGCGTCCGGAGGCCGACGCCTTAATCCGTACTAGACTACGGGCCCACAGTTTACAAACCAAACATGCCCAATTAATTTAAAGCTAACCTTGTTATTCTTGGATTAACTCTTCGTCTATCCACCAAGCCTTCTTCTTCCCAGACCTTTCGCCCGCATAATACTCGATTACTGGTTTTCCAACTTGTTTTTTGGAGGTTTTCTGGATTTTTCTAAGCCTGTTAAGTATGAGCCACCTGTTGGTTTTAACGTAAGCAGCCAACTCAGGCGTAGTTGCGCTCTTGTAATGAAGCAGGTACTCCATTATTTTATGATCCACCTCATCGATGCAAAAAGAGTGCGGGTTAATCTTTCCATGCTGAAACGTGAGCAGTTCCAAATCGGCTAGGTATTTTCTGATTTGCCCGAACTCCTGCTCTATTTTGCCCATTCTCTCTTCTAGGGCTAAAAGTTTGTCTGCTTTAGGCGTTTTCTGAAGTTTCTCACTTATGGCTTCCCTGATAAAGTTGCTTCTGTCACCTTCAGGAATACGCAGCGCCATTTCGAGGTAGACTTCTTCAGGTATTTTGACTGAAACTATTCTAACTTCGCTCAATAGAGGCTCTCCTCAGCCACGTAATATTCGCCTTTGTGTATTTCATTTTTTCTATAACCTAACGCTCGAATTTGTGAAAAACTTATGCGCACAGCTATTTTGTTCAGGGTTGGATGCGTGGAAGCCATTGGGGTCCACTTATGCCGGTTGGATTAAAAGCGTCTAAATGTACTGCTTTTGATGGTACACCTTGGATTGTTGCTTTAGGGTTCCAGCTTGCGAACGGTAAAATCTCAAGTGACCATGAATGCAAACCGCTTATCGCTGACTTATTTGATGATCCTGCCTCTATTGCTAGACATGAAGCAATAAACAACGGTACCATGTTAAGACGGATGGGTGAGTTTTGAACCAGCACGGTTAAGCGCTGAAGACATGGAGTATACGGCAATACAGCACGTTCTGCAGAAAATGACAAACGATTTATGCCATTAAATCAAAGCTAAATTTACTCAGTGTAAACTGGTTGGTCTGCCAATTTAGCTAATGCTATATATCGTTGCTTAACGATTTCATGCAATTGCCTGCGCAGGTCCTCTCCAACCACATTTCTTTGTTTTAATAATGCAACCTTTTTTGCTAATTCTACGTCTCCGAGTCCGTTGAACCAGGCTTCAAAGTCTCCACGTTTTGTATGGAATTCTATTGATGCAATGTCTGCTTTTTCAACTTTATTGGCAAAATCACGAAGGTTGTGAGCGTGCAAGTTTAGTGGTTTTCCAATGTCAGCGTAGAAGTTGAATGCTATATCATGTGGCGAATAAGCCAATATGGCAGTGGCTTTTTCTTTGTTGGTTTCCGGTAAACCGAGGGCTTCTTTTCCTTTCTCAGTTATAACGTATTGTCCTTTTTCAGGTGAGCTTACATATCCCATGCGAGCTAGCCCTAAAAGATGCATCATTACAGGAGGAAACTCTTTTTTGGTTTCTTTCGCGATTTCCATGGCTCTCATGGGTTTTTCATATAGCAACATGGTTTCAAGTATCTCTTGTTTAACGGGTGATAAACTCATTTGCAAGCACCTTGCCTGCTAGTGCTATGCAGAACCGTCTAATCAAACTTTTCCTTAACTCTTTTGAGCTTTCTTCGATTTCAAGTTTGCTTCGGCAGATAAGCAAAGCTTTAGTATAGTGATTGTCAATGCTAATGGTACATTGGTGAATGGTTAGGATGAAACTTGCTGTTTTCGTTTACGAGTACCCGCCTAAAATAGTTGGTGGATTAGGCACCTATGCAGCGGAGATAACACGAAAGTTCGTTTTGGACGATCACGATGTAACGGTTTTTACTATGAATGATGATGCAGGTTCTTTGCCGACTAGAGAAATTTGGCGTGGAATAGAGATTCATCGTCCATTGCACATTGACATTTCAGACTCGCTTCCAGACGTGATTGCTGAAGACATTAAAAAATGGGGCAGAGGATTACATTTTTTCGGCAAACTAATGGTTTATAATTATTTGTCAGCGGCTAAACTCATCAACGAGTTAATAAAGAAAGAAGGCATGAAATACGACATTGTTGTTGCGCATGATTGGCTTTCCGCTATGGGCGGGATTACAGTTAAAAGAGAAACTGGTTTGCCTTTAGCTTTCCATGTTCACTCAACTGAGAAAGGTCGAACCTTAGGAAATGGCTCAGGCGTAGTTAGCAACATAGAATTGCGCGCGGGCAAAATGGCTGATATGGTTGTAACAGTATCGTACGCCATGAAAGATGAGCTTATACAGCTTGGTTTTCCAAGAGAAAAGATTCAAGTAAGCTACAACGGTGTTGACCCACAAAAATATAATCCTGAAAACGTTTCTTCCGAGAACATCAAGCGAATCCGAAGCAAATATGGCATAAAAGATAATGAACTAATGATTCTTTTCCTTGGCAGGCTCGTAGGCGTCAAAGGCGTTGATAAACTCATAATGGCGATACCGCATATTCTAACCAAGATTCCTAATGCAAGACTGGTAATTGTAGGTGTAGGCGACCTTCAAGAATACTTAACAAACCTCACTAGAACCATGCGGCTTGACGAGTATATTAAATTCTGTTTCGACTTTATCCCAGAGGAAGAACGAATACTACATTATGCTGCATGCGACATAGCAGTTTTCCCCAGCCACTACGAACCATTTGGTATTGTAGCTCTTGAAGCGATGAGCATGGAGAAGCCAGTTGTCGTTGGCGCCGCTGGCGTCAGCGGAATGCGTGAAATCGTAATTTGCTGCGGTGAAGAACAATGCGGTTACCACGTAGATCCAAATAACCCGTCTGATATTGCATGGGGAGTAATCAGCGCTTTAGAAAGCCCTGAAAGGCGCAAGGTGCTTGGCAAAAATGGCAGGAAACGTGTTCTAGCCGAGTTCACTTGGAGCAAAATTGCCGAGAAAACCTTGGAACTTTACGAAACAATAGTGAAAAGCTGATAACAGCGCTTGGTAACAATGACTGCTGACTTTGACTTAAAGTGCAGAGTCGCAAGAGAAGCTGCCACTTTACTTTATTTTGGCGCTGAAAAAGAATACAAACAAGCTAAAGAAAAAGCTGCAAAAACTTTGGGCGCGCACTTTTTGCCTTCTAACCTTGAAGTTGCTCTTGAACTGGACAAAATAGCTGAAGAAAACGAAGGCGCAAAAAGAAAAGAGCGCCTGATTCAAATGCGAAAGGAAGCCCTAAAGATAATGAAGCTTCTTGATGCTTATTGTCCTGTTTTAATTGGGAGCGTTTGGCGGGGAACGATAAGGCAGGGAAGCGACATTGACATTGCCGTTTATACGGACGTGCCAGAAGAAATCGTAAAAATCCTCAAAGCTGAGAGGATTAAAATTTCAAAAACGGCTTGGACAACTGTAAACAAGCGTGGAATAACTTTGGCGTCATTTCATATATACGCTGAGACTTCAGCTGAACATGGACTTGAGATTGTTGCTCGAAGCTCTGAGGAAGCAGGGAAAAAGAGAAAGTGCGAGGTTTTCGGTGATGAAATGAAGGGTTTAAAGGTTCAGGAACTCGAAAAAGTTCTTAAAACTAACCCAACCCAACGATTCCTTCCATTATAATTCTCGCTGAATCTTGTTTTCCATCAAAAAAGCACATAAAGAACATATTTGATATTTATTTTTGAATAACTGATGAAAAATGGCAACGGATAAAAAATCGCTCAAGAAAATGTTTCCACACCTCTACAAGGAACTTGAAACAGGAGACGCCAAGGTACCAATTAACGCCGTACGAAAAAACCCACAAGAAGCCGAGGACGCTGTCGAGTGTGAAGAGTGCGAGGAAGAGGAGTTTGCCTCCTGCACTGAGACGCCTGATAAGCTGCGTCATTTTAATCCTTCCGCCGTAGATTTTATCCGCCGATGTGACACAGAAGCGCAAGCGGAAGAAATAATTGCTTACCTGCAGAAGAAAGGTGAAATAACCAAAGAGTATGCTGAAGAACTGCGGTGTCAGCTTAAACGTGAAGGCGTAAGAAGCTTTGGTCCCAAAAAAGAAGAGAACTATTACTTTAGAGAAGGCGGAATTTACTAAACGTTTAAGCTTGGAAACCAAAAGATCGTGGGCAATTCAAGCAATTGATGCTAAAGCTATGCAACATTAATTGCTTTAAGACAATAATGCTATAACTTTTTTCAAGCGCTAGATTTGCTGCTTGTTTATTGGTTTGCTTGTATTTTTGTCGGAAAATTAATTAAGTTAGAGTCTGTACAAGTGACTCACAAAAAATAGGTGATAGTTAATGGCTATAAAAGTAGGAATTAACGGATTCGGAAGAATCGGAAGGCTTCTTTACCGCGCAGCACTCGAACGCAACGCAAAAATTGATTTCGTAGCAATCAACGATCTCGCAGACGCCAAAACAAATGCTCATCTTCTCAAATATGACTCAATCCACGGGCGCTTCCCCGGCACAGTCGAAGTCAACGGCAACGACATGGTCGTCAACGGAAAAACCCTCAAATGTCTCAGCGTAAAAGACCCAGCAGCACTGCCATGGAAAGACCTTGGAGTTTACTTAGCAGTAGAATCCACTGGCTTGTTTACCAACCGTGAAGGTGCAAGTAAACATTTTCAAGCAGGAGCAAAGAAGGTTCTCATCAGCGCGCCAGCAGAAGACCCAGATGCAACCTTTGTGTTAGGCGTAAATGATAAGTCGTATGACCCCGAAAAACACAATATCTTAAGCAACGCTTCATGCACAACAAACTGTCTAGCACCAATCAGCAAGGTATTAGTCGACAACTTTGGCTTAGAAAAAGGCTTAATGACAACATGCCACAGCTACACAAACGACCAAAAAGTCCAAGACCTTGTCCACAAAGACCCACGCAGAGCAAGAGCAGCAGCAATCAACATCATCCCAACAAGCACTGGTGCAGCAAAAGCAATCGGCTTAGTTTTGCCAAGTTGCGCTGGAAAAATGAATGGCTATTCCCTGCGTGTGCCTACAGCAGACGTATCCATTGTTGACTTAACCGCTATATTAGGCAAAGAAGTCACCAAAGACGAAATTAACGCAGCCATGAAGAAAGCCGCAGCAGGCCCACTTAAAGGCATCTTACAGTACACTGAAGACCCAATCGTTTCAACCGACGTACTACACAGCACTTACTCAGCAGTCCTAGATGCACAATTAACCATGGTTTTAGGCGAAAAGAGCAACTTCGTTAAAGTCTTCGCATGGTACGATAACGAATGGGGCTTTAGCAACCGCATGGTTGAATTCATCGAAATGATCGGCGAAAAAGCAGGCTTTTAAGCAAGCAAACAAGCTTAAATCCTTCCTATCTTTTTCTTTTCTAACTGAAAAATAATAAAAAATAACCTAAAAGAAGTGAAAAGCATGGCTAAATACAAAACCCTAGATGATTTTGACGTAAAGAACAAAGTAGTCCTAGTCAGAGTTGACTTTAACTCAGAAATCGACCCTCAAACCAAGAAAGTCACAAGCGACGTGCGCATAAGACCATACGCTGAAACAACACTTAAAGAGCTCGCTGAAAAAGGCGCCAAAACCGTTGTCCTAGCACATCAAGGACGCAAAGGAGACCCAGACT
Organism: Bathyarchaeia archaeon; assembly: GCA_050015395.1. Taxonomy (GTDB): domain Archaea; phylum Thermoproteota; class Bathyarchaeia; order Bathyarchaeales; family Bathycorpusculaceae; genus Bathycorpusculum. Next base: position 49,323 of record JBEKBM010000001.1, read on the forward strand.
ACACACCACTAAAACAACACGCGGAAATACTGCAGAAAATCCTTAAATGTCCAGTAAAATACGTCGACGACGTCTTCGGCGAAAAAGCAAAAAACGCCATCAAAAACCTGCAAGCCGGAGAAATCCTAGTTCTTGAAAACGTACGCTCCTGGGATGGAGAAACCAAAAACGGCACACCAGAACAACAAAGCAAAACTGAACTCGTCCAAAACCTCGCACCACTCGCGGATTTGTTCGTTAACGATGCTTTTGCCGCTGCACACCGTGCGCACGTTTCAATGGTTGGCTTCACTGCAGTGTTGCCAAGTGCTGCCGGGCGCATTATGGAGCGAGAACTGAAAAGTTTAAGCAAAGCATTGGAAAAGCCTGAGAAGCCGTCGGTTTACGTTATGGGTGGAGCAAAAGCCGATGACAGCCTTGAAATCAGCAAGTACGTTCTCGGCAACGGCATAGCAGATTACGTACTTGTAGGCGGCGTAACCTCTCAATTGTTCCTTGCGGCAAAAGGCGTTGATTTGGGCAAGAAGACAATGGATTTTCTCGCAAAAAAAGAGTTAACAGGCTTAATTCCAGGAATTAAAGCGTTAATGGAGCAGTACGGCGATAAGGTTGTCGTACCAGTTGATGTTGCTTTAGACGTGAATGGTAAACGCAAAGAAATCCCCGTAAGCAAACTGCCAACTGAGTACTCAATCTTTGACATAGGCGCAAAAACCGTCGAGAACTATTCAAAAATCATCTCGAACGCTAAATCCATCGTTGTCAGCGGACCAATGGGAGTTTACGAAAACAAAGAATTCAACTATGGCACCAAAAAAGTCTTCGAAGCCATCGCAAACAGCAAAGCCTTCAGCCTAGCAGGCGGCGGAAACACCATCGCGGCCATACAAGAATACGGCTTAAGCAAAAAAATCGGCTACATAAGCACAGCAGGCGGAGCACTAATCGAATTCTTAATGGGCAAAAAACTGCCAGGCGTTGCAGCTCTAGAAACAGCTACTAAGACTAAGAAAATCTAACTTTATTTTTCTTTATTTTTTATTGCTTTATTTGCTTATTGAAATAATTTCGGTAAGATTTTCGCTGATTGACTGGAGATCTTTTGCAATGAAGTCTGGTTTTTGCTGACTATCAAACAGGTCTTTTAAAGTGTTAAATTGTGAGGGGACAAATACTGTTTTTAGGCCTGCTTGTTTAGCGCCTTTAATGTCTTCGATTGGGCTGTCGCCAATGTAAACTGCTTGGTTCGCTTGGATTTGCAACCTTTTTAGGGCGTCTTGGAATATGTGGCTGCTTGGTTTCCGCCAGCCGTTTTCTTCTGAAACCACAACTACGTTAAAGAACGTGTTTATTCCTGTTTTTCTTAGGCTTGAGTAGATGACTGGTGCATGGGTGAAGTTTGAGATTAAAGCTACTTTACATTGTTCTGCGGCTTGTTTGATTAGTTTTTTTGCGCCTGCCCGTAGCTCAAGCGTGTCTATGTAGTCTTTGAAGAAAACGTTCAAAGCAGCTTTAATTCGGTAATCACCCGCCGTCACCTTAAAACCGAGGTTGCAGAGTGCTTCTGCCACCCAAACAGCGTTCGTCACTTCTCTTAGCTGTTCATAGCGTATCTTGCGGTATTTCTCGTGCGCCAAAATGTAAGCTTCCAAAAACCTGTCTTTGGCAACATCAAAGCCTTCATTTACCAGTGCTGTGTACAGTTTTTCTCTTGAGGCTTCCATCATGTAGTTTTTGCAGTTGACCAGTGTGCCAACGTAATCAAACATTATTGCTTTAACGCATGCCATTTTTAGGGTTCTCTCTTTTTCGCTAAGATGTTGTTGTCGGCTACTTGTTGGATTTTTTTGCCAACAGCGGTGTTAAGCAACTTCTCTACGTTACCGATAGCGGCTTCAACCTGTAGGTCAAAGGGAATTTCTCCCAGAAACTTTAACCCTAACTTTCCTGTTTCCTCTGCGATGCCTTTTGCCTTTTCCATTTTCATGTTTTCGATGACGCCGATAATTGGCATTTTTAACTCGCATAGAAGAATTACTTGTTTTTTTACGGTTTCAAAAGCCAAAAGTGAAGGCGTTGTAACGATTAGAAATTCTATTCGTTTAATCAGCCTTACCAAATCAAGAACTGCGTCGCCGATGCCTGGCGGCATGTCAATTACTAGAAAATCAAGCGTCCCCCACTGCGTAACTGATAAAAGCTCAATCAAAGCGTTTGAAACGTCCGCTCCGCGCAGTGGCGCTGGGTTGTCGCCGACAAAGTAAACAAGCGACATGTATTCTAAGCCGTGAACTATTGGCGGAATTAAGCCTTTTTCCTCTTTCGGCTGAGTGTTTTGGGCGCCGAGGATTATGTGGGTTGATGGGCTGGTGAAGTCTAAGTCGAATAAACCGACTTTGCAACCATTATGCGCAAGGGTTAATGCGAGCGTGGTTGCAACCATGCTTTTTCCAACCCCGCCTTTGCCGCTTGAAACGGCGATAATTCTGCTTATTCGCTTTAAACGCTCGTTAATTATGCTTGTTCTGGGGTCAACCACGATTATCTGGCTCCTTTTATGTTCTCAAGCCAAACCCCACGCCCACTGACGATTTCAAAGTCAGGACTGCCACATTTAGGGCACTTAATATAAGTGTGCGCTACCTCAGGAACAAAATGGATAGCTTCAGCAGTGTTTTTATCAATTTTTTTAATATTAAACTGCCAAGAGGTTCCACAAACCCTGCACTTAAGCGTTGACTTAGCTTTCAAAATGTGAAATTTAGCGTTCTTAAAAATTTCTGTTTTCATTTGCGAGAGGGCAAAGCGCAGAATATCAGGCTCAACTTGCTGAAGCTCCCCCACCTTGATGGTGACTTCCGTAATTTCCTTCAACTTTTCCTTCTCAGCAATCTCCTTCGCCGACGCGAGGATTGCTTCAGCTAAAGCCCATTCATGCATAAACTAACCTAACTTTATGCAACTTTAAAAGAATATGGTAATAAATCTCGGTTTTAAAGAGAAAATCGCGTGTTCTATTTATATTTGCTACCGTAAGCTTTTCAAAATTAAGACACCGAACACAGGCAAAAATGTATCTACAAAACGTATTGACGTTTACCCTCCCGGTAGGTACCTGTGCGCACACACATTAAAGCTAACCCACTTGCGAATCTACTGAGGTAACGGCTAGCTTTAAATCAGCTTTATTGCTTATTTTTAGCTATCCTTTGCGTAGAAACTGGTGATTTATATGGAAAAACAAATCAAAATTCTCGCCTTCGCTGGAAGCCTAAGAAAAGGCTCATACAACAAAGCCTTAGTCCGTGCGGCTGTGGAGCTTGCACCTGAAAATGTAGCAATGGAAGTTTTCGATTTAGAAGGGATTCCACCCTACAATCAAGACCTTGAAAATACCCTACCAGAAAAGGTAACTGAGTTCAAAGAAAAAATCAGAACTGCAGACGCGCTTTTGATTGCCACTCCAGAATATAACTATTCAATTCCAGGAGTTTTAAAGAACGCGATTGATTGGGCTTCGAGGCCTAAACAAGGAAATCCGTTTGAAGGCAAACCCGTCGCAATCATGAGCGCATCAATCGGAAAGCTTGGCGGAGCCAGAGCACAATACCACCTACGCCAATCTTTTGTTTTTCTTAACATGCACCCAGTTAACCAGCCTGAAGTCATGCTGGCCTCTGCCGCTGAAAACGTGGATGCCAATGGAAGGTTAACTAACGAACAAACACGAACGCTCATCAGGCAACTCCTTGAAGCGCTGGTAACATGGACTAATAGACTAAAATGAAGCCATAGTAAAATTTGATTAACGGTATGTATTTAGCTCTTGGCTTTTGTCTTTAGGGTATTTGTGTGTGCGCAACAGCCTACCCCCGGTCTACTAGATGCACCTAATATGCCCCAAATATGATTCAACATAGTTCAACATAGAGCGAAGACCGCGCACTTTGCATGCAGAACGGTGCTTTTCAACATAGAAAAGTCTGTTTTTTAATGTAGAAAAAAAGCACTAAAAAAGAAAAAACAAGAGCTAAATAAACGCTATATGCGAATTTAATGTTTTTAGCGCTGATTTTGCGAAGCCTTAAAATGGTTAGAGACCACGTTAGGGATTAGGCGCTAAGCTTTGAAAGTCATAGCTGACCTGCACATTCATGGCCGTTACAGTCGGGCAACAAGCGAGCAAATGAGCATTCCCGAAATCGCTCGCTACTCAAAAATTAAAGGGTTAAACCTTGTAGGAACAGGCGACTTTACGCATCCGCAGTGGCTCAAAGAAATCAATGAAACCCTAACGCCCGAAGCGGATACAGGCCTCTTCAAGTTAACCAAGAATGTGGATTCTCCGGTTCGTTTTATGCTTACAACCGAAGTGTGCACTATCTTCGATTATAAGGGCGAATCCAAGAAAGTACACCACGTCATTCTAACTCCGAGCAAGGAGACAGCTGTCCAAATTAATGAGGCGCTTAAACACTTTGGCGATTTAGCCTCAGACGGCAGACCGATCCTAAACATGACCGCTCCACAGCTCGTTGAACAAGTAATGGCTGTCTCAAGCGAAAACATGATTTTCCCAGCACACGCTTGGACACCATGGTTTAGCATTTTCGGCGCCTTCAGCGGCTTCGACACCATCGAAGATTGCTATCAGGATATGACAAAACATATTCACGCCTTGGAAACGGGTTTAAGCAGCGACCCACCTATGAACTGGCGCCTCAGCAACCTGGACAAGTTCGCTTTGGTTTCGAATAGCGACTGCCACAGTTTTTGGCCATGGCGCATCGGCAGGGAAGCCAACGTTTTTGAGCTAGAAAAATTCAGCTACCAGCAAGTTACAGGTGCCATAATAAGCAATGACCCTGCACAGTTCAAGTTTACCATTGAGGTTGACCCTGCTTACGGGAAATATCATTGGACTGGCCACCGAAACTGCAAAGTGTCCTTATCCCCGCAAGAAGCCATGAAATTCAACAATGTTTGCCCAGTTTGCCGCAGAAGACTAACCAAAGGCGTAGAGCAACGCGTTGAAGAACTTGCAGACAGACCCATAAACTTCAAACGTGAAGGTGCACCGGGGTTTTTGCGGTTGCTTCCACTCTCCGAAATAATCGCGGCAGTGCTGGGCACTGATTCGCCTTCGACACAGGCGGTTTGGAAAAACTATAATTTGCTTGTTGAGAAATTTGGGGATGAGTACTCTGTGCTGATTGACACGCCAATGGAAGCTCTGGTTAAAGTGGTGGATGCGCCGATTGCCGAAGCCGTCGTTAAAGTTAGAAATGGCACAGCTAAGGTTACACCAGGATACGATGGAGTTTACGGGCAGCTTGTTTTAGGCGTTGATGCTCCAGCAGTTAAACCTAAGATCGCACATGGAACCGTTAAGCAGTTAAATATTGCCGATTTCTGGTAATGGAAAATTCCAAGTAAGCGTTATCCAGCCATTACGAAAACGAAATGATTTAATTCCCTCAAATAATTCTAGTTAAAACGTTTAGCTATACAAAGGATAGATTACTCTTGAAAGACCTTCTAACCAAAATCAACAACACAGCCACCCAAAAATATGGAGCCCAGTACGCTGAAGCCCGAGCACAAAAACTGTTCAAAACAATGCTCACCCTCAAAGAGGAGCGCGTTGAAGCAGCGAAACAGGGCATTGAAAATGGCGTTGCCTTGCGTGTGCTTGTGAATGGCGCGTGGGGCTTCGCTTCTGTCGGCTCATTTGACGGCGAAATTTTGGAGAGCGCTGTTTCTGATGCTTGTAGGATGGCTAAAATGGCTAGTTCACGGTTGAAAACGCCGATTAAGCTTGCCGAAGCTAAAGTGGTTAATGACCGCGTCGAGGCAAAACCGAAAAAGAACCCGGCAGATATTTTGATGGAGGATAAAATTAAAACTGCTTTGGCTGTAAACAAGGCAAGTTTGGGCTTTGATAAGCGAGTGAAAAGTTGCACTATAGATTACTTTGATTTGACAGGAACTAGCTATTTTGTGAACAGCGATGGCACAAGCATAGAGCAGGATAAAATGTATGTTTGGGCAAGAATAACTGCTTCAGCCTTAAACGAGGGTGTTTTCACTTTTAGTCGTGAAGAAATAGGCTCTACAGCAGGCTACGAAGTATTCGACGAGCAAGCTCCCGACGAGTTGGGCGGAAAAGTTGCGAAACGCGCGATTGAACAGTTAAGTGCTAAATCGCTTAAAGGCGGAACATTCCCAGTTGTTTTAGGTCCAAACGTTGTGGGCGTTTTTGTTCATGAAGCGTTTGGGCATTTAGCTGAAGCTGACTTGGCTCTTTCGGGCGGTGTTTTAGCAAGTAACATGGACAAAAAAATCGGTTCAGACTTGGTAACGTTTTATGATGATGGCACAATCGAGGGAGCTTTTGGCGCTTTCAAGTATGACGATGAAGGAGTTCCAACCCAGAAAACGCTTCTCATAAAAGACGGAGTAGTCGCTGGTTTGATGCATAACCGGGAAACAGCGCAAAAATTCAATGCTGAACCGACGGGTAATGCGAGGGCTGAAGATTTCCGTGTGGAACCAATCATCCGTATGCGTTGCACTTACATGGCGCCAAGAGACCGTTCTTTTGAAGAATTAATCGAAAAAGTAAAGCAAGGATACTACTTTAAGAGTTTTAGGGGTGGGCAAGCTAACCTTGACGGCACCTTCCAAGTTGGCATCCAAGAAGGCTACGAAATAGTCAACGGAGAAATAGGTGCACCAGTACGCGATGCGTCAATAAGCGGCAATACGCTTGAAACCTTGCATAAGATTGATGCTGTGGGAAAAGATTTCATGTTAGACCCGGGAAGGTGCGGGAAAGGCCAAACAGCCTTCATTTGCGATGGTGGACCGCACATTAGAGTTAAAGAGGTGGTTGTTGGTGGCAGTGCTTAAAAAAGATACAATGGTAAGTTTAGCGGAAAACGCGGTAAATGAAGCCTTGAAAAGTGGAGCCTCTGAAGCTGAAGCGTACGTTTACGAGGGGCAAGCAACAAACATCGGCATTGAACTGGGACAAATCAGCAAAACCAACAGGATAATTGACCGAGGCGTAGGCATCCGCGTGGCCACAAACAAAGCAGTAGGTTTTGCTTACACAAACATCATTGATGACCAAAAAGCAGTTGAAAGCGTGATTCTTAGGGCTTTAAATGCTGCAAAAGCAAGCAAACCTGACGCAGACTGGAAGGGACTTCCGCAAAAGAAACCTTACGCTTCATTGGAAAAAACTTTTGATGATAAAGTTGTTGAGCTTGGGTCAGAGGAGCTAGTTAATCTAGCTTCAACCATGTTGGACTCTGCTGGGCAAGTTGATAAACGCGTTTTCCCGATTGAGGGTGGAATAGGCAGCGCTTACATCTCTAACGCCATCGCTAACTCGAACGGAATCTCAGGTTTTGATAAGGGAACGGTAATTGAATGCAGTTTAGCGACGTTGGCTAAGGAAGGCAGTGCAGTCACGCCGGTTTGTTTTGAATTTAACGCTTCAAGAAACTATGATATTGATCCAGTTTGGGTTGGAAAAGAAGCAGCGAAACTGGCGGTTTCAGCGTTAAAAACTAAGTCAGTTGAAACCAAATCCACTAAGCTTATAATGACGCAGTTTGCATTGCAGGACCTCTTCGCTTACACGCTAGTTAACGCGGTTAGAGCCGATAGTGTCCAGAGAAATCAATCTCCGTTTAAAGGAAAAATCGGAGAAAAAGTCGCTTCGGAAAACCTTACAATTTACGACGACGGCTTATTCCCCGGCGGTCTCCGCACGATGGCTTTTGACGGCGAAGGAGTGCCTCATCAGAAGACAGCGGTCATAGAAAAAGGCGTTTTGCAAAATTTCCTGTATGATAACTATTCGGCAAAAAAAGATGGAAAAGAGAGCAGTGGGAACGCTGCCAGAGCAGGTTACCTGTCAACACCCAGTATCGACACCACAAACTTCCACGTTATGCCAGGAAACAAAACATCCGACGAAATGCTAAGCGAAGTGGATGACGGCTTAATAATCTATTACCTACAAGGCGCTCACAGCAGCAATCCTGTCAGCGGCGAATTCTCAGTCGTTGCAACCCCAGCTTGGAAAATAAGGAAAGGCGAAATAGTCCACTGCAGCCGAGGCGTAATGTTGGCAGGCAACATTTTTGAGGTGCTGAAAAACGTGAGTTTGGTCGGTAGTAATGAGCGGCAGATGGGCCAGTTGATTTCTCCGTGGATTCAAGTTGAAAATGTGCGAGTGATTGGAAAATAGCGTTGATGTCAAGTTTTTTGATTGCATAGTGAAAGAGAGGTACAGCCTTGCTTATAGGGCAATTAAGCCCAAAAACTCTTTGAATACTCACCTAAAACGCCCTCGTATATAAGCTTGGTTTGCTGAGCGATTTTTTCCCAATTGTATTTTTCTAGGACTCTCTTGTAGGCGTTTTCTCTGATGCGTGTTCGGTAATTGTCATCAAGCAAAACCTTTGTTATTCCCCACGCTAAGGAATCAGGGTTATTTGGGTAAACTTTAACCCCTGTCACGTCATGCTCGATGATTTCGGATAAACCGCCAGTGTCAGATGCAACCACTGGGCTTTTCGCTGCCATAGCTTCCAATGCGACGATTCCGAACGGTTCAAAAAGCGACGGCACAACGGACACGTCAGCGCATTTCTGAAGTTTAAGCAAAGTTTGTTCATCGAGAAAGCCTTCAAAAAGCACTTTATGCTCAAGTCCCATGCTGCGGACAATGTTTAACAGTTGCTCTTTCATGTAGCCGCTACCTACAATTATGAATTTAGCGTCAACTTTCTCCAAAATTTTGGGAGCAGCGTTAACTAATACGTGGATGCCTTTTTCATAAACTAAGCGTCCTACAAAGAGCACTATTTTTTCTTCAGGCAAAGCAAACTTGCTTCGGAAATCCTTTAAATCGCCGTCAATATCGTTATAACAAAGCGTGTTTACGCCATTAGGAACCATAACTAACTTATTGCTTGGAAGCCCGAAAGCCCATTTAACGTGTGAAATCATGTATTCACTGCAACAGATTACTCTCCAGGCTTCGTATGTGATCCATGCTTCAGTTTCATGAATCATTTTTTCAGTGCTAGTATGTAATCCATCTCTTCTACCTATTTCAGTTGAATGCATGGTTACTAAAAGGGGCTTTCGGAAAACATGTTTAAGTCCTATTCCGGCGTTTGCCACAAGCCAGTCATGAGCGTGAAAAACATCTATTTTGTCTCCGATTTTTCTTGTTAATGCAGCTGTTTCCTTTTGCATGTTCAAGTTCATTAGGTAAACCCATGTGGCGAAATCCGGCGCTGGATTCTTGTAAGAGTCAATGCGGTAAACTTCTACGTCATCAATTACTTCATGTGAGGGTGCATCTGGAAAATCGCAGGTTACCACATAAACCTTTACACCTTGCTTTGCTAAACTTTTTGATAAAAAGTAAACGTGCGGTGAAATTCCTCCGATTACTCTAGGCGGGAACTCCCAGCTGAGCATCATAACAGCTAAATCGTCTTTCATTTACCCTTTAAGCCTCCAGCCACGTTATTGTATAGTTTGAGGATTTCTTTTATCCAAGAATTTGAGGTTGTGGAGATAACTACTATTTTTTCTTTGGGCACCTTGTAAATTCTAATGACCTCGTCACGCATCCACTCTGATTTAACGCTGATTTTTTCTGCCTCATAAAAACCCAGCCACTCGATACTTTTAATCGCCATGTTATACGGCGTATTCACAGCTTGAGACCGATGATCCTCCAAACTTTCAACAGAATAAACAAAAGGTATGCCAAGCCCATTTTTTAAAGTGACTGCTGCTGGAATAAAATGCCAGTCATAAACATCTAAGAGGTTTATTTGCTTGTTAGCTTGATAGTAAATGTTGGCTGCTGCTCTTTCAACTTCTTGGTTTAGCGTTAAAACCCACGTTAAAACTCCAATATGGGTTCGAACAGGGTTTGATACCCGAACGGTTTGTACTCCTGTCGGTTCTTGGGCTGAACCAGTTATAGAATCGTCATAAGTTACAACGTTGACTTCCACGTTATTAGCGGCGAGTTGAGTGGATAAGGCTTTTACGTATTCTGAGAATTTGCCTACCACTCTTGGTGGATACTCCCATGAAAAAATAATGATTCGCATGGTTCCACTACGTGAAAAGCGAGCAGACCTTAATTATTCCTCTTCCAGTAAGATAGTACCATTTTTTTCCTTCATTATCAACGAAGCTTTCAGCGAAGCCTTCTGACTTGTACCTATCCAAAATGCTCTCAATCTCGGTTGGGTCTTTCTGCATAAGACTAGCTACGTCGTCGCCTCTTCTTGCCAAATCAGCGGCTGTAGCGCATAAGTTATGCAGTGTTTGCAAAACTTTGTCTGGAAATGGAAGTTCTTCTCTCATTTTTAATAGCACCCTACCGTCAATAAATAAGACGGCATTTCTTATAAACGCATGCGACGATGGTTTTAGAAAAGCTGGGTTGCATCCTGCATTTGCTTAATTAGGGCAGTATAGCGTTTTTTTGCAAAATTAACTATTGTTTCTCTTAATTTTTCCCCGTTTTCTTTTGAATTCCTTATTTCTTTGAGTTTGGATGCTAATTTTTGGTCTCTAAGCGAGTTTTGTGCCCAGCTTTCAAAGTCTCCATTGCAAACGTGGAACTCTATGGCTTTGGCGTTAACTTCTTTGAGTGCTTTAATGAATCCTTTCAAGCTCCAAGCCATGGTTCCCGTGTAATATTCCCTTCCAACGCCCGTGTAGAACAGGAAAGGTTCATTCGCCGTTAAAATCGCCATCCTAAGCCTAGCTTCAAAATCGTTTAGCAACGTTTGCGCTGCCACGAAAGCATCCATGGGCGATTCGAATGGGCTGAAGTAAGAGTGTACTTCTCCTGGTCCACCGCCTGCAGTGAACATGTAGTATAAGTGGTCGCTTATTTGGAAGTCACGCCACAGTTTGAGAAATTCGCTGTCGTCTGCCTCTTTTATGAATGGCTCCAATCGCCGCAATGTAGTATAGTATGCCCATTGCATAACGTTGCCAAGCCACCCAGTTTGGTCCCTTTGGATATCTGCCCAGGAAACGGTGCCTCCTGCTTCCGGCACATCAATTTCGCCTGCTGACCTATGTCTATCTACCACTTCGGAAGGCGTAGCCATCTGCAAATGCTCAAACTTCAATATCTCTTCGGGAAGGTGCTGAAGGAAGCTGTGGATGCCTGTTTCTGGCCAATGGTGTTCGCCGAAGGTTTCGTAATCAGGGAAAACATTGATGCATTCACCTGGTGTGCCTGCTAACCAACCTGCATATTTATCCGCTGTTAGAGGCCATTCGGGCCACCACCTTGCTGAAAACCGAAAGCCGATGTCGTCTGTTAGTTTATAGTTGCGGAGTAATACGCGAATTTTTTTAGCGCCTTTCGGAGTGTAAATGTAGTTTGGGGATTTTTCGCCAAGGATTTTCTCGACGCCTTCAGTGTAGATGCCCTTGTAGCCTATGGATTCAACCGTTTTAGCTATGGTGTTGTTGTAGAGAAGTTCGGTGTTCTCAAAAATGTTCGGTGTATAGCCTAGTAAGTCTTTTACGGTTTGCCTGTGCATTTTTGCCTGCTCAATGAACTCTTCTTTGTCAGGATAAAGGCTGGAAATTGAGTGATAGTAGGTTTGGTTTAAAAATTCCACGCGCCCAGTGGCGGCAAGTTGCTTGAAAGTTTCTAGGAGGTCTTGGTCAAACATTTCACATTGCTCAAGGAACACTCCTGAAATACTGAATGAGACTTTAACCTGCTTGCGCTCATGCTTGTGCTTATCTATTGAGTCGAGCAGTATCTGGTTTGAAGGAAAATAGCATTTGCGCGCAGCACGCTTGAAAATTTCCCTGTCAACCTCATTATCAAAATAGTAATTGAACAGTTCTTCTTTCTTCAAGCGCCTGAAAACTTTGCCTTCCCAAAACAAGCTTCGCCTTAGCCTGTGCGGCTGATGAACCTCGAAAGTGAAAACAACATCCGTCATAACTCTTACCCTTAAGCACATAATATCATAAGGTACATTTATTTTTAATCTGCCATTTCTTTGACGGCGAAACGGTTGCATGCCCGGCGCCAGCAATGAGACTATTACTTGACGAGATAGGAAACAACAACTGCAATTTACCCTATACAATTGCGATGGCCAAAACCAGCGAACCTAACTCTGCAACAAGCCAATTCTTCATAAATCTAGTAGACAACGGTAACAACATTGTAGATAGCTCTGGCAGGAAATTTGATTCTGCCTACAAAGTTTTCGGAACCGTTATCTCAGGACAAAGCGTTGTTGAAGCAATAGCTAATGCTCAGTGACCACAAATCCTTATACAGGCGAAGATAGTCAGCCAGTGAACTTAGTCACCGTAATTAAAGCATCAATTATATCATAATCCAGATAATCAGTGAATCCGTAAGTGGGTTAGGTTTGTGTGCTCTACTGCCTACCAGGTAGGTGTAGTTATATACGTTTTGACGGTACATTTTGACGGTACAGTTGGGCTGGCGGTAAAGTTTGAGTGGTTTCTTGGCGTGGATTGCTCAGGCTTCTGCAGGTAAAACGCTCTTAGGCGTCGTTGAAGGCTTTCAAGCAGCCTTAAGCTGGCTTGCAACTATGCTTAGCAAGTAAAAGCGTTATACCCAAGCAGGTGCCAGACACTTTCGGAACTAATGGATAAAAGAAAAAAATTAAAGAATGGCTATTTTTTCTTCTCTTCTTTCTCTTTCGGCTTCGAACCGATTTCAACGCATAAAATATTTACCTGATAGTTTTTGTCGCCAACCTGCATTTTTCCTTGAGCATGATAGCCTCTGCTTCCAGTCTTGAAATTCTTCTCACCGCTCAAGATGAAAGTCTGTTTTGCACCTTTAAGTTGAATTGTTGCCATATCTACGTCGCTCATTTCAAAGTCACCAATGAAAATTAGACAGTGCTTTGTGCCTTTTCACCTTTTCGCTTTCACTCTCTTCTTGAGCGGTGAAAATCTATAGCTAACATGAAAATAAAGGGCAAAGAAAGATAGAAAAACGCAAAAAACGCGTTACCAAACAGTTGAGAATATGCGTGCGGGAGGTTCGGGTCTGATAAGTTTAGACCAAAGTTTTTCACTACCCCTAAGAGGACGGAACTTATCGCGGTTAATCCTAAACTGACTAAGAATTGTATGAAAATCCTTTTGTCTCTTCCAACAATGAAGTTTGTGATGACAGAGGATAAAACAAACATCCAAGCAAAGGAAAAAAGAAAGATGCCCACGGCAATGTTAGAATTTAACCATGAAGCGATAAGCGGAGCAGAAACTTGGAAAAAAGAGATTATTGTGGTTAGGGCTGTTTTAGTAAAAATTTGGTAACTTACTATTAAAACCCAAGCTACAGCCAAGCAGACGGAAGTTACCACAATTCCCCTCGCCAAACAAGCCACCGAACCATTCAATCACATAGCCGTTTTATAACATTTACCATTCAAATTAACCATTCAACCCAAGCTCTCTCCAGTTAACCCTCTTTATGCTACTTAAACTACCAAACAAAAAGCAGACCATATCTACACTATTGATGTAATTTTCAAGCAATAGTGCGCCTACCCTACCCTCTTTTTAATCCTAATTTTCATACCTAAAAAGCGTCTACTCCACCTCCCGCATATCTTTTAAAAACACTAAAACATATTCAAAGCAAAAATTGGTGCGGTCGCCAAGATTCAAGCAGGAGTTACCACTAGCCAATTTTCGCTGGTCTGCTTTATCACAAAAGACATCTTGATAGTTACTGGAAATGCTTTTTAGTATGACTGCATCTAAGTACGACTATGAATAAGTCGTCTCACATTCGAGTCAAACGGAAAGGGCAGGTTACTATTCCACTGGAGTTCAGGTCAAAGCTTGGCATAGAGGAGGGAGCCCTTCTGGAAATTAAAGAAGAAGAAGGCACAATTGTACTCAAACCTACCCCTCGATTGAAGGCAGGCAAAGTTGTGGGTGAAGAAGAGTATAAAAAAATTATCCGTGAACTTGATGAAGGCCGGAGAAACTGGCGTTGACAAGCGTAGCTGATACACGTCTTCTGCTTACCCTAGAGTTTCCGCCAAACGAGGATCTTGCGGCAAAGGCAGAGGATTTTGTTGAAAAAGAAACCGCAAGGCAGCTACTTGCGCCCTCCATTGTTATAACTGAATTCATTAAATATGCCGGAGCAAGAATTGGTGAAGATGCAGCTAGGACAAGGATAAGGCTACTCAAAGAGAAGGGATTAAGAATAATACCCATAGATGAAAAAGACGCACTAACTGCAGGAAGCCTGCTTCTTGCACACCGAAACGTGCCCATTGCCGACGCCTTAATCGCTTCCTTTGTAAAAAACGGAGCAGCAGAATACGTGATTACAGATGACTTGCACTTTAAGACATTAGGTGTTAAAACTAAATGGATATACGAGTAAGCGGCAAACTGCACAAGAGGAGTTGGTGCGGTCGCCGGGATTTGAACCCGGGATCATTAGCTTGGAAGGCTAATGTCCTAAACCAGACTAGACGACGACCGCGCAAGATAAGTCCATATCCTTCAGCGTAATTTAAATTTATCTGGGTTAAGGATAATTTGGTTAAAGCACACGAGTTGTTTTCAACGCCTGCTATTTTGAGAAGGCTAAGAAAATGGTGAATCTATCGTTAAAATCATGATTGTAAGATGGAATGGTATATCTTAGTCCATGTTTGGATAAACTATTGGATTGAATCAGAAGATGGGTTTGGGAAAGGAAGCGCGTAAGGTTCCTAACAGCCGTATTAAAATATTAACTAAAGACGCGAAGCAAATGGTGAATGGACCGTATTATTGCCCAAAATGCCGGAAGGAATTGTTGCAGATTTTGGCGAATGTAAACAAGAAAGAAGTTTACGCCGTTTGCAAATGTGGTCTTGAATGGCAATTGACGTATGCTCCTGTTTTTCAACCTATAGATTACTATAATAAGTTTAGGGATTTGTGGAAAAAGCAAAGCTACGGCGTAATCAAGCAAAAATAGGCTTTTGTCACTACTTACACCATTATTTTTGAGTTCCTGTTCTGCCCAACTAGCCCTACCTGAGCAAAAACTTTACCAAAACAAATTAGCTATAAGGCGGAACCATCCGTAAATAGAAAAAGGAGTCAAAACGGTGACTGAAGAAAAACTTGAATTCACTCGCCCGCTTCTTGTTTTAGGAAATCTGGGGCTTCTTGCATGGGTTTTTCTAGCGTTTTTCGGCATACTGTTTTACAATCAGATTTACGGTTGGTTATACCTGCTTTTAGAAGCCGTTGTAATCTACCTTATTCTGCGTAGGCTCGGTTGCAGCAGCTGTTACAAATGCAAAACTTGCACAAGCGGCTTTGGAAGACTCGCAGGCGCATTCTTTGGAAAAGGATACGTCAAGAAAGAAAGCGTTGGAAACAGGCTGGGGCTAATAGCTTTTATTTATTTTCTTCTTTTTCCGCTTCCAGCAACAATTCTATTTTTCTCGCTTTCGGAGGCTTTTTCATTTCTAAAATTGTTAGTGCTGGTTTGCCTTTTGGCAATAGCTGCCTACAGCTTAACTACTTGGTCCAACCGTTCAACAGTTAACCATTAAATTATGATTTGGGAGAAGTTTTAAACGGTTGATTGATTCATGTTACCGTCGCTGAAGATGTTTGAATGAGCAGGCCGCTGCTTAGCCGTAAACCAGTCAGACTATTAATTATCTTTACGTTAGCGTTTATTGTTTCTTTACCAATAATTCGTCCTTTGGGAGCTGTTGCTGCTCAAAGCCCCGATCAAAGCCAGTATTACAACACAGAGTTTGCATGGGATTACGGCGGGAACCATTGGGATTGGAACCTGAGTATTCCAGTGACGCTTTATGATGCCTATATAGCAGTTCCCGATTCAGTCCGAATACAGTATGGACTTGCAGACTTTGGTTTTTTCACTACAACTCAGGATAATTACATGCAAACCTTAGCTGATAAACTCAATGAAACTGCAACGCAGCTTGGATACGGCTCATGTGATGAAGTAAATTTTGTTTTAGCTTTCGTACAGAGCATACCTTACAAGATGGACAATGCTAGCATAGGGTATCAAGATTATCCAAGGTTCCCCGTTGAAACTTTAGTGGATGATGTTGGAGACTGCAAATCCCATTCCATACTTTTTGCGACATTAATGCTCATTATGGGTTACGGTACAGTTTTCATTAACCCTCCAGACCATTTAGCGGTTGGCGTACTGGGAAATAACCTTCAAGGCACCTGTTGTACCTGCAATAACCAAACTTACTATTACTGCGAAACCACAGGGGTCGGGTTTACAATTGGCGAGCTTCCCCAGCAATTCACAGGTCAAACCGTTAATGTCTACCCGATAGATGAGAGCGAACAATATGTTCCAAATTTACAGGCAACTTCATCAACTGAACCCAATCCAACTATCCAACCAGTTCTACCAATTTCAGTTAATTTAATCTCTGGCGAACCTATTTTATTCATACTAATTATCCTTGCAATAGTAATTTCGATAACTATTACCGTTAAAACAGCAAGCAAATCCAAGCAAAGATCACCCCTTAACCAAACAGTTTCTCCAGAACCAAGCAGCCCCAAGGTGGCAGATGCCAATTTAGAGATCAACAAATTCTGCATCTATTGTGGCTCAAGCAACAAATCGTTCGCTTTATACTGCGAGAAATGCGGTAAAAAAATAGCTTAAGCCGCAAATTCTACTTTTTAAGTGCGTTCCCAGCTGGTTCACGGCTCAACAGTGAATTGAGGGTTCCCTCTGCAAACCTGTCTATCCCAGCCTTCACATAAACGGCAATCACAATTTCTAAAAGGATAATAACTGAAAGGAAGACGGCAAGAGCCTTTGTTAGATTCACAAAAGCTTGCCCTACTTGGAAATCCACGCTGCCATTAACGGTTGCCAGCCAACTCCAGAAACTAGGCTTCTGCGTAACCATAAATGCGTTTAAATCAAACGTTATCCACAGACATAAACCAACCAACACAGCAGCTAAGGCGCAGCCGACTATTGTGAGGTTTTTCCAGTCTGAACTCAAGCGGGAAGAGCAGGTTACTTGTGTTCCAGAATCAACTGGTGCAAAATTGATGTCTATTGTTTTCTTGGCTGTTCTTGGCGACATCCCCCATAGCGAGCCCTGCTTAACCGAAATTTGCTTTGGCGGCTCTTCCGAGATTATCTTGCAGCCTTTCTCTAAGAGAACAGCTTTCAAATCTGCATACGCTTTATCGATTCCTAAACTGACAGTTCGTTTAAGCAACCATGGCACCACTTAGACTTGAACATTTAGTTGCTACTTTGGACCTAAAAAGCTTCTTCTAATGCCGCGCCCTAGCCTTAAAACCTCTAATCTGCCTACGTGCCATGGCTCGCTGCCTTTCAAGATTCTTAATCCTAGCATAAAGCTTCGAAACCTTGGTCTTAGACGGCACCTTAGACCTTGGCGCATGAACGGGCACAGGCGTGAATGACTTAGTAATTTCAAGTTTGCGCCGTCCAGACTTCTTGAATGGAACATTACGCACTTTCTTGAAGGTAACATAGCCTTCTTTGAGGTTTACTTCCTGCACTTCCCAGCCTGCATTCAACCAAGCCTTAGCGTGAGCGCTCGATGATGAGTTACTCCACCAAGCTTCATCTCTGAAAGCGCTTATTGGAAGGTTACTGCCAATTAAACCGTCTATTCTCGCAAAGGAAAGCTTTACCAACCCAGTGAAAGCAGCTCTAAACTTCAAATGACTCTCAAGCCCATCATACTTAGACGCTGACCGTGGCGAAACCACTCGCCTAGCACAATGCAAACACAACATTGCATTTGGATCGCCAGTGGCAACATCAGGCACCATACAGTCCCGGCAAAACAGTTTCTTGCAACGTTGACACTTACGCATGTAAGCTACTCGGAGAACTCTTCCGCAGATCCCGCATTCATCTTTCAACGATTCGTCAACCTTTTACTAAGCGATCTTAAAAGTCACTTTAAACATATTCCGCATTTTAGACATATTAATTTTCACTTATTGCAAAACCGTTTTCACCCGAATTATTGCCTTTATGTGTTAACTGTCGTAGTGTACCCGTGATTTCTTCCCATATTAATCTAATCAGCTCTCTCGCTTGCGCATCAATAGTCAGCAATAAGCCCACGTAAAGTGCAAAGCCCGCAACGGCTTTAGCTATTGTAAGAATCAATGTTGATGTCGTGGGAAGTAGGAAAAGTACAACTCCCATAAAGATGGAAGCGAGAACGTATTTGGCTATGCTTTTCCAAGCAACAGGTAACCGAATTGAACGACGCCAAAACCAGTATAGTCCAATAAAGGTTGAAAGCTGAACGCCAGTAAGTATTGCTATAACGTCAACTGCCGCTTGCGGTGTTCCAGCCACCGGCAGATGCGTCAGAACGTAATACACCAAGGGTAAAGCAATTGCTGCCTGAATGTATCCAACACTGAAAACCATGAAGATTTTGCTTCCGACAAGTTTGCGAAGTGAAATTTTTCCTTCGGCGTCGAACCCTTCTCTGCCCATAATGAGTGAAGAGTAAAACGAAGTTATCACACCCACTAATGTATAAATAGTTAATGCAATGAGAACTGACCAAGCAACACTGTAAGATACCTTTAAGACGGCTAAGAACGAGGTAGACATAACCATCGTTATGGTGGATAATGGAATCGCCAACATTAACACTGTTCTTAACGATATTCCCACTTGTTCGTCTGGGCAAGTTTTAGCCAGCAGTTTAGGATACATCGCGAATGCCAAAGAAGAAGAATAGCCCACTATTGTCGTAAAACTTAAAGATGCTTGGTAGTAGGCTCTATCGGTTGATCCACCATAGAGGAAAAGCAAGATAAGGGCGAACGCGAGTAATTGCGCGCCAATAGCGTTATAGGCAAGTGCTGTTGAACCCTTAAGCCATTCTTTTAGGTAGCTCCAGTTTATTTTTTGCTTAAATTCGTCGGCTAAAAGTCGCACGTAATATAATATTTGAACTAAGGCGGCAAGAACTAGGCTTAATATTGCGCCGAGGAATATCTGCCTTAAACCAAGGATCAAAACTAAAGCAACAATCACTTTCACTATTTCCTGAATCAAAAAACCATACCCAAGTGCCTGGGGCTTCATAGAAGTCAAAGCGCTTTCAAAAATTGCGATCATATAAGTGTTCAAAATATACAAGCCTGTAATCAAGTAAATTAGCAAGTAGACTTCGGTTCCAATTGCTCTTGAAATCAGAACAATTGCAGGAAGATAAATAACGACTGAAATGAGAGCTATTAACAATTGCGCTAAAGCGCCAGTTTTAACAGTTCCCTCCTTACCTCTTGCCATAAACCGAGTTGCCCAGAAAGGTAACAGGCCACTGAAAAGCAAAAAGTACCCAGTGTAATCAAAAATGTTTGTCCAAATACCAAATTGGCTTGTGGTCATGTTTCTGGTAAGCAAAAGCGTATACACAAGCCCAGTAATTATGCCTATTACTTGAGACGTAAAAATAATAAATCCGCTGTACTGAAGCCTTATTTGATTTTTACTCAAGTGAGCTTTCCTGCTTTTATCGATTTAAGGTATAGTGCATTATTAAACTTCTAGATATACGATTTCCCAAATCAACCTACAAAAAGCAAGATTTTACAAAAAAGAACTGAAAAAAGACGGATGGTTAATTTACCCTTTTACTACTGCGAGTGGAACAAGCCTTGCAACTTTAGTGGCAATTCCAATCTTGTCGCTGACGTCGGCAACCACATCCACATTCTTATACGCTGCGTCGGCTTCCTCAGCCAAAACAGAAATGCTTGCCGCACGAACAACAATGCCCCGCTTCTCCAAAGCCGCTTTTACGTCTCCACCCCAATACTGCCGTTTTGCCGCTGACCGGCTCATCATTCTGCCCGCGCCATGCGCGGTTGAACCAAAAGTTAAATCCATAGCTTTCTTCGAACCCACCAGAACCCATGAGCTTGTGCCCATGCTGCCTGGAATAAGCACTGGTTGCCCTTCACTACGGAAATCAGCTGGAACATCAGGGTGCCCTGCTGGAAAAGCGCGTGTTGCTCCTTTACGGTGAACCCAAACTTTCTTTTCTCCACCATCAATCTTGTGAGTTTCTATCTTGGCAATGTTGTGCGCTACATCGTAAACGAGTTTTAAACCAAATTTTTCAGGCGGCTCATGGAAAACTTGCTGAAAACTTTGCCTGACCCAATGCATGATTGCATGTCTATTAGAAAAAGCATAGTTAACAGCGCAAGCCATAGCTTGGAAGTAATCACCTGCTTCATTGCTGCTTCCAGGTGCACATGCTAATTCGCGGTCAGGTAACGTTATCCTATACTTTTGCACTGCATGCTCCATAACTCTCAGATAATCGGAGCAGACTTGGTGACCATAGCCTCTTGAACCGCAATGAATCATGACTGTAACTTGGCCTTCTTGCGTAATTCCAAAAGCCTTAGCTGTCTTAGGATTATAGATTTTATCTACCTTTTGTATTTCTAAGAAGTGGTTTCCCGAACCCAAGGTGCCAATCTGAGTTAATCCTCTGCTCTTAGCCGTCGATGACACCTTATCTGGGTCTGCATTAGCCATGCAACCGCTTTCTTCACAGTGCTCAGCATCCTCAGGCCAACCAAACCCGCGTTTAATAAGCCACGGCACACCCTCAACTACCAAACGGTCTAAGTCAGCAGCGGAAACGGTTAAGTCTTTTCGTCGGCTTCCAAGCCCAGAAGGAACATTACGGAAAATGGTTTCAGCTAATGGTGCAAGTTTGGGTCGGATCTCTTTTTCTGTAAGCGTTGTTGCTAAGAGGCGGACACCACAGTTAATATCATAGCCTACGCCGCCAGGGCTGATAACGCCATTATCGTAGTCGGTTGCGGCAACGCCGCCTATGGGAAAACCGTAACCTTCATGCCCATCGGGCAATGTTACTGCATACTTGTAAATTCCGGGCAACTGCGTTACATTTGTGCATTGCCAAAGAGTCCGATCAGTCTTCATCTTTCCTAAAAGAGCTTCGTTTGCAAAAATCATACCTGGCACCCTCATGCCCGGTTTATATGTTGGGATACGCCAAGTGTACTCGTTTATTTTCTCGAGGGGAACTTCTTCTGGCGCTTTTCTGCTTTCACTTTCGCCCAAAACTTTTCACCTTAAAAACAAAGTGGAATGATACTATAAAACGTTTATGAACCCTCATTAGCCTGAATTTGCTTGGCATAGTCGATAAAGCCTTGAACGCTGTTTCCAAGAGCGGTCTTAGAGTAAATTCGATGCGATTTTAAGTAATCCGCCAGTTGATGCATAACCTTGTCCTCAGCAATTATTCTATCACGCACCTCCTCTAAACTTTGGTTTTTCCTGACGCCTTCTTCCGCGATTTTTGCCCATAATTGAAGCTGCACCTTGTAATCTTTCAGGCGTTGAACTCCATTTGAGACTTTTCCGAAATGGCTATAATACAAAACTGTCGGTTTAAGACTGATTAATTTATCTAATGAAGCTAATGCCGCGCCGAAATGGAAGGGAGGCGGCGTAGTGGGCATTACCACGTCGAACTCTGGGAAATACGTGCCAGCAGCATCCCCTGGGAAAACTCCGCCGTTTAACGATTCGTGGAAGCTAAGGCTGTGTGAGGCGTGGCCAAGCGTTTCAATAACCGTCAGTTTTGCGCCATCATCCAAGTCAAAGGAGCCCTCAGTGACAGGAATTATTCGTTCTTTCGGAACAGGTTCAGGCTTACCGAAAATTTCGCTTACATACCCAAGAACCGCTTGAGCAGATGACCAAAGCCATTCAGGATTAATCAGATGCGGCATTCCCCTCGGGTGGACGATGACTTTTGCGTTAGGCAGAAACTTTAGCAATGTGCCGGCGCCGCCACCGTGATCTAAATGAACATGCGTAATTGCAACGTATTCAACATCTTCAAATCTGATGTTGAGTTCTTTTAAGCCAGAAACAAGATTGGGTACTGAAGAAGTTGGACCAGACTCCACAAGGATAGTTTTAGTGCATTTTATTATGTAGCTGCAAATGAGGTTTTTGAATCCTCCAGTTTCTAACTCGATTAGAAACAGGTTTTTCCCGATTTCTTTTGTGTGCAAAGCTTCACCTTTGGTTAGGTTTGATAAGTGCTGTTATGCCATAAACGTTTCCTTGAAACGTAAGATGGGACGCGTAAAACTTAATTATCCATTACTATTCTATGGGAGAGGCTAAAAGGTGACAGAAGTAAATTGAAAGCAATTATCTTCGGAGCGCCAGGCGCTGGAAAAGGCACTTATGCTTCAAGGCTACAAGCAAAACTTGGCGTTGAAGTCATAGCGACCGGCGATATTTTCCGTGAATTAATGAAGGAAGATTCCGAGTTAGGCAGGAAAGTTAGGGGTTATGTGGAAAAGGGGCTTCTTGTTCCAGACGAAGTTGTTGTAGAAGTACTAAAGCAACGCTTAAGCAAAATTCCGAAAGGAAAAGGCTTTATTTTGGATGGCTACCCAAGAACGCTTGAACAAGCCAAAATCTTAGATTCTATTACTAAAATTGACGTCATACTACTGCTGAATGTTCCTGACTGGATTATTATTGAACGCCTATCTTCACGCCGAATATGCCGTAACTGCGGAACCGTTTACAATATTCGATTCTTAAAACCAAAAGTTGAAGGCATCTGTGACAAATGCACAGGACCCTTATACCAACGGTCAGATGACAACCCTGAAGTTATAAAGAAACGACTGCAGGTCTATCAGGAACAGACAAGGCCGCTCTTAGAATACTTTAAGGAGAAAAAAGTGCCATTCGCCACTTCAAGCACTACAAGCCTTGACCAACCGCCAGAACCAATAGTTGACAAGATAGTGGCAGAAATAAAGAAACTAAAGCTAGCCTAAATATCCAAAATGAACTCTAACACCACTCGATCTCTTTCTCTTATTATTACCATTCTATGGTAAGTTACCGCTTTAACAGCGACCCTCTGCGGATGCTTTTGAGGGTCAAATTTTTCGCCCCAAATTTTCGCTTTGAATTTGAAGTTTTCATCTGTTTCTTCCCAGTTTGTTATCTGGAATTTTGAGTAAAGCATATTTTCCGTTTCAAGTTTTACAAGCAACGCTTCAAGCCAATTATAAAGCAGCGCGTATTGGTCTTCAGCTTCAACCTCTAATGTTTCTTCTTGCATCTGGGTGATTTTATCCGTGTCTGTCATAACTTCAAACATTGCAAGCGCGGCGTTTTCGTAGGCTTCCTCCATTGTTCTGCCATGCGCCCGAATGTAAACGTCAGCAGTATGTTCTAAAAACTCGAATTTTCCAGCAAATTTCTCCGCCGTGCTCATAAGTTAAGCCACAATAGGATAAGAAGAATGTTTGTTTAAAAATGCTTTCGCTCATGCAGCATACCGCAAGGAGAAAGTTTAGAAGTATTTTGAAATTCTTTGTATTGCAGCAACAGTAAGTTTGGCCGAGTTCTCTATGTCTTTTAAGCATAGCATGCCTACTGGGCTGTGAATGTACCGTGTTGGTATGGATATGTTGCCGCTTGGAATGCCCTGCCTGGTTATGGAAATCCGTGCAGCATCAGTTGAGCCGAGTAACCCTGTTTCAAGCTGGAAGGGAATTTTCTCTTCTTCCGCCGTGTCCAAAAGCCACCGCAAAACCTTCGGGTGAGTAATCAAGCCAGAATCGGAAATTGTGAGCGCTGGACCTCCACCCATCTTGACGGTTGTGTCAAATTCTCTTACGCCAGGAACGTCGCCCGCTATTGTTACGTCGAGTGCTATTGCTAAATCGGGGTCAACACCGAAAGCCGCTGTTGCTGCACCTCGTAAGCCTACTTCTTCCTGAACAGTGCCCACGGCACAAACTGTGCAATCAGTTTTTTCCATTAATCTAAGAGCTTCAACCATTGTGACACAGCCAGCTCGGTTATCAAAAGCTTTGCCAATAACAACATCCCTGCCTAACGGAACATATTTTATGTCAAAGCCTACTGAATCGCCAACTGCAACGCCTAATGCCATAACGTCTTCCTTGCTTTCGGCTCCAATATCGATGAAAAGCTCATCGAAAGCTGTGACTTTTTTTCGCTCCTCTTCTTTCTGGATGTGAGGTGGTTTTGAACCGATTATTCCAGGGAAGGTACCTTTTCTTGAGAAAACTGTGACTTTTTGCGCGGGTAAGATGCGGTCGTCTATTCCGCCCATTTTAGTGAACTGCAAAAAGCCGTCTTTAGTGATAATTTTTACCATTAAGCCGACTTCATCCATATGAGCGGCAAGCATGATTTTAGGAGCATTCGATTTTCCTTTTTTGATGGCTATTACGTTTTCAAGTTTATCAACAACTATTTCGTCTGCGTAGGGCTTCATGAGTTGAATCATTAATTCTCTGACTTCGTTTTCTCTGCCTGTTACTCCGCAGGCGTTTGAGAGTTGTTCTAGAGTTTCGTTTAGCGTCATTACCTTGCCTTCTTTAAGGTTGTTAACTAAGACTAAGTTATTAAATAATTGTGGTCATTTAAACTGTTTTAGGCTTTGCAATGTACAATTTAGCTCGATGGATAAAAAATTAAAAAAAGATTTGTTTATTTACTGTCGGCGATGCTTCTTGTTGTTTCTTAACTTCCATGTAATCGGTCAGCAACAGTATGCCTTGTATTATTAAGAAAATGCCCCCTGCGATGGCCAGAACCTCTTCAAACACTATCACTATCACACCGAAGATAACACAACGCAAATAGCTGCTAAAACTTGTTTGGAAACGGTTATACCTATTTTTTTCAAGCTTTTTTCAACAACATCCGTCAAATATTATTTCTCATATTAGAATTCTCTTAAAAATCACACTTTTAAAATCATTTGAAACGGTAATCTTAAAAATCCAACCGCATTATTAGCTATAGAGTGAACAAAATTGGAACAGCAACAATTCAAAAAAATCGGAATTTTTAAGTGCGGCAACATTGGGACATCACCAAATCTTGAACTTCTCCTCGATGAATTGGCTGACCGAAAAGACATCAAAGTTCGAACAGTCACTACAGGATCAAAAATGAACCTCGAAGACGTTGAAGAAGCATTCCCCAAAATCTTAGAATTCAACCCAGATATTTTGGTCATGATATCGCCTAATACGGCCTTGCCGGGACCGGCGAAGGCTAGAGAGCAGATTTCAAAAAGCGGTCGGCCGGGCATTGTGATCTCCGATTTTCCAGCAAAACGGGCAAAAGCAGAAATGGAAAGTCAAGGATTAGGCTACATAATCATCACCGGTGACCCTCTAATCGGAGCCAGAAAAGAATTCTTGGATCCCATTGAGATGGCGATATTCAACTCAAACGTCAACAAAATACTTGCGATCACTGGCGTTTACAGGATAGTTCAACAAGAAATTGATAAAGTGATTTATTCGCTTGAAACTGGCCAGACTCCAACTCTACCCAGATTGGTAATAGACATGAATGCCATACGAGACAATTCAACTTTCAACAATCCGTATGCAAAAGCGAAAGCAATGGCTGCCTATGGCATGGCGGAGAAAATTGCAGAGGTAGACACTCAAGCATGCTTCATGGAGAAAGAGAGTGAAAAGTACATTCCCCTAGTCGCCTGTGCGCATGAGATAGCTCAAGCATCTGCGAGATTAGCTGAAGAAGCTCGTGAAATTGAGAAATACAATGACACTTTGCTTAGGAAACCTCACGCGAAAGACGGCAGGCAGAAGGTCAAGACCAGACTGATGCTCGCGCCGACTTTTCCCGAAGAATTCTATGAAAAAAGCGGTTTACAGTAGTCAAACTGTATATACTGTATATACCCATATATAACGTATTTCGACTAAGTATATATTTTTCACTGCTATTCATGTATGACCAATAATAAAGAGGCAAAAAAATATGAAAGTACTTGAAGTAAAACCGTTGGAAAACAAGAACTTAACTGTAATGATACAGGAAAAAGAATACAATGAGCCTTTTCAGCTTTTCGAAAAATCATCATCCGCAAAACTAAATGTTCTCCAAGCGCTCCTAAAACCATCAATCGGCTTCTACAAATTTGTCGAGAATGTGGTTGCCAAAGTAAATATAGACTTCGTCACGGAAGAGCTAGGCAATCGATCTCAAAAAGAATTCTTCGAAGATAACATCTTAGCCGACGTGTTCCAAAAAAGCAGCATTCCTTTCTTCCCCGTTGACATTGACAGCGACGCCAAAACCTATCTTGAATCTGCTTTTGACAAAAAAACAGCATTGAGAGACAACATAATCAAGAACATAGAAAACCTAAACAAACAAAAAAGCAGCGATTCCACAGAGAGAGACTACCTCGTTGCATACGGACAGAGTTTACAATCCGAAATAGAGGAACAAGAACACGAAGTCAATTTCTCAATAAGAGAAAGCTGGATCGTCATGGATATCATGGAGCACGCAAGAGAAATCAAGAACAAAGACGAGATAACATGCCTGCACATTTGCAGCCCCGAACACGTGACAGGAATTAAGCAACTGCTAGAATCGGTCAACGCCAACGTCGAAATCGCGAAACTCTCCAAAAAGATAATCTCAACTCAGGTTGAAACTCCCTCTTCACAGGAAATAGAAAACTGGCTCCAATCAATGCAGATCCAGGTTAAGCCCGTTATCGGAAAAGCAGTTGAAAACGCACCTTACCTGCTGTTCTACCTCGACACCGACGTTAAAGCAAGCCCATTTGACATCTGCATGGCCTACGATGCCGGATACAACGCTGTCATTCCTTACGAGAACATCATTCCAGAAGACGCCAAAACGATAGTGCTAGATGCTTTACTCTCCAGAGGACCAAAGGCCGTTAAGCACACGGTCTTTCTGATCGGAGGGAAAAACGCTGAAAGAGCCGAACAAGTCTTTGAAGCTGCGAAAGATTCGATGTTTCCCCCATTCAAAACAAGTATAATCGTGGACCCTGCTGGTGCATATACAACTGCCGCTGCAATGGTTGCAAAAGCTGAAAATGCACTCGAGGCAAGCAAGCTCGGCGAATTGAAAACCAAAACTGTCGCTATCCTCGGCACAGGTGCTGTAGGACAAATAGCTGCGGTTCTCTTGGCTAAAATAGGATGCAATGTAATGATTGCCAGCCTTAATCCGAAACGCGTTGACGGAAAAGAACACGCTGAGGGCATAGCTAAACTTCTAGCCAAGGATCACGGCGTTCAAGTCGAAGGCATCTTCGCTCCAACCCCAGCTTCGAAAATTGAAATCATAAAGAAAGCCGATGTAGTGATGTGCGCAGGAGTAAGAGGCGTTCGCATCATAGACAAAGAAATGCTGAATGAAGTCAAAACCATGAAGGTCCTAATTGACATAAACGCAGTACCACCATTCGGAGTCGAAGGAATAGAATTAAAAGATGACATGCGAGAAATGCTGCCTGGAATCTTCACAATCGGAGCACTCACAGTTGGAGATCTAAAACACAAACTTGAAAAAGAGATTCTACGCGACGCACGATCCAACGGAAAAGAAGTATACAACTACAACGGTGATCTGCCACTTGCACGAAAACTGTTGCAGAAAGAGCTATTCCCCACCAAGTTGACGCTGACTTTGAGCTATCCCCCTTCAAAAAATCCTAAGTAGATACACTAAACGCGCGATTTATCGCGATCTTAGCTATGTTTGCGGCACAGTCCGCAATTCTTTTTATGTCATCTCTGACGGAGCAGATTGCACAAACCAATTGCTCATTTTTTTGTTTTTCTGCGAAGGCTTTAGCGGCTATTTCCTGATCCAACGTCGCTATTTCTTCTCGTTGCCTAAGTATCTCAACTGATTTCGAGACATCCTTCGAAAAGAAAGTGTCCACCGCCTTTACGTATAAATTCACAGCTTCATTTCCTGCAATGAACATTAGCTCCAATACGTTCTCCGGAATTTTCAGTTGACTCCCGTCTAGCATTATTACGTGCCGCGCTACGTCCGCTGAATTGTCTGCCACGTCCCGAATCATGTAAACCAGAGTCTGATAATCCATACATTCCAACGGGTCGATACGAAACTCATTCGCCAAAACGGAGTCTTGTGCAGCATTGCGGAGCACTCGGATAAGGAAATAGGCGAAATGGTACACATCATCGTCAAGAGAGAAAACAGCTTTTGCCAATGCTATGTCTTTGTTTTTCAGCGATTTAATCGCATCCTCCCCCATTGACTGAGAGATCAGATGCATCCTCTGTACAGTTTGCTTTAGATCCGCCTTAGTTTCGTCCATTAAGGTTTGAACGAAAACACCCCTAGAGCTAGCCTCCATAATTCTCATGTATAACATTCCCGCGGTCTTGCGGATTGCCTTTATCTGCGGGACGGAAAAAACTTTTTCTGAGATAAGGGTGATTCCGCTGTATCCGTTTAAGTAGCACCCCACTATCTTCATCGTAATCAGCAGCTCGTCTTCATTCGGGTCAATGCGAAGCGTTGTCTCTTTTGTCTCTGTCTTTTTCTTCGCGCCAGGATAAATAACCAAAGAGCGGTCGCGTTGAATGGCAAATGAGACAACATCGCCTTTCTTCAATTCGTTTAGCTGCATCCAATTTTTGGGAAGAGAAATTACCAAAGAAGATCTGCCAAGCGACATAACCCTTCGTTCCATACTGTCCCTCAACCTACATATGTACGCGCCTTAATTTATATAAACTAAGCACATTTGAATACATACAGTATTAACCCTGGCTAACCGAGACCGTGTGAAAACTCGGGTCGATTTCAGAAAATTGCTTGTTTTATATGCAAAAAGCTGGGCCTAGACGTGTTCTATACATATAAAGCGAAATTCTTGAAAAAATTTGACTTTTCACACAATCTCAACAAGCTGGCGCGCGTTTCAAGAGCTACTTGAAAACGCTTTCAATCCTGTCACAAGCTTCCTCTATCTTTTCCTTCGGTTGAGTCAGGGTAAATCGAACATGATTTTCTCCGCATTCACCAAAACCAACCCCTGGCGTAACCACCACCCCAACATTCAGCAGTCTGGTCGTGAACTCCATCGAATCGGAGTTGCAGTTTAGCCAAAGGTAGAAGGTGGCTTTTGGTTTGTCGCATTTGAAGCCTAATGAGCACAATCTTTCAATGAGCACGTCCCGCCTCTCTCGGTAAACTTGGTTGTTTTTTTTCAAGAAATCCGGCGGTTCATTGTTCTTGTAGCTTTGAAGGGCCTTGACCGCTACTTTTTGAATGTAAACTGGCGGTCCGGAATCGATTTGTGACTTGACCTTGGTTAATCCAGTGACGAGTTGCTTGTTTCCAACGGCGAAGGCAATGCGGTCGCCTGTCATGTTGAAAGTTTTTGATAGCGAGTGAAACTCGATGGCGACGTCCATGGCACCATCAACCTCCAGAATGCTGGGTGCGCGGTAGCCGTCGTAGGTGACTTCTGAATAGGCGTTGTCATAGCAAAGGATGATGTTGTTGTCTTTAGCGAAGTCGACTGCTTCTTTGAGGAATCCTTTGTCAACGGTGGCTGCCGTTGGGTTGTTGGGGTAATTGAGAAACATCATCTTCGCATTCTTGGCGTCTACCGCTTCAAAATCTGGCGTGAAGCCGTTTTCCTCAAGCAACGGTAACGGCACCGCTGTGCCATCGCAGAGGATTGTGCCACCGTTAGCGTACACTGGGTAAGCAGGGTCAGGAACTAACACTCGGTCGCCTGGGTTTATGAATGCTCGAGCAATGTTTGCTATGCCTTCCTTGGAGCCTAAAAGCGCAACCACTTGGTCTTGCTGCAGGTCAACGTTGAATCGTTTCTTGTACCAGCCTGAAACTGCGTCTCGGAAGTCGGGTTCACCCTGGCTGAAAGAGTAATTGTGATTCTTCGGGTTCGCGACTTCTTCCTTGAGCGCTTCAATGACAAATCTTGGGGGCGGAAGGTCTGGATCACCTATGCTCAGTGAAATTAAATCTATGCCTTGCGATTTTTTTTCCTTAATAATTTTCTCAATTTCAGCAAACAGATAAGGTGGTAACCGTTTTATTCTCTCGGCATTTTCAAACGTCATGTTTATACCTCTTTGAATAGCGTTCCCTCAAAAACTTTTTCAGCTGCACCGCTCAAAAACAAGCTTTTAGCCACTTCAACCTGCAAATCACCACCCAGCACGTGAACAGTAACTTTGTTTCCAACTTTTCCAAGCTTGTTTGCAGCAGCCACAGCAGCGCAGCTTCCTGTACCGCACGCTAAGGTTTCTCCGCAGCCCCTTTCCCAAACACGGACTTTCAACTCGCAGGGGTTTAGGACTTGAACGAAGCCGACGTTGGTTCTTTTCGGAAAAGCCTTATGATTCTCCACTTTTGGACCGATTTGCTCTACTGGAAAATCGTCTGCTTTGTCAACGAATATTATGCAGTGCGGATTGCCCATTGAAAGGCATGTTACCTTGAAGACTTTGCCGTCAACCTCTAAGTTCTCGTTGATGCATGTGCCTTGTCCGACCATGGGAAGGGAGCTTCTTTCCCAGTTTGGCGAGCCCATGTCCACCTTGACAGCGCTAACTTCTTTGCCCTTGAAGGTTAACCAGACAAGCTTTAAGCCTGAAAGTGTTTCAACTGCGAACTCTTGCTTGGGAACGATTTTGTTTTCGTAGCAGTACTTGGCAAAGCACCGTATGCCATTGCCGCACATTTCTGCTTCGCTACCGTCAGCGTTGAAAATCCGCATCTTAACATCAGCCGCTTTAGAGTTAGAAACCAGTAAGAGCCCGTCTGCTCCAACAGAAAGGCGCCGCTCACAAAGCCTCTTAGCTAATTCTGCAGCTTGCTTACCGCTAATTTTCTCTTCTCTGTTGTCGATCACTATGTAGTCGTTGCCTAAACCATGCATCTTCCAGAAACGCATCAAGGACACTCTGCCATCCGCTGATTAGCGGTTAAATTGTCAAGCTGTTCTCGTTCCCTAATCACGACGGGCTTGCCTTGCCTAATCATGACTTCTGCAGCTCGCGGCCTTGAGTTGTACTGTGAGCTCATGCTGAAACCGTATGCTCCAGCGTTCAAAACCGCCAGCAAGTCACCCTCCTCGACCACAGGTAGCTCTCGGTCTTTGGCTAAGGCGTCGCCTGACTCGCAGATTGGACCTACCACATCATAGGTTTCCTTATCAGCCGCTGCAAGCTTATTGGCGACTAGTATTGGATGGTAGGAACCATACATCGTTGGTCGTACCAGCGTGTTGAAGCCTGCATCCACGCCGACGAATTTTTTTGTAGGCGTAATCTTGACAGTGTTAACGGCTGTTAAGAGGATACTTGCGTCACAGACCAAGTATCTGCCTGGTTCAACGCACAAAAAGGGTTTACCGAGACCATATTCAGCAACCTTACCCTTGAACGGCGCCACCACTTTCGAGACGAAGGCTACTAAATCGAACTCTTGGTCCTCTGGCTTGTAAGGAACCCCAAAACCGCCGCCGATATCGATGAATTCAAACTCGATGCCTATTTCATCATGAACCCGCTTAGCTATGCTCAACAGTTTATCCACCGCCAAAACGTAAGGTTCTACGTCAAGAATACCCGAGCCAATGTGCATGTGAATACCAAATCGTTCGACCCTTGCCTTCTTAGCAGTCGCATAAGCCTTTAGAGCATCTTCTTCCGTTAAACCGAACTTTGAGTCTGGACCAGCAGTTATGCAATGGCTATGATGGCCTGCGCCGATTTCTGGGTTAACACGAACCGACAATGTCGGCGGCACAGCAATCTTTAGCAGCCTATCTAGCTCTGATTGAGAATCCACGTTTACTGTAATGTTGGCGTCTGCTAGAACTTTTAACTCGTCATTTCGGACGCTGGTTCCGGTGAACATTATGCGATCTTGTGTGTACCCGCTGATTAAGCCCATGAACACTTCGCCGGGGCTGACAGTGTCCAAGTATGCACCTTCTGACTGCAGAATCTTTAGAACCGTGAGGTTAGAGTTTGCTTTGGCAGCGTAATAGACGCGGACGTACTTGTAATTGCGGATTAAAGCGTCATGAAGCCGATTGTAATTATCTCTAATACGTTTCTCGCTTACGACGTACAAGGGAGTATCGTATTTTTCAGCCAACTCCTTAACCGAGAAGCCATCAAAGAACAAGCTGCCTTTTCGGTCCTCTAAGGGTTCACGAAGCTTTCTCTTTACCATGTTGTTTACACCAGTTGAATGCGTTATTTTGAGCAATAGTTAAGCTAAGCCTTTAGCTACAAAGAGCTCAGCACTCAGAATGCCTGCGCCTGCACCACCACGAACCGTATTGTGCCCAAGACACATGTACTTGAAAGTCATAATTGGGTCCTTGCGGATTCTGCCAACTACAACGCTCATGCCGCAGCCTGTATCTCGGTCAAAACGTGGCTGAGGCCTGTTTTTCTCATGCCGAACCACGATTGGGTTCGCTGGGGCAGAGGGCAATTTGAGCTTTTGCGGTTCACCGCTAAAATTGGCAAAGGCAGCTTCTATTTCTTCTATCGAGGGGTCCTCTGCGAGCTTGATGAAGACTGATTCTAAATGCCCATCCTTTACATGGACTCTGTTGCAGCTTGCGCTAAGCTTGAAATCAGCGTTCTGGACAACTTTGCCGTTGAAGGTGCCAAGTATCTTTAGGGCTTCCGCTTCCATTTTCTCTTCTTCGCCTGAGATAAAAGGAACAACGTTGTCGATTATGTCTAATGATGCAACACCTGGGTATCCTGCTCCGCTAAGCGCCTGCATGGTGGAGACAATAATTTGCTTTAAGCCAAATTGCATCAAAGGCTTTAGCGTAATTGCAAGTTGGATGGTACTGCAGTTAGGATCCGTCGTTATGAAGCCTTTCCAACCTCGTGACTTCTGCTGAATCTTAATTAAATCAACATGATCAGGGTTAATCTCTGGAATGATTAAAGGAACATCTTTTTCCATGCGGTGCGCGCTTGCCTTACTGAAAACCGGATAAAGCGCCGCAAACTCAGACTCAACTGAACCCGCCAAGTCTCCTGGAAGAGACGAAAACACCAAATCCACGTCGCCTGACTTCTCCACTGACTCAACATCAGCGTTTGCTACGGGCATTTCAGCAATCTCTTTAGGCAAGTTTGACTCCATAACCCAATTGCAAGCATCCCCGTATTTTTTGCCTGCTGACCGCTCTGAAGCAGCAAGCACCTCAATTTGGAACCATGGGTGCCCCTGTAATAGTTGAATGAACCGTTGTCCAACGGCTCCGGTTGCGCCTAATATGGCTACTTTACGCTTAGACGACATTTTCTATTGCTTCCTTTGCTCTTTTGATTTGGCTTTCCTCGATAAAAACGTTAATGGTTGCCTTACTCGTTGTAACCTCAATGATATTAATTCCAGCTTGACTTAAAGCAGTGGAGATCTTTGCTATGCCACCAGGTGAATCAATGAAGATAGGATTGCTAATTTGGACCATGGCAACGTTTTCCCTATGAGTTATCGCCTTGGAGCCTTTTATGCCATGAAGTTTGTTTAGGACTTGAGTGACGTCGCCGTCTGCGGTGAAGATTGTTACTGATTTTCTTCCAGAGCTGACACCGTAAACTGGTTTTTTGCTAAGCACTGAGAAAATGTTTCTGATATTTTCTGCGTTAACGTTGCAAACTACGCTTATGGCAATCAAACCTTCTTGTGTTAAGATTTCAGCCGAATTCTGGTTGAAAGATCCTGTGATTTCTGTGCCGCCACAAGCAAGGTTGCCTGAGGCAAAGTCTACTATTCTGAGGGCTTGATTTGGTAGTTTATATTTGAGGGCTTCAGCCTTGACGATTTTTGCCCCGCCTTGTGCCAAATCAAACATTTCGTGAATTTCCAACTTATTGAGTAGTCTTGCGTCTGAAACTACTTTTGGGTCTGCTGAGAGTACTCCGCTTGTCTCCTTCACCAGAATGATTTCGTCTGCGGATATACAGTTGGCTAGTAATAGCGCTGTTGTATCGCTTCCGCCTCTTCCCAGAGTAGTGACTCTACCCTGCGAGTCCTTTCCAAGGAAACCACACACAACAGGGATAACAGTACCTAGTAGGGGTTTGACGAATTGCTCGGTTAAAGATGCGGTTTTTTCCAAAATGGGTTTAGCGTGGAGAAAGTTTGAGTCGGTTATGATGGGCCAGTTCTCGTATGCTGGGTCGAATAGTTTAGCGTTTAAGCCTTGGGCTCTTAGTGCTGCGCAAAAGATTCGGGCACTTGTTCGTTCACCTATAGATATTATCTCTGCCCACTCAGCGTCGGGAACGCCTATTTGAGAAACCGTTTGGATTAGGCTATCAGTCATTTTGCTCATAGCTGAAACTACAACAACAATTTCTTTGAAAGGCGCTTCTGCTATAAGCCGCGCTGCTTGTTGGATTTTCTCACCTGACGATAGGTCAGCGCCTCCGAACTTGATAACAACCCTGATAGCCAACATGCTTCACTGCTAAGATAAGCCTAGAACGTCGGCCATGCTGAAGACTTTAGGCTGATTCTGCTTGTTTAACCATTCTGCTGCGTAAACTGCGCCTTGAGCAAAAACGTTACGGGAGAACGCTGTGTGCTCTATGCGTAGCATCTCGTATGGTCCTGCTACGATTAAGTCATGGATTCCTGGGACGCCTCCTGCTCTTAAAGCTGTGATTTCAAGTTCGCCAGGCTGCCTTGGGCTTATGCCTTCTCTTCCAGAAACGACTTTTGTGTAACCGCGAGTGTTAGCGATGATTTCGCCTAGTTTCTTTGCTGTTCCGCTTGGCGCGTCCTTCTTGCCTGTATGATGGATTTCGTTTATACTGAAATCGTATCCTGGCGGAAAAGCCTTCAAAGCTTCAGCTAGCTTGAACAGTATATTGACGCCTACTGAATAGTTTGGCGAGAACACGGCTGGAACTTTGCCTGACATGGCGTTTACTACTTGGCGGTTTTGCTCTGGAGTGAAACCTGTGGTGCCAAGGATTATGCGTTTTCCAAGGTTAGCAACGATGGGTATGTTAACGACTTCAGCGGCGGGCATTGTGAAACTAACGTAAGTGTCTGCGTCGTATACAGCTTCATTTAGTCTGTCGGAACTAAGAATTTGGGTGTCCGAATTGGTGATGCCAAGTTCTCGCAAGGTTTTGCCTGTGCATGGATTATTTGGAGCCTCGATTGCACCAACTATTTGATGACCTTTTGAGGTAGCTTCATTGATAATAGCGTTGCCCATTCTGCCTGCGGCGCCTGCTACACATATTTTAAGCATAGAAGAGTCCCTCCAGGTACCTCTCATTGTATAATCGCTCTTTCAAGTCTACGTTGAAGTAGTCTGCTATGGGCTGAAGGATTCCAGGATTATTCTCGTACACTTTTCTGGCGTTTGTGAGAACTACTTCTAAGCCGTTGCGGGTCATTTTACCCAGAGGTTGCCTGCATGGACCAGACGGCATGCCTAACATGTTCATTAACGTCTTGTAGGCTAAGGGGTTTCGGGCTTTGCATGCTACTGTGCCGTATGGTGTTTGCTCTTGTGTTTTCACGGTGACTATGCTAAAGAGTGGTTGGAGTGCTTGAGCGATTCTGGTGGCTTCTTCCTGATTACCGTCAAGAATGTAGTGTGTCATGTCAGCTACTGCGCGAGGTGTAACGTTTGATGTAACTGAGATTACGCCGCTTGCATTAATATCGGGTGAAGTCATCATTGCTAATGTTTTGTCGTCGTCTCCTGAGAGGATGTCGAAGTCTTCGCCGCAAAGTTTGCGCGTTAACTCCATGTTTTTCAAATCGCCGGTGGCTTCCTTTACGCAGCGGACGTTTGGGTATTGCTGGTGAAGTATTGCTAGGTCTTGTGGGTAAAGTTGGGTTCCTGTCCTGCCGGGAATAATGTATGGAATTACTTGGACTTCAGGGAACTGCCGTGCGATTGGTTCAACGTATTCCCTGCGTATTTCCAGTGAACTCGGCCCGTTATAGTATGGGTCTACGAGCAGAACGCATTTCACGCCTAAGTGCTGGGCGTGTTCCGTGCCTTCGATTGCTTCCTGCGTTGAGTTGCTTCCTGTTCCAGCTATAGTTAAGACTTTTGCACCTGCACATTCGTGGGTTTTTTCGATTACCTTGTTGTGTTCATTCCAGTCTAAGGTGGGACTTTCGCCGGTTGTGCCGACGGCGAGTATACCTTTTACACCTTCTTTTATTTGGAAATCTACCAGTTGACGTAAGCCTTCGTAATCGACTTGGCGATTACGAGTCATGGGGGTTATTAGCGCAGTGTAACAGCCACTTAATCTTACCATTTTTAATTCCTCGTTATAGGTAATGAACAAATCATTAGCAGTATATTTAAGCGTTACGTTTTCCTTATTTTTTCTACTAAAAACGGAATATGTTCGTTATGATAATCCTAATTTGACACTTATTTCAACGTAATCGCAACCGTAAAATGGCTAAAAAATGCTTAACTCTCAAACGGCGTAATATAATAAGCGGTAAAAACGCCATCATAGCCATCGTAAAGCCTTCGCAGATAAACAAGAGCATCATCAATAACCACAGCAGAAGGAATAACCAGTCTGTAATTATCCGACCGCACAACTTCCCTAAGCCTTCCCGTTTCCCTCTTAATAATCCTCATCCGCAGAACCTTCCGCCCTGATAGATAAACAGCAACCTCGCCGCGGTGTGGATTCCCCTTTCTGACATCAATAGTTTTTTTGCTTGAGGTTAACCATTCGAATGCTTCTTTCTTTGTACGAAAAAGGGGCAAGTTGGGCACCTAAATTTTAGATTAAAACGACCAAAAGATAAGCTTTCAGTAAAAAAGCGAATAACAAAATTAATAAAATATGAAAAAATGGGTTGGAATTGAAAAGGACTTGTGGTTTTAACCTTTGCCTTTCTCTTCTTTACCGAAGTACTTGGTCCACTTTAGTTTACGTGCGTCTCGTTTGAATTGCAGTGAGCTTTTCTTGCATTTGCCAGAATCATACCATAAAATTGATCCGTCGTTTTTAACGAACATCATGCCTGTACCAGCTGGGAAATCAGCACCGCAAAACGAACATTTTCTTGATTTTGGCATGACAATTTCTCCTTAATAGTTTATCTTGTAATTTTCTTTGCTTCTCTTTCTGTTTCCCGCAGCATAAGAATATCTTGAACGCGAACTGGTCCTTTAACGTTGCGTGTTATGATTCTGCCTTTATCTTTTCCTTCCATGATGCGGACTCGAACCTGTGTGATTTCGCCAGTGACACCTGTACGGCCTATGACTTGGATAACTTCTGATGGAATAAGCTCTTCCGCTGCTTCTTTACTCATTACTGAGATCCTCGTTTAACCTGGTCAATCCGAGTAACGATTTCTTTGATTAATCCTGCGGCTTCTCCTTCCTTGAGAATGCATGCTGCTGCGCATGGAACGTCTATGCCTATTGCGTTGCCTAGTTTTTCTTTATTTGGAACGAACACGTAGGGGATTTTTCTTTCTTCGCAGAGAAGCGGTAAATGCGCCACCACTTCTGGCGGATCAACATCTTCAGCTATTACGACAAGTTTTGCTTGAGATCGCTCAACAGCTTTTGTTGCCTCGTTTGTTCCTTTCCTAACTACTCCTGATTTAGAAGCAATCGTTAGGGCTTCATAGGCTGCATCTACGATTTCTTTCGGTACTTCATATTTTACATAGAATGGTTTGGACATATTAGCCTCACCCTTTTAAGGCACAGTCTTATCCACACTTCTTATTTAAGAAGCTTTCGACTCTAAAATGTCAGTCTAATCTTTCAGCTTATAAAGCCTTTAGAAAGCTTTAAATAAACTACTACGGTCTCCTACATGTTTTTCGAGAGGGGAATGGCGCGTTTGCAAAAATTGGGCAGAGTGCGGGCGTTAACTCCGTCAAAAAACATGATTGTAAAGACTGAAAAAGCTCCTAAAATTGGCTCAGAAGTTGTTGATGAAAACTTAAAGGTTATCGGTAAAGTTTTTGATATTATAGGTCCAGTGTCTGCTCCCTATGCAGTGGTTAAACCAACTGTCAGGGAACCCGCTAAACTAGTGAATAAACCGGTGTACTTGCTTCTCTCGAAAACGAAACGGAGCAAAAATGAATGATTAGAGATAGCAAGTTACATGAAGAGACAGACCAATCTGCAAAAACAGAACCGGCCAAAATACAATCATGCCCTGAATGCGGCAGCACCCGACTTATGCGCGATTATGAATGCGCCGAAATAGTATGCATGGACTGCGGTTTCGTAGTAGCAGCCAAAATAGCTGACCGAGGACCAGAATGGAGAGCCTTCGACGACGAGCAAAGGTCAAAAAGAACCAGAGTTGGAGCACCTTTAACATACACAATCCACGATAAAGGTTTATCAACAACCATCGATTGGCACGACCGAGACATTTATGGTAAAAGTCTCTCGCCCGGGCAGAAAGCGCAGGTTTATCGTCTCAGGAAATGGCAAAGGCGCATCAGAGTTTCAGACGCCACAGAACGCAACTTGGCATTTGCCCTTTCTGAAATAACAAAGATTTCTAATAACTTGAACCTTCCAAAAAACATTCTGGAGACAGCCTCAGTAATTTACCGAAAAGCAGTAAAAGAGCGCCTAATCCGAGGCAGGTCAATTCAGGGTGTTACTTCAGCAGCGATTTACTTAGCATGCAGACAATGTGCCTTACCTCGAACTTTAGATGAAATCGCTCAGTCTTCAAGTGTAAACAAGAAAGAAGTTGGCAGAAGCTACCGTTTCTTAATCAGAGAACTAAACTATTCAATTCCACCACTTAGGCCAAGCCAGTACATAACAAAGTTTTCTAATCAACTGACGATGCAGGGAAAAGTTGAAGAAATCGCCCACAAAATCTTAGCCGGAGCAAAAGAACTTAAACTCACGTCAGGCAGAGGACCAACCGGAATTGCGGCGGCAGCAAGTTACGTCGCGTCTGTTTTGACGGGTGAGCGGAAGACTCAGAGGGAAATCGCCGAGATTGCGCAGGTAACTGAGGTTACTATTCGGAACAGGTACAAGGAACTCGTTGAACGGTTAATGTTCGAAATAAGCATCTAATAGCCGCCTTTTCCTATTTTTCATTTCAAGCAAAGTGTTTAGACAGATGACTAAGTCCAACAAAAAATCTTCAGAAGCGCCAAAAATAAAAGAGCTAATTGGAAAACTTAAGGAAATACAGTTAGGGCTTAAACAAAATTTAGCCGATCTACAGCAGAAACTAGAAACGCTTGATTCAGAGCCTGAATTGTTGATTAGCTTAGAGAACGCCAAGAAAGATGCAGAATCAAGAGCCAGCGACCTTGAAGCGGAAGTAAAGCGACTCCGAGAAGAGCTTAAAGCCATTAAAGATTTGTTAGGCTTGAACATGGAGAAGAAATAACCCTGTTAATTCTCACATTAATTCTCACACAGATACAGTTATTTTTTTAAGCATCATAGTAGCTTAACTAAACATATGCCCTATAAATTTACTTTCGATCTGTCAAAGGTCCCGCGTTTCTTCTTCACTGAAATTGCGACGGTGAGTTACCAGAAGGGCATGCATAGAACATTAATTAAAAAATTACAAGAAATTATTTTAAGGTTTAGAATACAAGAAGCCACTGGACTAAACCTTTCTGATTCCTTAGTTTTGCTTCAGGATCTAATTGATTTACAAGCAGTAAACATGATAGAGCGAGGCAAATTCTTGCAGACCAAGAAAAGAGCCCTTTTTCTTTCTCACTGCACAAGGAAGTACTTAGATAGCCGCTGTAAAGCAGTTTTTGACTCAAATATCCCGTCTTACTCGTGCTCCCACTGTTCAGAAGACTGCTTAGTTAATCAGTCTGACCGCTTAGCTCGAAAAAAGGGATATGACGTTTACGTGGTGCCAGGCGGTTCCTGCATTCCCAAGATTCTGAAGAATACACATTACGAAGGCGTGGTGGGAATTGCGTGTGGAGAAGAAATTAAAGTGTTGGGGCCACTTTTGAACAGTATGGATGTGGCTGGGCAAGCTATACCGTTGCTAAAGAATGGCTGTGCAAACACCATTTTTAATATGGAAACGCTCGTAAAAGTTCTCTAGTTCCAGAGTTTGCTTATTGCGGGGTTCGTGGTTGCTCTTTTACTTTTTAGAAGCCTCGTTTTTTGCCACAGGTGAACACTTTTAAAACTTAAAAGATAACGCGCCGCGGCGCTAAAACAAAACTGCGTTTCCATATGCAGTTGTAAAAGATATTCTTTTTAAGTTTGGCTCTTTATTCATCTTGAGTTATGCCCTATAAGTTTACTTTCGACATTTCAAAGGCGCCCCAACACTTTTTCATAGAACTCGCCATTGTCGGCAACCAAATGGGCATGCAGAAGGTTTTTGAGAAAACCTTACAGGAATTAATCAGAAAATTCAGAATTCAAGAAGTTACAGAACTTAACATCCAAGATGCCGTGGTGCTAATTCAAGACCTCCTCAAGATGCAAACTTTGAATTTGACACAAAAACAGGAATTTCTGCAGACCAAAAAAAGGGCTCTGTTCCTTCCCCACTGCTGTAGGAAATACATGGATAGTCAATGCCACGCCGTTTTTGAGCCGAGCTTGACCTCTTACGTTTGTGCTCATTGCTCACCCGACTGTTTTGTCAACAAGGCGGAACACATTGCCAGAGAGAAAGGGTACGACGTTTACGTTTTATCTGGGGGTTCTTGTATGCCTAATATTTTGAAGCAGAAGAAGTACGAGGGTGTTGTGGGCGTTGCATGCGGTCCAGAAGTGATTATGTCTGGCGAAAAGTTGAGCAGTATGGGCATGGCTTGGCAATCTGTTCCGTTGCTAAAGAACGGCTGTGCCAATACATTTTTCAACATTGAAACGCTGATAAAAACGCTGTAAAATAAGAGATTTATGAACCCAGCGTCAACGACTCGAACGGCGTATACTCGTTTCCGACTATACCTATACTCTCACCCTATAATGACTTGATTTTATTACTACCCTGTCTTTTCAATATGCATTCATAGACTATATGACCTGAATCGAATATAATGTCCTGAGAAGTCCTTTCAGGAAGATAAAAGTAAAACAAAAATAAACTCTGTTACTTTACTTTACTTTACTATTTCTCGTTTCTTCCAGCGCAGGTTCTTGCCTTTGCATTTTCTGCATTTCAATGCAGTTGCAGCGTTGCGTGCGCCGCAGTCTCTGCAGATTTTCATGTACAACCTGTGCTTCTGCGCTATGGCCTTTTTAACTGGGTCTAATATTGGCATTTTATTGTTAACCGTCCATTTTGGCTAAGTCTTTGATGGGTAAGTATCAAATATACCTTTTGTCTTAACTTTGCAATTACAGGAAAAGCTAATCCTTAAGGCAAAAGCTCCTTAGCCAACAATGCTGCGACATCACTAGGCTTCTCAGCCACCATCACTCCAGCGTTTGTGAATGCTTCAATTTTGCTTTGAGCAGTCCCCTGCTTACCCATTATTATCGCTCCCGCGTGACCCATCCGCTTGCCAGATGGCGCAAAACGTCCAGCCACATAAGCCACAATCGGCTTAGGGTAAAGCTTTTTGGCTATGTACTCTGCTGTTAATTCTTCCATGTTACCGCCAATTTCACCAATCAAAACCACAGCTTTCGTCTTCGGGTCTTCTTTGAACAGTTCTAAGGCTTCAATAAAATTTAAGCCCACGATTGGGTCACCGCCGACACCAACACAGGTTGATTGTCCCAAACCCTTGGCTGTGAGCCCAGCGGCTATTTCATAGGTTAAAGTTCCGCTTCTTGAAACCACGCCAATTTCGCCTGGCTTGAAGATGTTGGCTGGCATTATTCCAAGTTTGCATTGTCCAGGCGTTATTATTCCACTTGTGTTTGGACCAATAATGGTGACTTGCGACCGATCTGCGTACGCCATTACGCTTATCGCATCTTTTATCGGCAAATGCTCAGTAACCACAACGATTGTCTTGATTTTGTTAGCGATGGCTTCTAGAACTGCATCTTGGGCGAACGGAGCTGGCACAAAAATTATTGAAGCATTAGACGAATACGCCTCAACAGTTTCTTTTACGGTATCATAAACTGGGACTCCATTGGCTATTGTTCCGCCTTTGCCTGGAACCACTCCAGCCACTATTTTAGTTCCGTAATCAAGCATTAGTTTAGTGTGGTAACTGCCTTGTTTCCCAGTGATGCCCTGAACAATCGCCTTTGTGTCAGCATTAATTATTATGCCCATTACGGTTGCGCTCCCCTGGTAATTTCAACGGCTTGTTTTGCTGCTTCTTCCATGCTGTCAAAAACGCTTATGCCAGCATTAGCGAGAATTTTTTGGCCTTCCTGCTGATTTGTGCCTACAAGTCTAACAACCAACGGTTTCTTAACTTTAGCCTCGTTTGCTGCCTCAACAATGCCGCGTGCAACATCATCGCAGTGGGTTATTCCTCCAAGGACATTGACTAGTATAACTTTAGCGTCTGGTTCAGCAAAAACAATCTGCAAGGCTGCCGCTATGGCTTCAATGGTTGCTCCACCGCCTAAATCCAAAAAGTTTGCTGGTTTACCGCCGAAAAAATTCAGCAAATCAAGCGTAGCCATAACCAATCCAGCGCCATTGCCGACCACACCTATGTCGCCATCAAGTTTAACGTAAGCCAGATTATTCTTTAAAGCCAAAACCTCTTGCGATGAAAGCGCTTCAACTTGCCTTTCAGCGTATTCTGGATGCCTAAACAAGGCATTATCATCAATTACCATTCGAGCGTCTAGGGCAACGAAGTCTCCTGTTTCTGTCTCGGCTAACGGGTTAATCTCAACCAATTCAGCATCGTTGTCAATGCAAACTTGGTATAGCTTCTGGATGATAGTTGATAATTTTACAAGTTGATTGCCACTGTAACCTAACTGTTTTGCTATTGCCACGGAGTCGAAAGAACGCACACCCGACTGCGCGTCAATGAAGGTTCGGATAATTGCCTTTGGTGTTTTACTAGCTATTTCCTCGATTTCTACTCCGCCTGTTGTAGAGGCTAAGGCAACGTAGCTTCGGTTAAAGCGATCAATCGCAATGCTCAAGTACAATTCCTTGCGGATTGGAAGTTTTTCTTCTATTAGCACCTGCTTAACAAGCAAACCTCTTATCCGTGCCCCAAGAAGTTTAACCGCGGCTTCTTCTGCTTCTTTTTCCGATTTGGCAGCTATGATTCCGCCTGCTTTTCCTCTTCCGCCAACTAAAACTTGCGCTTTCACCATGTAAGGCGGCTTAAGTTTAGCAATTGCTTGGGCTGTTTGATTGAATTTAGCAATCAATGCGCCATTTGGAATAGAAATATTATGCTTTGAGAACTCTTGTTTTGCTTCATATTCAAATAAATTCAAAACTGTCCCTATTTAATTTCCTCAATCGTGACATAAGAACGTGTATCTTCGATTCCCTCTATGCCATAGAGTTTCTTTAGAATTTCGTCTAGGTTATCTCGTTCAACAATTATTAATGCATCTACTTCGCCAGCTATGCGGAAGGCTCTAGAAACGGCAAGCTCACGAATTTGATCATAAACGTGTATTCGTTTAATTGGTGAAACCTTGAGCAGAATAAAGGCTGGAGTAGTGGATACGCCGAGAGCATTCAATCCTTTATCAGTAACATCTATGAAGCCTCTGCCAGTTCGAATGTAGCCTCGGTTTTTTAGTTTGCGCAAGTGCACGTTTAACGCTTGCCTACTCACTCCCAATTGGCTTGATAACTCGTCTTGCTTAATCCTCAGCGTATAGGTGTTTGTGGATTTCCCCTTCTCATATAGTGTTTTTAAGAGTTGAATTGAACGTTTAGTTAATGGCTCCAAATTGGTCACTTATGTGATGTTTTTTTAAGTTAAACTTTACAATAATGAAGGTTGCTTAAGAATTTGGTGTTACCAAACCCGTCAAAAACAGACGCTAATCTACCAAAAATGCAAACGCTCTATAACACTTTAGGGCTTCTTATTTGCAAGATTCTTAATTTGGCTTCTTAAATAGGGTTATTAATTTTTTAC
This sequence comes from Bathyarchaeia archaeon, assembly GCA_050015395.1. Lineage (GTDB taxonomy): Archaea > Thermoproteota > Bathyarchaeia > Bathyarchaeales > Bathycorpusculaceae > Bathycorpusculum. The sequence continues at coordinate 93,412 of JBEKBM010000001.1, forward strand.
AAGCACCAAAGAAGAGCTTGTATATTTTGAAATAAACTGTGACACTAGATAACCAAAAAACAGCAACCAGCGGCAACCAATCTGCAAGCGCCCAGACAGAACATTAAACCTACACCACAACGTATTTATTTTTAAAAAAAGCTTTACTGAAGCCACTTAAAAAGTAAACTAGGAGTGAAGCGAAGACGTGACTGATACCAACGCTGTCTTAATCGGAAAAAAACCAATAATGAACTATGTACTCGCATGCATCACTTTCTTTCATGGCGGAGCAAAAGAAGTAAGCATAAAAGCACGGGGAAGAGCCATCAGCCGAGCAATAGACGTAGCCGAAGTTGTTAGGCACAGATTCCTCCCAGACGTAAAAATCAAAAACATAGGCATCGGAACAGACAAACTATTACCACAAGAAGAAAGCGACTCACCAATTAACGTTAGCACGATAGAAATAACGTTAACGAGATGAATCATGCAATAGCCAAACTCCTATTTGCAGGAAAAACGAAGCACAAATGAAAACGGAACTATGCAGTTTCTGCTTAAAAAGCGGCATTCTATGCCAAAAATGCTCAGCTAAGGTAAAATCTGGCGAAATCAGTCAGATAGACCTGAAAATAGCCCGTTTACTGCTCTCTTTAGAAGAGAAATATCCTTCCCTGCAAAACGTCTGTTTCTACAAAGCAATTGAAGTAGAAAAAACCTTAGCCATCATCGTTGGACACGGAGACGTGCCAAGACTTTTAGGTTACAGTGGCAAGATCATCAAAGCCTTAAGCGATGAAACTGGCAAGAATGTTCGCGTATTAGAGTATGGTGTTGATGACCGCAAATTCCTAGAAGACCTATTCATACCCTTCAGCATACTAACAATCAACACGATTTGGCTTCCAGATGGAACAACCGAAACCAGAGTTATCCTGAAGCGGAAACGTGGCGCACAGTTGCCTTTTGACCTTAAGGCTTTAAAGGAAATCGCCAGTAAAGTACGTAAAATGTCCTTACGCGTAGAAATCGCAGATTAAGGATTGGCGAACAAACATGAACTTGGACTTGATTGATGGATGGATTAGAACCCATTATACCTGTAACGTGACACCACAAACAGACGGTCAAGAAGTTACTCTTTTCGGTTGGGTTCAAGAAATCCGCGACCTAGGAGGAATCCGCTTTATTATACTTCAAGACCGAGAAGGAACAATCCAAATAACCATTCCTAAAAAAAGAATAGCGCCTGAAGTTTTAGGCAAGTCAGACCTTGCACAGAAAAGATTCAGTTTAGCAGTTAGGGGAACGGTTAAAAAAACAAACATGACGCCAAGAGGCGTCGAAGTAATACCTGTGGAAATCAAAATCTTAAGCGAAGCCACACCTCAACTTCCCATCGATATTACAGGGAAAACGCCAGCCAACATAGAAGCACGCTTAGACGCAAGACCGCTGGATCTTTGCCAAGAAAAAAACTTTGCCGTCTTCAAAATCCAGCACATCGCCCTTGAAGCAATACGAAGCTTCCTATTCCAGAAAGGTTTTTTGGAAGTTCACACTCCACGAATTATTGCTTCTGCAACTGAAGGCGGTGCAGAGCTTTTCACTGTTGATTATTTTGGTCAAAAAGCGTACCTCGCGCAAAGCCCACAACTCTACAAAGAAGAATTAACGCTAAGCTTTGAGAAAGTCTTTGAGGTTGGACCTTTCTTTAGGGCAGAAGAATCGCACACTCGCAGGCACTTAAGCGAGTTCGTTTCCGTTGACATTGAAGAGGCTTTTGCAAACGCTCAAGACGTCATGCAACTTCTTGAACAAGTCATACATCACGCTTGCACTACAGTAAGGGAGAAGTGTACCAACGAGCTGTCTGCGCTCAAATACAAGTTTGAAATCCCAGAGATTCCGTTCAAACGTTTAACCTACGACCAAGTTCTCGGTGACCTCAAAAAGCAAGGAGTAACGATTCCTTGGGGCGAAGACATACCCACGGAAGCCTTCAGAGAACTAGGCAAACTCTACCCATTCTTCTACTTCATAACAGACTGGCCAACACATGCAAAGGCATTCTACATTAAACCGCGGGGTGACAAGCCTGAACTTTGCGAAGGTTTCGATTTAATGTGGCGGTACATAGAACTGGTGTCGGGCGGAACGAGAATTTCCCAAAAAGACCAGCTCATCCAAAGGCTGAAAGAGAAAGGGTTGAACCCTGAATCGTTCAAGTATCACTTGCAAGCGTTCGATTATGGGATGCCGCCTCACGCCGGATGGGCTATTGGGCTTGAGCGGTTAACAATGATTTTGACTGGGAAAAAGAATATCCGAGAAGTAACGCTTTACCCGCGTGACAGGGTTAGGTTAACGCCATAAGCCTGTTTGCTTTTGGTTACATTTTTGTGGTTGTTTTTTGCCACAAATAGCAGGGTAGGTCTATCGGTAGGCGGCTTTGGTTAGGGTTTGTTTTGGGTTGCTTTTTTGGTTTAGGGCTTATTTTGGGTTTAGGTTGAAATGTGAAAAAGGCGAAAAGTTAGAAAATTATGAAGTCTTTTTGGGGCATAGTTGAGTTTTCGCATTTCATCTGGGGCTGTAGATGCTACTTGAAAGTCGCTGTTTGACATGAACACATGTTTGCTCTTATCCACTCTCTGAAAAGCACATCTTCTATGAAGTAAACACCGTCCGAATGCTCCACAAGAGACCCCTTTTCTAGAGAATGAAGCGACTTCATGATGTGTGAAGCAGAAATCAAAGCATGCTTAGCCACAAAATCCACCGAAGAAATATTTTTAACCTGTACCTCTTTCGCAATAGCCAACAGCAATCTTTTCTGGCCTGAAGATAAAGAATCCCAAATACCTGAGAAATAATCCCCATGTTGCGAGAGAATTGTATTCAGCGCCACCGCAATGTCTTCCTGAGCCACCTTTTTCCTTTCGGTACTCATGCTCCATAGCTCATGGCATAGTTGTTGTGTCAGATAGGGATGACCTTCAGTAAAGTCGAGAATGGACTGTACAATTTCTGGCCTTATGGAAATATTGGTTGCTTTGAATTTGCTAGATATAAACGCGGAAAATTCTGGCAAAGGGATTCTTTCAAGAGGAAAGGGCTTGGCAAATTTATAGAAGGGTCGTCTCTCTTGACCGAACATTTCAGTCATAATATGCTGCTTGCTTCCAGCGAAGAGATACGTAACATCTTTATGCCTCTGAAAACTGCTCCTCACGGTTTTCTCTAAACTTAACCCATCCATAGTTGTTATCTCCTGAAACTCATCAAAGGCGACAACCAGCCGCTTCTTTTTAGCTTCTGCTAACTTCTGTGGCGCATCAATTATTTTGGCTAGAACTTTTTCGGTTCCTTGAGCTATTGCCTCTTTTTTGAAGCTAACGCTTATGCTGCCATCGCTGTTTAGCGTAACTTCAGGGCTAAGACCCGAAATTTGTTCCCTCAAGAAATCGCCAATTCTTTGCAAAGACCCTTGTGAAGGTACAACCGTTTCCTGAATTATTTTATCTATAAAATCGGGTACGGTCAAACAGCCGTAAACATCAATATAGGCAGTGACGAGTCCATCTTTTTTTAATTGATCAAGTACTCTAAAAATCAGCGATGTTTTACCATAGCGCCGTGGAGAATACAACAGTACATTTTGTCCACTTTTTAGATCTTCAAAAAGTTGCTTAGTTTCCCTCTCTCTATCTGCAAAATTATCACCTGAAACAATCTTTCCGTACGTGAAAGGATTTATCAATGTTGTTACCCAGATTTTAAATTATACCTCTGGGTATAATACCTTACGGTATAATACCGTTAAGTAACATTTTTTCGAACTAAACAGGGACAACAGGCCAATTAATATTGTGGTTACCTACAGAATAAACCAAAGAGCTCAGCGTTTTGATTCCTGAAAAAGCTCACCTATGTACTCGTTGACTGCTTTGCCGTGTTTTTTGGCTACCCGCTTTATAGCGTCATTTATGCCTGTTGAGTACTGCACCGCTTTTTTGGGTTTATCCACCATTGAATTTGGCATGCCAACATTCAAAGCAACCTTCCTCAAAACGAGCTTTCGCAGCGTGTCTGGTTTCTGCTCAATTTTACATTCCAGTGGCAAGCTTAAAGCAAACTCGGCAAGCTCAAACGATGCAAACGGCAAACGCAGCTCCACATCATGAAAACCCGTGATTTTGAGGTCGCGTTCAAGATTGCTCTCATGAATCCTAACCACGTCATTAAACATTGTTTTTCGAACTTTTTCGCTTCCCTCTTTGCAATACTCGTTGACGTAGCGTTGGTAGCCTCCGAACAGTTCATCCGCACCCTGCCCAGCCAACATCACCCGGAAGCCTGCTTCAGCCGCTTTTTCTGCTGCCCAATAAAACGGCAATCCAACGCTGGCTTTAATCGGGTCAGGCTCCTCAATTAGCTCTACTGCTTTGGGCAAAGTCTTTTCCACGTCAGAATCCTTGAACAAATGCACTTGAAGGGGCAGATTCAATCCGTCTGATGCTTTGATTGCCTCTTCAGTTTCTGCTTGGTTTTCCATGCTTACATGGAGCAGGTTAACTTTCACTCCAAGCTTACTTGCCAAAAAAGCAACTAAGCTGCTGTCTAATCCTCCTGAAAACGCGACCGCAACCTCCTTCACGTCATATGTGCGCCTTCGGATTGATTCTTCAAGAAGAGCTTGAAGCCTCTTTGCCGCCTCATCCAACGTTATCGGCGTAGGTTCTGCGTAAGTTAGCGTTTTGACGGGTTTGAACTGGAAGCCTTCACAATTCACAAAGGCTATGTTTCCAGGCGGAAAAGACGTTGGTTTTTCTATTCCCAGTTTCCACAGTGCTTTTCGGTTTGTAGCAACGGCGGCAACGCTTTGGTTTTCGCCGTAATAGAGCGGCTGAACTCCTACTGGGTCTCTTCCCGCCGCAATCCAACCATCCTTGAGCATTAGAAACGAATAATCCCCATCCGCATTCGCGATTAGTGTTTGCAGGAGGGCTTCGCAGTGGAGCGGTTCCTTAGCAACCTGTTCCAAGACGGCGGCTTTCGGTATAGGCGAGTAGACTCTTCCTTCGAAAACAAGCGCTGAGTCCTCCAACTGCAAAAACTCATAACCGCCCGCCGACTTAGGTTTCGAGGAAACATAGCCAACCATAGCTGATGAAACTAAACCTTGCCTGCTCATGATGTCAAGGTTTTTGTCTAAAAGACTCTTCGTCGGGGAAACTAACCCAAAATGGCAAGTCCGCACATCACCGAGCGCTTGAAGTAATTCAAGAACCCGCTCAACTACGTTATTGCGCTGCTTATCTAATACTGCAACAGTTACCTTCATACTTTCATACCCTCACACACTCAAGTACTACGTACATTCTGCAATAGGTATTGGTAAAACATTAATCTTTAACGATTTTAACGTATTTTTTTGCCTTACCGTTTTAATTATGAATGAGACATTTATTATAACCGGCATTTCTAGCAACTTGTAAGCGAAGAACAATTGGAAACTTTTAACTCAAGGTTGGCATGTCGCGGCTGTGTCTGCCGAGCGGAAAAATTGTTGTCAGCAACGAGCATAGTTAAGAAAAAGACTTATACGTAATGAGAGAGAAGTTAGAGGTAGATATTTGCCCGCAGAAAAAGAGTTTGAGCCTCATTCGTATCGCTTGGAACGGCAATGACTTTGCCAAGGACTACCCAAAGTCACTGTCGCCGTCCATGTTTGTCGGCTGTCGGCTCTCCTTTCTACTTTAGGCTATCTGCCCTCAAACTTCATCTATTGTTTCTTCTTATCACTTGGATTTAATATGTACAGCTTTTTGATACCGTTAGGCTCATTCGTTGGTCTCAGAACAATGTTTTTGAATTCTCCTCTCCGTTGCAATCGCCTAATTCCGCCTCTGACAGACTCCAAATTGACATCTTCAGAAGAAAGAACTACAGCATAACCCTTTTTTATGCTACCAAGTATTTCTCGGTAAGGCGTATATCTTTTCGTCTCTGGAACAACTTCTTCTGGTACAACAGTTAGATTAGCTATATCAAGTGCTGATTTCTTTGCCATTAGTCATCGCTCTTCTATATGCCTTGCACTGGTATTTATAGTTAGTGTCTGCGATGCTTTGGCTGTCTGGTTAGTAACGGCTATTACAGGTTACTATAGGTTACTATAGCAACAGATACTTTTTTGTACCTTTTTAGTACTTTGCAGTAACTGAATTGGTACCGCTGAAATACTCACTCACTATAAAGCACTCTAACGCACTGCGAAGCACCTATGCTGCACCTATGCGCACGCTATGGGCACGCTATGCGCTTGCATGTACATAAATATGAAAAGATACGGAAAAGTAGGATAGTTCACAGATTGTACAGCTTAGTGCATTGAGTGCATTGAATGCATTTTTTGTACACATTTGACACAGACACAAACGGTAAATTAATTAGCTCATTTTTGTAAAAAGTTAAAACAAAACATACGTATTGTGAGTTTTTTACGGACAAAACATTAATCTTTAATCTGCATATCCTTCACTCTGAGGAAACACTAACTTGCCTATCCTACCTATAGATACTGGTCGTTACGGAACACCAGAAATGCTAAAAATCTTCGAAGAGGAAACTCGAGTTCAAAAATTGCTTGATGTTGAAGCTGCTTTAGCTTTAGCACACGCTGAAGTGGGCAATATTCCAAAGAAAGACGCGGAAAAAATCGCCGCCATGGCTTCAACCAAGTACGTAAAAGTTGAACGAGTTAAAGCTATTGAAAAAGAGATAAAGCATGATATTGCCTCGCTGGTTCGTGCGCTCTCCGAAGCTTGCGGTCCAAGCGGCGCCTACGTACATTTGGGCGCAACAAGCTACGACATCGTAGACACTGCTAACGCCTTGCAACTAAAGGATGCTTTAGGGCTTATCGAGAAAAAGCTATCCGATTTGAAGGAAATATTGAAAAAGCAAGCGGCTCAGCATAAAGGAACGGTGATGATTGGCAGAACCCATGGGCAACACGCCTTGCCGATTACTTTGGGCTTTAAGTTTGCGGTTTGGGGCTACGAGGTTAACAGGCACATTGAACGGTTAAACGAGTGCAAAAAACGCGTCTTAGTGGGAAAAATAAGCGGCGCAGTGGGTACGCAGGCTGGTTTAGGTGAGCATGCCACGGTGATTCAGGAGCTTGTAATGGAAAGGCTTGGTCTGCGTGCAGCCGAGATTTCAACACAGATTGTTCAGAGAGACCGTTACGCTGAACTTGTTTGCGCTTACGCGATGGTTGCTTCTTCGCTGGAGAATTTTGCAACCGAGATACGGGAGCTCCAAAGACCTGAAATCGGCGAGCTCTCTGAGGCGTTTGAAGCGGACAAGCAGGTCGGCAGCTCCACGATGCCGCATAAACAGAACCCTGAAACATGCGAGAGAGTTTGCGGTTTAGCCCGAATCGTCCGAAGCCTCAGCACTCCCGCATTGGAAGACATGATTACGTGGCATGAACGAGATTTAACGCAGTCATCAGCTGAACGCTTCATTCTGCCAGAATCAAACATTCTGCTTGACTACATGCTCAACTTAATGTGCAATATTATCGCTAACCTGCGGGTCGATAGCCAGCGGATGCTGCAGAATCTATCGTTGACTCAGGGACGCGCCATGTCTGAAGCGGTAATGATGGCGTTGACAAAGAAAGGCGTGAACAGGCAGGAAGCACACGAGTTACTGAGGAAACTGACAATTCAAAGTGCGCTGGAAAAGCGGGACTTCAAGCAAGTTCTCCTCCAAGACAAATTCGTAAGCAGCAAAATGAGCGAAAAAGAGATAGATGAAGCATTAAACCCGAAGAACTATTTGGGCACGGCAATCAAACAGGCTGAAAAATTTGCTAAAAGCTAAGAACTAAAAATCTGAAAGCGCTCTCTGCTTAAATTCTTGCTCTCTATCGAGTTTTTCCCATGTGTCCTTTTTTACGAATCCGCCGACTTGTTCCTTAATTTTCTTAGCTAACCTTGGCCCCACAAGCGGCAAATTAGTCAAGTCCTCGACTGACGCGTGCTTTATGTCTTCTATGGTTTTGTATCCTGCGTTATACATTATGCGTCCGCGGACTCTGCCTACCCCTTCCAGCCGGACAATGGGCAGTAGCTCTTTCTTTATGCCTTTAGAAACCCTCTCCACCAACTCGTTGGTGAGTGGCAAAACCTCTTTTTCTCCGAAAAGCGAAGCTAACTCGTCGGTAGCGTGAAGCAGCCACTTTGCATTCTCAATGGTTCGATACAGGTCGCCGGGCTGCACGTTGAACTGCTCGATGAGTTTTTCTTCGCTGACTTCCTCAATCCAACTCTTCATCACCAAGGCAGTTTTGATTTCGCCAAGAAACTCCTCGTATGAAAAGTGGTCGCCCCACTCGTTTGGAACATCAGTGAAAAGTTCATCTTTGTGCTCTTCCAGCTGAACCGCCAGCGCATCACACTCTCGCGTGTAGGGTCTCATTACTGGCCCCATGTCGGGCGTGTGAGAAATCAAATGAAGCAAACCAAAATCTGTTAGAGAAGCAGGTTTGTTTCTTAGGGCGTCGCGGATTACAACTGCTGAGAGTGGGTCAATGTAGAGTTCGCTTACTCGTTTCCCGAACTTTGTTGCGTAGATGTTGTCTCCGCTGAAATCAATCATTTGCTCGTCATAGAGGTACTTTAGGATTTTACCAATGATGCTCTTAATGGCTTTCACGTCGTATTGGTAAGCGTAGAAGGTTTTGCCGAAGAACTCGTAAATACCATTCTCTGAATGAGCAAAATCTGACGCGACAGTTGCCAACACATGTCCTCGGATTATTTTTTCAACCCCCAGCCTAGACCAAATCCGCTCAGGCTTAGCCAAAACGTAGCCTTCCATCAAATAGTCCGCTTCACCCGAGGTTTTGGCGATAAGGATTGATTCACCCACCTTATCGTATTTTGGTCTTCCAGCCCTGCCCGCCATCTGCTTATACTCCAACACGCTAATCGGGTAGTTCCCATAGCCTGGCTCAAAACGCCTGTAATCCTGAATAATAACCGTTCGCGCCGGAAGATTAACACCAAACGCTAACGTAGGCGTGGCAGTCAACACTTTGATTTTTCCCTCCTTAAAGGAATCCTCAATCAGCTTACGATGCACACCCGCCAAGCCGGCATGGTGAAAAGCTGTGCCGCACCGAACAAGCTCAGCGAGAGTTTCGCTGATTTGGGTTCGCTCGCCGGCAGCGAGGATTTTTTGTGCTTCATGTTCCAGCGTTCGCTTCATAGGCTTAGATAAGACTTCGCCTGTATGTTGGGCAATGGTTTTTGCCGCTGAAACCGAGTTTTTCCTTGTTGAAGCAAAAACTAACGCTTGCCCACCAGTCTTCAGAGTGTTCAAAACCAGGTTTACTGTGGGGTAGCGTGTTTTCTTTTCGATTTTTCTTGCGTCTCCATCCTTGTACTGGATTTCCTCATTCAAAATCACGCCTTCCTTAAGCGAGACTGGACGCCACTCAGTCACAACGTAGCTGGCTTTTAGCCACGATGCGATTTCGTCAACATTGTTTATGGTGGCGCTTAACGCTAAAACCTGAATGTCAGGATTAACCTGCAACAGCCTTGCAAGCACCACTTCAAGGGTTGGACCGCGCCCCGCATCGTTTAAAAGGTGAACCTCATCCGCAACCACCAGGGAGATGTCGTCCATCCATTTGGCACGGTGCCGCAAAAGCGAATCGGCTTTCTCGTTCGTTGAAATTATGACATCATAGCGCTCGAGCCATGTGTCGGCGGTGTCAAAGTCGCCTGTGCTGATGCCCACGCTGACTTTTCTGCCATCCGCCTTTCTGATGGACGAGTATTTTCTGAATTCTTCAAACTTTTCACTTGCCAACGCTCGGAGTGGCGAGAGGTAAATTACTTTGCCGTTCTTCTCCAGCACATGTTTGAGACCGCAGAGTTCAGCAATCAACGTTTTACCTGAAGCGGTTGGGCTAGCCAAAACGATGTTTTTGCCGTCTAGCACTCCTGCCCGTATGGTTTCTTCTTGAGGAGGAAACAACTCTGTAATCCCCAAGTTAAGCAGTATTTCCTTGACTTGTTCTGGAACGGGCAACTCTGCAATCTTCAACTTTAAACTCGCCATTAATTAGTTAATTTATCACTTATTTGAACGAGCTAATTAATAGAATTAGCCGTAGCGAAAACTGTTTTTTCAGCTACATTTTTCTATTTGAACTAGATAATAGCAAGGTGACGAGTTATCTTATCCCTCAAAACAGGAGGATACTGTATGGTTGAAAACGTGAAAGAACTCCTTAAACTGCATGAAGGTATAACACACGAGGTTTACCTTGACAACGAGAACTCCAGCATAGTTCCCCAAGAAATAGTGGACGCTATGCTGCCCTACTTTAACCAGAAAGCTTACGGCAACCCCACATTAACCCACAAACCCGGCTGGGAAGCCTTCGAAGTAATAATGAACAGTTTCCAGAAAATCAGCAAGTTCATGGGCGCAAAAATCCTGGAGGAAATCACTTTCACTCCTAGCGAAACAGAAGCCAACAACCTAGCCATCATGGGCTCAGCGTTCGCCCAAAAAAGCAAAGGCAAAAAAATCATCATATCCGAAATTGAACCAATTAACGTGTTGCAGGTTGCTGAGATGATGCAGAAGTTCGGTTTCACAACCACAAAAATCCCAGTAAACCAAGAAGGCTTCATCAACCTTGAAAAACTCAAAGAAGCAGTTGACAACGAAACCATACTGGTCAGCGTTTCAGCTGTGAACAATGAGATTGGGACAGTGCAGCCGATTAAAGAAGCTGTTGACATTGTTAAAGCCAAAAACCCCCAAGCACTTTTTCACACAGACGCGTCAGACGCTTATGGCAGAATTCCCTTTAACGTGCAAAACCTAAAGGTAGACTTAGCCACAATCAGCAGTTACAAGATTCAAGGTCCACGCGGCATGGGAGCAATGTACCTGCGTGACGGCGTAAACATGGAACGCATTCTTGAAGGGCAAATTGGAACACAGAAACTTTGGCCAGGAATCGAAAACACACCCCTAATCGTCGGTTTTACTAAGGCTTCGGAGCTTGCATTCCAAAACTTCGAAGCAAACACCGCTAAAATGCGAATGTTACGCGATAAGCTTGTTGACGGCATATTTAGCGAACTGGATGACCTGCGTTTTAATGGTCCAAAAGGTGAGAAACGATCACCAGACAACGCTAACGTTAGCATTTTACGAGCTGAAGGCGAAGCCTTAACCATAGAGTTAAGCCTCAAGGGCGTTTACGTTTCCAGCGGCAGCGCATGCAGCCGAAGACTGCTTCAGCCAAGCCACGTTCTTGTCGCAATTGGCCGCAGATTCAGTGAAGCACACGGCAGTATACTCATGAAAACTACGCGTTATCTTACAGAAGAGGATATAGCTTACGTTTTGAAAGTGTTACCTCCGTCTGTGAACCGTATAAGAGGGATAGTTGGCTCAACAGGAGTTGATTAAAAATGTCGCGTATACCACTACCTTACAATCCGAAAGTGATGGATTTATTCAGGAACCCCAAGAATCTGGGAAAAATGGAAGACGCCACTGTCGTAGCAGTCGCTGGAAACCCAGCCTGCGGAGACATGATAACCTTCTACCTAAAAATAACCAGTCAAGAAATTATTGAAAGAGCAAGTTTCGAAAGTTACGGTTGCGCAGCAAACATCGCCACATCCAGCATAGTTACAGAAATGGTTAAGGGCTTAAGCCTTGAAGCTGCATGGAGAGACATAACTTGGAAGAAAGTCACTGAGGAAATCGGTGGATTACCAAGCGTCAAATTCCACTGCGGAGTACTCGCTGTAGGCGCACTAAAACGTGCAATAAGGCAATACTACAAAGAAAAAGGTGTTGCCGTGCCCAGTTGGTTGCCAGCAGAACACACTTTTGAAGAAAAACAGGCGCTGGAAGAAGAAGAGCTAGCAAAGATGCTGTCCAAGAGGCTAAAGACAGAGGCAGAGAAGTAATCGTGGACATCCAAGCGGTTCGTCAAGATTTCCCAATATTAAAACGCCAAGTAAACAACTATCCCCTAATTTATTTTGATAATGCTGCAACTACCCAGAAGCCCCGCCAAGTAATTGACGCCGTAAGCGATTTTTATGAAAACCACAATGGGAACGTGCATAGAGCAGTACATACGCTCTCTTTGGAGGCAACGGATTTTTATGAGAAGTCAAGGGAAAAAATCGCAAAATTCATCCACGCCAAAGAGTCTTCAGAACTTGTTTTTGTTAGAGGCACAACGGAAGCCATCAACTTAGTTGCGTACTCTTGGGGACTAAACAGCCTAAACAGGGGCGACGAGGTTTTAGTTTCCCTAATGGAGCATCACAGCAATATTGTTCCTTGGGAAATCATCTCTAAAATAAAAGGTTTCACAATAAAATATGCCAATGTAAATGCCGACGGCACGTTAGATTATGATGATTTTGAAAGCAAATTTTCAAGCAAAACAAAAATTGCCTGCTTAAGCCATGTTTCAAACGTTACAGGCGTAATTAACGACGTCAAACGAACTGCTAAGGTTGCACATGATAATGGCGCTTTAATGCTTGTTGATGGCGCTCAGTCTGTGCCGCATTTGACTGTTGATGTTCAGGATTTGGATATGGATTTTCTGGCTTTTTCAGGACATAAAATGCTTGGACCCACAGGCATCGGAGTGCTTTACGGCAAAAAGGAACTGCTTGAAAAGATGCCGCCATTCCAAGGTGGGGGAGAAATGATAAAGGAAGTAGCTTATAGCCAAGGCAAAGGCTGCAGCATAAGTTGGAATGACCCGCCGTGGAAGTTTGAAGCGGGCACGCCTAACATTGGCGGCGCCGTTGGCTTAGCAGAAGCCGTAAAGTATCTTGAAGCTGTAGGCATGGACGAGGTGCTAAGCCACGAGAAAGCGTTAACTAAGTATGCAGTTGAACGCATGCAAGAATGCAATAAAGTTACGATTCATGGCTCCAGTGACCTTTCTAAGAAATGCGGCATAATACCCTTCAGCGTTAAAGGATTATCGTCACATGATGTTGCACTCATCTGTGACAACTACGGAATAATGATACGAAGCGGTTACCATTGTGCACAACCGCTGCATCAGCAAGTTTTAAAGCTTCACTCCTCTGACCGGGCAAGCTTTTACATTTACAACACACGCGAGGAAGTTGACCGTTTCGTTGAAGTTTTAAAGGAGATCGAGCAGCTCTAATGGCAACCGTTGAAGATTACGTGTCGCGAATTGAAGGAACATGCGGTGAAGAAAAAGACGTCATAGTAGTTTTCAAGTACGACAAGAAAGATGAAGCAATCGCACGTATTTTAAAGAAAGCCACATTGAAAAATACCATAGCTGGAATAATTTTTGAATTAACTTTTCAAGACACATCTTTCCGCCTCTACACAAGTGGAAAAGCTATTTTTAGAAGCATCAAGAATAAGCAAGAACTGAATGACCTCCTTGCCAATCTTCTACTTTAAGCGCCAACGCAAGTTCAGCTTTTTACTTGTTTGGCTAAGCGATGTCTGAATCGCATCTTATTTCTGCTCGCCCAGTTCAAAACTGGAATAAGCGGACCCTTAAGCGACTGCGGCAAGGCATCTTTAAACTCCCTATGCAATCCCAAGCGTATAGCAACTCTGCCTTTCCATGTTACAGGCACGTAGTAACGTGTTATCGGAAACTTGACAAACCCATTGCTTTCTTTAAACTTATCAAGTGACGGGTGATTTCCTATTCTTCCGTACATAAGCCACCGCGTGCCGTTGGATGCGCAGACTTCAACCGCTTTAGCAAGGAGCGCGTTGTTTACGGCTTTATCCCAATGCTTCTGCATCGAAAGTATCTGGGAAATGACAGCTATGTTCTCGCCATGGATTATTTGGATGAATCCCACAAGCTCTTCTTGCAAAAATGCGCCGATGAATGTGGAGTTTTGGGCTGCAAACATGTTTCCAGTAACTGTTTGAAGAGGCTCGCCATAATGTGGGAAAGCTCTCTCTTGCCTTATTGCGGTTTCATTGTAAATTTTCCACATACCTTCAGCGAATTTCTCGCTTGGCTGGGCAACAGTTACCTTTATGCCGCTTTTTTCTGCTCGTCGAACCATGTTGCGCGTTTTCTTTCCAACGTTGCTCCACCAACTTTCATAGTCTTTTATTTCAAGCAAACCAACGTTATCTTCAGTTTTTATCCATGTGCTTGGCGGATTAGGAATTGGGCAACACCATTTTCTCTCCAAAAAAGTGAAAATATCTATGCTTCTTTCGCTTAGCTTCTCAATGAACTCATCCGTGGGAACAATATTTTTTTCGTACTCTTTGATGTCATGGGCTATTTTGACGAAAGCTTTCTTTCTTATCCGTAAAGTTTCAAGCTCTTTATCCACTTCTAAAATACTCTTTAATACATCATAAAATGGTCCTCTACAGTTATTTTCTCCCTTTTTAAAGAGCCATTCAGGATGAATAGACAACACATAATTTTGATTAATCCATTTTTCTGCTTCTTTTTTAGCGTCGTCTAAACCAAATTTATAACGTCTAGTGTCTAAACTTTTAATGGTATTAATGGTAAAATCGTGGAAGGGTGTTAACGGGAAGTCGCTGGGAACCTTAGCTTGCCTGTCTCCAGGTTTTCGTCTCCACAATAGCTGGGCAAGTAATCGTGAGGTTCCATGAATGGTATAGTACTTTACTGTTCGGTTGGTTTCATTTTCTAAGATTTTCCATTCTCGATAGGGGTTGTTTGCAACGTGCAGAGCTACCTCATGCCTGTCCAGATTTAGCAAATCGAGCAGTTTTTTGTCTGGGATTGTGTATGGTGTAAAGAACCAGTAAGCCATAACTTGTTTTGGCGACTCATTAACCATTTTAGCAATGACTCGAGCATTTTTCAAGTAATCTTTGCCTTTTCTTTTTTTGATTCCTAAAGCTATGTATAGAAAGCTTTTAGCCCTTGATGGGTAAGGGTAATCCACATCCAATCTTAGCTTTATCATTGCTTCATGAATCTCCCAAACTTTTGCCTTTCAGATAACCCATAAGCGAGTAGAAACTGACGGCTGGATAAGCAACTAGCAACCGGACATCATGCATTTTCAAGCTCATCTTGAAACTTGTTGCAGGCGACTTCATAAACTTCAAGAAATAGTATAACCGACCCTGATTCTGGTAAGCACTACTGAATATAGATAATCGCTTATTAGATTCTGGAAGGCTTAAACCGTAAAAATACCAATGCTTAAGCTCGCCAAACAAGCTAGGACGCAAGTGCAAGCTTTGAACATCATAATCAACCAGCCACCTGTAACCTTTAGCATCAATTAAATTCCACAAGTAAGTGTCGATGCTACCGTATTTAAGCTTCGGAAACCCTCCTAAACCACGCAAAACATCTGTATTCCAAATGGTGTTATCTAAGGTTTTACCGAAACCGCCAAGATAGTCAACATGACGCCTAGTCAACCGGTAAGGTACAACGTTAAAGAACAAATTGTTTTTAGGAAGAAACCTTAGACCACAAGCAGCAGCCACATCGTCTTTGCCTAAAATTAACCGTGAAATCCTATTCCACCAAAAAGGTGAAAGCAAAATATCCTGCTCAAAACTGCAAAAGTATTCAGTTTCCACATGCTTTAAAGCTGTGTTGGCGCCATCGCCAATCCCTTTTCCTTCGTTACTAAATACATGCCAACCAAAACTTTCAGCAATCCTAACCGTGTCATCAACGCTGCAATCATCAACAAGAAGCCTCTGATTAACAACCTTACCTGGCACAACATGATTAATCCTGTTTAAAACAGACCCTAAAGTTTCAGCGCCATTCTTAGTCCACATAACCAAGTCAAGCTTCAACCGAAACAGTCCTCCTCACCTGAAACATGCATGTGATCTACACCTACAAAACTGTAATCCACAGACTTAGTCTTTTGAGAGTTTTTTTCTTTATGTTTTACGTCCTCCCACATGCCAAATTTCGCCAGCGGGATTAGTCGCGGTCTGTGCAGGAAGCAGTCAAACTTTCACTTTTAGCGCTTTAACTGGCTGAAGAATATATTGTTAACCAATTATTTAACATTAGACCTCACCGACGCATAGTTCTAGCACTTTCTTTTCGTTTTCAGCTAAAATCGGGTTTTGCAAGTTTTCTTCAGTCTTCAGCTTCTTCAATAAATTGTAGATGTCTTCAGCATTGTTGCGTTGAATCTTCCGTGAGTTTCTGTTCTTTTACATCCTCAACTTAGAAACTCTCGCTTTGATTTTAACGCTAGATACATTAGTTTTGAAGAAGCAAAACAAATCTTAGAGTTTCAGGCTGTAACTAAGGCCCTAGAGAATGCTAAGAACTTTGAGCCTTACAAAGTTGGCAAATTCATTTTCTATCGCAGAGGCACAGGGGGCCTATGGTTATATGTAGTACTCACTCCTTACAGCGTGGACAACTCATTTTTTTTGCTCCTTGTTTAACTGCTAAACTTACTGCAAAAGGAATTTTTGCTCTCTTACTTGGCGGTCTGGGCATTGTAGCATTTGAACTAAGCCAGTGTTGTTTTGAATTTTGAGCTTTCACCATTGGCAGAAATATAGTTCCCCAGAAATCAGTATTTTTCTGGAAAAGAAGTTCAAAATCATAATCAGAATGCCGGTTGTAGATTTTCCTTCAAAGGCAAATGGCGGACATCAGCGCAGATAGTAGGCCTAAACTTCTTTTCGACATCTACCGTAACAACTTCATAATCTTCTTTGAATGCCTGGCTGAAACCTTCTTCACCGCTACAGAGGTCTACACAAAGAGGTTTAACCATTATTCTTTGCCTCTTATGCTATTTGCCGTTAAAGAATTAACTGAGTTATCCCACTTATTCCTTGTGCAAATTTTATAATCACCAGAAACACAAATCCAGCTGCCTTCATCGCATTCGTGCGCGGTGGAGCGAATGAAAGTCTCGTCACTGTCGTCATCTCTTCAGGACATTGTGGCAATCAAATAAGCGGGCGCACAAACTATAAAACGCTTATATAGACAGTTTATACGTAAGAAGAGGGACCTTGCGATAACTAAAAAACAGAACTTCGAAGAGCTTCTGGAAGAAGAATCCAAGTATTGGGGCTATATGGCACACAAGGGACTCGAAGAAGGGAAACTTCCAGATCTGCAGGTCCATTTCAGAAAACAAAATGCTCAAGCTCTTTCGGATGATAGTGAAGTTAACTTTTTTGTTAGAGGCAAATATATCTCGAAGATATTGAATGCCTGTTGCGCTAAAAATGCTGCAAAGTGTTTAGAGTTATGCTGCGGCACAGGTTCATTAGCCCTTGAAGCAGCACGTAGAGGCGCAGATGTTACTGGTATTGATATCTCATCTGAAGCTATCCAGATTGGGCAACAATATCAAGGGAAGATTTTAAAACATCTCACTTCGGGAAAGGTCAATTTATTTGTTGGCGACCTCAATAGAATTAAACTTCCACAAAGAGAATATGATTCCGTCTTCGTTTGGGACGGTCTTCATCACATCAATAATATAGATCATTTAGTTTCTGAGGTCTACAAAACATTAAAAGATAATGCCGTTTTCGCAGTCCACGATCACGTTTCCCCTTCAACTTCAAAGTGGAAGATCATTTTTGCAACTGTAACTTCTGAATTCCTTCTCCTCATCTTACCAACAAGCGATGACTTCTCTACAAAAATCAAACCGGCTTTGTCATTTATAATAAAAAAACTAAAAAGACAAAGTACCAAAAGAAAGAGAACTAAAGAAGTTTTGACTTCGCCATTTGAGGATGTTTCTGGAGAGAACATAATCAACACCATAATGGGTACGTTCAAAATTACAGAGCTAAAAAGATATTCTGGCGGCATATCCCATCGTGTTGCTGCTAGGCTCAGACCGGATTGTAGATGTAAATTTGGCCTAATACGTTTTGTCTGCACCTTAGATACTCTCTTAATATCATTAAGAATTCTAAAACCCGAGTATTTCTTTCTTATAGCACATAAAAAAGAAGAAATCCATAATTCCAGGCTACTGCAAGCTACTTCAAGAGCCTGATTCTTTAGGTCAGCACGAACGACTAGCGCGCTTGTTTTTACAAAAAGATTCTCCGTTCGAGAAAAACATTAAGTTTAAAATAATGGTATAGAGGTGTGTAGCGCGCTGCCTTGTCCCGATATTATAAATTGAAGAATGTTGGGTGAGACTTCGGCCAAAACGTGTTCATCAACGAAGCCCGTTAGTGCTCAAACAAGCAAAAACGGACTTATAACCATTTTTAACCATTTATTTAATTCCCCTGCGCGCGCTTGCGCAGTACTCCGTCTCAACTAAGGAAAAAGCATAGCATGGGCATTATTCAGTCCTCTCTTCTTGTTGTTAAAAACTTGCCAGCCTAAACTTTTCGCGACCGCTTTTGTACCGTCACTTGAAAAATCGTCAACGATGAACTTTCTGTTAATGGGTGGAATTACTCGACTAATCTGAGGTAGAACTATGGGTGACACTTCTTCACTATTATGAGTACACATCCACACATCAAACGGTTTTAAAGGCATTTCTCTATCACCACATAGACATCTTCTTCCGACACCGCCTTTTATGATGAAATAATATCTTTCCTTGTAAAGACATGGAATGTTCATACGTTCCATTTTAGCATCCCTCATTTTTAATCCCCGCATTTTGTTTTTCAAATACCACACTTGGATAAGCCAATCTTGAGTTATTTTCCACCAGTTTTTTAAACTCTTGCAGAGAGATATTCGAAGCAATGATCGGTAGCTTATTTCCAGCTTTCTTCAAAAGGAATCTAACAATTTCGTTTTCTTCAACCTTATCTTCAAAAACCGCAAATCGAACTCTGAAGTTATTTTCCTCCAGAATATGAAATATCTCATTCACTTTTCCAGGTTCAAGATATGGAATCTCGGGATGCAGCTCCATAAGAATTTTTATGTCCCTATTAAGAGTCTTAACCATTCCCTTAATTATCTCGTATTCAGAGCCTTCTACATCCATGCGAATAAAGTTCGGAGGAGTTTTGTCTTTGAAGAAAGTATCCACCGTCGCCACAGGTACTTCTTCTTCACTAACGATTTTGCCAATTTTGCCACTAACAGCAGCGTTTCTGTTCATAGTGCATAAATTAGTCTTGTCTGAAACGTACATAGTCCCCGATTTTGCATCTTCATCGCCAAATGCAAACTGGAACGTAGAAACATTCTTCAGATTATTTAGTTGCACATTCCTTTTCAGTAACTCAAAATTGCTGCGAACTGGTTCGACAGCATAGACTTTTCCGCTTTTCCCTACAAGTTGTGATTCAATCAGCACGTAATAACCGATGTTGGCTCCAATATCTAAGACAATATCACCATCTTTGAGGGCACCTGAGTGCATCAAGTAGTCCGTACAGTTTGGTTCTCTTTTTTTGTACAAAAATAGGTCGAAGTGAATACAGTTAATGCCACCTTTTCTTGGAAACAAAAGCATCTTGGATTTGTTCACCTCTACAATAGCGCTTTCAGGGATGTGTTTTAGATACGGAAGAATACTTCTCTTCGATAGCGATAACGCCAAAAGCATAAAAACTGTCTTAACAAAGCCTTTCTCTTTAGCTTGTTTGATGGTTTTATGGAATGGTAGTTTCATTTTCCCCATCTCTTTAGAATGGACAATCTTGTTTTTCTCCTTTTCAAGTCTCCTATGACTTTCAGCCTGCAGACTATCCTTTCCTAATTAGTGATTCTCCAAGCGTCTATATCTCTACCAAAGAAAATAGATTGAGAGACAGCATATTTCTCTACTTTCCCTTCCGAAAGAAGTTCAAACAAATATACCTTACAAGTCATACGCGCAACTCCCATTTCTTCGGATATGTTGGACGTTGTATCGCCTTCTTTCATGTGAACCCCATTATTCTCCATATCTACCATAATTCTCTCCTTTTCTTTCTACTTTATCTTCGTGTTTTCCCAAATTTATCACTTCTTAGTTTTTAACTAGTTTGCTTGCTAATATATCTTCAAAAAAATCGTTGATTTTAACTGATTAAGGTTCAGAGGCTTGTCACACCAAAAAGCATCCAAATTCACAGGTGGGTAAACAACAATTGGGTCTTTATTGTGTTTTAGAGTTGGTAAATAAAGCGTTTTCCATGAGCCATGTCTTCGAGTTTTTGTCTTCCCTGAAGATGGAATTTTCTTATTAAAATTCTTCGATGGAGTCGTGCCTGCCTAACACGTTCAATAAACAGCTTATTCATGGTGAACAAATCTTTAATTGCACTTGCATAGGTAGCTTTTCTTTGTCTTGTTCGAGCCAGCTCGTATCTGAGTAAACTCCGTTGGAAGTGAGCAAAAAATATATAAAGCCAAAAAGAATATGGGGCGATCTTTAAATACATGGCGTGGAGGTTAAGCATCTCAAGCCTCAGATTTCTGTCGCTTATCAGATTGCTGGCAGCTCGGCTACCTTTATGCTTGGCTTTTACATGGGGAATAAAAAGTAGCTTATAACCTGCACATGTCATCCGCCATCCAAGATCAACATCCTCATAGTTGAAGATGAAGGTGCTGTCAAATCCGCCGACCCCTAAAAACGCGTCTTTTTTGACGAGCATAAATGCGCTCCTTAAGGATGGAACTTCATCTGTTTGCAGATTGCTTAGAATTTTGAGCGGCACTCCAGCGTTCCTACAATATGCAGTGTATCGGGTTCTATCCACCTTTTTTATGAAGTCTCCAGCCGAATCAACAATTTCTGGTGCAAATCTAATAAGTAGAGGCTGAAGGCCTTGACACTTATCGGTTTGCAAATACTGCAGTAAAGGGTTTATGTCATCCACAACCATCGTGTCATCATCAGCGAAGAGAAGGATTGAAGAATCAGCCAATAGTGCTCCAAGGTTTCTTCCAAATGCAGGTTCTTTATCGTTTTCAGTGTTAATCAATACAAGTCTTACTTTTGTTAGATTCGGCTTGCCTTTTGACATGTCAAGCAAACTTTGCTCGGCGTCTTTCTCCGATTCGATTAAGTCTGTTACCAAAATAACTTCATATTTTATTGATAACCTACTTGTTGAATCCAATAAAAGGGTGACATATTTGTTGGGAAACTTTGGGAAAACTACAATAATACTTACAGTGGGTTCCCCTGTATTATTGGCGATACTTATTGTTTTCGAAATTACTCCTCCCACTGAAGTTTGCTTTGGCTAAGGCTAACGCTTAATGCATAGTGCCATGAAAGGTCTCTATTAATCTTTTGGATTAACCTAGCTGAGTTCCTGTTAGTAAAGTTTGAACGTGAGACCATATTTTGCTTTGAAATGTTTCAGGAGTTAGAACGGAAATTTTACTCCATAATTGTTTGCGTTTATTTTCCCAACTTGCGCTTTCATTCTCCGATTCCATGTACTTAACAATTTTTTCTTTCAAATCATCATAGCTTTCCCATCTGAACTCTTCAGGGATAAACTCTTTTATTCCTCCGCTATTATGAACCAGCGTGACGCAGCCGCTTGCTAAACCCTCAACGGGAGCTATGCCAAAGTGTTCTCCTTCCATCAAATGCACGTAAACCCTTGAGTCATGCAGAATTTTAAGCAGGTCTGTCCCTGGCAAGTTAGTTTTCAAAGTATAATTTTGGGCAAGGTTCTCGGAAAATTTGTTGAACCAATCTTTTTCTGCTTCAATTAATCCGCCGACGCTTACAAACTCGTATGATGGCAAGTCAACGGCTAACTTTTTCATTATTTCGTGTCTTTTCACTGGAATAAAACGCGCCACATAGGTTACTCTTTTGCGCCTCTCCGATAGCGGCTTATCACACCAAAAATTATCCAAGTTCACAGGTGGGTAAACAACAATTGGGTCTTTTACGCCGTGTGTTTTCCAGTAGCGTTCAATCATTTCTCTGGTGTAGTTGCTGTTGCAGAAAACCAAATCAAGTTTACTTGCTCCTTGTTCAACCCACTTCTTAAATAGCCAGAGGTAAACTTTTCTTTTCAGCTTAGCCCTGTCATAGTCAAAGTGTATTTCTGGAAAGTGAACGTACGCAATGTTCTTCTTAGCCTTATTTAAGAAAACAGGTTCAAACGGGGAGGATGATTGTGTGGAAAACAAGTAATCATATTCCAAGCGGTCTCTATACCTTTTTAGTAATTTTGCAAAGTTTTGGCGTCTTTTGTAAATGGTGAAGGGTGGTTTAACCTCAATTCTTTTTCCCAAAGAATGAATAGTGACATTTTTAGGAAATTCTTCGCCTACAATCTCTCTATACCTGTTAGCGTCAAAATCGAAAGTCAGCAACTCTACTTTTTGTCTGTGGACAACTAAGGTTTTGATTACGTTGTGACATACTCTTTCGCCCCCGCCGTAAATATCCAAGTACGGGTGAATCACGAGAAACGTTGCCAAGTCATTCCAGCCTGATGTCTTACTCTCTTGATTATTTGATAAGCGTATTTAAATGGCACCTAATGAAGTTTTACTCAAAAGCTACCTATGCGGTAAGCCCTCTAGAATGCCTCAAACTAAAATATGACAAGGCTTACATATAGCACGCTTGGCAATAACGCTATACCGAACCATCTTCCAAAGCAGGTGAAGCCTCTGGAAAAGCAAAAATCCGTCGCAATAATAGCCGTTAACTGGAACCAAAAGAAAACTTTAGCTGCCTGCCTTAAGCTCTTTGAAAAATAAAAGAAAAGGGGGAAATTAGTTTTTTTTCCTTGCGTGTGTTTATGGTTTTTTCCTGAGCATCAATAGAGCTAGTACAATAGCTACTACGATGATTACAACGAATAAGCCGGCGATTGCGGGAACAAAGTACATGTTAGCGACAGATGTCGGAGTAGCTGTTGGTGCGGTAGTAGCTGCAGGTGCCGGGTTAACTACGAAGTTGGATTCTGAGTATGATGGCCAGTAAGCGTTAGTTCCGTGGAATGTAGCGATGACCATGTACGTTCCTGGTACATTTACAGTAGCAGTGTTATAATCGAAGCTGTAGTGGCCGCTCGCATCGCTTGTGACAGTGCCGAGGTCATGGTAGTTGCCGTTAGGGTCAATAATGGTGATGTCAACTGGTACGCCAGTAGTGTTTGACGGAATAGGATTCTGCATATACACGTATTCCATGTATGGAGTCATGCTTGCGTCAGAAACAGCTGCAACACCGTTTGGAAAGCGCGCCGCTATTGAAGACTGCGTAGTGCCAGCAGAAATGTCCAGTTCTGAGCCTTGTATCATTAAGCTTTGTCCCAAGGTGACACCTGATAATGGTGTTTCTACTGTTGTGGCTGTTGGTCCCATGCCGAAGGAGTAGATTTGGTTGTCGTAACCGTTTTCAGCTATAAGGTAGCCGTCTGCCAGTGCGGTGCCACCAAGCATTCCAGCTGCATCCCAGAAGGTGATGTTCCAGATTGGTGCTCCGTTTGTTGCGTTCATGTCGCCTAGCATGAATCCGGCTTCAAGGTTTGGTCCTGGGCTGTGTTCCATTCCGTACCAGTACGCATTGCCTGATGCGAAAGCTCCGATGGTTGTGGGGAGGTTGTCCCAGTAGCCAGTATAGCCCATAGAAGGCGCTTTGTAGCTCCACAATAGCGCTCCAGTCGTAGTGTTGTAGGCGTATACGGTTCCGCCTTCGCCAATTGAGTCGCTGCTGTATAGCACGCCGTTATAGATGTTTGCTGAGGCGCCGTACATGTGGTTACTAACTTCAGATGCTGCTGATGTCCAGAGTAGTGCTCCTGTGGTTGCGCTATAGCCCATCCAAAGTGTTGTTTCTTTCTGGAATAATGTAAATACGCCGTTGCCTAGGGCTCCACCTTCGAGGGTTATGTTACCTGTTGGCCATGGGTATGCTTGAGACCACACCACTTGGCCCATGGTAGCGGGGTTGGTGCTGATGGCAAATTGTGTGTAGCTAGCGGGTGTAGGATAACTTGTTTCACCGAGTATCGCTGCGGCTGTGCTGTATATGGCGAGTTGGTCTGCCTTGTCAAGGTATAAAAGTGATGCTGCAGATCCAGGCCCAAACATAGTCATAACAGTGGCAGTTGCAGCTGCAGGTAGAGTACCAGTGATATTATAAACAGTTGTGCCGACTGATGCGTCTACTTGTCCACCCAGTGGAGGTCTCCACATCCAGTAACCGTTGGCAGCTACTGTTACGCTGTTTGAAGGATACGTGTCTTGGAGTGTTTTGGTGCTGTTCCATACGCTGAAGGTTTTGGCGAGGAGGTTGGCGGTGTAGATTATGAAACTACCGCTTGGGTCAGTAATCAGGCTTGAGGCCCCGAACATTGCTGAAGAGGCTGGCACATTCCAGAGATTGCATATCCAATTGCCGGTGAATGCGTCAAACATTGACCAGACGCTCGATCCGTTAGCGGCTGTCCAAATGCTCCAGAGATAGTCGATAGTACCGTGTTGATTGGGTGATTCGTAGTCAAGTTCCTGCCCCATGCTAAGTTGCGGATAACTCTGTCCGGCGAAGCCAAATCCTAATTGGAATGGACCTGTACTGTTTTGATACCAGACTTGTTGTCCAGTTTGTAAATTGACGTCAACGAAGCCGTACTCTGGTGGAGTAAGAATGTTATAGTAGAGTTGCCCACCCATGATTATTGGAGGCGCGAATTTTCCCTCATATGAAAGACCTGTGTAGTAGTTGTCACCACCAGTAGCAATAGCACCTGTGTTACCTGCAACGCCTCCGAAGGTTATGGGTTTAGTCCATGCGATATGGGCGGTTGTTGGCGATTGTGTGTAGTCATTGAAGTTTGAGCCTATCTGGTTGATAGCTAGCCAGTCGCCTGTGATATAATCCCAGCTCGTGTGTCCACTTTGACTGACTGGATTACTCCAGTATTGAGTTGGTAACGGATAAGCGGGTGCGGATGGAATAGCCGTCGATTGCACGTTGACTGTAACTGCGCTGGATGTGTCAGGCTCGTAATAGTTGCCTATGCTACTGTAGCCTGTTACAAAAACGGACTCCCAAAAAGCCAATACCACAGAAGCCGGTGTGCCTGGGGGCATTCCTGCAGCGGCAGGGCCATATGCGGCATATTGCTGGGCTTCGGCGAGTTGTGCTGGGTTCAGATTATTGCCTGCGAGAAGTTGTCCAGGATAGACAAATTTGAATGTATAATTACCTGTTGTTGCTGGAATGACGGTTTTGAAAATCGTGCCAACGGGGTCTGACGTGTAGGGTCCCAATGTTACTGTGGTGCCGTCTGGCTTCGTTTCGATTATAGTTAGATTATACCATCGGTCACCGTATTCTCCGGTCGCGGTTGGTGGATAGTTGCTCATCCAAGCAAAGAGGCTGATTGTTTGACCGACGCCAGCGGGACTTGGGAAAGCATTAATGTAGGCATGTGATGGAATATCAACTTTGCCTGCAGCTGCTTGTGCGCCAACGAGTGGTACTAGAACTGCGAAAGAACTAGCAGCTAATATCAAAATTAAAGTAATTGCGCAAATTAATTTGTTTCCGCGGATTGTCAGTTTATTCATAGTGAAAGATTCAGACATTTTTCTTTTTCTCCTATATTTTATGGTAATAAAATAATACCAGTACTTAATTGGCGCTTTTGGTACTTAACGCTTTGCTGATCGGACGCCGAGCGACAGAAAACATGTGCATGCGCAACAAGCTGGCAGAAAGTAAACAGGCTAATAAAGCCTACAAAAAATGAAAACGCAGCCAAAAAGTGGCACCGAAACATCCATATTAAAGAATTGGGTTGCTACTGATTTTACTCCAGCTGCTTCCACAGAGAGCTGAAGTACACTTGAGAGAGAGCTACTACATTAGGGCTATTTGACCACAGGTGCAGTCCAGACGTTAAGCTTGCTGTGTTGTTGAAGGCGATGGCAACTTCCACGTTGTCAAAGATGGCCATCACTGCTGAAGGTGGGGATGGAATGGTTCTTAGTTTAAAGTTCAGATTTTTTGTTAATGCTTTAGTTACCCAGTTTGGGAGAGAGTCAGGTTGCGGTTTTTCCGTCACTACTCTAAAGGCTACGCCTTGTCCGAGGACACTTCCTATTTGATCCTCGAATAGGATGCTTGCTTGTTTGAACCGTTTCCAAGTGGTGACGACTTCCACGCCATGAAGAACGTTTTCCAGTGCATATCGATATTTTTTACCACGATCGCCCTCCGAAACAACACCCAAACAAGGACTCCCCACAAACATATCCGTATGCAAGGGAATTTGGCTAAATTTTTCCACAAGATGCTTTGTTTTTGCACGGATACTTTTGAGCTCATGGGCTTTCCGTTGAATTAGAGTTTCTAGGGCTTCGCCTATAGGAGTTGCAGTGAAAGTAGTTGGCGCGGTTAATTTTCTTTGTATTAAGCCCATGTCTTGGAGACTAGAAATTATCAAGTATATGTCTTGTCGGTTGACAAGGGAAACCTCGGCGATTGTTTTTGCCTTCGAGCTTCCTATCATGAGAAGCGCAAGGTATACCCTAGCTTGGCGAGCAGTGAGACCTAAACTGACCAAGGCATCGACATCTTCCTCTTCAATCTCCACCGCCGTATTTGACAAATTACTGAGCGTGTTGGTATGCGGTGGTTTCGATAAATACGACATCTTTCACTACCCCCGATTTTACAGCCTATCCTCAACCGTTGGTATCAGACAAGCATCGATTTGCTTAAGCGAGGACGAAAATAGCGAAACGCTGTGATATTCGAAGTTTTCCATGATGATTTCATCTAATTGGATCATGTAAACCTTTAAAGCCATATTCTCTCTTTCTAACCATATTAGACTTTCTGTTTTTGGCTGGAAATTTCTATGCGTTGCCAACAGGCGAAGGGTGGCGACGGCTGCTGGCGGCTTTGCATCGGTAGTGGTCTTAACGTTTTTAATGAGATCTTGGTCTTCAAAAAAGTGTGTTGTTCGGTAAAGGCTATATCCTTTCTTAACAAAGCTGCCGCTCTCTTGTCTAATTAGTCGTAAAAGAGGTCGTTTACATAGATTCAGTAAGTTGGAGCTTCTTAACGTAAGCTTTATGTGTTATCGAACCGTTTAAATGCACAATAAAAAGGGATTCATTAATGAAAAAAGCCTCCGAGCTTGAAAAAGGCAAGCTAGAAGTTTACGGCTCGCGTGAAAATTGGCCGCCTTACACGTATAGGGATTACCCAGACATAAAACCAGAAACATACCAAGTCTTCATTGAGTTCCTAAATACGGAAAATACGTCAGGCAGATTAATGGAGCTTCAACCGTGGATTTCTGTTTGCGATTCAAAATGCGCTTTTTGCTATTTTCCAACAACTCCCACAAGCAAGGTCAAAATGGAGTCCTATCTTGAACTGCTCAAGAAAGAACTCGAAATGTACGCTAAAACCAAGTATGTTAAGACAAGCGTGTTCGACGAAATAGTTTTAGGAGGCGGAACCCCCAGTGTCTTGACTGCTGAGCAGATGATCGACCTAATAGATTTTTGCAAGGCAAAATTCAACATTAACAAGGAGTACTTTATCAAAGTAACTGGTTCCTCAAAGACACTTGCGCTCAAGAAAATTGACAAACTCGCCGAGTACGGCGTGTACCAAGTGGACATGGGTGCACAAACATTTGACGATAAACTAAGGAAAAAGCTTTGCTTGCCCGACAGCGCGGCGGACGTTGAAAAAGCCGTTCGACACGCACGAAAACTGAATTTATGTGTATGCGTGGACCTCATGTACAATCTTCCTGGGCAGACAATGGAAAGCTGGATCAGTACGCTAAAGAAGGCGATTGAACTGGATGTGGAGATTGACACTTACTCGTTACATGTGGATCCAGGCACTATACTTAAAAAAATGATTGAGACAGGAGTTTCTCCGCCACAAGGAGATGCAGAGTATGAGAAGCAAATGTACCTTACCGCCTACAAAATGCTGACTGATGCAGGCTATAAGGCAGTAGGTCACGACCGCTTTAGCCGAGTCGAATGGCACATGCGAGAGAACTGTCTCAACGGATGGCCATGGGGAGGCATTCTCACAACAGGAGCCGGATGCTTCATGGGATACCTCCAGAAATTCTCTTACTCGAACATTGAAAACATAAACGATTACATGGCAACTGTAAAAGCAGGGAAACTACCAATAAGTAGACTTTCAGAGTCAACGACTGAAGATATGATGAGACGGACAATGACCCGATTATATCTACGGTTGCCAGTAAACAAAAAAGAATTTATGCAAAAATTTGGCACCACACCAGAGAAAGTCTTTCCAAAGCAACTTCAAAAGCTAAAAGATAAGGGATTAATTGAAATTGACGACAAAGAGGTTAGAATAACAAAGTTAGGTGAGATTTGGAAAGGAAATATTGCTTGGGAATTCGCACCTAACCAAACTTAATTTTTTTTCCTTGGTGCCATTAACGTCATAATAAACGCTTGTTTGCGAAGCCGGCTTATCCAAAAAGACATCCTCATTTGTATGTGATTAACTTAGCTGCAATTTTATCGCAAATAAATTAGTGTGTTTTAGCCTCAGTTCGGTCTCCCGTTTTGTAATTTGGTTTTTAACCCTGCAGGTTCACTAACGAAAATGCCTTTTTTAGACTTTTCTGGACTTTTTTCAGACGTTTAGCGACGCAACTTGCAAACAGTTCAAGCCCTGAACCAAAAAAGCAATCTGAAAAGGCTTTCAGAAAACAGGGAGAAAGCCATCATTTTTGCAATATTTTTCCTACACATTAATGCAGCGCTATGAGAACATCGCCTAATCATAACTAGTTCTTGGTCAAAAAGCGGGTAGCTAAATACACTCGTACCTTTTAATTTAAAACTGGATTATTGCAATCGCAACTAAAAAATTAA
Organism: Bathyarchaeia archaeon; assembly: GCA_050015395.1. Taxonomy (GTDB): domain Archaea; phylum Thermoproteota; class Bathyarchaeia; order Bathyarchaeales; family Bathycorpusculaceae; genus Bathycorpusculum. Next base: position 122,294 of record JBEKBM010000001.1, read on the forward strand.
ACGCTTTTGGGTTAAAAAAGAAAAGGAATTGGGATTTTATTAATGCCTCATCGGCTGAAGCCCATACCAGGTCATCACTTTAGCAATAATAGGTACTATTACGCCTAAAGCAATGCTAGGAACGAATTCCAACACGAAGCCATACAATCCAGCTACCCCTAGAATAGATGTGTCTGCCCAAAGTCCATGATTCATGGACAGCGCCGGTGCGAGTGCAACAGTGGAGTTGAGATAAGCTTGGATTATTGCAGTTATCACCGCAGCTGTTAAGCCTGCACCTAGCATGCGTTTGAAATTCGTTGATTTATTGCACAATGCTCCAGCCATATAACCGATGATAACAGCGTTAACGAGGTATCCTAGCATGCTCATGTCGCCGAAAAAGTTGTAATGCCCAGAGGAAGCTTCATAGTACCCTGTATAAAGCCCTGCGCTGGCTACGTAATACATGCCGCCCGTGATAAATCCTGCTGCGCCGCCAGCCCATTTGTTCCAGAGCAAGCCTAGCACTAGTGGGATGCCGAGAACGATCATTTGAGCAAAGCCAGAGGTTATAATGACACCAATGGTAGCGATTGTACCAGTAGTTCCGAGTATATGATGGGTTCCGCTGACGTTGACATAGATTGCTAGAAAGAAGATTAGTAGCACTAGAATGAGGGGTATGATTATGGCGTAGAATATGTCAGCCAGTTTAAATTTTTCTGTTTCCAATTTTTATCCCTTGACTTATTTTACGTGGTGGCATGTTTATAAGCTTAATGCTTGCAAGCTTGGCATACAAGTGTTTCTGAAGCTAAAAATACAGCGCTGAACAAACGTGAGTATTTAGCTCTTGTTTTTTCTTATTTTCGTTTTAGTGATTTCTTGCTTAAATCAATCATGATAACGCTTCGCGGTACCCTTTTTACCTATGAAGACTGAAAAATATTTGGAGCAGATTTGAACATCTGACAGTAAAGTCTATGTTAATTGTGCCAAAAAAGTACATGGATAAAACACGTTTCTATGTTGAAAGTGCGGGCATTAATTCTATGTTGAACTATGTTGAATCATATTTGAAGCATATTAGAAGCATCTAGTAGACCGGGGGGTAGGCTTGAGCACACACACAAATACCCTAAGACAAAAGCCAGGAGCCAAATACATACGAACAAACAATAAAAGTACAAAGCTTTAAAAAAACGTCAATTTAAAGAAGCTTTTTATTAAATGGCATAAAATAAAAGAAAAGAGAAAGGAAATGAAGTTTATTCTTGCTGTCGCAGCATAGCTTTTGATCGGAGCACAGCACCTTTCAGGTCAATTCTTGCGGGGCAAACGTAACTACAGTGTCCACAGCCAGTGCAATAATCCGCATTTAGCTTGCTCATGGCATCGATGTTCATTTTATCAAACGCTTGCTTAATCAGTATCGGGCTGAGATTGTGGCAGCATACACGCATGCAAGCACCGCATCTCATGCATTGGTATTCTTTGACTTTTTCAGGGGCGAATGCTTTGGCTTTAGGCAGTTTGGGCTCTTTCGATTCGGTGGTGGGTTTGAGCTTGCCAACTCTATCAAGTGCTGGTACAGTTAAGTTCATAATGACTAGCGCTACAAAGGAGGCGCCGAAGAACTGCATGTAGGTTATCATGAGCACGGTCAATATTGCCACGCCGACTCCGAAAATTACCTGTCCAGTATATGTTAACGGTGTAGTCGCAGGATCTGTTGCCATGAAGAAGGCCAGGAATATTGAACTTCCGATGAACAGCAAGAACAAAAGTCGTACAGTAACACCTGCATCACCATAAGCAAAAGACAAGAGCAATGACATTATGGCAACGGTCACAAAGTAAGCTCCAGTTATTCTCCATTTCACGTATTTGCGCGCTACGATAAAGAAGCCTATGCCAACGATGATGACTGCAACGGTACAGGCTCCTCCAGGCCAAGCGTGGAACTTATCTAGAAACATTATTTGAAGCAAGTTGTTAGTTGTTGCTGCTGGAGCCTTGAGGTTGGCGTTAGAAAAACAGGCGATCATATAGCTACCAAATCCGGCTAGGCCATTGCCTTTTACTGCGCTGGCTAAGCCAATTGGACCCGCCAATGAAGGTACGCCAAGCAAAGAGCTTTTTAGATGATCTATTGCTATTAGCAACGTGTTAATGAAGGGTATCATAACGACTAGTTTTGCAGCTGCCGCAGGATTCACGTATTTTCTGCCTGTAAGACCGACGATTTTTTTGAAAACGACCAAACCTATGGCAGACATTAGGGCAACAAAGGCGAAACATTGAGGTGCCTCCAGAGGAAACAGGTCGACTGTGGCCATACTGGGGATGCCGAGTACGTAGATGTCAGTGACGATTAAGCCAAAAACGGCGGCGGACATGAGGTTAAGTGGGCTGTCAACTGTGACTTTGTGCAGTAGAGCGTCAAGTCCTACGGCGATACCGACAGCGATTATGGCGTTGATAGCTAATGTAAGCCCTAGGTTCCAGCCATCTGGGCTTTTCTCAGCGGACCAGAGAACTGCTGATATGACGGTAATTATAACGAGTGAGACGAAGGTGTAAGTCATCAGTTTATCTTTAGTCATCGATGAATATTCTTTTGGTTTAGACATTATTTCTTAATCTCCTTGATTTCTCCTTTCAATTTAGCGCTGGTTGGTTTTATAAGACTTTCCCAAAGCCTATGCATGTTCTATATCTAAGAAGGAAAAATAAGAAAGCAAAAGCCAACGGGTTTTCTTTTGAAGATCAAAATTGCCTCACTTGATTGATTTCTGCAACCTTTGCAGAGAAATAGAAAGCTGGTTTCTAGGAGTAAGTTTTATATCGCATTAACTAATCTTATTTTCAACCGTGATATTACATGGCTCCAAATAAGTCACCATTGTACATGGTGGTTTGGCGGTGTACAAGGAACTGTGTTGGCAATTGCATGTACTGCAGTTATACCAAAGACTATGCTAAAGACACCGAGCTGGACACCAAAGGTGCCAAAAAGATGGTTGACGAAATCCATGACTTCGGTTCGCCATGGTTTGGCATTAGCGGCGGAGAACCCTTGATTCGAGAGGACATCTTTGAAGTTATTGCTTATGCTGAAGAAAAGTATGACATGGAAATTAGTCTTATCACAAGTGGGTTTGCGTTTGATGAGGAACGGTTTGATAAGCTTAGAAAGTATAATGTTCACACGGCAATCAGCATTGATGGAAACAGGGAATCAAATGAAATTATTCGACGCAAAGGTAGCTATGACAAAGCAGTATATGCTATGAAGAAGCTCTCCGAGGTTGGATTACTAGACTGCTTAGTCACAACCATGACCAAGTATAACATCAAGCACATGGCGCACCCTGCAGCACTTGCAGAGGAATACAAAGCCCGTATGCTTGTCTACCATAACCTAGTTCCAGTTGGCAGAGCAGGAAGCAATATGCCTGACTTAGCACCGACACCTGAACAATATGAGGAAACTTTTAACGAAATATACGACATCCAAAGAAAACTTATGGGCAAAGTTAAAGTCAACGTTTACTCGCCTTTCTACGCCAGAATCGTACGTCAGAAAAACCCAGTTGACTTCTGGGACTGGTATCATGAGGGCTATCTCGGCAGATGCACCATCGGCGGCAACTACGTTGGCATAACTGAAAACGGAGACTACCGTAGCTGCGGTTTCCATGAAGGCTACCGTTTAGGAAACGTCAAAGACAAGAAATTGACTAAGGTTTGGGATGATCTGCAACACAGCGAACTGCACCTGAAGTTGCGTGACAAGAGCAACATTAAGGGCAAATGCGGAGTTTGTGAGTACCGAGAAATCTGTGGTGGATGCAGAACCCGCGCCGAATACTACACGGGCGACCTGTTCGAGTCAGACCCAGCCTGCAACTACATACCAAAGCTGCTTCAGGAAGACCCAAAAGCCCTTAAAAAACAATAAACACACCATTCTTTTCTTTCTGTCATTCCTGTGAACAAATGCTCAAGAACTATCCGCAACTAAAGAAAGAAGATGCGATCGCTGTTTTGAAATATGCCGCCTAGATTCTTACCGAAGAGAAGGTTTACCCGCTACCTTGACCCGTTTATAGCTAGATGAAAACCCAAAGAACCCGTTAGTGACACTGCACATACATACAAAGACGCTACGTGAAAAAAACGCTTATTCTGGGCTTTAGGAAAAAACATTCTTCTTTATTTTCAAGTTTGCGTTTGATTGTAATTGCTTAAGATTTTGAAGATGTCGTACCTATCGTTTGAATAAATTAGTTCTAAAAATGAGCAGCTGGCCATATTACTATTAAGTTGGTTTTTGTCATAAACGATGAATTCTATGTTATTTTCTGCGATGTAGTCCTTAAAGTCTAAGGTGGATACTGTAAATTGGCCGGGTTTGAAATTGAAGAGGTTTTCCAGTTCGTTTGGCTGCAATGTTGGAAAACTGTTTTTTGAAAGGGTGAGAACTTGATACTGCCGTGTAACTGTCTGGTTGATGTTGAGTTCGTTGAATTGGTATTGGAATCTCACAGCATCTATTTGTCTACTTGCCAAGGCACCGATGTTTCCCCAATTGGGCAAATCAGTAAAGTTAAAAGCGAAAGCAATCTGGTCTTTGTCATCATAGAGGCCTATGTAGTTATCTTTTAAGTCTAAGTTTGAAAAATTAACAACTGCCCATTGTGTTCCATCAGTAGTTTTTGAAGGCACATCCCATGGGTTAACCCAGTTCATAAGTTGAGGTATCTGCGCTTCATCAAAGTTAAATTGAAGGTCAAAATAAGTGCTTAAGTATAATGTTACATTAGAAATATCGTTATTTAAGGGAGTGACAGCCCAAGAGACATTAATTGGGTAACTATCATTCTGAACAAGCATCGTATCCGTTAATTCCACATAGTCATTGGAGTACAGGAACTCTACCTTTGCGGGGTAACTTTGTTCATCAAAAGATACCTCCCTGCTTAAGTCAGAGAGAGCAAAATTGTAATTTGTGCCATTTTGGGTGAATGATATGAAATCTCCAGCTGTAGAAGAGTAGGAAACTCGATACCAGACCTGATTTATGGGTACGTAATTTTCGTCGGTAATATCACCGTTCGCCTCGTAAGCCTTCACCAAAGTTTGTGAACCCTGAATTTCGTAAGACAGACTCAAAACGGACTGGGCAATTTCATTTGTTCCCTCGGCAGCGTTGGTTTGCGCAATTACGGTTTTGCCAGAAAAGATTGAAAACCAAAAGCCGGGAATTTGGGTAACAACTACAGTTGCGTCACCAGGATAGTTTTGATTAAGCCAAACTCCAGCATCATACGCTTTTATGTCAGATGTCGAGTAGAAAACGCTGGCTTCCATTATTTTCCCGTACACAGTGTCTGAACGAAAAACAATTAGCAGACACATTAATACAATTAAAGAGACAGTAGCTATCTTTAACCAATTTTTGCGCAATCCTTGTTTGTTTTTGGCGTAGTAGGCTGAGAACTTTTCCACTATAAAGACAACGGAAACAGCCGCGAAAATTGCCATCGGGGGCGTCAAATAGTAAATGAACCATTGAAAAGGCATGTACAAACCAAAAAGGTAAGACTCAGCGAAAAAAAGAGGAACAAAGAAACTAAGAAGCAATATCAAGTAAAAAAGCGGCTTCTTATTTACCCTCAACAACAGGTAATATGCAATGAAAATGCCACTTAAAGCCAAGAAAAATATGAACCCGAAATTAACCATGAAAGAACTGAAACTTGCAAATGGAATCTCGTAAGCATAACTTGTTTGCGCAAAAAACACGACATTAATAAGAATGCCAAAGTAACCAATCATCACCGGGAGGTAATAGAGCAAAAACGCTATTCCTCCTCCTAAAATTAATGCAGTTAATACTTTAAGGTATTTGCCTCTAGACTTTATAAGCATAAAAAGCATTATTGGCGGCAATATCATGACCGCGAGAAATGCAGCTAGTTGATGAGATAAAACAAGACCAAACCCCACAAAGAAAGTGACCAGAAGGTATCCGGGTTTCTCTACTGCCAAAGGCAAATAAAGAAGTACCAAAAAAATAAACACTATGCCAAGCACGGTGGTATAGCCGCCCCATGCATTAAGTTCATACATAGGAAAGCACATTGACAACAAAACAGCGGCTACTGCCCCGATTTTTTTGTTAAAAAATTTGCTGCCGATCAAATAAACAGAGAGGAAAAGGAGCCAATCAACTATTACAGCTAGAGCTTTCACTAAAAAGATCAGTTGCCCAATATTACTTGCACCACTAAGAGAAATAAACATCGCAAGCAAAATGTCGAAGAGCGGAGGCATCCAGCTTAAGCCGCTTAAAGAGATTTTTCCCGTTTGCAGGAAGATTTGGGCTTTTTCCAGATGGACAGAAGGGTCGTTTCCCAAGACTACGCCGTTCATTGATATGAGGGTATAGAAAATAGCGAAAATTAACACTGAGAAAACAATGATAAAGGTGATTTCAAGTTCTCTCTCTCTTATCAATTTACCCATCAAGGCGTCCAGTTATCTCCCGACTAGATTAGCCATTAGCTTTAACCTTAAAGATGGCAACTTCATTGTTAATAAATACAAGGTTAAATGCGGGATCGTCAGCAAATTTGGGGTTTAATTCAAAATCGCGATTTGCAATGTAGGAAATTGAATATTCTTGTATAGCTGCTTGGTAATCGAACGTGGTCATAGGCAAAGCGACAGTTGGTTTTTGGGCGGTTTGAACATTATCGGTTAACGTTTGGTTGAGGCTTGCTTGGTTTTGTATTTCAGTTTCGGAAACTGGGTAGATTCCAACTAAAATTTGAATTTCTGCCGTAGTTTTGCCTTGTAAATTGTAGGATAATTCTGTAATGCATGGATTTTCTGAATTAAATGAGTAAATTTCTGGCTGATTTTCAACAAAAATTAATTGGCCACACTCCTTCATGCCAACGTCTAACATTGCAACCGTATTTTCACTTGGTTGTAGAAATTCGCCTTGGGAGTTTAAAATGAAATTAATCCAATCCAAGGAATCATTCTGATTGTTACTCTGGATTGCTATGGTCATATTTGCGAAGGTGACTCCTTTTGAGACGGTTAAAATTTCTGAGTAATTGAAGTCGCTGTTTCCTTTGTTAACGATAATTGATGGATTATTAGTTTGCGCGCCGACAAGTTGCATGTTAGTTACAGGTATCTGTGTTATGTCAGTGGATTGAACAGATTCACCATTCTGAGAAAGCAGAGTAATCTCGCTATCATTAAATTGAAAGAACGCGTAGGGGAAAGGGGTCCAGTTAAGGTCAGCTAAAAACTCGGGATTATGTCTACCAATGTATCCGCCGTCTTCCCTAACCTGAATGTAACCATTATCAATAATGTAATCCGTGTCAAGTAGATTAGCAGCAACTGTGGCTACTGGCAACTCTTGGTCGACCGTTAAATATTGTGGGGAAACCGCGCTTAAAGTTGGCCGCTGAGCAAAGCCGCCAAGCCACCACCCGTAAAGAGCATCGGAAACAAACACTGAGCCAACTGTCGTGTTTTGCTTAGCCCACTCTACTGCTTGGTAGCCAGGATTATTCATAACTTGGTAGAAACTTTGAATCGTGACGCCTTCCCAAGGAGTCAGAAAAAGTGGAAAGCCTAAGAGTAAGATAAGCAAAAAGCCCAATAAAAAGGTAGAATAAACTGTTTTATGGGTTATCCGAGTTAAGATTCTCGATCTTAGCTTGTTTACGGTCTTCTTTGTTTTCTGCATTTGGCTAGTTAAAGCACGGTAGGTATCTATTACATGCGCAAAGTATCCTGAGGCGTGATCAATCATCACAGCGAAGAGTATTATGACTGGTAAAACTAAGAAGTATAGAAACCGATTATAATCCACATAAAGCCCAAACATGAAGCCCTGTGTTAACACTAAAGGAACTAAAAGCCACATGATAAGAAGAAACACTGGAAGCGACAAAAATCGTCCTTTGTATTTTTTCGATAACAAAAAATACGGCAAAAGACAAGCAAAAAGCGCTAACACTATATCAAGAGGAACCACTCGCGTTGCAAGCAATGCTTGGTTAATTTCGGTAACTTCGGTAAATGATGAGTTAGCACTTAAATATGCGGGCACTGCATTTGCTAGAAAAGGCGAAACAAGGATGGCTCCGCCAAATAGTGGTAGCAACCAATAGAGGACATTTTTTCTTGATGTTCCGAACGTTTTAGGTGAGATCATTACACATAGCACAGTGCCCACTGTTATGCTAACGAAAACGGCGGCGCTTAAAGAGTGAGTTAAAAATATTGAGCCCACTAAAATAGAGGTTGATAAGAGAAAAGGCGTTAGCGAAAACCTGTCTCTTTGAAGAAACAGGTAGAAAGTTAAAGGAATCAGAAGTAATGTGATTACGTTGGGGTAGCCTCCCCACATGAGCATTTCTATATCATAACTTGAGATTGCCACTAAAAACGCAACGATTAAAGCGGCTGATTCACTCCATACAGTTCGAGTTATCAAGTAAGCGCACAAAACAATAAGTGAAGAGAATAAAGCCACAATAATAGTCTGCGCCAGATAATCGGGCATTCCAGTCATAATTATTATTCCTGCTGCGAAAATGTGGTATCCTGGAAAAGTCAAGGACAAGCCTCCACCCATCTGGTAGAAATCCGATAGGAAATTTGTGTTGCCTGACTGTGTAATTGAGTTGATGATGCTGGCGTGTAAGCCGATATCAGCGCCTGGCGGGAATGTTTGCCAAAGCATTAGAATTATACGGTAAATAAACGAGAAAGCGAAAATCAGCAATAGCAAGACATACTTTTTGGTTGCTTTGAACATTTATCCCCCGCCTTTCTGTAGTTATCCTTTCGCATTTGATGAAATTATTAGTCAAGCTTAAATATGAAATTCGAGTATAAAAAGCCCAGAGTAATAAAAAGGAAAAAAGGTGTTTAAATGTCATGGCTTAAATCTATGATGGAAAAAGAGCCTCCAGAACCAGAGAATCCATTGGGGATAATCGTAATAGGCAACATTGAACCAGATATGCATGACACCGCAAAAGAAGCAGTTAGAAGGTCACTAAAACGCGCAGGATTCAAAACAATAGACGTTGGAAAAAGCGTAGCACCGCAAGTTTTCGTTGATAAAGCAAGAGAAAACAACGCGGACATAATTGCAATTTCAGTAAACACGGTACCTGCAAAAAATAATCTGGCAAAACTAGATGAAGCATTGAAGGCAGCCGGATTAAAAGGCAAAATCGGAATAATCATGGGCGGCGCTGCAGTCAAAAAAGAAGATGCTGACGCATTAGGCGCGCTGTTTGGTAAGAACAAGGAAGAGGCCCCCGAGTTAGCAAAGAAAGCTATGGGCAAGAAATAAATCCATCAGATGAGGAAAAATGTCCTTTAAATTCAACACGAAACAAAATATCTACACTATAGGAAGAGCGAAAGTAGGCGGTCAGCCAGGGGAACTACCAACTTTTCTGATTGGTTCTATCTTTTGGCTAGGCCAGAAAATGGTTCAAGACGCAAACAAAGGCATTTTTGATGCGCAAGAGGCAGAAAAAATAATTAATACAATGCAAACTCAAAGTGACATTACTGGTGTACAATTCGCTTTTGACATTGTTGGGACAACTGAGCTAGCTTTTGAGAAGTACATTGACTTCGTATCGAAGCACAGTGATGCACCACTGATGCTCGATGCTATGAGCCCTAAGACACGTATGGCAGCAGCTGTAATGGCTAAAAAAATGGGTCTTTCAGACAGATGCATATACAACTCAGTGTACAAAGGCGTCACCGACGCTGAATTGGCGAATTTGAAGGAAAGCGGAGTCAAAATGTCCATAGTGCTTGCTGACAATCCAAAGGACAACAGCCTCGAAGGAAAGATGTCTGTTATAGAAGAAGCATTAGCATTAGCTGACAAAGGTGGAATCACAAAGCCTCTGATCGACACAGCAATTCCCGCATTCGCTCCAGACATGGGCACTGCTGTAAGGACCATACCCATAATGAAAGAGAAGTATGGTCACCCCGTAGGATTAGGCAGCGGAAACGTTGTCACAACCATGGGTTGGATTAAAGCGAACATTGCAAAAGAATTCAGAAAAGGATGCGTAACCGCCACCAACTCGATAATGCAAACAGCAGGCGCAAACTGGCTAATGATCGGACCCGCAGAACAAGCAGAATGGGTATTCCCAGCCGTTGCAGTAACTGACATATACATTGCATCAGCCGCAGCCGATCTTGAAACAAGACCACTAGAAGAAACCCACCCAATCTACAAGGCCTTCATGTAAAACTCCTTCCTTTATTTTTTATTGTTAAATTTTTGAAGTGTTAAAAACTGAAACCAGTTAGATGGCTTGAAATTATCGTTGGTTTTACAGTTTTAACCTTACTAGTAACTTATCTTATACCAAGCAACTCATTGCTTGCCGTTTTTCGTTACGTTTTCGGTTTTGTTTTTGTCGCATTTTTGCCGGGGTACTGTTTAGTTAATATTTTGTTTATGAATAGAAACAAGCTTGATTTCGTAGAAGAATTAGTGTTGTCGGTTGCGTTAAGCTTTGGCTTAGATGGGCTTGTAGGCTTATTCTTAGGTCTCTCACCTATCGGGATTAACTTCACTTCAATAACAATTTCGCTTAGTGCAGTAGTGTTAATTTTTGCTGTAATTGTTTTTATAAGAAGGTTAAGAGAGCTTCACGTGCAAACTCATCAAGAAGTAAGCGCCTGAGGTTTTACGGCGGAGATTCCGAAAGTTAAAAGCAGAAGTTTTTTCAGTTTCTGTGTTCCTTTTCAAGCAACAGTTCCAAGAAAAAAAGTAAATGTTAACACGAAGTTACCACATACATCCAACCTGTTTCTGTAGCTCCCACAACACAATTGGAAACTTATTGTTTCAACATTTTTCCATCTCAAACCCTCTTAACCCCTGTTTTCTCTACCAACTAAGAAAACAATATATTGTATCCAAACGTAGAAATCCACCTGCAGAAGGGGAACACATCAACATGAAAATTACGCTAGTTAATCCTCCTTATCCGCCAAGCGTACACTCACATCCACCATTCATTCCGCTGGGCATTGCATATTTAGGTGCAGTTGCAGAAAAAGCAGGCCATGATGTCACAGTCGTCGACTGCCAAGCAGAAAAACTCACCTACGATGCCTTCCGCAGACGAATCAGCCAAGTCCCATCAGACGTTATCGGCGTAACAGCCACAACCTTGCTTTATAAATCTGCAATGCAGTTAATCAACATAGCCAAAGAAGTTCACCCAAATGCAGTAACGATGCTTGGCGGTTCACACGGCACCTTCTGGGACGAAAATGCCCTCAACGAATACTCAAGCTTAGATATAGTCGTGCGCAGGGAAGGCGAAACAACCTTCATAGAACTCCTCGACAAGCTCCGAACAGAAAACAGCTTCGACGAAGTTTTAGGCATTACTTTTCGCAACAAAGAAGGCAAAATCAGCCGGAACCCAGACAGACCCTTCCTTGAAGACTTGGATGCTCTGCCTTTTCCAGCACACCATCTTCTGCCGCTTGACTCACTAAAACGAATGGGCAAAGTGCTTTTCCCCCTAATCACAAGCCGAGGCTGCGTTTACTGGTGTGACTTCTGCAGCACCGTCCGCATGTTCGGCAGAGGATACCGCATGCGCAGCCCCAAAAACGTCGTTGACGAAATGGAAATTATCCACAACAAGTATGGTGTAAACCAAGTCACATTTTATGACGACGCCTTCACAGTCAACCGAGAACGAGTCGTGAAAATCTGTGAAGAACTCCACCAGAGAAAACTGAAGTTAATCTGGGACTGCGGAACACGCGTAGACATGGTAGATCGCGAACTCCTCAAAACCATGCAGGACGCAGGTTGCATAGCCGTTTGGCTAGGAGTAGAATCAGGCTCCGAAGCCATCCTAACCGCCATGAATAAACGTATAAAGTTGGACCAGACACGCTTAGCATACAAAACCGCACATGACATTGGGTTAATGACTATAGCCAACACCGTACTGGGTTTCCCAGGCGAAACAGAGCAGACCGCACGAAAAACCATAAACTTCGTCAAAGAATTGAATCCTGATGATGTGGGCTTCTACGTCGCAACACCTTATCCCGGCACGCCAATGTACGATCAAGTCATCAAGAACGGATGGTTAAGAGTCACTGATTTCAACAAATACGACACCGCCACACCAACCTTTGAAACGCCATGGCTTAGCATCGAGAAACTAGCAGAAATCCGCTACAAAGCTTACCAAGAATTTTACTTACGCCCAGGCTACGTTCTGAAGATGATGCGCAGAGGCGGAACCTACGGCATCTCAGCCGTGAAAACATCAGCTGCCTACGCATTAAGAGCCATGCACATCAAACTCTCGTAGCTCCGCCTCCATTATTTTATTTAAGTAAAATTTGGTGCTTTTTGTTGACGAATTTTGCCACAAATAGTAGGGTAGGTCTATCGGTAGGCAGTTTTAGGCAGGACTCGTTTTGGGTTGCTTTTAGTGTTCAGGGCTTGAAATGTTTGCTGGTTAAGTGTCTTGGATGTCTTTTTCCGTTTTTTTACTTTTCGGGCTTTCCCGAATACGTGTGACCTTCTGGGGCTGCGTCCAACTGTCGCCGCCTCTAAAAAGTTAAGTATAAGGTAAAAGCAAGAACACATATACCCTGAGAACCGCTTTTTCTATTAGTGACAGAAGAAAAAGGAGGATGTACCGCTTTTGGCGAAAACCGTGAATCTAGCCATCGATGCCCCAAAAATCGTTACTCAGATTGCCGAGCGATACGACTTGAATTTGCCCTCAAAAATAGTGATGTTTCACTACGATGATTCGGCAGATATTCTTTACGTACATTTTGAGTACCCCGCAAAAAGTGTTGACAGCAAAATCGTAGACAAATACGGTGAAATCGTTTTAGGGCTCAACAGCAAGAGGAAAATAGTTAACCTGACAATAATAAACGCAGCAATATACAAAGGGTAGGAATAGCAAAAAATAAGTAACCTTTCATCGTTAGTAGCAGCCAAGCGTTAGATAGAATCCTCCTTATAGCCGCAGCCTCATTTTTTTCTTAAGACGTGAGCATGATAAACAAAGACATGAGTATCAAACACTCGTATCTTAATTAGAATTGTTAGAGGTTTTATGCCGATGGTATCGTTGGTGTAAATCAGGAAACGAGATTGATCAGACTTATCAGGGATCCATTCATTGTATCGGATTTGGCTTTCAACCCATTCCCTGCTGGCAAAGCTTCTATGTTTTGCAATCCATGTTCTGACCTGAGGACCTAATTCTATTTGTCCAGTGAAGATTCGTTTTTTCGGCTGGAAGAAAGCCATGTGGTTCTTTTTGTGGGTTTCTAGTATTTATCACTTAATTGTTTTGGAATATTCCAAAAAACTTATACCTTAAAAGCTCCTTTAATAATGCTATACGGTTAAGTACTGTTGATTTAAACCAAGGGTTAGATGCAAGTTATGCAGGAATTAACTAGAAACAGAAGAGGGGTCGAATCAGACAAAGCCTTACTAGATGTCATAAAAGATTACCCTGGGCTTTCTCAGTACGAACTCACAAAGAAGCTTAATTGGCAAAGCGGACGGGTTGATGGTGCCATTAGAAGACTATTCAACCAGAACCAGATCGTAATCAAGAGCATTGAGAGGACTGGTAGACGGGTGAATCTTATTTACCCAAAAGACACCAAACCCCCCGACATAATTGAAGTACCAGAAAATCTATTCCAATTTGAAAATGGGCAATGGCTCGACTGCGCATTTGTCTATGCACTAGACAGCACCACGATTGGAATAGCAGGCTGCGAAATACCAGAATGGAAAGAGTTCGCCTCCTTTACGGTAGAAATTCCAATAAAAAGACAAGAAGGAAAAATAGTTTTGCAGATTCCAGAGAAATTCAGCGGCTTTTATGGCATCGGCAGAAGGCACATAGCTGTTTCTGTCAATGGAAACGCTGTTCTAATAACAATCTCAGGAAACATCGTTGAAGAAAAGAAATATCCTGCCTGATTAAACAAAGCACAAAAATTAATAAGAAGTGTGGGATGCTATGCTTTTAGCATCTTTTCCCATCGGTTGAAGAGTTCTAGGACTTCGTCGCCGCCGTGACCTTTGAGGAATTCTCGTGTTTCTTTGTCTGCGACCGCGTTCTTTTGGAACTCTTGTATCCATTGGGCTTTTTCTGCTAGGAAGATTATGCCGTCTATGCCTGTTCTTGCTGCGCGTGTGGCTACTGTCATTATTTGTTTAGTTGGTGCCACGGTGTCCCAAGTCTCGTTTGGACCTCGGACGTAGAAGTTTACGAACACTGGCTTCTTTAGGAAGCTTTTGTAGCCTCTTGCGATGGTTTCCCAGTACCATGGGGTTGGATAAGCCTTGCTGAACATGGGTATAACGAAGTAGTCAGCGTATTCTGCCATGGCTTCGAAGTCGTAGCCGAAGCGTGCTTTGCCAAGCAACGGGTCAGGCAGGCAATTAACGAATAAGGGCTTGTTTTTGACGACGTCTCGGACTTCTTTGAGGAATTCTGTTACGGTTTTTGCTCTCCAATCCACCCAGTTCAAGCCGCTTTGGCGCCACTGTTCAACGCATCGTGGGCAGACGCAGAAGTCGCGTTCAGCAAAGTGTTGGCTGCTGATGCTTATTCCCGGCGTGGTTTTGGCGCAGTCAGCGATTAGTTTAAGGTTGTACTCTCGAACCTCAGGGTTAGTCATGCATAGAACATCCCAGCGCAAATTGTACTTCTTGTTCGTGCGGAGAGCAGGACCATCCTTAGAGATTGATATCAATTCGGGACGCTTCGCTGCTAAGGCGTTATCGCCAAAGCATGCGATGTTAGTGTACATTTTAGGGTTTGGTTTCCCCACGGTTCCTGATTCTGGTTTAATGCGGTAGAAGTTATAATCGACGCCTTCAACAGGTTCAGGTTGGTAAAGAAATACGCCGAATTTCAAGTTTGATACACCATTCTAACATTTGTTTTATAACCGAATAAAAGTGCAAGTTATTTAAGTCTTTTCAGTTAGCCGCCATACCGGCAGGTTTTTTTAAAGATTGAGAAATCCTCAGCTACGCGGTCGCCCAAATCTGCTTCTGCGAAGTGTATATCAAAGTGTATATCAAACTGTATAAGCTTTCAGACCACGGTCAATAGGTAGTCTACACACGTATATGTCGACCACCGAGAAAACTTCAGAACTCCTGCATCTACTGTTAATCCTTAGAAAACGCTTCTTTCACAATTTTGATCAATGCATGCTTAAGAAAAGGCGGCAGATCAACCGAATCATAACCTGGCACTTTAGAGCAATCCAACTGGGAGCGGGCAAGGTTGCCAAAGCATTTACTTAACTCAACTGCATCCCCAAGCTCGGCAGGGAACAGGTTCTTTTTAAAGTCATCATCTAGCTTCGCCGCGGCTAACAAATAAGCACTAGCAAGAGGCTTATTTTTTAAAATCTCAGCCAAAGCCTTCTCATCGACAGCTATACCTTTGACTTTGGATAGTTCAGCAGCTAGTTTCTCCAGCGGAAGATGCCTTTCTTTAAGTCTATCTAAAACGGTTCGGCATGCCCAAATTGGCTCTTGCTTGATTAGGGCTTCACTAACGGCGTTCCTTGTGCAATACCCGACCAACTTGCCGAGTTTTGATGCTGGACCGCCATAACTGATTGTTTTGCCTTGGCTTGTTGAGGCTATGGTTACGCTGTCAGTTATTGAGCCTGTAGCTGAGTCACCAGTGTACCTGCTTCGGACGTCAAAATCCCTCAGCGCTGCCGTCTTCGCTTCCGTGGCGGTAATTAGCGAAGCGACCATGCAGCTTTCCGTTGGGTTCCCGTCGATTAAGACGATAATGTTAATGGTGCCTACGATTTCTTGAACATCCATCTCTTCGCCTGAAGATTCACCGTGCGAGCAGCCTGCGGTAGCGGCAACGCTGACTGAAAAATCACCCGTTTTCTTGGATACTAAACTGTAGTTAGTAATTTTTGCAGCGGTGACCATGGCAAGATAATCTTTGGTTAATCCAAGCTTCGCCGCCGATGAAGTGATAAGTTCCAGCGGGTCAAGGTGCAAGGAACGGTCATTATACCCTTCCGGCACGCCTACATTGAGGACAGCTTTAACCTGTTTGCTCCCGCCATTATAAATTGCTGAACTTATAGTCATTAAAGCTTTATCCGAAAATACGGCTAGCACATTGTCTTTGATGATTAATTTAGCGCTGTCTGCAAGGTTAAACTGTTCCATGCCAGCCACCCCTCGTAATTATTTTACTTTTGAGGGTTTACTAGGATTTATAGTAATGGCTTTTGATGGGCACAGGTTTACGCAGACGCCACATCGAGTGCATGACACAACATCAATCGCTTGTGGTTTTTTGTTTTTGCCCTCCTCTAAAACGCCCTGCGGACAAACGCCGACACAGATAAGCCCTGCGCAGGGAGTACATTTAGCGGTATCAATGATAATAAAGGATTTATGCTGCTTGCTCATGCGAATCAACAATTAAATAAGCGCCAAGAATATATTGTTTGCGCGCATCTGGTAAGAGAATATGAAAGTAGGCTTAGTCACCTATACCCCGGAAAAAGTCGAGGGCTTTGATCTTCACGTTTACTATTCAAAATGGGCAGATGGACAAGTTTTCCCAACAGCAAAAGGCATGCAGAATGACGTTACAGTGTTTTGTGATGCTAAAGCTATCAGGGAAGACCCAAGCATAGTTGCTGTCTCAAACAGTGGTCCAGCGCTACGCAAAAATAGGAGATCTAATTTGGCTTTTGATTTTGTTTGCCCAACAAACCCAGGGTACAGAACCAAAGTGTTAGACTACATTGAGAGCCTAAGCAAAGAAGACAGTATGGGCGTAACCTTGAACCTATACCACTTTCCTGACCAAGAATTCTGCGTATGCCCTAGATGCGTCGAGTTGTGGAAGCAGAGCGGCTTAAACTGGACTCAATGGAGAGCACAAACAACAACGAAATTTGTTCAAGAAGCCAGAGCACGAGTGAAGCAGACTTTTGCGGTTGAAATTTATCCTGACCCAGTGCTTGCTAAAGAAAGATTCGGCTTAGACTTAAATGCGATAGCTGAATGTGTTGATTATTTCCATGTGCCGCTTTCGTCGAGAGATTATTTGACTATGTACTGGGTTGACATGCTGGCAAGAGATTTTGCCGCGTCATTGAAGAAGCCTGTTGTTTTAGAATTAAGCGCCGAAATGCCAACCGACGAGAAAATGGATGCGCTACTGAAAACGGTGGCTTACGTTTCAAGGCACAAGCTAGATGCAGTGCTACTTTTAGTACATGACTCAGAGAATGCTAAACAGATCTGCAGGTTTGCTGTTCAAAACATTGACTTCCGAAATTGGCTTGAAAAATACAATTTTAATGAAATGAGCCGAATCGTCGATGATTGGGCTAAGATTTACTGAGCTTTCTACGGTATTCTCTGAGCCGTCGCATGTCAAGATCCCGGGTTAATATGGAATCTTCAGGTGCGTCGGAGACTTCGCCAAGCATGCCCCATGGAGCAACAATTGCGCTTCTTCCACCCCTCATGCTTGAGCACACGTTTCCAACTTTAAGCACAAACAAGCCATTGTCAGTGGAAACCTTCTCGGTTAAGGGGTGGCCTTTAACGCTTGGATGAGTGCCCATCGATGCAACGGGGAGAGAAATTATTTCAGCCCCTAAATTAGCAGTTTGTTTTACAAGGTCAGCGTCAAACATGTCAGCACAAACCAAAAGCCCGATTTTACCAATTTCTGTGTTAACGACAACGGGTTTTGCGCCTTTGGCGACGCCAGCTTTAATTTCAGCTTGAATAGGGTTTATCTTTTTGTATTTGGCTAAAAGAGAACCGTTTTTCCACAAAGTGCTCGTATTGTAATATTTTCCGCTGTCTTCCTCAAGCACTGAACCGCCCAACAGGTAAATATTAGGTATTTCTTTAGAAATTTCAGCCAGAAAATCTAGCGTTTCTTTGCAGGTTTCCTTCGAAACACTTGATGCATCGGTGAAGTCTGCCATGCAGTTTGGAACTGTGAAATATTCTGGGAGAGCGATTAGGACTGGTTTTTGCTTAGCGGCTTTTTGGATTGCTATTTTGGCTGCTGTTATATTACCTTGTAGTGAGTCGCGTATTTTCATGTGGAGTAGGCTTGTTTTCAAGGGATGAATCCTCCGAATGATTGTGTTATTGAGTTTCAGCTTTTAAGACTTTTAAATGTGGTGTTTTGATGCAGGCAGATTTTTGTGTAGTTGAAAATCTCGTCTGTTCAGTATTTTGCTCAGTTTCCTCACAGATGTTTATTATTTTTTTGCTTTTGTTTGCATATGGAGAAACCTTAAATAGTGGATGGATGAAAAACAATGTATTACGAGGGAAAGAAATGGCGCTAGACCCATCAGAATACAACAAACTTTTACCAGAAGTTAGAACTTTAGTAAGCAAAGTTGTTAAGAAAAATATGGCTGACGGCTTCTTGTTTTCAGCTGGAACAGACACTCAAATAATTGCTTATGAAGCAGTGAAGTACAAACCTGACATTCCATGCCTCACTTTAGCTTTTAAGCATGGAAACCCAAAAGACGCCGAATACGTAAAGAAAATGGTTGCTCTCCTAAAGCTAAAGCAGGAAACGTACGAGTTCGGCAAAGAAGATGTACTCAAATATTACCCGAAAGTTGTGGAAGCACTCAAAAAATTTGACCCCATGGAAATCAGAAACAGCCTACCCGTCTACATTGGCTTAACCATCTTTAAAGCTAAGGGAATAAAAAGCGTATTCACAGGCGACTCATTAGACGAGCTTTTCGGGTACCCATGGCAATTCCACCTAACTGAAGCGGAATTCGCAAAGAAGCAGGAAGAAATGTGGGCAGAAATGGGCTTCTCATCGCTCCCCATGGCCGCGTCTCTTGGAGAGACCATATGCGCACCTTACATGGATCCATTGTTCATGAATTGGGCAAAGAAACTACCCATCAAATTCAAGATAAACATGTACAACGGAGTAAAATACAGCAAATGGATACTTCGCAAAGCCTACGAAGATGTAATACCCAAAGACGTCATTTGGAGAACAAAAGCACCGCTTGAACAGGGAACAGGAACAGAAACTCTCAGAACATACTTCAACGACATGATTTCTGACAAGGATTTTGAAGCGAAAAAGAAGTCAATTAAAGAAAAAGACGACGTCGAAATCCCAGACAAAGAACAATTACTCTACTACGAGCACTTCCGCAAGAAATTCGGCAAACCAAAAGACGTCTTTCCAGATAACGGTGGAATACAGTGTCCAAAATGCAAAAGCTACATTAAAACAAAAATCCAGTTCTGCAAGGTTTGCGGAGCTTACCCAATCTAAAACTCCCTTTTTATTATTTTGTATTCCCGTGATTATCTCGGTATTTTTTGGGAAAGACTTAATTCCTTATTGTAGTATTTGTTTGGAAAATAACGAGAGGGCACAATAGTTGGCTAGTCTATCACAATTAAAGTGGGCAATGGCGACTTCTATTTTCTTAGCCGCGTTCATATTTGGTCTTCTCGTGTTTGCAATTGTTTTCTTCTTACAATTAGGTGTTTTTGCCGGTTTAGTTGTCGCCGTAGGCGGCACAGCACTCTTCATACTCTTTGAGTACGCAATAGGTCCATTTATGGTTAAAGCCTCAACAAAACTGCATTACCTAAAGCCCGGCGAGAACCCCTGGCTTGAAAAAACAGTTAAAGAATTAGCGGACAAAAGCGGTTTACCAATGCCCAAGTTAGCTGTAGTTCCAAATAATACGCCGAACGCGTTTACTTTTGGCAGATCCCAAAGCAGCGCCACTTTAGCGGTGCATGACGGGCTTTTGAGGAGTTTGAAGGAAGATGAAATTAAAGGCGTAATAGCTCACGAGTTAGGTCACATTAAACATAAAGATTATATTGTAATGACTGTTCTTTCCGCGCTGCCGTTAATTGCATACTTAATTGCAGAGGTTGCGTTGATAACAGGCGCGTTTAGCGGCGGCGGAGGAGGAGGCTCGGGAAGAGGAGGAAAAAACCAAGGCAATTCAGGTGCAATATTAATCATAATCGGGATAATCTCGTTTATAGTTTATATATTAACATTCTTGATTGTTATGAGGCTTAGTCGACTCCGCGAACATTTTGCTGATTCATACTCCGCTTACGTAACAGGTTCGCCTAGAGAATTGGAAAGTGCCTTGGCAAAAATCACTTATGGCTTATCCATCTCGCCCAAGCCACCGGAAGGAGCCAGAGCGTTCTATATTGCAGACCCAGCAACGGCGAAACAGGAAGTTAAGGAAATCATGGATAAAAAAGACCAGTACGACTTAGACAAAGATGGCGTTTTGGATGAGCGTGAGTTGGAATTAGCGATGGAGAGAGAATCCAAAAGTACATGGCACCAAATAAACAGCTTGTTTTCCACTCACCCTCCGACGTTTAAGCGCATTTTGCTTTTGCGAGAAATCGAACAGGAAATGGACACAGGAAAATACACCAGCGACAAAATGTACACACACGTCTAAGAATCACGATTTTTAGGTTAAAAGTATTCAAACCTATGCGAAGACTAATATCTCTGCAAAAGCGATTTACTATAAAACTTCCCTGAGAGAATATAAATGAATTACTGTCCTGAATGCGGCGGAGAAATGCAGTACCTTATAGCCACCAAACACTACATCTGCAAAAGCTGCGGGTTATCAGTGACACAGCAAGAACTCATGGAACTGCGTGAAAAGAACAGGCCAAACGAAGAAACAGCGGAAGAAGAGAAAGAAAACCGCAGAAAAGAATACCTCAAATGGTGGCTTAGCAAGAAATAAAACTGGCATAGCCAAGCATTATACACGTTTAGTTAGCAAACACTATAAAACATATTTTTCTAATTACTTGGACCTATCGAGTGAAGGCTATGACTGTAGACATGGAAATAATTTGCGCAGGCAACGAGTTACTAATAGGCAAGATACTTAATACAAACGCTCATTGGCTCGGTAAACAGGCAACAAATCTTGGAGCCAACGTTAAGCGAATAACAGTAGTACAGGATATTGTTGATGAAATCGCCAAGGTTATTTGCGAAGCCATTGAGCGAAAGCCACAGTTCATAATTACTACTGGCGGGTTAGGGCCGACTTTTGACGATAAAACGTTAGAGGGCATAGCAAAAGCACTAAACCGCAAATTGGAAATCAACCAGAAAGCGTTAGCAATGGTTAAGGAAAAATGCGAAGAATACGCCAGAAAAAGGCAGCTCTCAACAATAATTGAATTAACACCGCCAAGAGTCAAAATGGCAACCCTACCAGAAAAAACAGAACCAATCAACAACCCAATCGGCACTGCACCAGGAGTACACATAGATTTGGAAGGGACTGTTCTGTTTGCCCTGCCAGGTGTGCCTTCAGAGATGGAAGCGATTTTTACGGAAACTATAGCGCCTATGCTTAAACAAGCTGTGGGTGACAGGGTTTTTTGTGAAAAAAGCATGTTTCTGGATAACATAATGGAATCGCATTTGGCGCCATTAATCGACAAAGTCATGAGTGCCAATAAGGGGGTTTATATAAAGTCTCATCCGATGGGTGTAGAAAATAAGCCGCATATCGAAATTCACTTAACAGTTGCAGCCAAAGCCAAAGAAAGACCAATGGAAATGCTTGAGAAAGCCATGAGGCAACTTTCAATTTTGGTTGAGGAGAATGGTGGAAAAGCCATCGTCGAACAGTAACTATCAATGGCATGACTAAGTCCTTTTCCTCAAGAAACAGCCTACATGCATGTTGTAGGCGCATCAAAATATTCTTATTTTTTGCTTCATTAGAATTTTGAATAAGTTCTTGGCGATAATTGTAGTTTAACATTAGGAAAGCTTGAGGTTATGGGTTGATTCTCATGTTAGTTTTCAGCAGTGAAAATTTTAGGTCTAATCTACACAATAAGCAGGTGTTCTAGCGTTATTGTGCAGTTCGGAAACAAATTTTTCAGCGTGCAGGCAGAAGGGTCGGGTAAATTTTGCTAGCGGAAATTAGTAGCTAAATTGGGAGGGAGGAGGATAGTATTTGTTAGTGAATTTCTCCATCAAATACGAGGGGATAACTTTCGGTTAGATAGATTCTCAAATAGTGTAATATGCTGATAACTGATAATGGAAGTATGAAAAAAATGAAAGTTAAAATGGGAGAGTTTATGCTTTTTTGGCTTTTTCTAGTTCTTTGCGAAGCACTTCTGCCATGTCGGTCTGTTCCCAGGTGAATTCTGGTTCTTCTCTTCCGAAGTGGCCGAACACCGCTGTTTTCTTGTATATTGGTCTTAGCAAGTTTAGTTGGTCAATGATTGCTTTAGGCCTCATGTCGAAATGCTTCTTCACTAACTCGAGAATTTGCTCATCCGGCAGTTTCCCAGTTTCATAAGTATTCACCAACACAGAGATTGGTTGCGCAACACCGATAGCGTAGGAAATTTGGATTTCACATTGGTCTGCCAACCCAGCGGCGACAATGTTTTTGGCGATGTATCTTGCCATGTAACAGCCTGAACGGTCAACTTTTGATGGGTCTTTACCGCTGAAGCATCCGCCACCGTGGCTTCCAACTCCGCCGTAAGTGTCAACGATGATTTTTCTGCCAGTTAATCCTGAATCTGCAAGTGTTCCGCCGATTACGAATCTGCCTGTGCCGTTAATGACGTATTTTATGTCTTCAGCTATCATATTGGCAGGTATGACATTCTTGATTACTTTTTCAATAATATCTTTCTTTAAGGTTGCATCGTCGACTGTTCCGTTGTTTTGAGCAGCAATAACAACAGCTTTAACGCATTTTGGTTTGTAACCGTCATATTCCACTGTAACCTGAGACTTGCAGTCAGGACGCAGATAAGGCATAATTTTGGTTTTTCTGCATTCAGCTAAGCGTTTAACAAGTTTATGCGCCAGCATGATCGGCAAAGGCATAAGCTCCTTTGTCTCGCTGGTTGCGTAGCCGAAAACCATTCCTTGGTCACCAGCGCCCTGCTCGTGTCCTTTGGATTCGGTTACACCCATAGAAATGTCTGGAGACTGCGCAGTTAATGAAACCAAGATGCCGCATGTTTCCCAGTCTAAGCCATCCTTAGCATTGTCGAACCCTATTTCTTTTAAGGTCTGGCGGACAATTTTTGGGATATCAATATAGGTGCAAGTGGTTATTTGACCCGTAATCATTACGGTTCCCTGCATTACTAGGGTTTCGCAGTCAACGCGTGCTTTGGGGTCGTTGCAGAATATTGCGTCTAAAACGCTGTCGGATATTTGGTCTGCCACCTTGTCTGGGTGACCTTCTCCAACTGACTCAGAGGTGAACAAGTATTTTCCGTTTTTTTTCATGGGAATCTTTCCGTTCAGGTTGCAATAAGGACATAAGTAACTTTGCGTTTTTCTTAAAAGGTTTTCTGTTAAAAATATTCCGCTAAGAAATATCAATAGGCATATACCTTCTTGCAAAAATGATTTTAACCCCCAAACAACACAGACAGAAAGATGAATGACATGAAGGCACCTGTATTTAGTGAGAAAGCGCCAAAACCGGTAGGTCCATACAGTCAAGCGGTGAAAGCAGGCAAATTCCTATTTGTCTCAGGGCAACTTGCAATTGATCCAAATGAAGACAAAATCGTTGCCAAAACCGTGACGCTGCAGACAAGACAGGTTATGGAGAACATAAAAGCCATCTTGGAAGCTGCAGGTTATGGTCTGAAAGATATTGTTCTTTCCAATGTGTATCTTTCTTCGATGGCCTTATTTGACGAGTTCAACAATGAATATGCTAAGTACTTTGATGGAGAATTTCCTGCTCGCGCCACAGTCGGTGTAGAATTAAAGGCAGATGCGCTTGTTGAGGTTTCAGTTGTTGCTTACAAAGACTAATCTGCATCAATCTTTTTGGCAAATTATAAAAGCCTAACCAACGCTTAGTTAGAGCAGGGCAAAATATGGCTACATCGCTGAAAAAGTTGATACAAGAAATCGCTGGAAAAAAAGCTTCAGGACCATCAACCACCTTCACCGTATTCCATATTTTCTACGCTTTAGAGCTTATGGCGCAGAAACCTCTTGGCAGAAACAAACTGGCTAAGAAACTCAATGTTGGTGACGGAGCAGTACGCACAATAATAAGCAGACTTAGAAATGCCGGTTTAATTGAAACGTCCAAAGAAGGCTGCAGTTTAACAAAAAAAGGCTTAGACGTTTGGGGGCAATTTGAACAAGTTTTTCCTAAACGGGTCGAAATTCCAAAATCAGAATTGAATGGATCCGAATTTAATTTTGCTTTTTTGGTGAAAAACAGCGGGCAAAAAGTGGGGTCGGGGATTGATCAGAGGGATGCATCCATCATTGCTGGTGCACGTAAAGCTTTAGTTATTGTTTTCAAAGATGGCCATTTGCGTATTGAATCAGTCAGTAACTCTATAGAGAAGGATTATCCGAAGGCAGCGACCCAAATTCTTAAGGAATTAACGCCTGAAGATAATGATGTTATTATTGTCGCTGGTTCTGATTCAGCTTTGAGGGCTAAGCGTGGAGCCTTTGCAGCAAGCTGGTCACTGATTAGCGCTTAAGCTTTAGGTTGTGTATTTTTCTCCTTCGTTTAAGATTCGTTCAAGTGTTGTGTTAATGTTAGTCATGCCTTCGTTTGTTTTGGAGGAAAGGGGCATCAACAAAAATTTTAAGCCAAGCTTGTTGATGGCTTGCATCATGTTGCGGCTGAAGAGGCGTTTTGTGCCTTCAAGTTTCTCTTCAATCGCGTCCTCCAGTGCTCTAGTGTTCGCTGACCAAGTGACAATTGCCTGTGCATCCTTTTTTGGTATTAAATCAGTTTTTGAGAGAACATGCAACTGCGGCTGAAAGAACCTGTTGTAAACTGCGGCTGAAAGAAACATGTTTGAAACGTAGTTAAGCGGGTTGATTGAGAAAACGGCGTCAAAGAGGTAAATTAACGCTTTAGGCTCCTTTGTTAACTCATCAACTATGTATGGTCCACTTGCTCTGAAAGCAAACAGCTCCATCTGCCCAGGAGTATCCACTAAGACGATGTCAGCGTGGGCTTCTTCGATGTCGCGGGTTAAATTTTCAATTTCATCAGCGATTAAATCAGCCGCCATAATCAATGCACCGTTAGGTCCTAAACCATATTTTTCCATTAAATCGCCAACATCCACATAGTTGCGCACGTCAACATCCGGCGAATAAGGAAGTTTCAATGCACCAGGATCTAAATTGACAACGGCAACATCTTGCTTTGACATTTTTAGCCATTCACTGAAGGCTGCAGTGAAAAGGGATTTACCAGAACCAGCAGTTCCAATAATAAACGCGAGGGGCACCTTTTTTTCTCTCCGCTTACGAGTGAATTACTCTAAAAGTAATAACCTTTCTGCTTATTATCAGTGGTTCTACAACTACGAAATAGTCTTCTGCCCCGTCTGCGGATTAGACCATCAAGTTATCAAGAAAACAACCACGTTATAGTCAAATCTATCCAGTGTACATAAATCAAACACACAATCATCATTCTTTTGTCCTTTAAATCTCCAAGCATATCTCTAAAAATTAAACTGAGAATGGTGACATAGCACAAGTTTTTAACTGCCAAAAGCTTCCTTAGATTTTATGAAAGAACTGGAAGTCAAAATTTTAGAAGTCAACAGAATAAAGATTGAGGAAACCCTCACCAGCTTGGGCGCCAAAAAGGTTTTCGACGGCGACATTCAAACCTTGTTTTTTGACTTCAAAGATGGCACAATAATTAAAGCAAAAAACGTGTTACGCTTAAGGAAAGAACGAGATAAGACCGAATTAACATACAAAAAAGTTCACGTTACCCAAACAGCCAAACTGGCGGAAGAATATTCCGTTGAAGTTTCAAACTTGGAAGCAATGAAGAAAATCTTGGAAAACATAGGTCTATCCATAACCGAAAGTATGCAGAAACACAGAGTCAGTTATACGCTCGACCACGCACGCTTTGACATCGACCGCTATGCTGGCAACTATGGATATATTCCTGAGTTTCTAGAAATAGAAGCTGAAAACATTGATTTAATCCACAAGTACGCTGCTCTTTTGGGTTTCAAAGCCAAAGATTGCTTGCCATGGTCAACTAACGAAGTGATCCAGCATTATTCTTTCAAAAAAGCTAAAGCGTAAGTTCGCGCTGTCCTACGGCGCAGACTTGACAGGTTGTTTACGAGCGGGACGAGATTTGGCAACTTTTGGGGCAACTTTCGACGTTGATTGAGAATTTACGGAGGTCTTCTTCGAGAAGTTCCACGCAGGGTATTCGCCATGTTCTTTCTTAAAGCTTTCCAGAAGCCCTTCTTGCGCTGCCTTCGGATTGTCACTTAACATCCAGCTGACCGCGACTTTTTCAATATAACCGTCGTCAAGCAGCCTTGAACTGATTTTCTTAGTGGCTTTTCCGCCGTATCCAGCTAAGTATCCTCCAAAGATTCTTCTAGTTGGTTTCTTTGATCTACCAATGTACAAAATATCGGAGGTGGGTTTTCCAGCAAGTGTGCTGTCAACTAAGACCAGAACGCTGGCCTTATTGAAAGGGAGACTGGAAAAGGGAAGCCCTTTTAAGGGAACGAAATCGGCAAAGCCGTTTTCTTTAAGAGTTAAAGAATTCATGCGTTTTAGTAATCTGACGCGGGATTTAACCTTTCCTATATAGCCTATTTAGGACTATAGATTCTATTTTCGGAGTCCTTATTGACAACTTCCTTTCAATTGAAATATAGGTAACGCCAGATGGACAAAAAAATTCCCCTCTTCGAATATGAGACGTTTACAGTTCGCAAAGCGAAATGCGTCGAATCTCACGATTTGCCAAGGAAGCGCGACCGCTGAAGCTAAATATCTCAGCTATGAATGATTTATTTTTTAACAGATTGCTTGATAAGTCACGAATCCCTTTTTTAGCCCAAGGTAGTTAAACCACCCCAAAACAAATGAAAATCTATAAGGTAAAAGCTCTTGTCAGCTCCAAATACCCTTGATTCAGAAGCAAACAATGCCTTAAGCCAGAAAAAACTACTAGATAACCCAAGCTATTTCCTCAACAGGGAACTCAGCTGGATAAGATTTAACGCACGCGTCCTTGAGGAAGCACGAGACCTGTGGCATCCCCTGCTGGAAAGGGTTAAATTCATCGCCATCTGCGGCAGCAACCTAGACGAGTTCTTCATGACACGAATTCCTCGACTTATGAAAAAAATCAAAACTGGGACTGACGAGAAATCCATGGATGGAATGACCCCCATCGAACAAGTCGAAGCCACACGGAAGGAAATAATCCCACTTATCGAAAACCACGCAAATTGCTGGAGAGAGGAACTTCTCCCTGCCCTCGCAAAAGAAGACATAGTCATCGAAAAGTTCAACGACTTATCCCAAAAAAGTAAGGAAAGTTTGCGTGAACTCTTCAAGAAATCGATTCTTCCAGCGATGGAAATTCCTAAAGAAGGATTAAACAGCGCCGCAATCGAGAATCTGCACATAAACCTCTTCGTTTCAGGCTTTGGTAAACAAGATTTTTGCTACGTGGTTGATATTCCCACCGAAAAGTTTGGGAGACTAATAAAGATTCCAAGAAGTAGATATATTCAAGAAACAGACAAAGAAATAGAAAGCATAGAATACGGCTTCGTTTTTTTGGAAGATTTAATCTTGAATAATCTTGATCTAATTTTCCCAAACGAAAAAACGCTGAAAGCATATCCATTCAGGCTGACACGCAACGGAGAAATAGATATTCTGATGGATGAGTCCTCAGACTTCCTCAATTCCGTAAAGAAAAGCCTTTCCAGCAGAAGAGTTGGGTTTCCCAGCAGACTCGAATTTGATAAAAAAACGCCTTTACTCATTAGAGAAGCAATAGCCACGGCATTAGGCTTGCCAGGCTATTTAATCTACGAGTTTGACGGACCACTTGGGCTCGTTGACCTCTGGCAACTGCTTAAAATAAACCGTCCAAGCCTCAAAGACAAAACCTTCTTTCCAGCCATCTCGCCTCTGTTGACCTCTGGAAAGAACATATTTGAAACAATCGCCGAACGTGACTTCGTCCTCTATCACCCCTATGACGGCTTTGAAGTAATCATCGATCTGCTAAGAGAAGCATCTCAGGATAGCAATGTTTTGGACATCTGCATAACAATGTACCGGATGGACCATAAATCGCCAGTCGTTGATACATTGATAGAGGCCGCCAAGAATGGTAAAAAAGTAACCGCGATAGTTGAACTGAAAGCCAAATTTGATGAAGAAAACAATATCCTTCTGGTTTCAAAACTTATGGAGGGCGGCGTAAATACAGTTTACAATTTTCCCAAGTTAAAAGTTCATGCAAAACTATGCCTAGTAGTTAGAAAAGAAAAAACTGGTCTCGTGAGATACTCGCATATTGGCTCAGGTAACTATAATGCCGTGACAGCAAAAATTTACGGCGATATAGGTTACATTACTGCAAAACCCGAAGTGGGACTGGAACTGGAAGAGCTGTTCAACTTGTTAATAAATGGGCTTCAAGAAAAAGAATTCAAGCATCTACTTGTTGCACCTAAAACGCTGAAGAGCGAAATTCTCAGGCGAATAGATAGGGAAATAAGGTTTCACCAAAAAACAGGCAAAGGCTACTTAGCTTTTAAACTCAACAATCTAGAGGAAAAAGAGATTATTCAAGCCCTATACAAGGCATCCATGGCCGGAATCAAGATTGACCTAAACGTCAGAGGCTTGTGCTGCTTAAGACCAGGAATAAAAGGAATAAGCGACAACATTTCAGTCATATCCATAGTTGGACGCTTCCTTGAACACGCCCGAATTTATTACTTCCGTGATGATACTGAAGAGGAAGTACTTATTGGCAGCCCAGACATGATGTTCAGAAACCTCAACGAAAGAATTGAAGTTCTCTTATCAGTGCCTGACCCACACCTGCGCCACGCTATCCTTGAATACATGCTTAAAATCCACCTTCACGACAACGTTAAAGCAAGAAGATTACTGCCCGATGGGACATACGAGAGAGTAACACCTAAAGAAGGCGAAAAAGTCATCAACTCTCAAGCGTGGCTTATTCAGAACAGAGGCATTTGGAATGAACGCTCCAATTAAGTCTCAAACATGCCAAAGCGACACAAGCTACTGCAACTTCGGCTCTGAAACGCTCCTGAAACTCCTTGAAGATTTCGAAGACCAAATCGATGGCGTAATGAAAAACAACGATGACATCGAATATGTTCATAAAATGCGCGTTACCTCCCGAAGAATCAGAACTGCGCTATCTCTTTTCAGATTTTGCTTCCCTGGAAAAGAATTCAAAAAATGGTCACGCCAAATTAAGAAAATCACACGTCTCCTAGCCGAAGCAAGAGACCTTGACGTGCAAATAGCTTTCATAGAACAGTACGTGAAAAAACTGGATTCAACCGCGAAAAAGACAGACATGGACTTACTGCTTAAGCATCATAAAGACCGCAGAAACAGCATTCAATCGTCCGTTGTCAGCGGATTGGAAAAGCTAAAGGCAACCGGCATTTTGGATGATATTCGCAAGTTTTGCGAACAAGCCACTAAGGAACATTCAAAAACGACTTTTGATTCCTCACAGGTACTAGAAAAAGCCCACTGGTACATATCCTTTAGACTAGACGATTTCCTGGCGATGGAAGACTGCGTTTACTTGGAAAATGAAATCCTAAAGCATCATGAGATGAGAATCTATGCGAAGAAACTCCGCTATACCATGGAAGCCTTTGCACCGCTGTACAAAAATAAACTCGTTAAAGAAATAGAAACAATGAAAACTTTTCAAGATGTACTGGGTGAAATGCATGACTGCGATGTCTGGATAGAGTACATACCTAAATTCATAGAAGAAACAAAAGCTAAAATCAAATCCCAAGAAAAGAAAAAAGCAGACACCGCAAAAGTACAGCAGGCACTTTTGAACTTCTCAACTTACGTGAAAGAAAAAAGAAAAAACCATTACAAACAATTTGTTCAGCTTTGGAACGAAAACAAAAAGAAAGGTTTTTTTGTTAAACTTAGGAAGACAACCAACGCTGGATCAATCATAACTGAGGAAAAAACAAAACAAGTGCTTGCATATCCCGACGTTAAAATTGCTGTTCTGTCGGATGTCCATGCTAATTTGCAAGCTTTGCAAAAAGTAATTCAAGACGCCGAAGGACGGGGTGTAAAAATTTTTCTGAATGCAGGTGACTCCATAGGTTTTGGTCCTTACCCAAACGAAGTCATAGAAATGCTCTGCGAAAAAAACGTGCTAAGCATCTTAGGTAACTATGATTTGGAGGTTATTGAGGGCAAAGCCAAAGCTAAAGGCGAAAAAAAACTTGCTTTGGAATTTGCCAGGAAAGAGTTGGCAAAGTCATGCGAATGTTATCTTTATTCCTTACCTCGTGAACTTAGGCTTGAGGCAGCAGGCAAAAAACTGTTTGTAACACATGGGAGTCCCCAGTCGATTGAAGAGCACATTTACCATGACACACCGGTTGAGAGGCTGAAAACCCTTGCTGATGCCTCCAAGGCTGATGTGATAATTGTGGGGCATTCTCATGATCAATTCTGTAGACAGACAAACGGGTTCTGTTTCGTCAACCCTGGAAGTGTGGGAAGGCCTGACGACGGAAACCCTCAGACTGCTTATGTAATCTTGAGCTTTAACCCCTTCAATGTTGAGTTGATCAGGTTAGACTACGATGTCACCGCTGCTGTAGACGCTCTTAGAAAAAAGGCGCTGCCTGAAAGTTTCGCTCAGATGCTACTTCGCGGCGTATCTCTCGAAACAATCATCGAAGAGGATCACACCAAAGAAGATTGCATGGTTCAAAACTGCAAAGAAATCGCAGAAGCGTCTCAGAAGATTTCGAAAACCTACTGGCAAGATACTGAACATTACACGCAGGTTACCAGACTTGCTTTAGAGTTCTTTGACGGCTTAATCAATGTGCATCAGCTGGACAAGCGGGAACGATGCTGGCTTGAATGCGCCGCAATTCTGCATGATGTAGGCTTGTCAAAAACTAGAGGCGGTCACCACAAAGAATCAGCCAAGCTCATCCTCAACGACACGAATCTTCCATTCACCTCCCAGGAAAGACGGATAGTAGCAAGCATAGCCCGATACCACCGCAAAGGTTTGCCCAAACAGAAACATTACAACCTTGCGACGTTGGACCGCGTAACCGTCCACAAAGTAAAGATTCTGGCCAGTATTCTCCGTGCGGCAGATGGCTTAGACTACACTCACCAGTCAATCGTAAAAAGTTTAAAAATCAAAGTGGGCACGCAAAGAATAATTGCTGAATGCGTATCCGAAACTGAATCGACACTGGAAGAGCAGGCTTTTAATAAGAAGAAGGATTTGTTTGAAAAGGTCTTCGCTAGAAAATTGGTGCTGGTATGGAAGCGATAGTGAAAACTGCTGGGCATGTAGTTGGGTTTGTCGACATCGGGACAAACGCAATGCGTCTTTTAGTGGTAAGGATAAACCCCAATTTCTCTTACACCATAATCAGCCAAGAAAAAGAAGTTATCAGACTTGGCGAACAAGAATTCAAAGACAACATTCTAAGACCAGAAGCCATGGAACGCGCCATTTTTGTCTGCGGAAAATTCTCTGAGCTCGCCAAAACTTACGGCGCCACTGAAATAATAGCCGTCGGAACCTCTGCCATTCGAGAAGCGCTAAACCAATCCGATTTCCTTCAAAAACTTCTCAGCGAAACAGGACTCAAGGTGCACGTGATTTCGGGACAAGACGAAGCCCGCCTGATTTGGTTGGGCGTTTCAAGTGGAATAGATATCGGCGAAGAAAAGGCTATTTTCATAGATTTAGGCGGTGGCAGCACCGAAATTGCCATCGGAAACCAGCACGAATGCTTTTATGTGAACAGTCTTAAGTTAGGGGCAATTAGGCTAACAACTCAATTCATCGGCGAAGGCTGGACTGGACTCATAGGAAGCAACACCTATAAGGAGATAAAAAATTACGCTTGCAGCAAGGTTCACGTGGTTAAAGCGACAGTACTCGAGTACGGCGTCAGGCTCGCGTGGGGTTCATCAGGGACAATCATAAACTTGGCAGAAATCGCGAACAAACTTTTCAAGAAAAACGGCAATGGAGGCGTTCTCACTCTATCAAGGAAGAACCTGAAAAAGTTGGCGCAGATTCTTTGCTCTCTTTCGCTCGAAGAAAGAAAAAAGCTGCCTGCTATTAATCCTGACCGAGCCGACATCATAATTGCTGGAGCAGCCATAATTGAGGCGGTCATGGAAGAGTTCGGTTTGGAAGAAATCTGCATTAGTCACAGAGAACTGCGGGATGGTCTGCTTGTTGAATATTTGTCGAATTTTGAGGGTTTTCGAGAACTACAAAAGACGCCGATGAGGAATAGGAGCGTTTTGCACTTAGGTAGATCTTGCAACTTCGATGAGAAACATTCGGAAACTGTGGCTTCTTTGGCGTTGCAGCTTTTTGATAGCGCAAAACAAATTGGGCTACACAATTTGGGTGAGACAGAGAAGGAACTATTGAAGCATGCTGCAACGTTGCATGATGTCGGCGATTTTCTTTCGTTTAATGGCCATCAGCTTCATTCCCACTATATCATTAGCAACGCTGAACTTCTGGGTTTTGACCAGAAAGAAACCCAAATAATGGCTAACATAGCACGTTTTCACAGGAAAAAGTTACCTTCCAAAAAAGCACTGAAAATCACAGGATTGGACGAAAAAACGAATGACGCCATTGCCATTCTTTCCACGTTTCTCCGATTCGCCGAGAAACTCGACCGAAGCCACTGTGGACTTGTAAAGAAAGCAGAATTTGTCAAAGTTAATAAAGACCAAGTGCTGCTCTCGTTTTATTCAGACTCAGACTGCAGTTTTGAAGAATGGAGTATCATCCAGAATCAGCAGGCGTTCTATGAAGCGTTCGAAAAACAGCTGGATGTTCACTGCATAGTTACGCCAAGCACGTAATCAAGCGCTGAAGCTCTAAACGAGTT
Source organism: Bathyarchaeia archaeon (assembly GCA_050015395.1). GTDB lineage: Archaea > Thermoproteota > Bathyarchaeia > Bathyarchaeales > Bathycorpusculaceae > Bathycorpusculum. The sequence continues at coordinate 155,463 of JBEKBM010000001.1, forward strand.
TTTTAACCCTGCATTGCAAACAGGATTCCGCTTGGTTTCCTGCCGGATACACGTTTATTCTTTTTCCAGTTCAACCTTTGCCTTTTCCAAAGCTGCATATTGCTCTGGGCTCAGAACAGGATATTTCAAATCCAGCTTCTTAATTTGGGACACTATAATCTCAGAGATTGATGCATGGGTAACCCATTTCTTATCTGCAGGGATAACATACCAAGGCGCCCATTCAGTACTTGTCTGGTTAAGCACGTCTTCGTATGCTTCCATATAATCTGCCCATTTTGAGCGTTCTGAAAGATCCGTGAGCGAAAATTTCCAATTTTTATCAGGGTCTTCGAGGCGTTTAAGCAGACGCTGTTTCTGCCGCTTTTCTGAGACGTTGAGGAAAAATTTCAGCACTATCGTGCCGTTCCGAACTAAGTGCCGTTCAAACATGTTTATGTCCTCATACCGTTGATTCCAGAACAGTCTTCCTTCCACCTCCGCAGGCAGCTTCTGCTTTTCCAAAACCTCTGGGCGAACCTTAACTATCAGCACGTCCTCATAATATGAACGATTGAAAATGCCTATGCTTCCCCTTTCTGGAAGAGCTTTCATGTGACGCCATAGAAAATCGTGATTTAGTTCCTCTTCAGATGGAGTTTTGAAAGCAGTAACTTGGCAACCCTGAGGGTTAACGCCCGACATTACATGCCGGATTGTACTGTCTTTTCCCGCTGCATCCATCCCTTGGAGAATTATCAACATGGAATAAGTGTCGCTTGCCCAAAACAACTCCTGCATTTCAACCAGTTTCTGCCTGTTTTCCTCAAGAATAGCTAATGCCTGTTCTTTTACTGCTTTTTTGCCCTCTTTTTCTTCCTGTTTCTTAGCCCATTTTGGAATCCAACCTGAATCGTAAGCCTTCAAGCTAGTCTTTTTGCCAGGCGGCACTTTGAAGTCTTCTGCATCCATTGACATACTAAAACAGCCTCATTGAGAATAGGTTATGCTGCCTAATAATAGCTACTATAGCATTCAAAGAGCCGCACGATTGAGATAACCAACCCTATGAAATCCATTGAAGAAAGTTAAAGAGCCTTTAGCCTGCAACGTCAACTTCATGACTAGGCAATTAGGACATAAACAGCCAGCAGCTTAGCTTTTTCTTTAGCTTTTCCAATAACGCAAAAAAATTGTTTGTTAATTTTGATTTCTTGCATATTGGGATAAAGAGTTGTTGTTCCCAAAAAAGCCTCTTAAAAACAGGCATTCGGGCACCCACAGACCTCAGAACAGCTGTTCTCCTAATATTTTTCAGATCAGTCAAGTTTTTAGCTAAGAAACAACTACCTAACTATTGAAGTTTTTAATTATGGCTAAACCAAATCAAATTCTTTGGCCCAGTCGATATGAACCCGCAAATTGCCCAATTCACATCCGAAACGAGCTTGCAATGACGTCTACCCCCAGAAACGGTGTGGGCATGACTGATACGCGCTGGCTTGTCCCTTTATTATGTGTTAAAGTATGTGGGTGAGACTGCTTTGTCTGCTCTTCCGAGGTTTTCGCTATTCTCTCTTCCTTTTATTGTTTAGCGTGAGGGCTTTAAATCTCATAGTCATGATGCCATTTTCTTGAGTGACCTCAATCCCCACAGGAACACGAGGATTGCAAGTACGCTGATGACGACGAATCCCTCTGCAATTCCGATGTTTTGAAAATTCCCTGCGAATAATGCGCGAGCAGCATTAACTGTGTACGAGAATGGGTTAATCTTCGCCAGGTCCTGAAGCCAGATAGGTGCAAGCGCGAGAGGAAGGATAATACCCGATAGCAGAGAAAGAGGCAGTGTTATTGTGTTCAGCGTAGGAGCGAGGGGATCTTCAATTTTGTAAATAAGAGCGAAACCGTATGAAATAGATGCCATAGTAATCCCGATCAAAGCGTATAGCAGTAGAGAGAGCAAAAATCCGTCTACGTTTACATTCAGCCCAAATGGAACAGCAACTAATGTAATCAAAACACATTGAAGAAGAAGGACGATTGCATCCCTCAGAACCCTGCCTAAAAGGATTGCTGGGCGTTTCACTGGAGTTACTAAAAATCGTTCTATAACTCCTGTTCTAATATCATCAATAAGTGAGAATCCAACGAACGCTGTGCCGAAGAGCGCTTGCAGAACCAAAAGCCCGGGAATGAAAACATCTACTGTTTTCCCAGCGGGCAGCCCGGGAACACTACCGAGACCGTTCAGGAGCGGCATAAACAAGAGCAAGTACATGAGGGGCTGGAACATGCTCACGAAAACAAAAACGGGACTCCTGAGCGTATGCTGCATGTTGCGGATAAACATCAGTTTGGTGTCGTGTAGCATTTTCATTTTCATTTTCTTTCATCCTCCCTCAGTGAACGGCCTGTGTACTTTAGGAAGACATCATCTAGGCTTGGCCTGGACAGTGTTACGGTTTGTGCCTCCAAGTTTTTTGCGTCGAGTGAGCGCAGGAGTTCAGGCATCATTCTTTCTCCATCTTTAATGTTCAGATAGACTGAATTGTTGTTGGTTTGGATTCTCTCTACTTGAATCTTTTCGGTTAACAAAGTTTCGGCTTTGCGTGCGGTTTCTTCTGATAGAAAAGTAAAAACTATCGTGTCGCCGCCAACGGAGCTTTTTAACTCTCCCGGCGTTCCAGTTACAATAATTTTTCCGTTATCTATAATTGCTATTGTGTCACAGAGCTTGTCAGCTTCATCCATGTATTGAGTGGTTAAAAAGATGGTAACGCCCCCAGCTTTCAGTTTTTTTATTTCTTCCCACAGATATGCTCTACTTTGCGGATCAAGGCCTGATGTCGGCTCATCGAGAAGAAGTAGTTGTGGATGGTGAATCATCCCAAGCGCAATATCTAAACGGCGCTTTTGGCCTCCAGAATAGGACTGGGCTGGTCTCTCTATGAATGAGCTCATCTGGAGACGCTCCACGAATTCGGCCGCGTATTTCTTTGCAGTCAAAGTATCCAAGCCATATAGTTGAGCTTGGAGGACTAGGTTCTCAACACCTGTAGAACTCAGATCTGCTCCGCCTACTTGACTCACGCATCCAACGTTCTGTCTAATCTGTTCCTGCTGTTCTGCTAAGTCATATCCAAGAACCTTGGCTTCCCCACCAGTCGGACACAGCAATGTGGAAAGCATTTTCTGTGTGGTAGACTTGCCAGCACCATTTGGACCGAGAAAACCGAAGATTTCCCCTTTCCTAACAGTGAGATCTATACCCTTAACTGCCTCTACCTCTTTTTTTCCGCCCCTCTCTTTAGAAATGAAAGTCTTTCGAAGCCCTTTTGTCTCAATTACCAAATCTCCAATCATGTTGAGTCACCTATGAATAATGCATCTAATTTCATCACCATGAAAAATGATAAACTCATCTTTTCGATGTCGCCTATCGATATCGAATTATAACTTTTATTCCCCAAAACCAAACCTTCCTCCCCCTCTTAGAAAAGAGGACTATATAAGAATTCGCCCGAGCCCACAGACCTCAGAACAGCTCGTTTTCCTAATATTTTTCAGATCAGTCAAGTTTTTAGCTAAGAAACAACTACCTAACTATTGAGGTTTTTAATCATGGCTAAGCCAAACCAAATTCTTTGGCCCAGTCGATATGAACACGCAAATTGCCCAATTCACATCCGAAACGAGCTCGCGATGGCGTCGGCTCCAGAAACGGTGTGGGCATGGCTGATACGCGCGCAACTGTGGCCAACTTGGTATCCTAACTCAGCGAACATCGCGTTTCTCAGCGGTCCACCTCCAGACCTCACTTTAGGCACTCGGTTTCGCTAGAAAACATTTGGAATCACTATCGAATCAACGGTGCTTGAGTTTTTGCCCTACGAGCGACTTGCTTGGGATGCTCACGGCACTGGTCTTGCTGCTTATCATGGATGGCTCATCCAAAAAACAAACCAAGGCTGCAACGTCATCATGGAGGAGACACAGCGGGGCTGGGTCGCCAGACTGGGAAAAACCTTGAGGCCAAAACGTATGGAGCAGCAGCATCAAGTTTGGCTTGAAGGGTTGCGTGACAAAGCTAGCCGCGGTTTGCCGCCTTCACCGTAGGCGTGGCATTTTGCTTATGGCTATTGACTTCTTGCTTTTTTCCACATTCAGGGCAAAAATTTGCTGTTACTGGAATCCGGGTGTTGCATCGGGGGCAGATTTTTAGCAAAATTGGTTGACGCAGGGGTGCACCGCAGAAGTTGCAGTAGTTAGAGAACGATGCCACTTGTGACCTGCAATTTGGGCACGTTAAGTACTGGGAATAAGATGGAACAGGAACCATAATAAAAGCTGAAAGCATAGTTAACACCACATTGAATATGCTGCAACTTACTCTTTTCTCTTTTGTGTTGTAATCACTAAAACAAGTCAGCGTAGAGAAGGAATATTGCTTGCATTTGATGGAAGGAGATTGGCGCGTACAAACAAACTAACGAGTGATTGATTCATTTCTAGGTTTTTTGGTGTACTGGCTGAAACAGTGAATCCTGCTATTTTTTTTAGCTTTCTTTAAGCAGGGTTAAAACAAAACCCTTATGCCTTTGAACACATTACTTAATATTAAATAATTGTGAAAGCGAGGAAGATGACCGTTTAGTCCCAAAAAAAGAGCCCCGAGAAATGCAAAAAACAAGCGCGGTAAAGGCATTGATTACCCATTTGAAATTGGGGATGAATACGAAGTAGAAGTAGAAGATATGACCCCGAACGGGGAAGGCATCGCCAAAATCAAAGGCTTCCCAGTCTTCATTAGCAACGCAAAACCCAACGAACACTTAAAAATAAAAATAACAAATATAATCAGCGGTTGTGCAGACGCCCAAATAATCCCTTAATAGAGAGGGCGAACTGGACTAACTGCAAAGTTGTTTTTTGAAGGCCAAAATGCGGTTTTGTTGAAATTGGCGCGATCAACAAAACTGTGCATTACTAAAATACAAATTTATGCATTATTAGTGCATAATATTTGATTCATCAAGCCTTCTTTTCAGGCGAAATACAGGATCCAAAGTTTCACGAGATTTAGGTTATAATAATAGGAGTCATAGTCGCGCAAGGGAAGCTGAAGAAGCTGAAGAAGTGCGGTCACCGGGATTTGAACCCGGGTTGTCAGCTTGGGAAGCTGATGTCCTACCAAGCTAGACTACGACCGCAAATGCTTTTTGCATTTAGGCTTGTTTGTTTTAGGTTTGCATAAATATATTGGTTCTCATATTATTCTGACTTCGGTAATAACGCTTTAAATTTAGTAAGATGCAATGAAAACAGAATTAGAGACTGCTACTCTGGAGGTCAAAAGTTTTGGATACAGCGAACATTACAGTACTAATAGTAGATGATGACGAGAAAATCACAAAGACTTTCGCACGCATCCTTCAGAGAAAAGGATTCAACACCGACACAGCCCAAACTGGAACAGAAGCCATCGAAAAAACCCGCACCAATCATTATGCTGCAACCATAATAGATGCAGAAATTCCAGACAGCACACTCATTCTCCAAAAGCTAGCCAAATCCAAAACAATCAAAATAGTAATCACAGACTTCCCTGAAGAAGCTATTCTAAAAGGAGCAGATGCCTGCTTAACCAAAGTTGTAAAACCCAAAGAACTACTTTTTCTAATTGAAAAAATGCTAAAAGAAAAACAGACGACTAACCATTAACGATAAATTGTGGAATATTCTAAATTCGTAATAATGCTTTATACCTCTCAAAAATAACTAAAAGTACCAAGAAAAGGATACGTTAGCGAGCAACTGCATAGAAGGAAGAAAAATGGTCAAAGAAACCAAAACAGTTCTAATAGTTGATGACGATGAGAATATCACAAGGACTTTCGCCCGTATTCTCCAGAAAAAAGGATACAACACCGACACGGCCAAAAATGGAAAAGAAGCCATACAAAAAGCCAATGCCAAATTTTACGCTGTAGCCCTAATTGACATTTGCCTTTCAGATTTGAACGGCATGGAACTCTTAGATAAGCTTGATGACCATGACGGCAAAATGGTTAAAATAATTATCACAGGCTTTCCTACAATGGCACCTAAAAAGGGCGCACGTGCTGATGCTTACCTTTTGAAACCTGTAAAACCTCAAGAGCTTCTTTCAATAATTGATGAAAAAACCAAGGAAAAATAACGGTTAAAAAATAAGTTGTTTCTTACTTTTAGCATCCGAGCAAGCATAATCGTTATCTCTAACTAAGCAGAAAGAATACCGAGGAGAAAAACAGCTTTGCCTAAAAGTTACACATACACCGACGCAGGTGTAAACCGCCAACAACGAGCAGAGTCCAAAAAAGCGCTAAAAAACCTCCGAGAAACTTACAAGCACATCCGCTATGGCGTCGTTATGCATCTGCCATATGGTAACATTTTTCCAATCGGAGAAAACATTTTTCTGGATCTCGTCATCGAAGGCGTAGGCACTAAAGTTCTGATAGCGCAATTGGCACAGAAATATGACACTATAGGCATTGACGCTGTAGCCATGGCGGTCAATGACGTTATTCGTTCGGGAGCTAAACCGCTCGCCATAGCAGATAACATTCATGCGCAAGCAAGCGACCCACGGCTTGTAAAGGAGTGGCTAAAAGGAATCATCCAAGGCGCCGCTCAAGCTGAATGCCCAGTTACTGGCGGAGAAACAGGCGATGTAGCTGAAATAATAAAAGGCTTAGCCGAAAACGCTGGCTTTGACATGGTTGTCGCTTCCGTAGGTGAAGTTGAGCGGCAAGAAATCATAACTGGAGAAAACATCAAACCCGGCGATTCGATAATAGGTTTAGCCAGCAGCGGATTGCATAGCAACGGCATAACAATGGCAAGAAAAATTCTCTTTAAGCAATGGGGCGGAAAATACCAGCCAAATGACATCCCACAAGGCTTAGACAGAGAAATTGTACTCGAAATCCTTGAACCAACAAAAATTTATGTTAAACCACTCCTCAAACTAGCCAGCGAAGTAAAGGTCAAAGCAGCCGTGCATATCACGGGCGACGCCTATATGAAATTCAATAATCTTGCCAGTTCCTCGCCAGGCATAGGCTTTGAATTCAACAACTTCAAACCCCAACCGATATTCGGATTGATTCAAAAAACAGCCGCTGAGCTAGGCTACACCATTACAGACGAGGAAATGTTCAAAACCTTTAACATGGGCTGGGGGTTCGGCATAATCGTTGACAAAACAGAAATCGACAAAGCCATGAATACGCTAGAGCAAGACAACATAAAACCTGAAATAATAGGAAAAGTAACAGACAAACAAACAGTAGAAATCCACTACCAAAACAAAAGGATGATATTGACGTAAAGTTTTGCTTTTTTTAGTACAAAAGCGTTTAAATCTTCTGGCTTAATTTAAAGGCTTTATGAAATACCGCGCTAAAATAGAAGTTAGCCTAAAACCAGGCCACAGCAATCCTGAAGGGGAAACAACAGCCCGTTTACTGAAAGAACTCGGCTACAAGGTACAAGCCGTGGATGTGAGTAAAGTTTACACCGTCACCCTTGAAGCGCCAACATTGCAAGAAGCCAAGGTAAAGGCTGAAGAAATGAGCAAGCGTCTTTTGGCAAACCCAACCAAAGACAATTACACGATAAACGTTGAGGAGCAGAAATGAACGCTAACCTCTACATCCAGAGCAAAACAGGCTGTGCGCTTTATGAAGTTGCCCTAGCTAAAGCCAGCGACCAACAACTCATCGAAATCAGCAACGAGCTAGCCTTGGGCTTAAGCCTACAAGAAATGAAAAGCATCCAAGTCTACTTCAAGGCGGAAGGCAGAAACCCAACAGACGTAGAAATGCAAACCATCAGTCAAACATGGTCAGAACACTGCTACCACAAAACCTTCAAAGGTAAAATCCAAATCGACGGCAAAGAAATTGACAGCCTATTTAAAACCTTCATTGCGAAAGCCACAAAAGAAATCAACCCGCCATGGTGCTTTAGTGTCTTCGAAGACAACGCAGGCATTGTACGTTTTGATAAGGGCTATGGAATAGCAGCAAAAGTGGAAACACACAATCACCCTTCAGCAGTTGAACCCTTCGGCGGCGCAGCCACTGGTGTTGGCGGCGTAATTCGAGACATCCTAGGTGTCTGGGCTGACCCAATCGCGTGCACGGACGTTTTAGGCTTCGGACCACTAGATTACGATTACACCAAGCTTCCTGCAGGCGTTAAACATCCAAAATACGTGTATATGGGCGTAACCGCTGGCATCAGCGCGTATGGAAACAATATGGGTATCCCAACCGTCAACGGAGCAATATACTTTGACGAAAGCTACACAGGCAACGTCACCGTATACTGCGGATGCATAGGATTATTACCATTAAACAAATTCACAAAAAACGCCAAGCCAGAACACATAATTGTTTTGGCGGGCGGAAAAACAGGACGTGACGGCATCCACGGCGTAACCTTCGCCTCAGCCGAATTAACCGAAAAATCAGAAGAAATCTCCCGTCCAGCCGTACAAATCGCCGACCCGATTGAGGAAGAAAAAGTCAAACGCGCAATAATTGAAATCCGCGACCTTCAATTGGCATCGGCAACAACAGACCTTGGCGGTGGAGGTTTGTCCTCAGCAGTCGGCGAAACAGGCGAAAGATTCGATTGCGGAACAACCGTTGACCTTGATAAGGTACCGTTGAAGTATCAGGGTTTAGCCCCATGGGAAATTTACATTTCAGAATCACAAGAAAGAATGCTCATAACAGTGCCGCCAGAAAACCTTGAAAGGGTTATGGCAATTTTCGAGAAAGAAGACGTCCAAGCTACAGCAATAGGCAAACTAACAAGCGAACGCCGACTACAGCTTAACTTTAATGGCGAGAAAGTTGCCGACATGGACATGGCTTTTCTGTTTAATCCTTGCAAAAGCATGAAAACAGCAACCATTGAAATCCCAAGCTTTACGGAACCAGAGTTTTCCCATCCAGAAAACTTAACTGAGACCCTGCTGCAACTGCTTTCGGCTCCGAACATTGCAAGCAAAGAAAGCGTTATACGCACTTATGACCATGAGGTGAAAGGAAATACTACGCTTAAACCCTTACAAGGAGAGTACGCTGGACCAAACGATGCAGCTGTACTGAAACCGCTTGATGATTCATGGAAAGGCTTGGCAATTTCGTGCGGGATGAATCCGAATTATGGCAAGATTGATGCTTACTGGATGGCTGCTTCAGCTATTGACGAGGCAGTGAGAAACAACATTGCCGTCGGGGGAAGAAGAATCGCGCTGCTGGATAATTTTACATGGGGAAACCCTGAGAAGCCAGAGCGCTTGGGCTCGCTAGTAAGAGCCTGCGAAGCCTGCTACGACTTCGCAACAGCGTTTAGAACACCGTTTATCTCTGGAAAAGACAGCCTCTACAACGAATCGCCGCTGGGTCCAGTTACGCCAACGCTTCTTATTACCGCCATAGGTATAATTCCTAACATTCAATTTACCACGTCTATGGATTTGAAAGCGCCCGGCAACCTGCTCTACATCATTGGTGACACATTCAATGAGCTGGGCGGTTCAGAATACTACAAACTTAAAGGCTACTTAGGTGCAAGCGTGCCCAAAGTGAAAGGAGCCAGAGCCAAGCGCACGTTCAGAGCTGTAACTAAAGCCATCGATTTGGGCTTAATCAAATCGTGCCACGACCTCTCTGAAGGCGGGTTGGCAGTGACGGCGGCGGAGATGGCGTTTGCAGGTGGCTACGGCTTGGAGCTGGATTTAGGTAAAGTGCCTGGCAAAGCGTTAGAGCGAAATGACTTTGTGCTGTTTTCAGAGTCAAACAGCCGCTTCCTTATGGAAGTCTCAGAAAAAGATAGGCAGGAATTTGAGGCTTTAATGAAGGGCAAAAACTGCGCTAAAATTGGCAAAGTAACCAAAGACGAGAAACTGCTTATTCACGGGTTAAACCAGAAAATAGTAGTTGACGCTTCCCTTGCCGAGTTGCGGCGCAGCTGGAAAAGAACGTTAAGCGGTGAACCCTAAAAATGAAGCTGGAAGAAATCAAAGTCTGTGTTATGCGCGTCGGCGGAACCAATTGCGATGCAGAAACCCAGCGGGCTTTTTTGGAGTTAGGCGTCCACGCGGAGACTTTGCATGTTAACGAGTTAATAAAACGTAAAAACCTTCTTGACTACCAGGTGCTGGTTTTTCCAGGCGGCTTCTCATTCGGCGATTATGTGCGTTCAGGCGTAATTTTCGCACGATTGCTCAGTGCTAAATTAGGCAAAGAAATTGAAACTTTTATTGATGAAGGCAGACCGATTCTGGGAATATGCAACGGCTTTCAAATATTGGTTGAGTACGGTTTGCTTCCAGGCTTCGAGGGAGTGAGCACTTATCCTGAAGCTACATTGACAACGAATGAACCGCAAGGCTTCAAGTGCCAGTGGGTTTATCTCAAGCATGAAAATAGGGGAAAATGTGCTTTTTCAAGCAAAATTCCAGCGGGAAAGGTGGTGAGGATGCCGATTGCCCATGGAGAAGGCAGGTTACTGTTCCCAAAGGAGAAAGAACAGGAAATGCTTGCAAAGCTAAACGATAATGACATGATCGTTTTCAGGTACTGTGACAAAAACGGCAACACTGCCGATGGCAAGTATCCAGCTAATCCGAACGGCTCTTTCTATGACATTGCGGGCATATGCAACATGGAAGGAAACATTTTCGGTTTAATGCCTCATCCGGAGAGGGCAATGTACTGGTGGCAACAGCCCGACTGGACACGCCAGCAACAGATGCTGCAGTACGGTGACGGAAAACTAATCTTCCAAAGCATAATCGACAATCTAACCAAGAAGTGCTAAATCTACCTCGACAATCCATGTTTCAGCGGATGCGTTTATACATTTTTTGAGCTCGTCAAATCGAAAAATGCTTTTGGTAAATCAAAAGAATTGGCAAAAAAAGATATATGTGCCAATAACATCATTATTTGCCAGTGATGATCATATGTCTGTAGAAGTGGGCAAGTATGGACGCATAGTTCTACCTAAACAGATTCGCAAAAAATACGGCATGGATGAAGGCAATCGGCTTATCATCACTGAGTATATGGGGCGTATTTGTCTTGTCCCTGTAAGGAAGTACGAAAAGCCTACTGAGATGTTATATGGCGCCGTGAAGTTGGAGATGCCTATAGAGGAGCCAAAGCAATTAGCAAGAGAACATATTCGCAAAAAGTTGGTTGAGGGTTTATAGTGGCCCGGTTCGTGGACACCAACGTCTTTATCTATGCTCTGACCGCTCACCCCCTTTTTGGGAAGACCGCTAAGAGTATTCTTGAACGTATAGAGAACGGTGAAACAGCCATAACTTCTACATTGGTAATGTGCGAGGTAGCTTGGGTACTAGAAGCCATGGGTAAGCAAGGAGATATCAAGCCCACTTTTGAAAAGATGCTGTCCTATAAGGCTTTAAAAGTCGTTGGTTTCAGCGGCGATGACATGTTGGTAGGAGCAAATAACATGGTTGCTGAGAATTTAGATTTTAATGACGGCGTAAACCTTGCTTTAATGATGCGATTAGGAATTACTGAAGTGTATTCTAACGACCAAAAACACTTTGGCAGAGTAGACTTTCTAAAGTTGGTTTTCGGCTAATCATCGAGCTTTACTTGCGCGTTGTCCCGAGGCTTCTGGGTTTTAATTCCATTAATTTTAATAAAGCGATTCTAAATCTTTCGAATACGGCAAGCCTGCACGAGCACCCATCTGCATTACGCTTCTCGAAGCCACAAAATTCCCCAGCCGCCCGCACTCATAGAGGCTTTTGTTGTTGATTAAGCCGTAGAGGAAGCCAGCGCAGAAAGCGTCCCCAGCACCAGTCGTGTCAACCACTTTAACTTTGAAGGGCTCAATTCTTAGCCGCTCTTGACCATCTGTCACGTAGCAGCCTTTGCTGCTAAGTTTAACTGCGACAATTTTAACGCCCAACTCAATCATATAATCCGCGCCTTTGCAGTAATCAGCTTCTCCGGTTAAAAGTTCAAGTTCAACGGCGTTAGGCATCAAAACATAAGAACTTCTAATTATTGGTTCTATGGCTGCAAAACCCTTCTGAGCATACACTGAACCGGGATCAAAGCTAATTTTAACGTCGCTAGGCAAGGCGGCTAAGAGCTTTTTTTGTGCACGAAAAGATTTTTCACCAACGAAAGAGGAGTAATGCAAAAATTTTGCTTGAGAAAGATAATTTCTATCTATTTCGCGAGGCTCGATTGTGTCGTTGACGCCTGAGTTAATGTATAGGGCTCTTGCACCTTTCTTGTCCACGAAACCAAGCACCGAACCACTTTTTCCCTGTTTTGCCTGAATGATGCCACTGGTGTCGACGCCTTCATTGCTAAAACAGTCAATTTGCAGTTTGCCTTCCCGGTCATTGGCTACTTTTCCTATGAAGCCAACTTTGCAGCCGAGCCTCGCCAACCCAACCACGGTATTCGCGGCTGACCCCCCACAGACCTCAGTGTAATCTTCAATGAAGCTTTCTTCTTCAGCCCCAGCAAGCCTATCAACTTTGAAAAGCATGTCAACGTTAAGTGCGCCGAAACCGACAACATCAAATTTAGTCATGGAAACAGCTCTCGCAAAAACATTTTATGTTCGCCTAGTTTGCCGCCGTAGTTGCCAGCGGAAACCTTCACGACCCCATCAACGCCTAACACTGCTCTGACTCCAGCTTTGGTTGCTTCTTTAACAGCATCTAAAGAAACGCCATCAAGCACTATTTCAGCTATGTAACCTACGCCTTCAGGAACACGGGATTCTTTGCCTAACCGCTCCTTAAGAGAGGGACAATACAAGTGGTTAGTTGTTGGACCAATCTTAGGAAAATGAGTTTCAGTTTTTGAGCCTGCAGAGCACACATCAAACGGCGTAACCACACCATGAACATCATGGATTGCAGCTAAAGCTTTTTCTCCCGCTTGTTTTAAAGCTTGTTTTGTTTTGCACATTACCCAAAAGTTGCCGCCCATGACGCCACGACCATAGCCTAAGTACCGCTCAATGACAAAGTCAGGAACCATCAATGGGACAACGATTACTTCTCTGCCATGACGCTTCTCTACCCATTCATAGCCGTCGCCGCAGTGCCCAACGCTCTCCATCATGTCCATTTTGCCTTCAGGACTCGGCAAAGCGTCATAGACAGCGGTGAAAGGCTTAACTAAGATGTCTTGGCGAATGCGGTAAGAAAGCTCAGTTTCAAACTTTTTCAATGATTCTGTGAAGTTTTTTTTGGGATTTATTTCTCCCCAGAACTGCAGTATTGCGCCATAGCGTTTGTCTGGAGTTTCCTTTGGACTTAGGTATTTTTCGACTCCGCCTTCCGTCCTGCCAATTACAACGGACGGCGTTGCTGTCGAATCCTCAGCAGCCTTGCGCAACGTTTCCTTATCGTCGGCTGTAACAATTACGCGGCAAAAGATTCCAGTAAATGCTTCGGCGTACGTGTCTTCTATTTCCGCTTTTGCCATTTTATCCAAGCCTCCCTATGACTACTCCGCGCACCTTCTTTCTAAACTCGCTGCTTTCTTTTACCAGCGATTCCATATTTTGGGCTGTTACTATTTGAGCTTTAGGCAAGGCATCAGGATACAAGTCTGAGAGCTGCCTCAGCAAAGCCTTGTCCACTCCACTTTTCTTTATTGCTTCATAACTCCACGACTGAAGCGTGCACGTTGTTTTTTCTTTTCCAAACCTGCAGAACAAATCAGCAATCACAGCAGTGACAACGTTGTTTTCAGATAAAACCGCTATTTCAGCATTTTTGACTGCGTAACTGTTACCGTTGAAAGATACGGTTAAGCCACCGTTAGCCCTCACCAACTTGAAGGCTTCCACGTCAGTTATGCTGTCGCCAACGTACATCACATCCTCTAATTCTGCACCTAAACGCTTTACGGCATCACGGATTGCTTGAGCTTTTTGTTCTCCACCAACAGTTACCACATCACTGAGCATCTTGCCAACGCTCATTTTGGGTATTTCGCTCCAGAAAATCTCGTCCAAACGCTGAATTATCGCCTGGTCATTGCGCGAAAAATCTTCCCTTGTTCTTGCCGCTGGGGGGATATCGATTAGATGCATCTGTGTGATTTCCTTTGCTATTTCTTTTAGTTGCTCTTTTCCTTTTGGCGAGAGGGCGTATTTGTCGAGGCTTACTTTGGTGCAGTAGGTGTTTTTGTATGGAAAATCGAGTATTTTACACAACGCTTTGATGTAGTGCTCGTAGCTGGTGCTGACGATGAAGGCGCTAGCTATGGCTTGTACGTGGTATAGAGTCTCTTTGCTGTGAGCGATTAAAACAATGTTTTTCTCTGAAAAGGTTTCCATCTGCTTATCCGCAACATCATAAGCTTTAAAAAAAGGCAAAACAAGCTTCAACGTGCTACCCGCAGAATAACTGGGCTTTCGCAGAACATCCGCCAGCACATCATCGTACCTGCTTATGTTAGCAAAAAGGTTGTCTCCATCTGGAATAAAATTTGCCGCTAACTCGAAGGCGTTATCGTTTTTTGAGATTGGCCCTTCACAGTCAGATATGAAGATGCGCTTCACTCTTTATGCCTCAAATTCTCCATGTGAAGTACGCTTTTTGCAATATGCTGTTTTGAGGCGATGTCCGTTCGGTTCCACAATGCCCCGCCCGTAATTGCTTTGGCTCCTTCAAGGCTGATTTGACGTGCTTCCTCAATGCTGTTGCCGATGCCTAAAACTCCGACAGCGCGGGATTTCAAAGCGTAGTTTTTGCCGTTTCTTGTTTCCATTGAACCTGGATAAACGCGGATTCTACTGCCATACTTTTTGGTTAAGGCGTAGGCTTTTGAGAGGTCAACTGGCGTGTTAACTGCGGATTTATCAACTTGGCTGGGGAACACTTCTGCGTAGCCACCGTAGTCTGGCGGAACCTTATAGGTTAAAACGGTCGCAGCCTTCTCCAACTCGACCCTTGTTAGGTTTCCTTCAATGATTTTGAAGCATACGTCAACAAAATCGTCTTTTATTATTGGGAGGAGGTTGATTATTTCTGGGTCACCAGGGCGACTGTTGTTCTCAAGAACCTTAATTCCTTTGCCAGTGTGCATGAACGCTAGATATAAGGGCACGCCTCTGAGCGCCGAATCGTCTTTAATTTTAGCTTTCCAACCCTTGAAAATTTTATTGGCTAAAGCAAGTTCCTGTTGGCGTTCAGCCGCAGTCAAGAAGGGCAATGTGTCGCCAGCGTCTTTGTATGAGCCCATTCCGCCAGTGTTTGGACCTTTATCGTCGTCGAAGGCACGCTTGTAATCGCGCGTATCTGGCAGGGGGATAATGTGTTTGCCGTCACAGAAAACCATGAAACTGGATTCTTCCCCATCAATCTTTTCTTCAATTATTACCGAGCCGTATTGGAAGTTGGACATGAAATGCTCAAAAAGTTGCTCTCGGGTTGCGAAGTGGTCGCCCCAGACGCCGACGCCTTTTCCCAAAGCTGGTTTATCAGGCTTTACCACCGCTTGATTGTCCAGTTCATCTAGCCAGCGGTACACGGCGCTTTTAACGTCCGCTTCGCCCTTGTAGTCGGCTGGGTTAAAAATTTTAAAACGCGGATTAGCTTCTGGCGCAATCTCTTGGAAAAGCAATCGCTGCTCTATTTTGCTGGCTTCAATGGCGTATTGTTGCTTTGGGCAAATGACGGGTATACCTGTGCGTTTCTCAACGAGGTCGCGGACGCCTTCAATTATGGGTTTTTCTGAACCGACCAGAACGAAATCGATTTTGTCCTTGTTTGCTTCAGCGAACTTGCAGATTCCCTCAACGTCAAGGTTTGGAATGACAACGTGTTTTGCGGCTTTTTCTGCGTTGAAAGGGTTGCGTTGTTTGTCGGCGATGTAGAGTTCGACTTGATAGTTTTTGCTTTGCAGAAGAGCGTCGACCATGGCGACTTCTCTTGCGCCGTAAGAAACAACTAGGACACCGATTTTTTCCATCCAAATACACCGTTACTGCTAAGACAGTAGAGGGAACGCTTAATTTGCTTTATCACTAGGCGGTTATGGCTGAACTTCATCTAACTCGTAAATTCTCGTTTTCTCCTCGTAACCATTGAGGAATCTCTTTTTCATGGCATCAGCCATTTTTTGAGCACACGGGGTGGGATACTTTCCTGTAACGCAGGCTAAACATAGTTGGTCTTCTGTTTGACCTGTAGCACGTACTAATGCCTCAATAGATTGGTAGCATACGTCGTCTGCACCTATGATTTTAGCGATTTCTTCTGCACTGTTTTTTGAGCCGATAAGTTGCCCGTAAGTTGACATATCAATCCCGTAAAAGCAAGGACCAATAATTCGTGGAAAAGTAACGAAAACGTAAACTTTTTTGGCTCCTGATTTTCGTAATTTATCTATAATTACTTTGGTCGTGTCCCCTCTGACTATACTGTCTTCAGTTACTATAACTCGTTTTCCATCAACTTTTGAACCTAAAATGTTGATTTTCTTATCGATCGTTGAAAAGCGCTCAGCGTTTAGAAGTATGAAGGCTCTCTCGGTAACATAACGGTGCCGTCTTGATGCCCGTTCCCATCGTAAGCCTGATGCTTCATGGACTCCCATGGCTGGGTCATCGCCTGTTTCAGGCACCGACAGAATTATGTCACTATCCTTTACTGTTTCAGGGTATTCTTTAACTATGTTTCTCCCGAATTCTTCACGTATTTCGTAAACGTATTTGCTGTCAAACCTTGAATCGGGCCTGGCAAAATAAGCGTATTCAAAAGCGCAAAAAGCTTGATGAGGGTTTTGAATGATTTGGGTACGTTTGAAGCCTTCCTTTGAAACAGTGACCAATTCGCCTGGTTTCAGTTCGAAATCTCTTACAAAGCCGTTCATATCTAAGCTTACGGTTTCAGAGGAAAAAGCGTAGGTTGCCCCAGCAGGGTCATGCCCAGCGCATAGCGGTTTTATTCCAAGCGGGTCTTTGAAGGCGAAAAAGTCGCCGTCTCCAGTTATGCCTGTTACGGAGAATGCTCCATCTAAGCTTTCCATGACGGAGCGAACCGCAGAGGCTAAGTCTTTGCCCTGTTTAAGTCCGAGGAGCAGTTTATGACATACTATGTCAGAGTCACAGCAATACTGAAAGTCTTGGAAGTTTTCGGTCATCTCTTTTTTCAGCGGCAAAGTGTTAACTATGTTGCCGTTAAATGAGAGTGCAAGTTTTATCCCGTTTTCGCAAGCGGTAACTGGTTGAGTACCTTGAATAAGTGAGGCATCATCACATTTACCCGATGTGGTATATCGAACGTTGCCGATGCCCATTGACCCAGGAAGCCGCCCGAACCATTCATGTATAGCCTCGGTTTTTATTTTCGGAACCAAATCCAAGTTTTTGTACACAAAAAATTGCTTGTTGCTGTACGTGAGGAAGCCGTGTGATTGGTGACCTCGATGGTTTTCGGCTCGGAGACCCCAATAAACATACGGAAAAACAGGTTGATTTTCATAATTTATTACGCCAAAGATACCGCAGCCTATTTTCGGTTCCCTTCTCGCAGTAAATGGGGATGTAGTGAAAGAAGGGGTTTATCAGCTTTTAGTACATATTTACTTAAAAAGTATGGAGTTTTTAACATATTAAAGTTTAAAGAAACAAGTCATGAGATGGAGATAAAAGCTTAATAAAATAAAGTAAGGTATGTATTAGCTCTTGGCTTTTGTCTTCGGACGTTTGTGTGTGCACAAGCCTACCCCCTAGTCTACTAGATGATCCGAGGGGTGTGCACAATTAAAATTTTTATAGTTCGTTCGCTGAACTATTTGGTGAGCAGTCTGGGGTTACGCCCGATTGTACCATTGGTTTGGTGTCTGACCAGCGCCATGACCGACGTTAAATGGG
>JBEKBM010000002.1:0-140718 GCA_050015395.1 Bathyarchaeia archaeon
CGGCTAGGCTCGGGAGAGAGCAACCTAAGTTTGGACGTTATGCGCTCAAGGGGGTGCGGGTAAGAGCGTAGGGCTTGAGGGTTCCAGGCGGAGTCTGGGCGTCAAACCGCAGTGGTCCACCGCTATTAGAAGACACTTAACTGCGACTATTACGAGTCTTCTTTCTTTTCTGTTTTACGCCTTCGTAATTTGCTAAGGGGTATGTCTGGTGAAATGTCGCCGCTCCATTCGCAATCTCGACAGTAAATGTCATACACCTCTGACGCTTTAGATTGCGCTTGCATTTCTTGGATGTGTATGTTTGGTGAGCCGCAGTTTGGGCAATGCTTTGGTGTCAATTTCCCCATGTTACAAATCCTCAGTTATCTCCATATTTTTCTTTCAA
The DNA here is from genome assembly GCA_050015395.1 of Bathyarchaeia archaeon. Taxonomy (GTDB): domain Archaea; phylum Thermoproteota; class Bathyarchaeia; order Bathyarchaeales; family Bathycorpusculaceae; genus Bathycorpusculum. Next base: position 386 of record JBEKBM010000002.1, read on the forward strand.
ATACTCCTTGATTGCCTCAGAGTCATAGTTAATCGCAACGGATTTGTTCTCAAGCAAATCCCAAAACTCTCGCAAAGAAATATCTAAAATCTCCGCGCCTCGTCCAGCGCTTAGTTTGCCCTTCGCATAAAGACGTACAACTCGGTCACGCAACCCATCCTCAATGAGTTCGTTAAATAATGTGGAGCGGTCAATGTTTTCAAGGGCTTGAACAGCATCAACTCTGCTCAAAATCCGCTTTGATAAGCGCACAGTCACGGTGCTGCTTTTCTGGGCTTCGGTCATGTTGTTTTGCCTTACTTATGATGAATACAATTTAACACTTAAAACTTACGAGATTTTTTTAAGAGGGAGGCTGAAGTGCCTATTTGGGTGCTATATAGCATCCTATTTGGATCATATAGTAAACCGAGGGGGTAGACTGAGAGAGAGAAAGAGAAGAACCCTAAAAACTTCCGCTATTACGCTGTCATAGCATTTTTGCGAAGTCATCATAAACGTTTTTTCGGTGCCCAATGAAGATTACCACTACTTGGTTTTTCTCTTTATCAATCTCATAAATAGCTCGGTAATCCCCTTCTCGTAGACCCCAATAAGTAGAAGGATTCAATTGTTTTCCAGCTTTCCATGGGTCACCAGCAAGCTTCCCAAGCGCCTTCTTAACTCGCGCCTTATCCGTGGGATCCAATTTTTGCAGTGCCTTAGCAGCTTTAGGATGCAAAAGCACGCTAAACGGCAAGTTAAGCTTCCTCTAAGGGAACAAGCTTTTCGGGGTGTTCTTTGGCTTCTTGGCTACGTTTGAGCAGCATTTGGTAGAACTCGCGTGTTTTCTCCCGTTCTTCATAGAGGCTTATTATAGTTTTTATGGCGTCGCTTCTGCTCTTGAATTTTCCTTCTGCTACCCAACGGTCGATTTCTTCCACGGTTTTTTCTGGTAGTCTAAGTTGAACCTGAGCCATCATAGTCGCCGTAAACAGTACTGTTTACAAAACACATAAACCTTTCCCGAAAAACCAAAACCTTAGCTTGATTCGTGGAGGCTTTTTTAGAGAGTGTGCATTTGTTCTGTTTTTTAGCCGCTTTTTTTGTTTAAGAACTAGGAAGTTAAGGGTAACTGTATTGTGAAGGTTGTTCCTTTGCCTTTTTCGCTTTCGAAGCTTATTTTTCCGCCTTGCGCTTCAACGAGACGTTTAACGACAGCTAAGCCGAAGCCTTGGCCTTTAGATTTTGTGGTAAATAATGGCGTGAAAAGTTTGCTTTTTATTTCTTCAGGGATGCCTTCGCCTGTATCTCCGATACTGATGTAGGCGTGGCTGCCCTTGCTTCTTGCATTTATTTTTAACGATCCACCTTTTGGCATTGCTTGAACTGCATTTCGGATTAAGTTTATGAGGGCACGTTTTAGCATTGCGAAATCAGCAGTAAATTGTGGGAAGCCTTCTTCTATTGAAATTGATACTTGCAGGTTGTTTGGGATGGGAACGATGAGTAATGCTTCTTCAATAACTTTTTCAATGCTTATTTTTTCTTTGTTCGGTTTCAAGGGTTTGGTGTAATGTTGCAAGTCCGCGACTATTTTATCTATATAAAACAGGTTTTCCTCGATGCATGTTATGCTTTCCTGCAGGTTCTTTTTTGCGTCGCTGTCAGGCAATGAAACTGCTTCATCTTTTGCTAAGTAAAGTTCTCCAACGATGGCTTGCAGAGGATTGCGAATATCATGCCCAACCATACCTGCAGTTTGTCCTATAGCAACTAAGCGCTCATTTTCTTTCAGTTGCTTTGCTCTTTCATTGGCAAGTTCTTCCATTTGATTAGCATATTCCTCTAGCAAACAAGTATTTTCTTCAAGTTTAGTTTGTATTCTTATGCGTTCAGTCATATCAACATTTGATTCAAGAATTTCCTTAATCTCCCCATGCTCATCAGGTTTAACCAGCCAACAGCTTTGAACAACCACTTCTTTACCATCCTTGGTGTACTGAGTGAGTTCACCAGACCAATATCCATTCTGTGCGAGTTTTAGTTTTATATCATCAAAAGATTCAATGAATTTTGTCCTAACTAGCGAATGGGTTTGCTCCCCTAAGGCTTCCTCTTTCGTCCAGCCGTAGAGTTTTTCTGCGCCCGTGCTCCAAAAAGTCACTTTGCCTTCTAATTCTCTCACGATAATGGCGTCTGGGCTGAGGTCTATGAGGGCTGCCTGCTTGCGCAGGGTCTCTGCTGCTTTTTCTCTTTCTTTGCGGAGCCTTAGCATCTCGATGCCGTAAGCGAAGTCGTTTACTAGTTCTGTTAGGAGTTTGATTTCCTCATCTGAGAAAGGATTTGGTTCGCAGCTGTAAATGTTTAGGGCACCGAAGGTTTTGCCTTCAGATGTGGATAGGGGCAGGACAAGTGATGCGGTGTATCCCCTCTTTGTGGCTTGTTCGCTCCATGGCTTGAAGTTTGGGTCGGTTTGCATGTTTCTGCATAAGTAGGCTTTTCCCGTTCGGATGGCTGTTCCTGTGGGTCCGCGTCCTCGCGGTTTGTCTGCCCAGGTTATATTCAGTTGGTCAATGTAGTCTTTGTCGAAGCCTGCGAAAGCCACTGGGCGCACGCTTTTTTCTCTGTCTTGTTCTGCTAAGCCCACCCACACAAGAGCATAGCCACAGTCGTGGATTATTATGTTGCAGACTTCCTGGGTTAACGAGGCTTCGTCTGTTGCATGCATGAGGGCTTGGTTGCTATTACTGATGGCTCTCAGGTGCCTGTTGAGTTTACTCAGGGCTTCTTCCGCCTTTTTGCGTTCCGTGATGTTTCTGGCTACATGCACTGACCCACTCATGTTCCCCTTTTCGTCTTTGAGAGGCGTAGTGCTTACTAAGAAGTCGCCTCCGAGGCGGGGTTCATGCACTTCAACTGTGTGCTCTTTTCCGTCTTTCACGGTTTGTGCGTGTGGACAAAAGTCAGGCGGATTGTCTAATCCATGAACACACTGGTAGCAGAATAGTCCGATGGCTTTTTCTGGGGTTACTCCTAGCTGTTGCGCCATGGCTCGGTTAGCGCGCACGATTCTATACTGATTATCAAGGATGGCTATGAAGTCTGGGACGCTGTCGAAAGTGCGTTCCCAATCGTTCTTTGCCTGCCAAAGCTCTTGCTCAGCTTTTTTGTGATGTGTAACATCCGTGGAGGCAGCAACTAAACCAGTCACTTCACCGGAACTGTTCTTCAACGGTAAAGCGTAAATCTCATAAAACCCTACCTTATCCTCAAATTCTAGTCTAAATTCCTCTTGCCTAGCAACACCACTCTTCAACACTTCACTATAAAAATTAATTAAAGCAGAAGCATCTTTGGGCTTGCTCATTTCACCAACCTTTTTCCCAATAAACTTCTCAGCAGGCTGCTCAACGGTAGGATTATTAATCCAAGTATAACGCAACTCAGTGTCCAAAACAAAAATGGTAACAGGCGTATTCTTTAGGGCAGAACGAAAAATTTGCTCACTCGTGAACCCATCGACTTGCACAGGAGGGCTACTGGAAAACTTATCCGTCAACGATAACGCACCTTTTAAAACTAGGATGAAATCTTAACAGAAACATATAAAACTTATTAAAAATAAAATCAAAACACACCAGAAAAAAAGCCGAAAATCAAATTTGCCCTTTAAATAAGGAGGCTATACTTGTGATTTCTACGGCGGCTATCTTGCCTTTTTTGTCATAATGGATTATTGTTTTTCCGTCGCTTGTTGGTTCGCCTTCGGTGGTGTTAACGTTTATTCGTATGCTGCTTCTCTTTGAGCGATTTTCAGAATAATTATTGTCCGTGTAGTTTTATCTACTGTAAACATGGCTCGCAAATTTCTTGTTCGCAACCGATAAAAATCTTTCTGGCCTGCCATCTTTACAATATCCAAATGCTCGTTAAATTCCGGAAAAGTCTCCAGGAACAAAATTTTCTCAAGCAACCTTTGCCTTGTCTTTTTATCCAATTTATCTAATGCCTTATCCGCTTTTCTATGGAAAATTATGCGGTATTTAGGCACGCTGTTTTACCCCGTTCTTCTTGAGCACTTTTTCCAAAGGAACACATTCGCCCCGTTCCGCTTCAAGCTTCAAGGCTTTTAGTTCTTCAATTTCTTCCGGGCTAACTTCTTCCTCTGGAATCAAAGACTCAACAAGGCTTTCAAGCGATTTCTCAATGGACTTAAGCTCCAGCCGCATACGTTTAACTTCAGCATAAACTTTGTCCAAATTTGCCTCAGTTGTCAAATAAACCCTCTCAAAAAGAATAATCCGAACCCAACCTAATAACTTTTAACCAAAACATCACACAAATTCCACGTTAGCTGGATTCATCGAGACTTTTTTTGTAAAGCGCTTTGTCGATTACTCTTACGTCCAGGTTTTGTTTAGCTGCTGTTTTCCTCATTGCCAAGAGCAGTTTTAGATAATTCTGAGTTGTTAACAAGTTAGGCGGTGGATTGCCAAGCAGCGCCTTCCATACCGCTACGTCTAGGATGCCATATTGTTTTGGGTCAAAAAACGCGAGGATAACACTGGCTAACACTGGGCTGATGCCTTCCAGCAGTGTGAGGCAGCTCATTCGGTAAGCGTCTTCGCAAGAAGGAATGCTTAGAGCTTGGCTTGAAAGGCGATTAACTGTCGCCTCATCATTTCGAGTCACTAACGCTAAAACCCGCGCTTTCTTCTCAGGCTCTTCTTTGAATTTCCACTCAACAACTTGCGCTAAATCAGACAGTGTTAACGCTTTCGCCTTTCGGAATTTAGAGCCCAACTCCCGCTCCCTCTGCGCCTGCCAACCGAAGCTTTTATCGTATTTGCGGCTCCACAACAAAAAATCAGCCTTATCCACACTATCACCATGCAGTGAATAATTGAGAAATTGCTTACATTTCTGCCTTTGCCCAAAAAATAATCAAAAATAAATTAAGAAAAGAACATGGTTAGTTTTGGTCTACTAAATGGGCTGTTCCGTCTGGGCAGTACACTTTCTCGTCTTTGCTAACGCGCCTGTAGCGTTCACTACACATGTGCAGGGACGTGCAGCCATCACAATCTCTACTCAGCATTTTTCCGCCTCCTTTTAGAGCGTTTAGCATCGGTGGAATCTGCTTATAAGGCTATGTAATATGCATGTATATACATTCAAGAGCGGATTAGCGGCGCTTCTTGCGTGCAGTACATGTCTTGTAAGCAATGCAGTCCTCCGAGCAGGAGATGGCTGTTTTGGTTTGGCAATCCAAAATTATTGTACTATACAAGTTTAAGCCACCTTGCCGGATGTTGCTCTTAGTGCTTGTTGCATGCACGAACTGCCATACCCCGTAAATATGAAGGGTAAGGTGAACAGGCTTAAACATGCCAATATGAGGATTGTCAAATCCAACATGCCGTATCATCCTATTTTTGTTTTGCTCTGAAACCAAAGTGCGTGGTTAAGGATATAAAGCGATTTGAGATTTGTTCACAAATATTAAGAATAACTATGTAAACGTCATAATATACGCTGAAAAAGTAAATACTTGATAGCAGTTCAGGTAAAAATATGTGCAGATAAAAATCAAGGGCGCGCTATTATTAATCAGCGTTTTTACACTTGTCACAGTCGGGCAGTCACACATCCTTAACTAAAACTCATGCAAAACATTCAGTAGAGGAAAAGTTTTATGCAAACTCACGTTGGCAGCGACCTTTCATACAATAAACATTTTATAGCTACTTGCAAGTTCTGTTAATTCTTCGTGTGCTGTAGAGCAATCCAAACATAATTGTCTTTGTGCCCTTCGCATGGAGTAATCTTGACTCCACCATTGTAGTTTTCAGTTACGCATCCGCATCGCATTCATACATCAATTCAATCACCCTATTAGAAAAATAGAATCCTCACGACTGCTATGACGTTGTTGATGCGAGACTAGGAGAAACTTTTAAGTGGCTATATTTCTTGGAAGATTTATTCTTGATGGGACAATTTGTTGTTTATCGAGAATCTGTTGAGGAGAAAGTCTTTTCTTGTCAGTGTAACAATGGTGTTTTGGACTGATTGATGTGCCTTATCAGAAAGATGCAAAGTGGATTGACCTATTTCTCGAGATAATCGAAAAGGCGTACTCGGGAAGCGATTTTCGGTATGGAAGGCAAACTTTCAGGTTAGAGCCCACTCTTGTGGCTCCAGCTGATTTCTATAGAAGGACATTTGACTCGTCTTTGACATCTTATGAATCACTCTTGAAGGCTTTAGATTCTGGCTTCAAATCCCTCGCAAGTAGCGAGGTCTACAGAGTAAAAACTGGGTGGGTAGCTCGAGGGCTAAAAGGATATAATGGTCACAAAATAAGACGAGTAATGGTGGGCAATGATATCTTTCTGATACCTGATTTGTCAAAACAACCTTCCGTAGGAATTGACACGAGTGGTTGCAAGAACAATGATAGTGTTATCGTAATTTGTTCAATCCCAGATTATGAAGGAGCATGTGTCTGGCTTGACAAACATCTTAAATTACCCAGAGATCACAATAGAAATGAGTTTCACTGGACGAAACTGAACTCAACATGTAGACAGCGATTGCTTAGCAAATTTGAATTGACCCTTTCGATTTGCTGTGATGGTTTGCTTGCGATAAAGACTAACGCTTTGAATGAACGCAGAGGAACGATAGAGAATTTATTTACAAATCTGATTGAAGGATGCTTTTCCGGGTTCGAAGGAGACCCTAAGCAGAAGGATCTAAGACCTATTCTTAAGCGGAAGTTTTTCAATGCTGTAAATGGAGTTCAGATACACTGTGATTCTGATTTTCGACCGTTGACACCTGAAAAAGTTGTACGTTTGTTGGTTCAGACACTGGCCAAACAGACTGGGGGGCGTTTCGAGGATTATACGCCATTGTTTGCCAAACTTGCACTCCCATGAGTCAAAACCTATCCAAATTACTGATATTGTGGCAGGAATGGTAAAGACAATAATTGAGGCTGAAGTCCCCCAGGGATTGTTACAACCATTGCCTTTTGATTTACGCAAGATGAAAAAGTACTCTGACGACCCGCCAAAAGCGTATTTCTGGTTTGTGTAACTTGAAAAGGAAGAATTGTCAGGTGTCGTGTGCCTTTAAAAACGGTTCGCGGACGTTGCCTCCTCTGGAGACCACGTGACCCGCTGGGCGCACGGTCTTTGGTACCTTCATCTTCCTAATATTAGGGAACCTACATTTAAATGATTTCTGGATAACTCTTCCAGAGGGACCACAAGGCGTCCTGGCTTTCACGTCAGACTACATAAAAGCTAATCCGCAAGTAAGCGTGGATTTTAAACGGATAATTGCCGAAGGAGACCTTGCAGCAGTGCACAGTCACCTAAAACCAAACCCCCAAACACAGCGGGTAGCAGTCGTCGATATTTTCAAGGTAGAAAATGGCAAGCTAGTGGAGCACTAGGACGTAATGCAGCCTGTTCCACCGCAAACTGCAAATAAAAACGGCCTGTTCTAAGCGTGAGTCTCCACGCGGACAAGAGGCTTGCCCATTACGTCTCGGATTGTGTCAGCCACGGCGAATGGTGAGCAGACAAGCACAAGTTTGGTTTGGCGTTCACCCTGAGAGTTAACTGTTATATCTCCATAACCGAAGATTCTGCCGCCGAGCGACTGGTAAACTAGTAAATCTCCAAAACCCATGGGCGTGACAACAAACGAATGCAGCCTAATAATGCCGCGGCGAATTTCTAATCCATCTTGCCGTAGCACGTAAGTATTGGATGCCCAAAAAATCACCAGCCCCAACATGCTAAGCAGCCAAATCACGACGAACACCAAAATCGTCCAAGCGAAAACTGGCAAACTGGCTAAATTTAAAAAAGAAACGCCAGAGTAAAATTCAAGCCCGAGAAATAGAACTGTAAGAATAATAACAGTGACCGTGCGAATAATAGCGGCTGGGGCAACCCAAGGCTTTCCCAACCAAACGACAATGCCATGCTGAACATGCCTATCGGAAGACAAACAAAAACACAACCACTAGGCAATAAGTAAAAAGTGTATTTAAGCATTCAAGGCTATTGAACAGAAAAAAATATCGCGTTTTAAAATAAGCATATCATAATCTACAACATAATTCTTGAGCTTGTTAAGTAATTAATTTTTTTCAAAGCTAAGCTGCTTAGTTAGCTTTATCTTGTTATTACGTTTAGGTTTTCAAATTCCTTGCCTGTAAGGGGCAGAAAGGTTCCCGCGTCAAAGGCTAAATGTGACTAAAAAGTTGCTTTTAGTAAAAGCAAGAATGAAACAAGAAAGGAAATTATTCTTTAGGCTTATTGTTTTCTGGAACAAAAACTGCTGCTGCAACGGTTGTTGTCCATAAGCCGTTTTTGTCTCCTGCCGCCGACTGGGTTATGTTGGCTGTTTTGATGATTAGCCCTGTGGTTTTGAAGAGTTGTTTGCGTTCGTCCCATGCGGTTTCGGGGTCAAATTGGATGCCCATGGTTGTTGCAAGCATTGTTGCTGCTAAGTCTTCTGCGTAGTCGCCTGCTGTCTCGTCCGTTTGTCCATACGAGTGGTGTTCTGAGAGGTAGCCGTACTGGTTTTTGCCTGATGGAATAGCTATGCCGATGGATGATGCGACAAGCCTGTGCGGTTCGTTGGTTGAGTTTCTAGCAATGACTACGAAGGTGATTTCGCCGGGCTGCACCATTTTCAAGCCTTTGTCGCGCGGGAGCTGTTCGCATCCAGGTGGTACAATGCTTGAAACGCTTACTAAGTTGCACATTTGTATGCCTGCGTCTCTTAGGGCTAATTCGAAAGATTGGAGTTGCTCTTTATGTTTGCCAACTCCTTTTGTTATAAAGAAGTATTTGGGTATCATGTGATGTCGGAAAATAGGATTGCAGAATGCATTTAAAAAGGTTTTTATGGAGAAGTCTCCCGCGTCATCTTCCCTTTTCTTTTTTGAATTAGTCTATTGGTCGTAACCCGCGAGCGATATGACCCACAAACACTCTTATTTGTTGAGAATAGCGGAAATTTGATAGTCTAATTCTTTTCAAGTTTTGGCAAGCATAGTATTGAAAACGAGCGTTATTGTTAAGCCTGAAGCTTCCTGATTGAAATGTGTTGCCGAAGCTGAAAAATACGAGTGTGTAGCGTTACCATCACTCTTAATGCGAAAATATAAAGTAGTTCCTCTGCGACCTGCTTGCGCCTATATAGCGCACCCAATTTGAAATCGCAACACCCATGCGCGAAAAATGGAACAGTGTGCCTACGCAATTGTTCTTCTTCCACCAAGATAAACACTCAGAAAGCAAGCTAGCTTAGACTAAAAGAATAACAATCCATGCGTGCGCTCTGTTTTTAACACGCAAACATGCCTGACCCGTTATGAACAGACGATCAGCCTATAGGTCTACGAGTCTTTCTTCATTTTCATCAGTTTAACTTCCAGAATGCCATTGCGATAGCTATATTCAATAGCCTTCTTTTTGACAGGAGTTGGAAGCTTCACTTCTTTAAAGTACGTTTGCGCTGAGGTATCCGTGCTTATCGTAAGAGTATTATCCTCTACATTCAAGCTTATCTCGTTCTCTTCAACGCCAGGCAATTCAGCCATCACCCGCAGGTAATCTTCTTCTTCAAACACGTCAACAATTGGCTCCCTTTCCTTTATCGACCCAACTGTAGACGGCTTTGGCGCACTCGTTTTTGGAGCCTCTTTATTTGGTCTAGTAATATGCAACGCGCTCACAGGCGCAGCTGCATGAGATCCCATTATCGGGCGAGAACTCACATGCACATCAATTACGCCCCCTTTTCCAACGTTAATTCTCTTCTGGTAACTCTGAGACTTCTCCGTTAACTTCGCCAAGTCGTTGATTAATCCAACTAATCCTTCAGATTTTTCGTCTTGAACCTTGTTTGACACGCCAAATATGCCGAATCCGGAGTCAAGAAGCCGCGAGACATCGTTGAACATGCCGCCTATATCCTCAGTTTCACCCGTTTTTTCCTTGCCCTTAATTTGCTGCCTCATCTCTTCAACTGATTGCTTTAGCTGCTCGATTTCTTTTCCTTTCTGTGCAATCTCTTTCTTTAGTTGTTCAAGATCTTGCTTTTCCGCCACTTTTTGCCCTTCTTCTTTCGCCATTTTTTCACCTCCTCAATTTTACTTAAGCGCGATCTGTTTTTCTAATAGAGTTAGATACGTCTGGGGATTCGCGAAATACTCTGCTTTAAGCGGTGGATAATTTTCCACGGCAAACCTTACCCCTTCAATTCCAAACTTCTCTAAAACAGCCTTTGCAAGCGCGTAGCCCAAGTAATATGAGACTCCTTTAATTATCTGAGAACTTCTGAGGATGTCTTTAGCCAGTTTCTCTTTATCCAGTGCTTGGTGACTCATTCGGTCCTTTTCTACCGCGCTTTCGCCTTTTCTTGTATTCTCTATGTGGAACAGAAGTTCCATGCATTTTGAGCAGCCTGTCTGTAGCTCTTTCTCTAAAGAAGCCACTTCCGTTTCATAGCGCAAGCCCATGTTGCATAAGACTTGAAGTGCTATAGCCTCGCAACATCCTTCTTTGAAAACAGTCTTGAAAACGGCGTCTACGTATATGTTTAAAAGTTCCTGGTTCTTATTTGCATTTCTATCCTTCATGCCTTCGAGATATAGCTTAGCTGCCGATTGTAGGGATGACTTTGCGGGTTGCGAGATAATGGTGAATAGCAGTTTTTCTGAGAGCTCATGAGCACATACAGAAAGCATTTTTGTCGGGTAGTTTATCGCCATTTCTTCGCTTAAATATAACGCGTCATCTGGTGGGTTATAAAAAGCTAAATTTTCGAAAAATTGTGTCCCTAGATTTTTAGAGAGGGCTTCACTGACTTGTTTCCATTCAATGCTGTTGCGTATAATGCCGTTTTCTTCGAGATCATTTTGTATCCGTTGGATTAACTGATTGAGCATTGCTGAGTGCTTCAATATTTTGACATCGGTAAAGTAAGGAAAATTATAATGATATAATTCCATCATTCTTTCGTGGATACTTTTGAGAGTTTGCTCGACTTCTTTGATTTTTTTGCTGTCTCTTTGAAAGTTTGCAGTTATGCCTTCTTTCGCGGCATGTGCTTTCATGGGCTATGTTCATCCCGCATTGTTTTCAACTATTTTTTTGTGTTCCTTCACTTTTTTGACAGCTTCTTGCAAGTCTTCCATAGTTACTTCAAGTCTTTGTGGTTTTGTGGTCTCTTGGTCTGTGCCACTGTTTACAAATCTTCTAATTGTTCGCATTGTAGCCTCTCTGCAAATTGCTTCTATTTCTGCTCCTGTGTATCCTTCGGTTTCTCCAGCCAATTCTATGAGGGAAACATTTTTTGCGAGATGGCTCCTTGAAGTATGGATTTTGAAAATCTCTAACCTTGCCGCCTCGTCTGGAGGTGGAATTTGAATTATAAGGTCAAATCTGCCGGGTCTCAGCAGAGCTGGGTCGATTATGTCGATGCGGTTTGTTGCTGCTAAAATGAAGACTCCGCGGAGTTCCTCGAGTCCGTCCATTTCCGTTAGAAGCTGGCTTATGACTCTTTCTGAAACGTGGGAATCGGTTGTTCCGCTCCCGCGTTTGGGAGCTAACGAATCTAGTTCATCAAAGAAGATGACGCACGGCGCTGTTTGTTTTGCCTTCCTGAAGATTTCCCTTACGCCCTTCTCGGATTCGCCTACGAATTTGCTCATGAGCGCCGGACCCTTGACATGGATGAAGTTTGCTTCGCTTTCTTTAGCCAACGCTTTCGCCAATAGAGTTTTTCCTGTTCCCGGAGGTCCACCGAGTAAAGTGCCTTTTGGCGGTTTTGCCCCTGCCTCTTCGAAAACATCAGCGTATTTTAAGGGCCATTCAATAGCCTCCCTGAGCGCCTGTTTCACCTCGTAAAGACCGCCTATGTCGTTCCAAGTGACGTTAGGTGTTTCGATAAGCACTTCCCTCAGCGCAGAAGGGTCTACAAACCTTAACGCATCTATGAAATCCTCCATTGTTACTACGAGTTTGTTGAGCACTTCTGCTGTGATAAATTCGGTTTCGAAGTCTATTTCGGGCAAAACCCGTCTCAACGCTTTCATGGCTGCTTCCTTGCAAAGTTCTGTGATGTCGGCGCCGGTGAATCCGTGGGTTATGTTGGCGAGTTTATGCAGATCTACTTCATGGGTGAGCGGCATTCCTCTGGTGTGAATCTGAAGGATTTCGAACCGTCCTTCTCTGTCTGGGATTCCTATCTCGATTTCTCGGTCAAACCTTCCTCCTCTTCTTAGGGCGGGGTCAACCGCGTTGGGTCGGTTTGTCGCTCCGATGACTACTATTTGTCCTCTAGGTTCTAGTCCATCCATCAAAGTCAGCAGTTGGGATACGACTCTTTTTTCGACTTCTCCTGTTACTTCCTCCCTCTTAGGGGCTATGGCATCAATTTCGTCTATGAAGATTATGCACGGTTTGTTTTGTTCAGCCTCGTTGAATATTTCTCTTAAGCGGGCCTCAGACTCTCCATAATACTTTCCATGGATCTCAGCGCCGCTGATACTTATGAAAGTGGCGAAGGTTTCGTTTGCCACTGCTTTAGCGATGAGCGTTTTTCCTGTGCCGGGTGGACCATGTAACAGGACGCCCCTGGGCGGTTCTATGCCGAGTCGGTCAAACACTTCTGGGTGCCGAAGTGGAAGTTCTATCATTTCTCTTATTCTCTGGATTTGCTCGCGGACCCCACCGACATCTTCATAGGTCGTACCAATTTTTCTTTCAGTTTCCATTGCCTTTTCCCGTATTATTATTTCTGTTGTGGAGTGCACTATTACGGCGGTGCTGTTCGGCTTGATACGGGCTACGACGAAGGAAGCATTTGTATCTAAAAGGTTCAGCCTCACTCGGTCTCCCTCAACAAGCGGCAGGCCTTCCAAAAGTCTCCTCGCATACTCTGTGTGTTTTTCTCCTCTAAGCCGTGGTTGATTTTGCTCTATGGGGGCTAATACAACTCTTTGGGCTTTTTCAGCGTTGATCCTTCCGATGCATGCGTTGTCGCCAATTCCAACGACCGCGTTGTTTCTTATTATCCCGTCGATTTGAATGACGTCTTTGCCTCTGTTTTCTGGGTAGGCAGGCATTACTTTCGCGGCTGTTCTTTTCTTTCCGACTATTTGAATGATATCGCCTGTTTGTATATCCATTTTTTTCATGTTTTCTGGATCTATTCTGGCTATGCCTCTGCCGAAGTCTCTCTGTGAGGCTTCAGCTACGCGGAGTGTTGAGAGATTTGGTGTGTTTGTGTGTTCTGACGTATGTGTGTCTCTTTCTGATTGAGTGATTGAGTGCATAACCTTTAGTTAATAACGAAATGTATATAAACATTTTGTTATACACCATGTTTAAGGTAGGGCGTAGCCTGTGGAGTCAAATGACGACAAGATTCTCCAAATCGTTGGAAATGAAACTAGAAGAAAGATACTCACCACTCTTTCCGAGGAACCACGATACATATCTGAAATATCCAAGCTGCTGGGAGTTACGCAGCCGGCTATTCTCAAACATCTCAGTATTCTCGAAAAAGCGGGTCTGATAAAGAGCTTCTGGAGAAAGAGTCCCGTCGGGGCGGCGAGAAAATATTATGTGATTTGTGACTCTGTAGGCGTAGAAATAGCCATTAACCCGAAAGTCTTCAGGGTCAATAAACAGCCCCAAAAATTAAGTTGCTCCAATTTTCTCAAGACAGAGCAAATAAGTAAACAGTTGATGGGCGAAATCAACGGAGCCAAGGATGCAACAACAAAAGCGGCCAAGGCGAAAGAATTAATCAGCGTAGTTGATACTCTTCTGTTATGTGCAGAATATGACAGAGGCCAGTGGAACTGCAAAATTTGTCATCAAGTGGCATCATTGCGGAAGGGTGCTTCTCAAATCACGATAGATGTGTCAATCGGAAACGTAGACTCAGGATTGCGCAAGCTTATAGACGCAATAGATCAAATTGCGACCGGCTTACAACCAACGCCAAACGTTAAGGATGGACATGCTGACTAATCGGCATTGTTAATTTTAACATGCACACTCGTTACTGTTTTTTGGGAAAAGTTTTTTCAGTTTCACTTGTAAGATATTGTTTCTGAAAGTGAACCTTGCCGTGTCTCGCTTAATGCATGTTGGAAGTTTAACTATTTCTAAGTACCTTTTCGTTGTGTTCTCAGTTGTTATGGTTATGGTATTGTCGTCTGCTTTTATGTGCACATCTTTTTCATCCACGCCCAGCAGTTCTGCCAAAACTACTATGTGGTCTGCCTCTTCAAAGACATCGACGAGAGGTTGCTTTTCTTTTATAACGCCCAGCGTATCAGGAAGTGATGCTGATCGTGGAACTTTAGCTTTCCCAGTAGTCATTGGTCGTGTTAAGTGAAAACCATAGGCGCGTTCTCTTAAAGAAATTGCTGCCACTGATTGTCTTTTAGGAACTTGGGTTTGTACAAAGCTGATGAAGCTTGGGCATCTTCGGCAACCGACTATGCTGACGCGGTCTTTCTTTATGCTCCTAACTCTCGGGCAAAAAACCCATTCAGCCCCATGGTTACCCCTAACTAGGCGTGTGGTTGTCCCTCTTCCGAAGGCTGTTTGGCATATAAGCCGCACTGAACATTCCCTCTCTTTTTGCTTTTACTAACTTAGAGTTAGAACCCGCATATTTTTAAGTTATGAGTTATGACATGGCTACAATAGACCTTAGTCGTTATTATTTTTAGTTCTTTGTTGTAGGTTTTATCGCTTTTTTGGAGCCTTTTCAGATAAGCAATGTCCCCGTTATTCGAAAGTTAACCAGTCCACACACTATGTCTGTCGCTTTATCGTAATGTTTAAGGCGATTCCTAAACTCATCAGCCCATATGTGAAACTTCTTCAGCCTAGAAAAACGTATGCTCAACCACCACCCTCTCCTTTGAAAGCTCCTTATTGAAAGCTTTCTGCTCAGGCGAAAGCTCAGGACCCTTCTTGCCCCGTTTGCCTCGTCCAGGATTCTTCCTCTTGAAAGGCAATACACAGTTTAGCTTTGGATAATCAGTCTTTATGCCCTTATAGCCCAAATCTAAACCTAACCGGACGTTATCCGGCAAGTCTGGATGGCTATGCTTATACAAGGCGTAGTCATGAGTGCTTCCCCTAACATGAGCTGTCTTATGGACTATAAACCCGTTTTGATTCACTGTTATCTGGGTTTTTACGGTATGTTTCTTTTTCTTGCCGCTGTAGTGAGTCTTTTGTTTACGCTTGGCTTTGGGTCTTGGGATCTCCTGTTCAGTTGCGTCCAAGAAAGCCTTGGAGCCAGGGAACATGGCTTCAATTTCATCAACTGTCTCTATCTTCCTAACTTTGTCATGCTCTTTTTTTGGCAGCGGCAGCACCTCGCTAACCAGAGGTTCTAACTTTCTGATGGTTTTTAGCACGCTGGTCTGGCTAACGCCGAAGAGGTAGCCTAGCAAAGTTGATGATGTGTACATGTGGTAGTACAGCAGCAGCATGAGTAAATGGTCTGTTAGTGAGCGGTTGAATGGGTGGCCTGCGCCGACTGCTCTTTTTCTATCTGCTCTGAAGAGCCTTTTTTGCTCATAGGCATCGTATTTCTCTTTTATCTTCAGGTTTAAGGTGTCAAATTCTTGAACTTCAAGGCCTGAAAAATTCCTGAAATATGAAGGCTTTTTTGATAATACGTCGTAATTTAGCATGCAAACACCCCAAAAGCCAAATATTGCACCTATAGGCTAATACAACCTTCGTTTCAGCGCTAAAATCCTAATTAATACTAATGTCTATTAGACTTTCAAGATAACACAGATTCCTTCAGGATAATGCCTAGTTATTCTCTGAAATACTGTGTTTAAAGCTGACTTAAACTCTCATTCCTCTAACAAGAAATAGCTTATTTTCTAAATGTTGAAACTTACGCCAGTAATTATACTTGAGATTCACGTGCTGGTAGAGGTTAAAATGCTGTGAGCCCATAGTCACATATCCTTAAGTAGGTTGCAGAACATGTATTGTTTGTAATAGAGGTGAATTTTTTATGGCTGATATTGTAGATACTGCTATTGCAGCGGGTTCTTTCAAAACCCTTGTTGCAGCTGTTACGGCAGCAGGATTAGTTGATACACTAAAAGGCAAGGGACCGTTCACGGTTTTTGCACCAAATGATGAGGCTTTCGCTAAATTGCCCAAAGGCACAGTTGAAGGTCTTCTAAAAGACAAACCGAAATTGACGGCGGTTCTAACTTACCATGTTGTCGCTGGAAAAGTCATGGCGGCAGACGTTGTGAAGCTTAAGAGCGCAAAAACTGTTCAGGGACAGGAAGTCAAGATTGATGCGTCCAAATGGCATCTTCACAAGAACGTAAAGATAAACGATGCTGAAGTAGTCAAAGCAGATATTGTTACAGACAACGGCGTTATCCATGTAATCGATAAGGTACTGATGCCAAAGTAAAAACGCATTAAATATATTCCTCTTATTATTTTTCGTTTTATTTTTTAATTTTTAAATGAGTACTCAAACGAAGAAGTGACCGTTAATTTAATTGATCTAAAATACCGAAGTAGAAAAAGTAGAAGGGAGGAATAACTATAAACTACAAAGAAAGACAGGAAATAATAGCTAAATCGCCAATATCTTTCAGCTATCTGAAAAAATTCAACATTGGTGCAGGCATTCTGCAACTAATAAACGGCATCGTTATTCTGTCGCTGACATTTCTTTTAAAATGGCCCCACGGAACGAACATTTACACTTTCTACCTCCAATTCCAACACGTTAGTCCAACAAATATCGCAATTACAGTATTCCCAAACCCTCAAGTGCTCTTCACAATTAGCCATTTAGGGGTGTTGCTAGCTGCTTTTCCGCTAATCTCCGCAGTTGACCACTTCCTTGTTGCCTTCCCAAGAAACCAATCTTACAATGAAAACCTAAAGAAAGGGATGAACCCCTACAGATGGTTCGAATACGCGTTTTCAAGTTCAATAATGATCTGGGTTATCTCGACTTTCGTCGGAATCTGGGACTTCTGGTCCTTAGCAATGATATTTGTCTTGAACGCACTGATGATAATGTTCGGCTACCTAATGGAGATCATAAATCAAAAAACCGAGAAAACAAACTGGTCCGCTTTCATCTTAGGCAGCATCTCAGGAGGCTTCCCGTGGGTGGTGTTGTTCGCTTACTTCATAGGAGACGTCATAGCAAGTGATAACAGCGTGCCAAAGTTCGTATACTTGATATTCTTCATTTATCTTGTTCTGTTCATGAGTTTCGCAGTTA
The DNA here is from genome assembly GCA_050015395.1 of Bathyarchaeia archaeon. Classification (GTDB taxonomy): domain Archaea; phylum Thermoproteota; class Bathyarchaeia; order Bathyarchaeales; family Bathycorpusculaceae; genus Bathycorpusculum. Next base: position 17,717 of record JBEKBM010000002.1, read on the forward strand.
ACATGGTTCTCCAATACAAAGGCATCGGACGCTGGAAAGACTACCTATACGGGGAAAGAGCATACATAGTATTGAGCTTCGTAGCAAAAACACTGTTAGTCTGGCTCGTATTCGCTGGCTTATTCAAACCGTTCTAGACATTAACACAATCTTCCCCTTTTTTTAGGGAGAAAATAGCGCGCAGAAAAGATTCAGAGTAATTTAAAATAAAAGGCTCAAAAAAGATTTAAAACTCGCGAAGCAAAGTAAAAGAAAGCGTTAATCGATCGATTCGACTCTACAGAATGTGAGTAAGTGCACATGAGTGAAAACATGAAAGTGAAATGCTGTGCGGGATCCATTATGAAAGTCAAAATGGTTAACCGTTTTTCCAAGGATTCAGGAACAAAAACTCAATTGGAACAACCGATATTCCCAGCAATTAGGGTCAATACAAATAGTTCAGGCTTTGCAGCTTCCAATTTAGGATTAAATTCTGCAAGCCCCGCTACAGACGACATTGTGGTGGTTGAGGATCTTCGAAAGACCTATGGCAAGGACATTTTAGCCGTAGACGGTATCTCTTTCCGAGTGCATAAGGGTGAAATATTTGGTTTTCTTGGGCCTAATGGTGCAGGAAAAAGCACCACAATAAAAATCCTTACGACTTTGTTAGAAAAGAGTTCAGGAAAGGCCACGATTGATGGGTTGGACGTAGATGCCGACCAGGCACAGGTTAGACGCATTATTGGATACTCCTCCCAGGATGTAGGAGTGGATGATGACCTTACCGCACGTGAGAACTTGCTCTTACAGTGTGAGTTTCACCACATTCCCAAAGATAAAGCCAAGAAAAAAGTAGAGGAGCTGCTTGAGACTGTTAGGCTTATTGAGGCGGCTGATCGCAGATTGAAAACCTTTTCTGCTCGTAAGCAGGATATTTCTCTTTTATCTTTGAGTTTAAGGCGTCAAACTCTTGAACTTCAAGGCCTGAAAAATTCCTGAAAACTGAAGGCTTTTTCGACAATACGTTGTAATTAAGCATGCAAATAACCCAAAAGCCAAATATTGCGCTTATAAACTAATAAAACCTTCGTTTCAGCGCTAAAACCTTAATTAAAACTAAGGTCTAATATATTTTTATGCCATAATTTAGCGTTTTACTCATGGAGAACATTATAAAGGCTTGTTTCTTTAATTTAAAAAATACTCTGCTTTATGTGTCGATTTTCGAATCGAATACTGTTTTCTTCACTTGAATACTGCTTAAGTAAGATCACGATAGATAGTTTGATAGGTGAAAATAAAATGGTATCACAAAGTCCGGATACGGGTAGCTTAGCCGAAGTTCTTGATCGAGTACTTGATAAGGGAATAGTCGTCGACGCGTGGGCAAGGGCTTCGTTGGTTGGTATCGAAATTTTAACCATCGAAGCAAGAGTGGTGGTCGCGTCAGTTGACACCTTCCTGCACTACGCCGAAGAAATCACAAAAGTGGAACAAGCTGCAATCGCTGCCCCCATCCCTGCAGCCTAAAGTCCAAAGCGAAATGTAGTTCGCAGTAGGGATGACAGATATGCCTGCAGAAAAAATGAAAAAGAGCGTGGAAGCAACAGCTAAAACAGCGAAGGCAACAGAGGGAAGCGTGAACCCAAGTACAGTTAAAGGCAAAAAGACGTTATACCAGGAGACCGCCGTCAATTTCCAGTCAGCCGCCGCTGAAATGTTGGGGTCAGGCGTACGTGTCTTGCAAGAAGGCGTTCGCGATATGCAAGCAGGCATTAAGGAACAGATGCGTAAAAACAAGGAAGGCGTTGCTGACTTTCAAGCAGGCGTTGCTGACATGTTGTCAAATATTGTTGTCATGCGGTCAAGTATTGAGGCGCAGATGAAGGCGAACCAAGAGCACGTCAAGAAATTCTACGGATGACATACTTGTTCAAATAAGATAAGCATAGCTTCTATCTTCTCGTCCTCCTTTTTTTTATTGGGTCTCTATCGGATTCGCTATGAATGGCACCTAAAGGAGGTGAAAATGTTGTTTAATATGCCGGTAAGTGCGGTGAACGCAAGAGAAAGAGATAAGAAAATAAGGTGGCTAAGGAAACATAGAGAAAGGGTGCAGTATTTTTCTGTGGTTCTCCGCCCACAAAGAGTTCGCATGTTGTGGGTACACGATCTTGCAAAAGAAGAAGTTTAATTTAGGCGAACATCCATCTCATGCTACCAACTCACTTTATGGCACCGGTTTTGCAAAAAGTTGTTGTTACGTTTTTACCGCTTAACCTTAAATTCACTTCTTGGCTGATTTTTTATTTTCGAAACAGTTTTCGTAACGAAATTTTGAATATTGTTTAAAAAATTTGCCGTGATAATGATAACATGAGAAGGCTGACTTTTTAAATGAAATTTGAACCTACCCATAAAAGAGTTGTGCGGGGCAAGCGGGTTCACGAAACAGCGGAGGAAAGACATTCAAAACAGGCATTGGAAAGAAGAACACGGGAACTCTCAGATATGCATGTAGAAACGGAGTGCTTGACGCCCGCAATTGAAAGTTTTATCGAGACTGAGCAGGTTAGGAAGCTAAAGGATAGAGTTAAACTGTGGGTTAAAGCTGGGTGCTCTCCCCACATAGTTGGACCAACAGGTTGCGGAAAGACAACGCTGGCAATGCAAGTAGCAAAAGAGTTGGGAAGACCTACCGTATGGATAAACGGCGACGACCAGATGACAACAACAGATCTAATAGGGGGATACTCAGAAATGGAAGCCGAGAGCCTGAGAGACAAATACATTCACAATGTCTGGTTAACAAGAGAAACAGTGAAACGCCGGTGGGTTGATAATCCGCTAACGCTTGCATGCAAATACGGCTACACGCTAATTTACAACGAGTTCTCCAGGTCAAAGGCAGAAGCAAACAACGTTCTCCTATCGGTGCTAGAGGAACATGTACTCGAACTTCCAACAATGTTCGGAGAAGAAAGATACGTAAAAGTTCATCCTGATTTCAACGTGATATTCACGAGCAACTCCATAGAATACGCAGGAGTACACAAACCACAAGACGCCCTGCTAGACAGAATGATAGACATATACATGGACTACTACGACTTTGATACAGAGACAAAAATCGTTCAGGCGCACTCTCGCGTCTCACTTCCTGAAGCGCAAAAAATTGTCACAGTCGTAAGGACAATGAGAGAAAAACTACCTGGGCCTCATAAACCCGGCACAAGATCAGAAATAATGATTTCTCAGGGTTTGAAGACTCTAGGCAACTACTCAAGCGAAGATTTTGAACAGATATGCTTGGATGTTCTCGCAACCAAAATAGGCAACTCACTGGAGACCCTCAACAAAACCGACCACATAAAAGAAATACTTAACGAAGCCTACACTGAAGTCCAAATCGGGAAAACCAGCGCAACAATCCCAGCCATCAACGTCTGCAACACCTATGCCCACCAGAAACCGGAGGAATAGAAATGGGAACGCAGAAGGCTTCAATATACAAAGTTATTGACAACGCGCTTGCCATAGCAGAGAAGTGCATTTCCAAGACTCCCGGGACCATAGTAGAAGTCAATGAAAAAAATGACGAATGGACAGTTTTAGTTGAAGTTCTGGAGAGAAAGGCATGTCCTGACACTCAAGACATTCTAGGAAGATACCAGATCAGACTCACTAAGGATGGCGAACTAATCGGCTGGACGCAGAAGATGATTAGAAGACGCTGCGACAGAATAACGCCAGAGCAAGCGGCAGAAGTATGACAACCAGCGACTAAACGGGGAAATAGCGATGGAAACAACGTCCGCCTTCGGCACTCAAACATCTCCAAATAGAGAAGTCAAATGCCTAAACCACACCTTTCATCTTTACACACCGAAGGTCGACAAATACACAATCCAGAGAGCATTTCTAATTCCTGCCCAAAACGAAAAGCAAATAGTGTATGTAACCACCAGCGACCAAGCAGCTCTGATGCGTGAGTTCAACCCAGCGAATGTTAAGCTTAGAATTATCCCGCCCGAAGGACTCAAAGGACTCCAAAAAGAAGAAAACCGTGAAATGCAGCTCATCGTAGACGCAGGATCCATGGTCGACCAGAAAAGCGCTGAAATTGAAGAAAGGGAGAATTTTCTGAACGCATTTTGCAAAGCGCGGAACATAGATTGCCTCTGCACATATGACGTTGCCAAACTTAGCTTTGAAAAAATCAAGCAATTGGCAGGCTACCACAATCAACTTCGCCTTACGACCAGTGATCTGACAATACTCTCTGGAGACTTGTTTGATGAATCTAAAGTTTCAGGTGACTCCATCGAAAAAATGGTGAAGGACAATCTGGAAAACATCATCCTCGCTATCCTGCAAAAGGAGACGATGTGCGGGACCGACATAATAGGAACTATACACTTGAAATTCAACGTTCTGCTGAGCCCTGGAACCATATACCCGCTGCTTCACTCGTTAAAACAGAAAGGATTACTATCAGTTAAGAAGTCTGGCAAGGAAATAGTCTACGCTCCAGTTGAAGACGCTAAACCGAAAATTAGAAGAATAGTTAATGAGCACATTCAAGCTCGCAGGTTTTTGAATCAATATTTGCAAGAGGAAATAAAATTCAGAGGTGCTGAGTAAATGGAAAAGTGCGAAATACTTGAACACGATTCAAAGAACGAAATACCAATTAGAGAACACAGAGAACTGCAAAAGGAAGAGGGAAAATACTTCTACTGCGTAATGCTCTGTAACGAAAAAAAGAGTTTCGGCAAGATAGGCATTAACAACAGCGAAGTCTACACCATTCCTTACAAAAATGTCGCAGCAGTAGTAAGCGATTCCCCAATGAAAGACTACGAACTAACAGAAGACAATACCCAGAACCATGAAAAAGTCATCAGGCAAGTAATGGAAGAGCACACGATCGTGCCAGCGGAATTTGGAACACTAATAAAAAACGAGGTAATTCTAAAGCGCCTACTCGGCAAAGCCTACTTACCCACAAGAGAATGCCTAAAGCTAGTTGACAACATGATCGAGCTCGGAGTAAAAGCAGTTCTAACCGAGAACGCTGTGGCTGTCGACGCAAAAATAAGAAGGGAATGTGCCTCAGATATTTTGGAATCGCTAAAGGCTCAGGCAAAGCAAGCAGTCACAAGTGATTTGTTCAGTGAGCGGTTGATTTTAAACGCGTCCTTTCTTGTTAACAAAGAAGGCATTGATGCATTTTCAAACGAAGTGGAAAGACTGCAGAAAAAACACTCACTTATTAGGCTTCTTTACAGCGGACCATGGGCTCCCTACAATTTTGTTTACATAAAAATCGGGGCAGATGGCATGAAGATAACACAGAACAGGTGAAACACATGCCTTTCTTTATAGATGACATTTTCCTGCGAATGGTGGGCCTTTCTCTGCCACCGTTTGACATGATTTGGCTTATGGAAACAATTACGGATCATGCTGACGAAATATGGGTAAAGGAAAATCAACAAAAGATTAACAACAAAATAAGAGAGAACCGGTTACTCTACGAGCTAGGCGAAATAACAAAGGAAGAATACGATAAAAGAAACACGGCGTTGAGCCATCAGCGTCTCCTGTACAAACGGGTAAACAGAGTGCAACTTAGCCAGAGGATAAACTCACTAGGCTAGTTTTAGACGGAACTGTAGAAAAAAAGAAGAGAAGTGAAAATATGGAAAACCGTACCTTAACACCTGAAAAAGAGCACTCAGGCCTAGCCGATGCCATCGATAGAATTTTAGACAAAGGATTAGTAATTAACGCCGACATCGCCATCAGCGTTGCTGGAGTCGAGCTGCTTGGAATAAAAATAAGAGCCGCTCTCGCTTCTTTTGAGACAGCAGCAAAATACGGACTTGAGTTTCCGTCCGGAACTAACTTAGAAACACCTGCTTTTAAAGAAGCCATAACCGAAAAAGAGAACTGCCCCCAATGTGACAAACGAGTTGATAGGGAGGAACTGCTGAACTTCGCGTGTCCTTGGTGTGGCTGGGAAAGCGTAAGGGCAAAAAAAAGCAAGGCAATTAAGGTCGCTGAAAAGGTGGGGGTTCGACGTTGAGTTTATCAGAAAAATTGAACTTGCTTCTCAAAGCAGTAGATGAGACGAGCCAACTAATAATGACTTATCTTTTGAAAGAAAGATATGCGGGTATTAGGGAGTTAACGAGTCTAGTTTGCGCTTCTTCCGACATGGAAGTGCTAATGAGAATTAGAGAAATCATAAACCCGAAAGCACAGGAAGTCATAGGAATACCTATTCTCAAGTTTGAAAGATCCAAAATCGATCTTTTAACTGGCCAAAAAATCTTGTTCAACTGGTGGATAAATGAAGAATTGGCGAACAGGGCACGCGACGACGAATTAGTAGACGTTATGGACGAAAAAAACTGCCTAAGAGTAATAGCCGCTCTGCCCCCACAAGAGGATAACGTCGCTGTCAAAGTGGAAGATTCTCTTCTGGTAATCTCGGGGAAGGAATACCACAAAGAGCTGCTCCTTTTTTGTCCTGTTGAAAAGAAGGCTTTCCAAACTATCAACAATGGTGTTTTAGAAGTCAAATTGAACAAAGTAGCTGATAAAATATGCCGATAGAAATCGATGAACACAACCTGAAATCTGGGCTCCTTGGACTAGTTGTAGCGCTAGTGGAGGTTGTGCAAGAGGTTCTTGAAAGAGAATCGATACGAAGAATGGAGTCTGGTAAACTAAGTGAGATGGAAATCGAAGGGTTAGGAAAGGGACTAATGGAGCTTGACGTAGCGCTCAGGCATATAAAAGAGGAGAATGATCTCGAAAGCCTTGTCAGGTCTGTGCGGTCTGATCTCGACAAATTGGTGGAAGAAACCATTGACGTGATGGCTAACCCAGAAAGATGGAAACAGCATAAGGGGGATTGAAATGTCTCGAGAAAGCGATTACGGAGAGGGAAGATACATTTATTGCATAGTAAACAGCGTCAAAGAAAAGGATTTTGGGCAAGTCGGAGTTGAAGACAATAGAGTCTACGTCGTAGCCTTTAACGACATTGGTGCAGTTGTCCACAGTTGCGAGGCTAAGCCCTATAAAACAGGCGCAAAAGAAAAAGCGAGTGAGTGGATCCTGTCCCATCAATACGTTATTGACTTAGCTACGAATGAATTCGACACAGTGATTCCTCTAACCTTTGATACAATTTTCAAAGGAAATAATGAAACACTAAAAATGTGGCTCAGCAAGGAGTACGAACAACTTAAAGCTCTATCGGCAAAGCTTAAAGGGAAAGCCGAATATGGCGTTCAGGTTTTCCTCGAGAACGATTTCGTTGACAGAAACGTGAAGGATAGTCAAGAAATTCAGAATCTGGAAGAACAACTTAAAAACGCAAGTAGTGGGGTTGCCTACTTGCTTAATAAGAATTTAAAAAAACGAAGGCAAATTGAACAGCATCTTGTCTTAGACAAATATGGAAATGAACTGTGCGCCAAGATCGAGAAGCTTGTTGACGACCTAAAACTTGGTTCAATAAATAAGGAAGTTCCCGAAGAATGGAAAGGCAAACAGATGATCCTCAACATAACCTGCCTTGCGCAAAAAGATAAAATTGAAAACTTAGGAACCCTGCTGGGGCAGCTTAAGAAAGAGGGTTTCGCTGTGAGGTTCACTGGTCCTTGGCCTCCATACTCTTTTGTAGGGCAGTTAAATGAGTCAAAAACTGTGGGAAGTGGGTGAAAACTGAAATGGGAAAGTACCTTTATGGGATTATTAATTCGGAGAATAGACAAAGTTTTGGCAACATTGGGCTGGACAATGGTGAAGTATACAGTGTACAATTTGAGGATGTCGGAGCAGTCGTTAGCGACATTCCCGAAAACCGTGAGGTCGGAATAGCCGAGGTCAAAATTCACGAAGCGACATTACGGAAAATAATGGAGACTCACGCAGTAATTCCCATGAATTTCGGAATAATAGCCAAAGACGAGGCAGAAACAAAAAAGGTTCTAAAACAAGCTCGGATGAAGCTGAAGAAGACGTTGGAAAAGGTTGACAATAAACTGCAGATCAATGTTAAGATCTCATGGGACAAAGTCGTCCTCGCAGATATTTTAAAAGAAAGCGGGGAAATACGGAAATTGACAAGGGAAGCGAAGGAAAAAGCTGACCAATCACTCATGATTGAGCTAGGGCGAAAAGTTAAGTTAGTGTTAGACAAATGGAAAAGCGAATACGTAGAGGACGTAAAAAGTTCGCTGAAAAGTTTATCAGATGAATTGGACGAAAACAAAGTCACTGATCAAAATACACTGATGCATGCTGCTTTTTTGGTTAATAAAAAGCGAGAACAGGAATTCTACAGTAAACTAGAAGAGTTAGAGAAGAAATACGAGAGAAAACTCGAGTTTCTCGCCGTCGGTCCCCTGCCGCCGTACAATTTCACCAAAGTTGGAGTAACGCGAATAAATTTTGACGACGTGGAAGCAGCAAGAAAAGCCTTGGGGTTGAGCCATGAGGTAAGTATATCCGAAATCAGCTCCGCGTACAATATGCTTGTTCGGCGGTACCATCCTGACCTTCATCTAGGGGATCCACATGCAGAAGAGAAATTCAAGGAAATAAAGAGTGCTTATAGCTTATTGACAAAGTATTGCGAACATTACCTTTGCTCCCTCCAGAAAACGGTAGTCGAAGAAACTATTCTCGTGGAGGAAAAGGGCAGCTAAAGCCTCTGAATGGTGATTGCCATGTGTCGAACAATGGGAATCGATCTTGGAACATCCAACTCTGCTGCCGCTGTAATGAAAGATGGAAAAATAAGACTGGTACCAGCGTCTGAAGGGCCAACCGCTTATGGGAAAATGTTTCCGTCTATTGTTGCGTTTAGGGAAGATGGCGAAATAGTCGTAGGCAAGAACGCAAAGAGCTACGCCTACATTCACCCAGAAAGAACGGTACGATGGATTAAAAGAAAAATGGGCACAGATTACGTCGTAAACATAGACGGTTACGCGTATACTCCTCAAGAGATATCCGCATTAATACTAAAGAAGATGAAAAAAGACGCAGAAACGTATTTGGGCGAGACGATAGACAAGGCAGTAATTTCAGCGCCAGCGTACTTCAACAATAACCAGAGGAACGCCACGAAAGAGGCGGCGGAAATAGCTGGGCTGGAAGTTTTGAGGATCGTCAGCGAACCAACAGCGGCTTCACTAGCCTACGGTTTAGACCAGGCGGGAAAAAACCTTAAGATAGCAGTATTGGATTTGGGCGCTGGAACTTTTGACGTAACCATTTTGCAGATAAACAACAGTGTATTCCAAGTCATATCTACCAGCGGAGATACAAACCTGGGTGGCAAAGACATGGATGACGCAGTTTTAGATTATCTCGTTAGCGAAATAGAGGAGAAATACGGCGTTAACTTAAGGGCCGACAAGAAAAACTTGAACAGGGTTAGGGATGCTGGAGAAATGGCGAAGATTCTCCTCTCAAGAAAGCGCTTAACAACTGTGAAACCCACACTTGACTTGGATGGATCCAGACTTAGCCCATGCATAACCTTAACCCGGAAAAAGCTTGAAGAACTCATCCAACCACAACTTGAGAGACTCCGATATCCACTGAAGCAGGCTTTAAGAGACTCAGCCATGGTACCTCAAGATATAGACAAACTGGTTCTGGTGGGTGGACCAACTAGGACACCTATTGTTAGAGAGTATTTTAGAAGCTATTTTGAAGTGGAACCTGAGATAGGCATTGATCCTATGGGAATAGTAGCTACTGGCGCCAGTGTCCAGGCCAGTGTTTTAAACGGTGAAATAAAAGATATGCTGCTGCTTGATGTCACGCCCCTATCTCTAGGCGTGGAGACATCGGGCGGATTATTTACGCGATTGATCAAGAGAAATACTACCCTTCCAACTGAGGAAAACATGACATTTGCAACCGAAGAAGACAACCAGACCTCGATGATGATAAATGTCCTACAAGGCGAGCGGGAGCTCGCGAAAGATAACATATCCGTCGGTTTGTTCAAACTGAACGGCATCCCTCCAGCACCCAGATATGAGCAAAAGGTTGAAGTCGCCTTCAAGATAAATGCCGACGGCATATTAACTGTCTCTGCCGAGATTTTGGAAACAGGGAAAAGAAAAGTCATCAAGATTGCTGAGACAAAGGTTCTGTCAGAGGAAGAAATCACCAGGATGATCATCGAAGCAACCAAGTATAACGAGATTGATGAAGAAGCAAAGGAGGTCGTGGAAACTCGTAACCGAGCAGTGGCTGTGATTTATTCAGCAGAGAAATCAATAGAAAGGCTGGGTATAAAAATCTCTGAAATGGACAAAAGAGCGCTGGAAGAAGCTTTAGAGAAACTAAGAGCTGCGTTGAATGGCTGCAAGCTTCAGAAAGTCAAAGCGTACACGGATGAGTTGTTGAGACTTATGGAAGAAGTGAACATAAAGTTGAAAAAGGTAAGTCAAGCGAAAACGTTGTTGTCTTCTGTGGAGAGAAAAATAGGCGGCAAGTTGTCTAGCGAAACCAGAAGTAAACTCAGGGAAGCTGTTAAAAGGCTGGAAGAGGCGCCATACGAGCATGTTAGCGAAGAAGCCATCAAACTGAAAGAAATGGCAGCCGTACTAGAAGTTGACTACGGAGAATGGTGAGCTTGGAACCTGCAAGAGATGGTGCACTCGTAGACCTTGTTGACAGAATCTTGGTCAAAGGCGTAATTCTTCAGGCAGATCTTGTCATATCAGTTTCCGGGGTGCCTTTGATTGGTGTTAACTTGAAAGCTGCAATTGCCGGCATGACAACCATGGTGGATTATGGGATTATGGAAGCTTGGGACGAAAAAATCAGAAAGTCCGTCCTAGTAGATAGCGAGGAAGAAGCCCCCTTAAATGAGAACGAAAAAATCATCTTCAAGACATTTGGTTCACATTATTATCGCGGCACGTCTCTTCCAGGCATTTGGAGAAATGGATATCTTTATCTCACGAACAAAAGGCTCTTCTTGTTCCGGAAAAAACCCGCCCAAATCCTATTTGAAATAGCTCTGGACAAAATTGAAGGCATAACTATCGAAGGAAAGAATCATCTGAAGGAGAAGGAAGAAATCATTCTACTTTTGCTTGGAAATGATCAATCAGACAGTGATGTAGTGTTGCTTCGCACTGACGAAATAAGAGAGCTTAAAAGGAAAATTGAAGAAAGAATAACAAAGGGTGGACCAGTGGAAGTTTTATCTTCCATTCAATAGAACACCCTTTTAGGATGCACGTAGGTTAAGAAATTTCTACGCGGGTTTTTATGAAGTTATTCATTATTTGGAAAGATAAGTTATAAGCGGTGAATTTTTTTTCGAATATTTCTTTTCCTTTAGGGGTCAAACAGTAGATTGTTTTTCCTTTGTCAAAGGTTGGTTCTATCAGTTTATTTTCCTCTAAGAGGTGGAGTTGAGGATATAGGGAAGCGGGGCTGAGCAAAATACCGAATTCTCTGTGGATGGTAGCCAAAATTTTGTAGCCGTGCATGGACCGCCCATTCAACAGGGCTAAAATTACTATATCTAAAAAAGTCTTGACTTGCCTTTCAATAATCCGCTCATCGAGCAGTACATCTTTTTCAATAACTTTCAAGTTTGTTCTCTCCAATATGGACTTTACGATAAAACAAAACTTCATGTATCAAAAGTCTTCTCGGTTTTTGACGCAAAACCTGTTGGCATTACTTTTTAGCGTCACGTTGGATGCTTTTTAGATACTTTTTAGCGTAACATTGGATACTTTTTAGCGTCATGTTGAACCGTGCTTCATAATGCTTTTTGTGAGGTATAAGAAGTTGTGACTGTCCTGTCACAATCACATGCAAATCGACCCCACACAGAGGCTACACAGCATCTGTTTACGACAAAGTCTAAGGGGCAAGGTTTTGGTTTAGCTGTGGTTAAGCGTATGACTGAAGCTTTAGGCGGCACCGTAACGTTTGAAAGCCAACAGGGCAAAGGCACCAAATTCATAATACGTTTGCCCACCCCAAGAGATAAACGGTAAATGGACCTTCAAATGAGGAGACGCACCGCAAGAATTCACTGTGTCTTGACTGAAACTTCAAGTTCTGTTTCAGATGGTTTGAAGAATAAATTCTGAAAGTTCAATTCTATCTTCTCTTCTTGACCTTTTTTTGATGCTTCTTGGCACAGATGCATTTCTAAGAAGACCTAAACGTTTCGGAGGCTTGTAATGAGTTTCAATTTATGATTATGTTGGGTTTACATTCAAAGGATACTTTTATGTTTCAAAACATAATAATATTGTGAAAAGAGAAAAATTAATTCGCTGAGGAATCAAATTTGGCTGCTCATCAAAGCGTGTTCAAAGACGAGGCTAAGCTTGACATAAACTACGTTCCGCAGAAGCTGCCTCACAGAGAAAAAGAACACCGCTTGCTGATGGAATTTTTCAGTTTTATCCTTCGTTATCCGGAAAGGATGTCTCAGCGCGTAATTGTAACAGGCGATGTTGGCACTGGAAAAACAGTCCTTGCACAACGCTTTGGAGCAAATATTACTTCTGAAGCCAACAAGCGAGCCATAAAATTCCGCTATGTACATGTTAACTGCCGAGAATACCGTGGAAGCCTCTCCCCCATTTTGCACCATGCCGTCACCGTTTTCCGCCCCAACTATCCTGCCCGTGGCTACTCTGCAGAAGAAGTCCTCACAGTACTCATGCAAGTTTTAGATGAGGAAAACGCCTTCATAATATTAACCCTAGATGAGTTTGACAGCCTCATCGAAAAGGAAGGCTCAGACGCTGTTTACAAGTTGACGCGTTTGCAGGAGATGCGGCAGGGCAAGCCGCAGAGGTTGTCATTTATTTTTATTTTACGTGATTTAAAAGCATTAGAGAAGTTAGATGCGAGCGCAAGAAGCACTCTACAACGCAGCATCATCAATTTAGAACGCTACGGCAAAGAACAACTCGTTGACATCTTAAATGACCGTGTTTCAATGGCGTTTGAGTTAGGAGCCGTTCAGGAAGACGTTGTTGACCTAATTTCTGATTTGGCTTTTAAAGAAACTGGGAATGCCCGTTTCGGAATTGAATTATTGTGGCGTGCTGGGAAATATGCAGACGCCCAAGATGCGGGCAGAGTCGAGCCTGAGTGCGTTCGCATGGCAGTGTCCAGTATTGTTCCTAGTATACGTCGAAGTGAGCTAGCTGGGCTCGGTTTACACCAAAAATTGTTCCTGCTCGCGGTAGCACGTTACTTTAAGGGCAATGAGCAGGCTTACGCTTTGTTATCTGAACTTGAGAAAACCTATGCGGTTGTTTGTGAAGAGTTCGGTGTGGAGCCGAATAATCACACGCAATTGTGGAATTACGCCCAGTTTCTCTCATCAATGGGCGCTTTAACAGTTGAAGTAGCCACAACCCGCGGAAGGTCAACACAGGTTTCACTTTCCATTCCAGCAAGTGAGTTAGAGAAAGAATTAAGTGCCAGCTTAGAAGTAGAAAAAGAGAAAACGTGAAGCAATTATGGAGTTAGAAGAAGTTTTTTCATCAAAGCTTCGAATCAAAATTTTAAAACTCATCTACCAATTAGGTTCCCTTAACGTTTCAGACATTGCTCGACGACTCAACAGTAACTTCACAGCGACATCTGAGAACTTGAAAATTTTAGAAGCTGAAGGCATTTTGCACGAACTCGTTTACGGCAGAGTTCGCATGTACAGGTTCAATGAGAACTCAGCAAAAGCTAAAGCCGTGCAAAACCTAATAGAAGCATGGGAACAAAATAAACAAGGTGAATAAACTATGGCAATGGTTGATGTTTCAGGCAAAGATGAAATTTTCCGAGAAGCAACCGCATCCGGAACCATAAAGTTGAAGGCAGAAACAATCAATTTAATTAAGACTGGAAAAATCGCGAAAGGCGACCCACTTTACACGGCAAAAATCGCCGGCGTACTTGCAGCTAAGAAAACAAGCAGCCTTATTCCTCTATGCCACCCGTTGCCTTTGACGAACGTGCAGGTTGACGTAAAAGTGCTGAATGAGGGCACGGTTGAGGTTTCAGCAACCGTCAAAACAAAAGCGCAAACTGGTGTGGAAATGGAAGCACTTACCGCGGTTTCGATGGGTTTGTTGACTGTTTGGGACATGACAAAGCAGTATGAAAAAGACGCTGCAGGTCAATATCCTTCTACGGCAATTGAGAATATTCATGTTGTCCGCAAGTTTAAGAAGGTGTAGCTTTGCATGAGTGAAACCTCTAAGGCGCATAAGGCTAAGGCACCTAAAACATTGAACTTTGGCATTTACATGTGCAGTACTTCACGATATAAGCAGATGCAACAGGGTGAAGCTGCGGTTAGTGATGTTTCAGGCGACACATTGACTGATTTGCTAAGAAACGCTGGACAAAACGTCCTGTTCAAAAAAATAATTGCAGACGATAAAGTCATGATTTCTGATGCAGTTCAGCAAGCCCTAAACACGCCCGATTTGGACGTTGCCATCTTTTCCGGTGGCACAGGAATCACGCCGACAGATGTTACGATTGAAACGGTTTCGCCTTTCTTTGAGAAAACCCTGCCGGGTTTCGGCGAGTTTTTTAGGCGCATAAGCTTTGACCGTGTTGGCTCTGCCGCGGTTTTGTCCCGTGCCGTAGCTGGGGTAGCTAAGGGCAAAGCATTGTTTTGTATCCCAGGTTCCCCTGATGCTGTGCATGTTGCGGTAGAAATGCTTATTTTGCCCGAGTCTCCACACATCGTTAAGCACGCGCGGGAATAACGAATGAGTTTAACAGACAACTGTGGCAGACCTCTACTTAACCTGCGGATATCGATTACCCAGCGATGCAACATTCACTGTGTATACTGCCACAGAGAAGGCGAAGTAAAACGCGCAAACCGTTCCGCAGAAAAAATGTCAGTTCAAGAAATAGTCCGGATAGCCAAAATAGCCGTTAGCTTAGGCATTGCACGCATAAAATTAACGGGCGGAGAACCACTCATGCGCCAAGACCTCCCAGAAATCATCTCAGGCATAGCCTCGGTGCCTGGCTTGAAGGATTTGTCGTTAACAACTAACGGTCTTTTGCTTGGCGACATGGCGAAGAAGCTGCATGAGCGGGGGTTGAAGCGCATCAACATTAGTTTGCCATCTTTGAATGAGGAAACGTATCGCAAGCTAACAGGCGGAAAACTCCAAGACGCACTGGCAGGAGTAAAAGCCGCCATTGAAGCGGGTTTCTGCCCGGTAAAACTCAACATGGTTATCCTAAAAGACGTAAACGTGAGCGATGTTCCAGATATGATAGAGTACGCGCGGCAAACTGGCGTGGTGCTGCAACTCATAGAGCTTGACCCCATAAACGTCAGCAACACCTACTACACGACGCACCACCGCAGCCTAGATGAGCAGGAAGAAATGTTGCGCGAGAAGGCTGTTACGATTGAGAAAAGACCATTTATGCATAACCGCCTCATCTACCACTTGCCAAACGTAACCGTTGAAGTCGTGCATCCAATTGAGAACAGCGACTTTTGCGTGCACTGCACACGAATCCGCGTCACAAGCGACGGCAAACTAAAACCCTGCCTGATGAGAAACGACAACCTAACAGACATACTAACGTCTATACGACAAGGAGCAAACGACCAACAACTAAAGGAATTATTCGTAAAAGCTAACCTGCTAAGAGAACCATACAACAAAAGCAGTTAAAGCCTGTGTTTGAAAATGTGACTAAAATGGCTAGGGTTAAAATTTTTCCGAAAACGGAAGTAAACCCTACCCAACACCTTTTTTCAAAATATTTACGCAAAAAAACTAGGTAATACTTCTATAAGTTAGTTTGATAAATCTCTTCTATAAGTTAGTTTGATAAATCTTTTATTTGTAAAGGAGACATAGGTGATTTTCCCGAGAGAGAGAAGGAAAAATGAGTTGTATTCTGCAAACAAACGTCTACTTCTCGTCAAGCTGGCTGTTGACTTATCACAGCTGGGTTTTGAGACTGAAATAGACTACAAAAAATGCAAAATATTGATAGTATAATGCAGCGGGTTCCTTTGTTTTCTAAAGGAGCCTACCACAATGTAGTGGCTATTAGAGGAGGGTTTAGTCTTCTCCGAGCACCAAAACGCTTGAGGTTTATAGTTCTATTATTTTTGCTTCCTGCTTAATTGTGTCTAATATGGCTATTGTGGATTTTCCTGTCAGGTACCCGCAGAGTTCACCTGGGTTGATGGCAAGGGTTTTTCCTTTGTTCTCAATGCTTTTGTTGTGTGAGTGACCATGAATTACAGCGTTGAAGTATCCGCTGTCTATTATCGCATTCAGCAGTTCCGTTTCTTCTCCATGCAGTACCGCGATTCTGTAGCCTTCCACTTCCACTGCGGCGAATCGGTCGTGGATTGTGCAATTGGTGGTTTCGCTGAACCGTTTCTTTAAAAGTTCGTGGTCTCCGTCATTATTGCCGAACACGCCGATTAGTTTGCAGTTTAGTTGTTTGAATTTTGGGATAACAAAACCTGCAACGTAGTCTCCTGCGTGAAGAACTAAGCCTACTTTTTGGTCATTTAGGTATTTCACAGCTTTTTCTACAAGAGGCAAATTATCATGCGTGTCCGCTATTACGCCTATCAACATGTTTGTTTCACATTTGTTGTTTTTCTCGCTGAGCAATAAAGGTTTTCTGTGCTTTTTTTTGTCCTCAGCATGCAGTGGTGTTACTAAAGACTTAAAAGTTAATTGATAAGATATGCTATATAGAAGTGAAAGGAGATTTTAAGCGCTAAATCTAAAAGAAGAGATACAATGAGCATAATGGCGCAAATTCTCGAAATAACTAAAGAAGGCACACTAAAGACACAGATAATGTATAAAGCAAATTTAAGCTTCACCCAACTCAATGATTACCTTCAATTCATGTTAAAAAGCAATCTAATCACCCACAAAACCCGTGAAGGCAGAGAAGTTTACATCATTACGCTAAAAGGCATCAATTTTCTTCAAATGCACAACGAATTACTTCAACTACTAAAAACGGAAATCAATAGCCCGAAAGTTAAGATTTCGCCAAAAAATCGCTTAAAACCTAAGACTTATTCTAGAAACGTTCAAGCACCAACGGCAGTTCACTAAGGCTCTTAATAGTCTGGTCCGGACGAACATGCTCAACTTTCTCGACACGTCTTTCAATATATACGGCTTTCATACCAACCGCTTTTGCCCCCTCAATGTCCGCATCTAAGGTGTCGCCGACAAAAACTGTTTCAAATGCAGAAACACCAAGCGCCTTTAAAGCGCATTTGAAGATTTCCGGGCTAGGTTTGCGCTTGTTAACTGCTCCAGAAACCACAATCGCATCGAACAGTTTATCTAAATCATGGGTTTTGAGAAGTTTGTGCACGCATTCGGGAATTGCAAAATTGGAAATTATGCCCAGCTTATATTTCCCATGCAAAGTACGCAAAAGCTTCTCGGTATTTTCGTCTAAATAAACAAAAGTCATGAATTCCTCGCAAAACTCAGCCGTTGCAGCAGCCACAATGGGACTAGAAACATCATAGTTATAGCCTAAACTTTTCAATGTTTCAGAAACCCGAACGTTGAAGTGTGGCTCCTCTAAATTCGCATCTGCTTTAGCGTAGAGGTCGTCTCGGGCTTTGATGTATGCTTTTTGGAATGTGTCAAAGGAAACGTTTATGCCGTTTTTATTTAGGTACCTGTACATTCTCATTAATGATGGGCTGTAAAACTCGTGGTTTTTCCTGATCATCATGAGAGTATCGAACATGTCAAATAGAACTGCTTTAGTCGGCATCGGCATTTTCCTAACACTAAACTTTATCAAGCCTTAAAATTCTTATCGCAATCTAAAACATTTTTTCTCGTCTGGTTATCCTGACTTTTGTTTTACTGTTTAGCCCAAGATTTTAAGCAATGCCTATCAAAAGCTTGCAAGTCATTAAGAACTTAATGCTTTTGGCCCAAAAGTATTACCAGATGGTTGGAAAGTATAAATAATTGTGGAACCAATTATTATTCGGTGACGGACGAAGAATGCCTACAAAAAATGTTGGGCCAAAAGGACAAATTGTAATTCCTAAGCGAATGAGGGAGGCCCTTGGATTAAGGCCAGGTGTCGAAGTAACGCTCGAATTGCGCGATCAAGAAATAATTATTAAAAAACCACAAGTTAGAGGCAGCTACACTGAATACTTCATAACTACTTCTTCTCCAAAACTAAAGAAACGAATAAACATAAAAGAGTTATTAAATCAAGAAGTCGAAGAAAGAAATGCCCTACATTGATGCAAATGTTTTCATTTACCCGATATTATACACAGAAGAACAAGAACCCAAGGTTAAGCACGCTAAACAAATATTGCTGAGCATAGAAAAAGGCGAATTATCAGCATACACATCAACACTGACGTGGGATGAAGTTGTTTGGATAACAAGGAAGGCAATGGGCAGAGATGAGGCAATAAGCCAGGGTCAAAAGTTACTTGGTTTTTTAAACTTGCAATGGATACTTGTAGACGAACATATTCTAAGCCAAGCCCAAGCTTTAATGAATAAATACAATTTGCATCCTCGCGATTCCATACATGTTGCTTCAGCGATTGACAGAAAAATCAATTTAATCATCAGCGATGATCTGGATATCGACCAAGTTAAAGAAATTAAAAGAACTCCACTACTTTGAGTCAAAGGACGCTACAAATGGCATTAGTTATTTGTCCCAGAATTCTCTCGTACGCAAATACTGAATCTTCGCCTTCAGCAAATCCATGTAAAACTGTTCCTCTTGGGGATGCATCTTCCCCAAAATCCTGGAAGCCGTTTCAGGACCAACACCTTTCACCTGCAACGCTCTGACCGCCTGTTTACCATACCTCAAAATCAAGTTAAATTAGGCTGATTTGCCCTGAAATACATTTGAATGTGTATTCTATTATTCCTGTTTCTTTTGTATCAAATTAACAAAAAGGTTCATTCTGTTTCTCAACAAGGTTAATATGACTTGAGCTCTAAGGAAGATATAACGAAGAGTTGAACCTATAGTTAGCATAAACTTGACAAGTTATCGGTTGGTGGGGGAAGTTGAACTTAAAACTCTACGCAGTCAAGAGGGGGAATCAAAGACTTGACAGTTGCATCAAACTGGTCGTAGTTGACTTAGACAAAGGCAAACGTTACCCATTAAACTTCGTCTGCGTTCTGCCTCAATACCTCCGCTTACTTGAAAAACGTTCAAGCAACTTTGCTAAAATTTTTGGCGGAAAAAGCCTTCCTGTAGCAAAAGACCTTTTGGTTGAAGCAAAGCACAGGGAAGAAGACCCTGACGTCCAAAAAGTCATCAATAAACGAATAAAAGACATCGACTCGGAACAGACTGTTTAGAAAATAGCAATTAAGCAAAATTCTCTTTTACAAATTACCGTTTAGATGAAGAGATAAGAAGCGAAATAAGGTAGTCATGTTCCACTAGACCGAATGCCCCATTTCTTGCAGAAAACTCATCAAACTTTTTAACGCCGTCAGGCTTCAAAAACGGCGATTTAATAGCGAAAGGCACGGGGTCTCTTGAATGCGTTCCGATCCTAATTGGCGTGGGATGATCAGGCGATATCGCAATCGCATAAGGCTCCGTTAAGCCGTCGAGAATTCTGCCTAGCAGCCTCTTGTCTAAGTCCTCAATCGTTTTAACTTTTAGCGCGTAATTCCTAACGTGCCCCGCTTCGTCAGGTGCCTCAACATGAACAAAAACCAAATCATTATCCTCAAGAGCTTTCAGCGCAGCATCTGCTTTGCCCTCATAGTTAGTATTATACAAACCCGTTGCTCCGGGAACGTTGATTATTTCCATTCCGGCGTAAGTGCCGATTCCCTTCACCAAATCAACCGCAGATATGACTGCAGCTTTCAAACCGTACTTTTCTCTCAACGTCGGCATAGACGGTTTTTTGCCGCCTCCCCACGGCCAAATCAGGTTGCCAGGTCTCTTGCCTGCTTTTTCACGGGCAATGTTTACGGGGTGAGTCCGCAGAATGCCTCCGGAACGATTAATTAGCTCTCTGAGCAATCGTGCTGTTTTTTCGGCTTCTGCCGACTTGGCTTTTGGTAACACCGCTGAAACATTTACTCCGATAGCGTCATGCGGTGGGGTGCATTGGATAAGCTCTGGCTTTGGGATGTTTCGCAGTATCAGAAAGTGCCTGTAGTCAAGGCCTGGATAGAATTCGATTTTGCCTAATTTTCCAAACGCTTTATTTATCGATGCTATTAATTTGCTTGATTCTTCAGTTGTTATGTGACCCGCGGAATAATCAACGATAACTCCATCCTTCTCTGTTATCAAATTACACCTGTACGCTGCATCATTTTCCCCTAGCCTTATGCCTCTGGAAGGCGCTTCAAGCGGACCTCTGCCCGTGCAATACTTTCTTGGATCGTACCCCAGCAGTGAACATATCGCAGTTTCTGAGCCTGGGCTTAACTCGTCAGGAACTGTTTTGATGAGGCCGCTTTGGCCTTTGGCTGCTATTGAATCCATGTTTGGTTTGTATGCTGCTTGAAGAGGAGTCTTGTTTCCCAATTCAGGAACAGGGTAATCAGCCATTCCATCTCCAACAACGAGTATGTACTTCATTTAATCAGCTCCAGAGTAGCCTTTTGTACAATTATACCAGCCTTAAACCTATGTTTGCCTTTTCATTGCTTCTCAAGATATGGCAACCGTATATTTATCTACTTACATCAATTTTTTTAAACATAGCCTCATCCTTGAAAGAATGTTAGGTGAGTTGTGATTGTTAACGCAACGGTAACAACCATATTTAAGAATTTAAGGAGTTAATTTCTAAGCAGGAGATTTTATTCCTGAACGTTTAAAAGGAAACGCGGCTAAAATTTGTGGCTGCTTTCTGTTGTGGCTTTTAGGATCTCGTCTGTGGTCCTTAGCAGTCCGATTCTTGGAAAAATGTATTTTAGGGTTGCTTCATGCTCGTCTTTGCTGTTTGTGGCCATTGCGTCTATGGCGAAGACTTGGTTGTATCCGCGTTGATATGCGTCTCTGGCAGTTGTCTCCACGCTTATGTTGGTTGAAACTCCGCATAGGACAATGGTTTCTATTTTTCTGCGTCTTAGTTGCAAATCAAGTTCGGTTCCGTAAAAAGCACCCCACTGCCTTTTCGCTATAACTATGTCCTTGTCCGTGGGCTTTATTTCTTCCACAAAGTCTGTCCAATCTGCAGGTCTCGGGCTTGAACTCCACTGAACCTGCTGATCGGTCACGGGATGCAGCGTGTCTCTTCCATCGATTGATGTCACATGTACTAAGAAAACAGGCATTCCAGCAACCCTAAACTTCGTGACAAGCTTTGAGACGTTTGCGACAACTTGGCTTGCAGTGTTAGGCTCAAGTTTTCTGTCGAGTGCAACTATGCCCTTTTGCACATCTATAACAACCAACGCTGTCTTGTTCGAATCTATTTTCAAATCAACCATGCCAATCACTCCATTGAATGATATAAAATGATTCTTATATGGATTTTTTATCCCGGTCGTCCAACAACATACGAAGATAAATGGGTTGTAAAAGCAGCCAAAAACGGGGGAAGAGGCGACTGAACTCATTGAGGTTGGCTTTGAATATCAAGTGGAAATTTATGAGTTCAAACTCTTTAGAAAACGCAAATAAGTTGGTGCGCTGTCCTATAATTTTGGACGATGAGGAAATCGAGGTACGAAGACGCTTAAGGCGAATGACATCTTTTTCCGCTACCGAGTCCATAAACATCTAATTTCAATCGGCAGGCTCATGGTTCGTTACTGCGCATTCGAGCGGCTTGGGCCTGTATTTTCTGCTACAACATACAAATCTATCTTGCGTTCTAAGTTTCCCACTTTGGTTTACGGCAAAATGAAAAAGGAAGGATGTAGAAATTATTTTTTAGTTAAAAATAAGATTTCAATAAAGAAAGGAGGCTGGAGAGTAGGCTATTATTTAGAAAGGCTCTTTTTTCCCGGTCATATACGCCCAAGCACCGACTAGCACAACTGTTAGGCATGCACCAGCAAATCCCGAAATCAGGTAGCTTGTCGCACCGCCGAGCAACGGCAAAACTGCAACCATCCATGGGATAATAAAGACTGCTGTGATTTGTACTATAATGCCTGCTACGAAACCTAAAATAGCTATTACACCGAATATTTTCAATCTACTATTCATTCAATCACCTTTTTGTTTTTAGCATTACTTGGCGCTTCTTTTTAGTCTAACTTACACATTTCTGTCTAAACGGTTTAGCGCTTACATCGCCTTTAACTCTTCCATTTAAAGCCTAAAGCAACTTTTTACGCGACATATAGCTGTACAGCTATACGTGCATATCTCCATCATATTAACAATGCATAAGATTGTTCTCTGCATTTCTCTCTTCAGAGGTAATCGAAATTGTCAGAAAGTTTTGCAAAAAAGTGGGAAAGTAAACGGGAAGATGAACCATTCTCAAACCGCATTAAAGACGCTGTAAAACCACCAGGACCATTGAAGCCACGACTAGACTTCGCCGTCAGGCGCATTGATCTTCAAGTACAGAAGCTTGATCAAGCCACGGACCGATTCAGCCAAAGAGACAAAGCAATCTTCGCTAGAATAGTTGACGCTTATGCAAAGCATGACAGCGCACGCGCAAATGTATTCGCCAACGAGTTAGCTGAAGTTCGAAAAATGTCAAAGTTAATAATGAATGCTAAACTTGCACTTGAACAAATTACATTAAGGTTACGAACAGTATCAGAACTAGGCGACGTAGTATCAACCTTAGGCCCAGCCGTAGGAGTTCTACGTTCAGTCAAAGCAGGCTTAGTGAGCGTGTTTCCAGAAGCAGAGAGCGAACTGGGCGAAATTGGAAACATGTTAAGCGGAATCATGATCGAAGCAGGCCAAGGTTCAGGAATGACACTAAACTTTGACACAGTAAACGAGGACGCATCAAAGATTCTCACAGAAGCAGCAACAGTTGCAGAGCAGAAGATAAAGGACAAGTTCCCAGATCTGCCCCCAGGAATGCCATCAACCCCAGCCTCACAAACAGAAAAATCAACACAGAGTTTCTAAAATAGGAGGAAAACAACAAACATGTCTAACTCCAATCTTTTTCTTTATATTGGTAAACCTATTAAAAACGAGTATGGTCGTATAATTGGTAAAGTTGCATCTTTCGCATTAACACCGAGCGGAAAATTTGACGCTGTATTCGTCGAATTTGGAGACGGTCAATTCACAAAACAGCCCATGGAAACCTTGAAATTTAATGGTGCTGAAGTCACATTCATATCAAAAATTAAAAACCAAGCAAGTATCCTTTGTGACCAGATCCCTTTCATATGGCGTAAAGACCAGGCTCTAAAAGATCTAAATGACAAAAGAAAAATCTCGCCAGACCTCTATCAGGAACTTCACAATAGTTTCACTAGCGTTTTAACTCAACTAAAGAAGGACGCCCAAATCATTGTCGACGAAGCTGCCATAGAAATAGAACGATGCCAAGAAGAAATATCATCGCTTAGCTATGCCATTGCTAACCTTGAAATTGAACACGAAATAGGCAAAGTGGACGAAGAAAACTACAAGAACGCTTTTGCACTTCTGCAAGAAACACTGAAACGTGCCACTTTAGAAAAAACCGATTTCGAGCTGACAAAAAGCAAAGTCTCAAACGTACTGCTAGGCGATTCGCAAGACACCACACAGAGAACGAAAACTTACGCTGAACAAGTAAGTGTTGCCCAGAAACTGCCCGAGCCTCCAGTGGTTGTCTACGTTAAAGAGATCGCGAAAGCTGGCATATAATAATAGCCAAACAAAGTGAAAATATCGTTCTGTGGAGGGATAAGACATCAAAAGTCTAAGCCTAATTAATCAAAACCCTCCACCTATACGTGAAGTCGCAAACAAATCTATTACTACTCTTAGGGTTCAGCAAAATAAGCTGGAGCAAGCGAGTTTTCGATTAAAAGAAAGAGACCGCATACTTTTTGAAACTTGCATGGGTGCGTTGAAAAAGAATAATAGGGAAAAGGCTGCGATTTGCGCTACTGAGCTTGCTGAAGTCCGAAAGCTTGTAAAGTTTCTATATAATGTTCAGTTAGCTATTGAACGAGTGATTCTCCGTCTTGAAACAATAAAAGAACTAGGCGACATTGTTTCGGAGTTGAAGCCTGCATTGCGGTTGCTTCAAAATGTTTCTCAAGAGCTATTTCAGGTCTTACCTGATGTTAGCTCGGAACTCGATAACGTTAATTACGCTATCCAAGAGACGCTTCATGCAACAAAGCTCTCCACTGACGAAAATTTGATTCCGGTTGGCAAGAAGACGGAAGGCGGCGAAGAAATACTAAAGGAAGTTACATGCTTCATGCAGCAAAAGATAGCTGAAACTCTTCCAGAGCCACCTGCCGTTTCACCAGTGAAAGAGAAGACACCGATTAAGGAGCTTGTTGCTCTCACCGCTAGCTCTTCACAGGTGTTTGGGCATAAAACTTCCGAAGAAACTGGAATGGAATCATCAAAGACTTTATTCTCCTACAAGAAGTCTGAAATTAAAGAGTTCTCATTGAAGGTTGAGAAGCCTTGCTTGGAAGATGTGCTTCTCGAATATGTCCGCAAGACTAATGGTGAGGTAGATTTAAGTCGCTGTTCAAGTGAACTGCAAACTTCCAATGAAGAAATTGAGCGTGCCCTTGAAAGTTTGGGAACAAAGGGCAAGATAAAAATTGAGTTAAAATCGCCTGAATAGGAAAAGAAAAAAATGAGCGCCTCAAATGAACTAGAGAAAGCAGCGACAGGGTACGCTTTAGATGCTGTACGCTTAGATAAGCAAGGACAAAAAGGCAGAGCCATAACTTTCTATCAAAAAGCAATCGAGAGTCTCTTGCAACTTGTGCAGCTTTACCCCGAATACGGTTTGAATAAAGTTTACGTTCAACGAGCAATCGCTTACCAAGAAAGAATCAAAGCATTGCAAGGAGCCGTTTCATCAGCTGAAATGAATGAAGCAAGCAACACTGATGGTCAGGGTGGAGGAGCAACATTAGATGGAACCGGCAATGGAAGCGGAAAACCAAATAATGAAGAACTTATAATCACCGAGAAACCCAAAGTAAGTTGGGATGAAGTCATAGGATTAGAAACTGCCAAAAAAGCAGTGAAAGAAGCCATTGTTTATCCAGTTCAAAGGCCTGATTTGTTCCCGTTAGGCTGGCCACGTGGTATATTGTTTTTTGGTCCACCTGGCTGCGGTAAAACTTTGTTGGCGGCAGCGGTTGCAACGGAGATTGATGCTAACTTCTACTCTATTGATGCTGCATCTATTATGTCAAAGTGGCTTGGGGAAGCTGAGCAGAACGTCGCTAAATTGTTTGGTTCAGCTCGCAAATCCTCAAACGAGGGTAAACCAGCCATCGTGTTTGTTGACGAATTAGAATCGCTAATGGGAGCGCATTCCAATGAGGTCGGCGGAGAAATTCGCGTCCGCAACCAGTTCCTAAAGGAAATGGACGGCATTGTTGACAAGGGCAAGGCTCTTCATGTTTACGTTATTGGCGCTACGAATAAGCCTTGGGATTTGGATTGGGCGTTTATTAGACGCTTCCAGAAAAGAATTCTTGTACCATTAGCAGATCATAACACCAGATTAAGCATGCTAAAGCTTTACTCGAGCAATCTGCAGATAGACACAGATGTGGACTTGCATGAGTTAGCTCGGCTTTCTGAGGGCTTCTCAGGAAGCGATATACGTGATGTTTGCCAATCTGCCCAGCTAAAACTTATCGGAGAATTCTTCGAGTCAGGCAAAGCAATGGATAGAGAGGCTAAGCCGAGATCTTTAACGATGGCTGATTTCCGCCAAATCTTGGAAGAGCGAAAACCAAGCGTCTCCTTAGATATGTTGTCGATGTATAACAGGTGGTTCGAGGCTTTCAAAGCGTTGTAACATGGAGGGCAAAAACAAAAACCAAAACAATGGGTTGGGTGGAAAGGTTTGGAGAAATTATATTTTTGCTCGCTCTCCCTTCTCCCCCTCAATGTGTCTCCAAACCCCACAACCCAATATTTTGTTTTGGATAACAGAAAAATTAAGGTTCTTTCATTTCTTCTCTGAATGTCTCTTCGAGCATTTTCTTGTTTATGCCTATTTCTTCTGCTAAGCGTTTAACCTGTTTACGTAAGTTCTGAAAAGGCTTTTCAAAATTTCAGCTTTTTCTTTTTTGAAAGTTCTTTTTCTTCGCCCAGCAACAGAGCAAATCATTTCCTGAGGTTTGTCAGTAGGTAGGCTTTAACCCAGTATGGTTGAAATTTTGCCGCTGGCATTTAGTAAACAAAGTACAATTAGCTTGCGGATTATGTCATTGTTTAAATATTTCTTGCGCACACTGGTTTGTTTATGAGCTACAAGCCTCAAACTGGTTCACGCCGGAGCGCTGCTCGGCAATACTCAAAGTCTGCGCATGAAAAGAAAGCAAAGGAAAAAAAGCAGCGGTTAGGCGGCAACTACTATCAAGAAGAAACGGAGATTTCTGCAAAGGAGGTTGTCGAAAAAAATCTGGGCATCTTAAGCAAGCTTGGCAATCAAATTTTTGCGCTTTCACCTTTCAGCCAATATTTCGATGATTGGCTCGTTAATCTGCGCCAAATAATTTCAGAATTCGAGTCAAACCCCTCCATAAGTGTAGACGAGCAATTTGTTAAGGAGCGTTCCCAGGTTTTCTTAGACGTTGAAGGTGCACTTGCCGAAAAAAGGCTTCAAGAAACAAACCTCACGGGTGAAGAAAAGGAACTAGCGGACAACAATCATCTTCTGGTTGAAACCGATAAAGAATATGCTGAAAAAGTAAGAGAGCTAAGTTTCAAGCGAAACGCAGATGTTCAGCGTTTAAGTACTGAAATCCGCGAGTTAGAGGATGACGTGGCAGGTCAGGAAGAAATTAAAATCCGCTTTTACAAAGTGATGGCTCGGAGGAAAGCTGCAGAAAAACTTGTTCAGACAAGACAGGCATTAAAGTCCGCAAAGAACGGGTTAGAAGTAGCATTGCAGAGCTTCACTGCTGAACAAGAGAAGCTTCATGACAATTATGAGAAGAAGAAACAAGAGATTACAGAGAGAGTAGACGCTTTGCATAAAGCACTTGAAAAACTTGAAACCGACACATCCATAGATGCAAGACAAGCAGCATGCAACGCGCTGGCTAATACTATAAATGCTCTTCTTCAAAGAACTCCTCCATCGTCTGAGAGTCAGTAGCCAGAATTTACAAGGTAAAAGCTAACCGAGCGTTTAACCCACTTAAGCTGGTTTACGCTTGTTGTTCTTGACCCATCAGGATTTTTAGCGATTTAGCTTCTTCTCGTAATGAGGCAATTTCACTTTCTAAAGCAGTAGCTTTTGCATCAGCCATTTTTTTGAGTTCTTCAATTTCAAGTAAAAGATTTTTCTTCTCAGCTTCTAAACTTTTTATTTTTTCAATTGTATCTTTTAGGCTGCTCATTTTCTGTTTCCCCTCAGCGGCTAATACATTTCTCTTTTTTACACTTAAAACTTTTGCAACTAAATCTTATTTCAAGAAAAGGCAAACCAAACCCTTTGGAAAAAATCTTTGAGAAAATGGCTAAAAATTCTTTTTTTAATTACACTTGAAACAGGACCTAGGGCTTCTGAAAAATGTAGCTTTTATATATGAATTTGCAAATTAAACATACTGTTTATCTCTCATATTGTTGGACTGAATCTCAATGAGAAAGACGATATTTAAAAAGCTTGAAGCGCAAGGGCTAATTGCGAATTATAATCGTTTAAGAAAGAATCTGCCGCCTAAACTTCCCGACCGAGTGTTTATTTGGGATGAAACCTTCAGGGAAGGCATCAAAGCGCCAACAGTTTATTTAACTTACGTTGAGCAAGTTAGGCTGGCGAAGTTAATGGACGAAGCAGGCGTCGCTGAGATTAACGTGGGTTTCCCGGCTTTGTCAGAAGATGAAAAACGCAATGTTAAACGCATTGTAAATGAAAGTTTCTCAAACGTGAAGATTACGGCTTCCGCTGAGCCAACCAAAAACAGTGTAGGCGCCTGCCTAGAATGCGGTATAAAAGAAGTAACCATTGAGTCACCCTTTAATGGTTTAAACTTGCAATACACGTTGAAATTAACTAAAGAGCAAGCCCAACAAAGAATAGTTGAAAGCATAGATTACGCAAAAAAGCATGGCGCAACCGTGAACTTCGTTCTCATGGACGGCACCAGAACCCCGCTTGAAGATATTTTACAAGTTTTTGAAGCAGCAGCCACCGCTGGAGCAAGAAGGTTAGCGATAGCTGACAGTGTTGGATTCATAAGACCGCTTTCTATGCGTTATTTAATGTCGCACGTTCGAGATGGTTTACCTGATTCCGTAAAAAATAAAGTAGCGCTTTCAATTCACTGTCACAACGATTTCGGGATGGCAACCGCAAACACTCTGGCTGCTGTGGAAGAAGGCGTATCATACGTGCACACATGCATCGCGGGCTTTGGTGAACGCGCTGGAATAGCTCCTTTTGAGGAAGTTGTAACAGCGTTAGAGCTCCTCTACAATATTGACACAGGCGTTGATTTAGGAAAAATTTATAGGATAGCTCAAACAGCTGAAAAAGCCTTCGCTTTACCCATTCAATTCCATAAGCCCATAATTGGCGAAAACATTTTCACCCATGAAGTAGAAGAGGACGTAGAGGAAATGATGGCTCACCCCTTAGTTTTCGAGCCCTTCCCACCTGAAATCGTAGGCAGAGAAACAACAATTTTCGTCGGCAGAAATACTGGGCAAACACTCATACAGAAGCTTTTGGAGAAAGCAGGAATCAGAGCTTCACCACGGCAAATGGACGAGCTCTTCAGGCGCATTAAGGGTCCGCAGGAAAGCTTAGACAAAGGCGAAGCCCAAATGACATATTACCAAGTGAAAAAACTCATGAAGGACCTGCTTAAGGGCTATACCATGGACGAGTTCTGGCGTTTAGTTGAACAGGTAACAAGACAAAAACCCAAATTGCCGAAAGAAAGCAAACAATAATCCCCGTAAACAGCTGATCAGCTGCTAACTTAACAGAATTTCAGTTGCTTTTTTATTTTTTCTATCTCTTCTCGGCTTGTTTTTCTTGGGTAATTGTAGATTGGTCCGCTTGGTTTTTCATTGTAAAAGGGTCGATTGCAATTTGGACAGCCGGAGGTAAGAAAGGGCGTTCCATCTTCAATTATCTGTTTTAACCTATGGCTTGCTATACCGAAATTTGTTATTTTGTCCTCATTATCAAAATGCATATCTTCATACCTTACTAAACCATTAACCATTAAGAACCTCATAAGCTGCACTCGCCTGTATGATTCAAGCGGCGGCGGAGAATTATTTTCCAATCTTGTGCCTCGAATTGGTGTGAAAGCGAAAAGAGCTGGCAGAACACTCATGTCTACGCATTTTTGAATTATTTGGGCTGCTTCCTTTTCTGTCTCGCCTAGCCCAACAATCAGGTGAGTGCTCACGTTTCCCTTTCCAAAAACCGCTATTGCTTCACTTAACAGGCTGAACTGGTTTTCCCAACCGTAAGAGTTGCCTGCATCTTTACCCTTAACTTTATCGAATAAGGCTTCGGTTGCCGCATCCAATGCTACACCTAACCTGTTAACACCTGCCTTTGCCAAAAGCTCAATATTGACAGCATTAAGTGGTTGGCAAGAAACCGAGACTGGAACCGCAGCTTGTTTCTTTATTTCCTTCACGAGCGCTTCAAGATGCACAAAAACTTGTGGGTAATTTAGGGCTTGGATGCAAACGCGCTTAATTTTTCCCTGCCTAGACATGGTGCCAAGTGCTGTTAGGACGTTTGAGGTTGGAAAAGTTGGCCATGAAACCCTTGACAGCAGTTCCGCGTTGCTTTTGCTTCCTCTGGCTTGGGGGCAAAAACCGCAGTTAGCCGTGCACTTGCCCATCTTGTAAGTCATCAGGTACGCCGTTGTAGGCTCGGCATCTAACTTGCCTTTTAACAGTTCAAGAACTATAGCAGTGCCTGTTGAAACACGAATTTGCTCTGGTAAGCCGCTTTGATTTGAGCATGTTTTTTCTGGCAAAGACTGCACCGAAATTAAAGGTAGCATAATGAGAAAACAGTATATTAGTTTAGGGTTAGAATCTATCCATTAAGAAATTTTGACTTAAAAATCTATGAGTAATGTCATTTCATTCAAGGTTAACCATATACTTTAGTCTCGCATGATTTCCCGAGTTTCTAGCATCAGATTCCACGCGGATGTAAAAAATTGCACCTGGTTAAGGGTCATGCGGAATACCTGCAGCTAACCGAACTTGCCCACATTTAGAACTATTTTTTTATAAATTCATCAACTATCCTGTGTCTAGGTTTCCTTGGCATAATTCAGGGTTTATGTCTGGGCAGATGAATTTTTTTAAATACCCCTATGATAAAATTTTGATAAAATACTTAGTCAAATAACCTTAAACCATTGCTTGTGCGATATTCTTATCATGAAATGGAGTTGCCTGCAATGAAACAATTTTTAAGCGCATGTTTAATCGCCATCATTATTAGCGGCATTGCATTAGCAGGTGCTGTGCAATTTGGTACAGCTCAAAGCGGTACAAACGTACCTGACACAATTAGTAAAGACACCACATGGACACAAGCAAACAGCCCCTACACTCTTACTGGACCTGTTACCGTTAACACTGGCGTGACATTGACAATCGAAGCTGGAGCAGTTATAGACTTCGGTAATGGCAACTACATTCAAGTAAACGGAACATTGGTAGCAACAGGCACAAACGCCAATAACATCCAATTCAACAATGGCACTATCACTTTTACTCCCGTGAGTAATGGCTGGAATGAACTTGCCAATTCAGGAAGCATAATTCAACACGCAGACTTCGATGCCTGCCAAGTTAACGTACAATCGCCAGCGAAAATAGACCATGACACATTTAACGGTGGGAGGCCCAATTATGATGTTGACGCAAGTTGTGGTGTAATTTCAAACAATACCATGACCAACTTCTATGATTCTGGTATTGATTGCAGTGGAAATGCTTCAGTCTTGGATAACACTATCATCGGCGGAAACACGGGCGGCATCAGCATCTCCTCGGGAAGCCCATTAATTCAGGGAAATCTGATAACAAACAATTTAGGTACAGATTCGAGTCAGAACGGAGGCGGAATTTATGTCGGATCTACAGCAGCAGCGCCAATTATCGAAAATAACGCCCTAACCGACAATGTCATCGGAATAGCTATAGGGTTCCAAGAAGGCACTGGCATAGTAGAGCCAAACATAATCAATAATAACATCTATAATAACCAGCAGTACAATTTCGAGTTGAATGGAATAGGCTACAATGTATCGGCAATCAACAATTGGTGGGGCACGACTGATACACAAGCGATAAACCGGACAATCTATGATTTTAAGGACAATTCCAACTTAGGTAACGTAAGCTTTGTTCCCTTCTTAGATTCTCCGAATACTCAAGCCCCGACTTTTGTAAATGCCACTGCCGGCTCGGGGGGCTCTATTTCCCCGAGCGGAGTCATCAGCACTAACTATGGTGGCAGTCAAACTTTCACCATAACACCGAATACTGGTTATTATGTCGTTAATGTTTTGGTGAATGGAACTTCTGTTGGCGCTGTTAGCTCTTATACTGTCAAAAACATTCAGGGAGCAACTACTATCTCAGCAACCTTTGCGATTAATACCTACAGCCTGACGGTTAATGTGGGTTCTGGTGGTTCTTCAAACATTGCTTCCCAGACGGTTAACTTTGGTTCAGTAGAGAACTTTGAGTTTACTCCTGATACAGGTTACAGCGTCGCTGACGTCGTGGTTAACGGAACTATCGGTGAAGGCGCAGTTACTTCTTTGAGTACAACTATTACTGGACCTACAACTGTATCTGTGAACTTTTCAATTAATACCTACACGATTACTATTACTCAGTCGGCTAATGGTCAGATTGCTCCTGGAACTACTACGGTTAATTATGGTGCCAATCAGAACTTCACTATAACGCCGAATAACGGATATTACATTGCAAGTATAACGGAGGATTCTGGTCCACTAATGGTTACTTCGCCTTCTGGTCAAACCGTTAACTTCACCCATGTTACTGCTGCTCACACGCTTACTGCGACATTTGCACCTAACCCAACGCCAACACCAAGTTCAACACTTGCACCAACTGCATCTCCAACAGCCACACCAGCCCCCATTTCAACCCCAACGCCTGCACCAACTTTAACACCGAACCAACTCTCTTCTACCTCAACCCAGAACCCAACTTCAATCTACGAAATACTCATTGTCGCCCTTGTTATCCTAATTATTGCATTTGTGATTGTTATAGCTGCATTCATACGTGGGAAAAAGCATTTGTAATCGTTAAAGCTGTATTCATACGTGGGAAAAGGCGATGAACGATCAAATGACAGTGGAGCTCTCTGGGCTTCATAAAATCCTGAAGGACCCTACAAGGAGAGAGATTCTAAAGTGCCTTAACGATAAAGGACCTTTGCCCTACGTCGAACTTATGGGTCTTGCAAAAGTTACTAACACGGGCAGGTTCAATTACCACCTAAAGGTGTTGGGCGATCTTATAGAAAAACTGGGCGATGGACGATATAATCTAACGGAAAGAGGTCGCTTGGCGGCTCAAATGCTTGACGAGTTTCCAGAGAGGACAGTTCAAATACGCGAGCCAAAAAACAACAGCAAAAAATTGCTTATAGCAGCCGCAATACTTCTTGTTGGCATTATTGCTATTTCTATACTTTTGATTATGATGGCAGCTAACGTAATCAAGCTTTAAAGTAACATGCTGGAAACAACAGCCAGACAAGCCATCAAATCTTTTTAACCTAACTGGCACGTTAGGTTGGCAAAGCTTTATTATGTCACTGTGAAATTTTACATTCGGTCGAAAAAGAATGCTTGTGAACTTCTATGTGGCGTGAGTTGGTTTGGCGGCGAAGTTAACTGATTTAGGCTTCTTAAAAGGCGTAATTGCAGAGTGCATAGTTTCCACTTATAATATGGATGGGAAACCTAACGCGGCGCCAATGGGAGTCATCATGGAGGACGAGCAGCATCTCATCGTCAACCTTTTCAATTCGTCAACAACCTGCAGCAACATTAAAGCAAACAGGTGTGCGATTGTAAATTTAACAAGTAACATAGAGGTTTTTTACAAAACAGCCTTCAAAGAAGCAAACATTGACGGCAAAGTGCCTCAAGAATGGTTTGAGCAAGCAAAAGCTGTTAACGCGCCTAAACTGCGTTTTGCAGATGCAACCATTGATGTTTCAGTCACTGATATGACGCAAATTGACACAGAAAAAACCAGAGTCGTGTGCAACGTAGAGTTAGTGCAGGCGACACGGAAACTTCCTCAGGTGCACTGCCGCGCCATGGACGCAACACTTGAAGCCATTATACATGCAACCCGCGTGAAAGCTTTTCTAAACGGTGAAGGGGAACAAAAAAAAGTTAGCAAACTTTTGGAACTGATTGAAGGCTGCAATGAAGTGGTTAATAGAGTAGCTCCAAACTCGTCCTATTCGATAGTTATGGCTGATTTGATGAAAAGAATAGATTCATGGAGGAACAAAACTGAAGGTTTACGTTAAAGCTCCAGCTCGGCTACGTCTTGGGTCAAAAATGTCGGTGGGCAAGTCTTCATTGCAAAAGCAAACAATAAGGGAGCAACCATAAAACTTGTCAATTAAAACAGGTAAAGTTCTCTTGATTACAGGTGCGCTGGCAGAGGACACGGTTAAACGCTATGCACAAGAAAGCAGCGTAAACACCGAAATAGTTGCCCTCAAGATTCCAGTTGCTGCCCTGTTAACTCCTGAAACCATCGCCAAAGGCCTAAAAGATGTTGACGTTAAGGGTTTTGACGTGATTTTGGTGCCAGGGCTCGTCCGAGGAGACACATCCGTAATTACAAAAGCGTTCGGCGTCCAGACCTTTAAAGGTCCAAGGTACGCTGCAGATTTGCCAACGGTGCTGGATTCGCTGAGAGAAGTTCAGCTTTCAACAGTTGTGCCCGCGTGCGATTTGCTGCGAGAGAAGCTTCAGAAAAAAGCCTTGAAGGAAATAGAGAAGGCAGAGCAAAATCGTGAGGCGCTGCTTAAGAAGCCTAGCAGCATGCTGATTGGGGACTTGGCGGTTGGCAGAGACTTTCCCATGCGCGTCTTGGCTGAAATCGTTGATGCACCATTAATGGATAAGGAAACAATTCAGCGGTTAGCAAAACGTTTCGTCATGGCTGGCGCGGACATTATTGATGTTGGTATGGTTGCAGGCGAATCGAAGCCTTCAGATGCCAGACGTATTGTTCAAGCGGTTAAAGAGGTTGTGGATGTGCCTGTGAGCATAGATTCGCTTGACCCAGCAGAGATTCGAGAGGCGGTTCACGCTGGCGTAGACCTCGTATTGAGTGCGGATGCAGGAAACATTGAAGCGATTGCACCCTATATCTCTAATGTTGCTGTGGTTGTTATTCCGACAAATCAGCGCCAGGGCTATTTTCCTAAAAAAGCTGAAGAACGCGTCCAGTTACTAGAGCAAATAATTCAGCAAGCAAAGAAGTTAGGCGTGACAAGATGCATAGCGGATTTGATTCTTGAGCCATCAGACGTTTTGGAATCGTTTATTGCTTTTCGCCAATTCGCTGACAGAAACCCGAATGTGCCGTTGTTTGTTGGTGTTTCGAATGTTACTGAATTGATGGATGCGGATTCCGTGGGCATTAATGCTTTGCTGGCGCGCTTATCATCTGAGGTGGGCGCAAGCATACTGTTGGCGACCGAAAAAAGTGACAAAGCGAAAGGAACTGTTGGCGAGGAAGTTGCTGCGGCTAAGATGATGTTTCTGGCAAAAAAACGTTGTTCAGTCCCCAAAGATCTCGGCGTAGACTTGCTGTTGTTTAAGGACAAAAGGAACCGGGAAGAACTGTATGATAAAGCGTTTGAAAAAAACGTGCAGGTGATTGCGGCCGAAAAATCGGATTTGACAGAATTGGATGCACTGGGTTCATTCACAATCGTGGTGGACCGCATTAATGAATACGTCGTGGCGTTGCATTATTCTCATGCGAAGATGGAGAAACCGGATAAGATAATCAAGGGCAAAACCGCTGAAGCCATCTGCTCAAAGATTATTGAATTAGGTTTGGTTTCAAGAGAAGACCACGTAGCGTACTTGGGAAGCGAATTGGCAAAAGCCGAAATCGCCCTGCGAACAGGGAAAGAGTACATTCAAGATAGAGCGATGTTTACAAAGTAGTGGTTTCAGAAGCCAACTTTTCTTGCGTTGATTTTGCTTCATAAAATCTTCTCCAAAAACAACACTTCGATATTGACACATAAATGTAAATTTTGACTGCTGAAAAAGCATGGGAAAAACCCCCAGATTAGTCGCCTGATTTTAGGGTTATTTTGCTTATAGCGCCTATTTTTGAACCATTTTAGTGGATGCGTCAGAATGTTTAGCCTTTAGCAAATTTTAAATACAAATTGAAGTCAATTGTAACTTTGAGGTTATTAGAGTGGCTAAGGCTCCAAAGAAAGAAGATAAAAAGGGTAAAAAGAAGAAATAAGGCGCTTTCAAAGTTTGCCTAAACCCTCATTTTCTTTTTTCACAAAAAATACTCGCTTCCTTCAATGATGTGGCAAATTAGACATAAAAAGTGTTATAACTATTCAAAATAGCACCTTAGCCTTTTTTTTGACGGGTTGAAGTAATTGGCTAAACGAAGCTTTATCTTTTTAAAAGTAAATAACTAGATTGAACAGTGAATATGTTTGGAAAGCAATCCGTTAAGTACACGCCTTGCAGGCTTGGAGCTGGAAAACCCAACCATTCTGGCATCTGGAATATTGGGTTACTCGGCTGAATCGCTTCACCGCGTTGCCAAGGGCGGCGCAGGAGCGGTAGTTACAAAATCCATCGGTATAGAACCAAGAGTTGGCTATGCGAATCCAACGGTGGTTCAGGCAGAAAGCGGATTAATCAACGCTATGGGGCTGCCGAACCCTGGCATCGACTTGTACGCACAAGAAATAAAGTACTCAAAAATCATCTTGCGCCTTCCGCTTATAGTTAGCGTGTTTGGTTACTCAGCAGAGGAATACGCAACAGTTGCCAAAAAAGCCGTTGCTGCAGGCGCCGACGCAGTCGAGCTTAATGTTTCCTGTCCGCATGTTAAGCAAACTGGCGCAGAAATCGGTCAAAACCCTAAACTGCTCTCTGAAGTGGTTGAAATGGTGAAGGCGGCAGTTGGTAAACCTGTAATTGTGAAGCTATCTCCAAACGTTGCAGATATAGCCGCAATAGCTCGGGCAGCAGTTGAGTCTGGCGCAGACGCTCTAACCGCTGTGAACACGCTGAAGGCGATGGCGATTGATTCTGAAACGATGCGTCCAATTTTAAGCAATATTAAAGGCGGCTTGTCTGGTCCAGCCATCAAGCCAGTAGCCCTACGATGCGTATATGACATTCGCGAGGAGTTGCCTGATGTGCCAATAATAGGCTGCGGCGGAATAACGGATTGGCGTGATGCCGTTGAGTTTTTCTTAGCTGGCGCTTCCGCAGTTCAAGTTGGCAGTGCCATAGCGTTGGAGGACACGGAGGTTTTCCAAGCTATAACTAAGGGAGTGGAAGTTTATTTGAGAAAGAAACATGTTGGGAGTGTGAGAGAAATTGTCGGCCTCGCTCATCGCAGCTAACACGCTTAGAACGATGGAAATCGTGCAGGTTAGAGTTGAGAGTCCAACCGTTAAAACTTTCATCATGCCTGATAGGTTATGCTCTAAAGCTAAGCCAGGGCAGTTCTTGATGCTTTGGATTCCAGGCGTGGATGAAATCCCGCTGAGCATAATGGACGCAAGTAACGGGCTGGTCTCCGTGTCGGTGAAGCAGGTTGGCGATGCAACACGGCATTTGCACAGCATGGCGGCAGGCGAAACCGTCGGCGTACGCGGACCTTTCGGTAACAGTTTCACTGAAAGCAGAGGCAGAGTCCTCTTGGTAAGCGGTGGAACGGGAACGGCGCCTTTGCTGTTTTTGGCAAAGCAGCTTTCAGCTAAAACTGAACGGTTGTCCTTCGTTGAAGGCGCCAAAACCAAAGATGAACTGCTCTTTATTCGGGAGCTTAACGGTGTCTGTAATGAGAAAAGCTTGATTACAACAACAGAAGACGGCACATACGGCTTGCAATGCTTAGTAACTGAGCCATTAAACAGCCTGTTGGACAGAGAAAAATTCGACATGATCTACACATGCGGTCCAGAAGTCATGATAAAGAAAATCTTTGAATTAACAGAACAACGCAAACTGCCCATAGAAGCAAGCCTAGAGAGGCTAATGCGCTGCGGCATAGGCTTATGCGGAAGCTGCGTCATCGGCAAATACCGCGTCTGCAGAGATGGCCCAGTTTTCACCGCTGCACAATTGAGGGAAGTTAAGGACGAGCTGGGAATTTCGAAGATTGGCTTTGACGGCTCGAGAATACCCTTCTAAACGGCGTTTTATCATGAGTTTGCCTCAGGCGGAAATGGAAGAGCTCGTTCGCAAAGCCATCCTTCTCTACAACAGGGTTAGGAGCCCAGAGGTCACGGTTAAACTTATGTTCGTCTCGCCTGCGATGCTTAAGGTTTCTTTTTTGGGAGGCTTTTGCTACGGCTGTGGCGTAATGGATTATGTGGAAGGGTTCGCTCAACAATTCAAAGCCTTAAGCGGCAAAGCAGAGCTGAAGATTGGAAAAACAAAGCAGATAAACCCAAGAAACTTCGAAGCAGACTACATCATCAAAATCAAATGAGCAAGGGCTTCATCCAAAAAGGTGTCCATTAGCTCTGTGAAACGGGGGCCGATTAATCGGAACTACGTACAGTTTCTTCTTTCATTTTAGTTAATGCTTCTTCAACTAAAGGTAGCACCGTGGGCAAGCGCTCTTTAATTGTCTTCCACACAACATCGAGTTGAACACCAAAATATCCATGTATCAATTTATCTCTCATTCCAGCCATATCTTTCCAAGGCACCTTTGGGTATTCCTGTCTTATCCTTCCAGGTATGTGCTTAGTAGCTTCACCAATAATCTCAAAATTCCTAATTACCGCATCAACGGTTCTTCTATCTTTAGCAAATGCATCATAAGTCAGCCCTTTTGTGTACTCCTCTATGGCGTTAATGGCTTCAATTATATCTTCAATGTAAACCTGAAAATCTCTCAAAGGTAAACAGTCTCGCTTAAAATTTTTTCTTTCAGGCGAGGTTTAATGCCTTCTTTCATAACGAGGTCAACTTTCACTCCCAAAATATCGCTTAAATAATTTTCAAGCTCAACAAACGAGAAAAGGTCGATTGTTTCATAAAAGGTAACCAGTATATCTACATCACTTTTTTTCGTTTGCTCTTCTCTCACGTAAGAGCCAAAAATTCCAATATCTTTAACTTTGAATTTTTTCGAGAGTTCTTCCTTGTGTTCAGCTAAAGTTTCTTTTAGCTTTTCAAGTGTTTTCATTTCTATCTGCAAATGAGTAAGTATATTTACCTTTTAAAGGATGCGTGAAATAACTTATTGAGGCATAAGATTGCCAACTAAAAGATTGTTTAAACAAAAACCGGCTGCGTAAGAGCATCAGTGAGGGTTAATTCCCATCCCCAGGTAAGCTTTCTCATTTAGATTTTTATGAATAGTAGGAATCTTCTTATCATACGGGTTTGTTATACTGTATTGGTAATACCTGTGGCAATGGACGAAACTGTTTGCGCAAAGGTTCCAGCTGAACTTAAGAAAAAGTTATCCAGCTTAGGCGTAAATGTAAGTGAACTGATAAGAGAAACCTTGCAGTCAGAAGTAGACCGATTGGAAAGAGAACGCCTAAACAAACTCGCCAAAGAGGTATCAGAAATTCTTAAAAAGATTCCACCTGAAGAATTTAATGAATCCATTCGGGCTACAAGGGACAGCAGATGACAAAGTCGCAGTTACTGTTTGACTCTAACGCCATATACAAGCTTATTAGAGAACTGCCACAGGACGCCGTTGAAAAACTAGTTAAAGGCACAACGATTTATTTAGCGTACTACGAGCTGGGCAATGCGTTGTGGAGAGAATGTCTTTTGCTTAAAAGGATAAGTATTGAAGAGGCTGAAAAATCATTGGATTTGATGTACTCGATTCTTGAACGTATGCAGGTAGCCTCGCTTGATAATGAGACAGGAAGCGAAGTATTGGACACTGCGTACAAATTTAACTTGACATTTTATGACACAGCTTATCTTATAGAGGCAAAGAAATCTGACAAGATGTTAGTCACAGACGACATAAAACTTGCCAAAGCAGCAGAAAACTTGGGCATAAAAACCTTATCCAGCAAGACGCTTATGCAATAATTGTCTGACAAACTTGAGACGCAATTGGAAAAAAGGCAACAGACTAACTGTTTATTTAGCCTTCACGTTAGGCATCAATAATTAGACCGACTGCAGAGCTGTTGTATATGGGTTCAATTCCCATCCCCAGTTCAATTTCTAAGTTCAGTGCTTGGATTACTTTATAGAATCATCGAATTAGCCAAGCGGTGTACCTTATGCGCAATCTTATTACCTTAGGCAATGCCCAAAGTAAGTTAAAGATTAAGAATAAGATACTGGCGGTAAATTGCTGTGCATGCTTTGGAATTGAATGATGTATCTTCGGGGTATAATGGGCAAATCGTCTTGCATAATATTAGCTTTAAACTGCAAGAGCCGTCAATATATGTTGTTTTAGGCCCTAACGGCGCGGGCAAGACAACTTTGTTCAGAACAATCGCTGGCATACTAGAGCCATACAGCGGGAAGATCCTGCTCGATAACGAAAACACAACAACATCAGGCGAAGTGAGAACAAGAATGAGCTATCTCTCACAGTATAACGCAATGCCTGAAGAGATGACTGTGTATGACGCACTAAAGTTTTATTCTGATATAGAAGGCGGAAATCCTGACGAGGTGATTGATCTGCTGGACCTTGGCCAACTGAAAAATAAAAAGTTCTCTGATCTTTCACAGGGACAAAAAAAGAGAGCTGCCATCGCAAAGGTGTTTCTTCACGAAAGCGATTTGTACTTGCTGGATGAACCCACCGCGAATTTAGACCCAGCGGTTTCAAAGGAAATCCGAGACATCATTCTAAAACTAAGTAAAGACAAAATGATTCTGTACTCTTCCCATAACCTCTATGAAGCAACCGACATTGGAACATACCTAATTTTAATCAAAAACGGTTCCGTAACATTGTTTGATAAGATCTCAAACATTAAACCGAAACAGTACCGAGTAGGCATCAAAGCCTCAACAGACATATCAAGAATTATAGACGCCCAACGCGAGGGCGATTACTTTGTTTTGAATGTGTCTAGCCCCGAGGAAGCAGGGCTCGCGTTGAAGAAATTGGTTGAAAGTGGGGTTTTGGTAACTGAAATGCGTCAGCTTGATAATCCCTTGCAAGAGCTTTTTGAGTCATCCAGTGAAAAAACGGAAAAAACACAAAAGGAGCCACAGCAAGTTGCCAAATAATACATTGATTTTCGCTAAAAGAAGCCTCAGTTTGAGCAAAATATATTCTGGAATGGGGATTTTCTTTGCTGCCTTTGGAACCTTCATAGCAGACGCCATTACCTTTCTTGCTAAAGGTGCGCCTGAAGCAGTTTTTCTTATTGCTGTTCCGTTTATGGCTCTTGGAATTCTTATATTCACCACATCTATTATTCTGCTTTACGTCTATGACAAAAACAATGGAGTTTTGGAGTATCTACTTTCACTCGGCTGGAGTCAAAGCGACATCTTTAAAAGTTACTTAAAAACCGCGCTCTTCCTTGCACTAACTCTTTTCATTGCCGAATTCGCCGCCAATGTCGTCTCAAGCGTTATTGCAGGGACAACACTTTTAGCTCTAGTGCTGTTAGCTCTCACCGCCGCGCTTGGTTTCTCTGCCGTTTCTTTAGCTACAGTTTCTATGATGGCTTTCAGTTCATTACAAAAACAGAGAGTGGGCGCCAATAGTCCTCTTGCTTTGACGATCGGCGCCGTGGTTATCATTCCAACATTTTATATTTCGTTCTTACCATTTTCTATCGCCTTCCTAGTTGACTTGTCTATTGCTGTGGTTGCAGGTGGCCTGTCAATTGTGTTGCTGATTTTGTCAAGCAGACTAATTAGAAGGGAAAAAATGCTTCCATAAAAATATCGGGTGAATAATAATGATAGTAACAAAAGAATTAACAAAAAGGTTCAAGTTCGGCTCGGCTTGCTTGTTTTTTTGATGCTCATTTTTATAAGCAGCTTTATCGATCTGAAGTTTTCAAGGTAATTAAGTATGCAAACCACTTCCTTAAACCCTAAGCGGGGAAGGGAATCGCACCTCAAATCAAAAGCCCATCCCCAGCTTTTTAGGCGAATCCTAAGCTTTTTGATGAGTTGTTTGAGTTTTTCTATGTGGTGTTGTCTAAAGCGGTTTGGGTTGTTATGAGGTTATGTTGTTAGAGGTTTTTTCGGATTTCTTTGATTTTGTCGAGTAGTTTTGTTTCGGTGCTTTCTGGGGAATTTGCCTCGGGTGGGGGCATAGTATCGTTTGGGTTGCCTGCGGGGCTGATTGTGGCTTCAAATATGGCGCCTGCAAAGCTCTTTTCCTCCTTGCGCTCGAGGATTTTCATGGTGAGTTTTGGCACTGTTAGGCGTCCGTCAATGGCTGTTTTTGCCAGGAACTCTTCTTCTCCGTAGCTTTCTGGCTCGAGGGGTTTGACGGAGACTTTTAGCAGTTCACCTGACTCCATTTTGTAGCGCCACCGCAGAAGTGTTGGAACCGCAAGCCGGTTGTGGCGTTGGAGTTTAGCTTTGAATGTTTCCTGCTTTGTTAGCGGCATGTAGGATGCACCTTTTCCCATCTTCCCGTATCTTTCTCTACCTTTTTATATCTTTTTTAACCCTGACCTGCAACAGGTTCAAACGCTAAACCAAAAAACCAACCCAAAACACAAACACCCAAAACCCTCCCCCTACCACTTTTTACAACAAAAAACCACTAAAGCATCGACGCAAAAGTCAAAAAACAATCAAAAAAAAGAAGAGCTTAGGTTTCTTCTTGTGGTAACCCGATCTTTCGCAAGTAGTCTCTTGCATACCTTGGATTGTAGGCTAACAGCTCTTTGCTTCGCAACAGTCTCCGCTCAAGACGGTCTAACGCCACTCTAAAAGTTGGTTCAACAC
The DNA here is from genome assembly GCA_050015395.1 of Bathyarchaeia archaeon. GTDB lineage: Archaea > Thermoproteota > Bathyarchaeia > Bathyarchaeales > Bathycorpusculaceae > Bathycorpusculum. The sequence continues at coordinate 60,109 of JBEKBM010000002.1, forward strand.
CCCAACCCTCGCTTGCACTAAAGAAAGTTCCCCTCACCGTCCTAAACTGCAAACGACAATGAATCAGCGGCGTTCCCCTTAGGCTTGTGTTGCCATGACTCTTCATGTAGACAAAAAGTGTTCCTAACTGGAAAGCGTCCTGGTACTTATGCGCGAAGGAATCGAATTCTTCCATCATGAATCCCTGCTGATCAGGACTTACATCTACGTCTTTAACGCCGAACTGCACCGATAATTTCTTCTCAACAACTTCTAACTGGGAAATTGGCTCAAGAAAGTCACGCTTTGTTACAATGCCAACCAGTCGTTCGTTTGAAGTAACTGGTAAACAGGAAATGTCATGATCATGCATTATTTTCTCTGTGTCACGCAAGCTCGTTTGAGGTTCAACCGTGATAACCGGCCTATTCATTATGCCTTTAGCTGGCACGCTTAGGGTTTCAATTTTTTCTCCAACTATATCTCCAGTTGTCTGGCGCCTCTGCGGCCAATAAATATTCTCCAAAACATCTTGAATGCTAATCATGCCTACAAGTTTGCCGCTGTCCATGACTGGAACATGCGAAATACCATACTCCCTCATTAAACTAAGAACCGCCCCCACAGAACGATTTGCCTCAATAGTGTGAGGCGCACGCGTCATGATTTTCTCTATTGCATTGTTACCCCACTCTTGAAGAACAGCCGCATGAATAATATTCTCATCAGTAACAAACCCCAACAGCTTATTCTTCTCAAAAACCGGAAGCTGCCTCATCTCACTCTCAATCATCAACTTAGCCATTTTACTAAGAGAAAAATCAACAGTAACTGGGGGCGCAACCTTCATCAACGTTCTGACCTTGGTCGCAGTAGAATCAAGTCTTGACCTTAAAATCGAACGCCGAGTAATCATGCCTTCATACTTGCCCTTATCATTTAAAACAGCTAAAACCGGAGGCATACCTGTTTCAAATGCTTCTAAACACCGAGACAGTGTATCACTTTCTTGAACAGAGTTAAACCCACTTGAATAGACATCTTTAGCAAAAATTAAGCTCGCCATAATAATCCCTTCTCACACAATAGTAAAAGTATAATTTAAACATTGCAAAATAGCCAAGATGCCAAGGAAGCCAGAGGTAATCCTTATTAGAGCAAAAATATTTACATAATTTCTGTAAAGAACCCAGCGTCTCCTAACCGCTCGCACCTTCGCAATAGACACCGATAAATAAAATTCTTCTATTAAAAAACAGGATATGTTCTATAGCAAACAATAACAAAACCAAACATAAAATCAAAAAAAATACAGAAAAAAACCTTAAGTTTTAGATAAAAATAGAACAATTCATCCTTACACTTTAAATAAGCCAACTCAGACATAAACTAGTTGAGGAATAAGTCCTCACGCTAGTTTTATCAAGCCAAAAACCCTTTTTCTCATCCGCTTCTATCATGGAGGGATTTTCGTAGTAATGTCTCTGAACCAAAAAGAATTTGTTGAAGAATTAAAAATTGAATGGAAAAAGCTCTGGCGCGAAAGAATAGACGATAAAGTTAGAGCTGAAGGCATAGCAGTCAATGACTACAATCAATTGTTCATCGACAAGGGCACAATAATCCATGCGACAAGAGACTTCAAAGCCTTAAACTTTAAAGAAATCCTAGAAGAACACGAAATCTTGAACGCAGAAAGATATATCCCTCCTGACCCACATGTTGGTGGATGGTCAAAATTTGTTAAAATTAATATTACCAGCCAGAAATTGAAAAGAGAAAGGTTAGATCAACTGCCTTCTGAGGAAAAGAAGGAAAAGCAGCAATTAAAGAAAAATGGTAGAGGCTGGCTACACATCTAGAGTTTTAGAAATTTTTATTTGAGATTTTTAGGGGAAATCAGCTTGGGTAATTATAGAGATAGAATAGATATAATAGCTGACATCCTTAATGTTGCAAGTCGAGACGCTAAAAAAACTCAGATAATGTACCAAGCTAATTTAAGCTACAAAGTCTTGCAGCGCTATCTAACCGAAATTATTGAGGCATCGCTTGTAACATTCGAAAACCATAACCAACGCTACAAATTAACCTATAAAGGGCAAGAGTATCTAGATGCTTACAAAGAATACGCTCGATGTAGCAAAAACATGGAAAAACACCTTTATGATTTTTCCATAAAAAAGAAAGTTTTAGAAGACTTGTGCCCAGTCAAACAATTCCTATCCCAATCAGCACACTAAGCAATAGATGTCTAATTTTTGGCGGTGCCAAACTTGATTAAAGGTTTAAAGACTTTCCTCATAACCGCTACGATTCTCTTTATAACTACTGCATTGTTTGCTTCTCCAGTTTTCGCCGATCAAAATAGCGCTCAAACAGCGATAATGTCAGCACAAAACAACCTCAAAAGCTGTTATGACGCAGCTAAAGAAGCGCAAGCTGCAGGAGCAAACGTAGATTCTTTAATGACTACTCTTAACGACGCGGCTGGATCGCTATCCGAAGCAGAATTAGCTTACGCAAGTAACGATTATAATTCAGCCTATAGTTATGCGATCCAAAGCCAAAGCAAGCTTAACGGCTTTATTTTCCAAGCTACAGCCCTACAGCAAAATGCCGACAATAATGATAATCAAAATTTCAGGGTTACTATTTCGTCGATAATAGGTTCTGTAGCTATCTTATGCGTAGGCATAGCTGTTTGGGTTAATTTGAATCGAAAAGGCAGGAAGACTTGAATGGCTCTCCAACAGTATAAAACACTTTTACTAGTTGTCACTGTTGTTTTAGCATTATTTGTTGCTTCACCCGCTATCCAGCAGCTTGTGGCAGTTCCGCAAACGACTTATTTCACCGAATTATCGATTTTCGGTGCTTACCACAATGCTACTTATCCCTATAACATTACAGTTGGGCAAAGTTACCCACTGTACATTAACGTTGACAACCATTTAGGATCCTGCGCTTATTACCTTATCGAAGTCAAATTCCGTAACCAAACACAATCGGCACCAGACAGCTTCAATTATACCAGCAGTGATATGCCATCTTTGGGTAATATCTCATTTTGCGTGGCCAATAACCAGGCATTAGAATTGCCAATCGACATTTCCTTTCAGTACAAGCTTGACCTGAATAACACCGATCAACTTGACATGCAAAACATCATCGTTAACGGTTTCTCATTAAGCGTCAGCCCAACAACAACCATAGCCTGGGACTCCCAAAGAATCGGATATTACGGAAACTTATTCTTTGAATTATGGATTTTCAACGACACAGCTAACGCTTTCCAGTATAATCAACGTTATGTAAGCCTATGGCTAAACATGACCACATAAATTGACAGTCACCATTTTTCTAAAAAGAAATCTGAGAAGGTTTAATTTTGGTTTTGAAATCTGACGTGATTCTAGCAGTAGGAGCACACCCCGACGACATAGAACTAGGCTGCGGAGGAACCATTAAAGCCGCTTCTAAACTTGGAAGAAAAGTGATAGCTGTCTTTATGTCTAAAGGAGAACAAAGCGGAAACCCAGAAGTAAGACCTAAGGAAAGTATTGAAGCATTATCCTTGCTTGGCGTGAAAGAAGTATATTTCGGAGATTTCCCAGACACAGAGATTCCCTGTTCGAAACAAGCAATCGATTTCCTGGAAGCCTTTTTCGTCGCAAACAAGCCCGAGACAATATTGACCCATACAGTCAACGATACACATCAAGATCACCGCCAAGTCGGTTGGGTATCTATGTCTGCTTTTAGAAATGCCCAAAAAATATTAGCCTATGAAACTCCAAGAGTTACCCCGGCCTTTTCCCCCACATACTTTGTAGACATAACCAACTGCGTAAACGATAAATGGACAGCGTTAAAATGCCATCTTTCACAGAAAACAAAAAGATACATAACATACGAGTCAATGGTTAACTTGGCATCTTTCAGGGGAAGCCAAGTTAGTCTTCCAGCCGCTGAAGCTTTTGAAGTGGTCAGATATGTGGAAAAAACAACAGTGTTCCCATAGGTTGTTTTAATCAAATGATCGTTGCTGGGCATCAGCCAAACTATTTGCCTTGGCTTGGCTTTTTCGATAAAATACGGCGTTCAGACCTTTTTATAATCGAAGATAACGTGCAATTTGAGCGTCAAGGATTTACCAGCAGAAATAAAGTTATGACGGCTGATGGCGTAAGATGGCTCAGTGTACCTGTAGAGCATGTTAACAAGCCATTGTTAATCAATGAGATTAAAATAGCCAATAAAGCAGAACCACAGTGGGAGAGTCGTCATTGGTTAACGCTCAAGTATAGTTATTGTAAAGCTCCTTATTGGCATGATTACTGCGATTTTTTTGAAGATACATATCAACGCGAATGGACCCTGCTTATTGACCTAAACATGCATCTTATAAAAGAAATAATGCATTTTCTAGATATAGAAAAACCATTGATAATGTCTTCTTCCCTCGGCGCTGAAGGAAAAAAAAGCGAGTTAATTATTGCCCAATGCAAAGCAGTCGGAGCCAACGCGCTACTGGCTGGAAAAGGCGGAAAGGAATACATCGATAGAAAACGGTTTGAGGAAGAAGGAATAAAAATAATTTTTCAAGAATTTGAATATCCTACTTATACTCAAACATGCGCAAGATTTGTTCCTAACCTCTCGGTTTTAGATTATCTTTTTTGTACAGGCGGAAAATGCCAAAAATAGTTTAGAAATAAAGGAGGAAACAATTGAATGAATATTTCTGGTTCGTCTCCTTACTTTCCAGAAGAGAGCTTGAACAGTATTCTTGACGAGATTAAATTGGTGCTGAAAAGCGGCAGATTGACAGATGGACCGTACGCTCAAGAATTTGAAAGAAAATTTGCTGAATACAACAGGATAAAATATGCTGTTTCGGTTAATTCTGGCACTGCAGCTTTGGATGTTGCGCTTAGATATTTTAAGCTTGCAGGCCGAGAAGTCATTGTTCCAACAAACACTTTTGTTTCAACCCCTCACTCGGTTTTATTTGCGGGAGGCAAACCAGTTTTTGCTGACATGAAAGCAGACACTCTGTGCATTGATCCTGATGATGTTCGAAAAAAACTGTCGCCAAACACTGCAGGCATAATTGTAGTGCACATAGCTGGCCTTGTATGCCCACAAATTAACGAGATCAAAGAGCTCTGTAACGAAAATGGTCTTTTCCTTTTGGAAGATGCTGCACACGCGCATGGAGCAATGATTGATGGAAAAATGGCTGGCACTCTTGGGGATGCAGGATGCTTCTCTTTCTATCCGACTAAGGTTATGACTACTTGTGAAGGCGGAATGATAATTACAAACAACTCCCAGTTAGCTGAACAAGCTCGCTGCTTGAGAACGGTAGGTCAAGATGCTGAGAGAAAGGCGGTAATGTTAGGGCATAATTGGCGTTTAAATGAAATGGCAGCTGTGGTTGGAAAACATCAACTTGAACATCTTGAAGACTTTGTTATTAAACGAAATGAGGTAGCAAAGTGGTATGAAGAAGCCTTAAGCAATGTTGAAGGTATTTCACTTTTTAAAGTACCATCAAACTTTAGGCATAGCTATTACAAATATCCAGTCAAACTTGCCGATGGAATTAAGAGGGAAAAACTAGGCTCCTTGCTTAAGGAGAAGTACGGCGTTGAAACTGGGCATGTTTATTATCCCCCCTGTCACCTTCAACCTTTCTATATGGAAAATTTTGGAACGAAAATAGGTGATTTGCCGGTTGCTGAGAGGGTTCTGAATAAAGTGCTATGCTTGCCAATGCACTGCGGCTTAACTAAAGAAAACGTCGATTACATTCACGATGCCCTTGTTTCATCAATAAACGAGTTATCGAATGCATTTTAAATCTCAAAGCAAGTGCATATTAATGAATAGCAACGAAAAAAAAGTTGGCTCTCAAAAATATGATGTAACGCTTCAGCGTTTTCCTATCCGTAAATCGGAACTTGACCGGTTCAAATTCGGAAAAAGAAAGTATAATGAGATTGCTCGTTTGAAAAAGAATGGTTCTCCTTACTGCCTTGACATAGCTTGCGGAGCGAAACCGTTCCCTGAAGCCGATGTTCTATGTGACTTGCATGTTGAACCTGTTCCAGATAGAAGCATGAAGAAGTTGGTAACTGAAGGCAAACCGTTTATCTTATGCAGCTGTTATTTTCTGCCGTTTAGGGATAAAGCGTTTGATTTTGTGACTAGCTACTACCTTATTGAACATTTAACCGATCCTTGGAGCCTGTTTAGGGAATTAAGGCGTGTTTCCAAGCATGGTTATGTGCAATGCCCATCTTGGTTTAATGAACTGTTGTATGGCGAAGAAGTTCATTCTTGGACGGTGCTTAAGCGTGGTGACAATCTTTATGTTAAACCTATCAGTAAAGGGGCGATGCCCCCATTTCGCTTTGGATTCGTCTTCCATAGATTATATAAGCATAAAACTTGGCAAATCTTGCATGCAATCCTTGATGAAAAATTGAATCTTTTCACAGTAAGATATGAGTTTTAAAGGTGATACCAATGAAAATTATTCGTTCTTCAAAACCGATCTTTCCAAAAGAAGACCTCGATCAGCTCATGCCTGAAATTCGCAAAGTTTTGGAAGAAGGTCAATTTAGAAACGGCAAAAACGTAAGCATATTTGAACAAATCGTTGCCAAATACGTTGGAGTTAAGAACGCTGTAGCATTTGATTCTGATTCAAGTGCTTACGAAACTATCCTACGCTACTTCGATGTTAATGGCGGGGAAGTTGTGGTCTGCACTAACAGTTTCATTTCAGTGCCAAACAGCGTTGTGTTCGCTGGTGGAAAAGTGGTTTTTGCAGATATCCGAGAAGAAACACTTTCCATGAATCCTGAAAGCTTACTGGAAAATATTTCAGCGAAAACACGCGGGGTTATTTTAACTCATATTGCTGGTTTTCCAAACCCTGACTTGAAAAAAATAATCGAAATTTGCAGGGAACATGGGCTTTTTTTGGTTGAAGATGCCACGCACGCTATAGGTGCCACTGTTGATGGCCAGCAGGCTGGAACTTTCGGTGATGCAGCAGTGTTTGCTTTTACTCCAACGAAAGTTTTAACCACTGGTGAAGGCGGCATGTTAGTTACAAATAACGCTGCGCTTAGTGAGTTCGCTAAGCGGTACAGTTTCTATGGTTCAGGAGTGGGCAAAACCAACTTTGTGGATTTAGGGAGACATATGGTGTTGCCTGAAATTTCTGCTATTTTGGGCATTTATCAGGTGAAGCGGATTGAAGAGTTCATTGCTCGGCGGAATAAAATTGCGGCAGTCTACAATGAGGCGTTAGATAAAATCGGTACAATGCGCACGGTTAAGTGTCCGTCTGGTTGGAGAAGTAGCTATTACAAGTATCCGCTGATTTTGCATGAAAAGCTTAACAAAGAAGAGTTTACTAGGTTGCTGCTTCAGGACTTTGGCATTGAAACTGGTAATGTTTTCTATCCTCCTTGCCATCTTCAAACTGTTTATAAAAAACTTGGTGTTGCTTCTTATGGAAGCTTGTTAACGGCTGAGGAGGTTCTTTCTAGAACGATTACTTTGCCGATGCATGTTGGGTTGACAGATGAAGATGTTGATTATGTCCTTGAAAAGGTTGCTTCTCTTGCTCAAAATTGAGCTCTGAAAGAAGCTTTCTATGTAGCCGCGTTCCTGTCCGACCATACCCTCGCAATAGACACCAATAAGTAAAATTCTTCTAATAAAAAAGATGTTGTGTTCTATTGCAAATAATAAACAAATCAAAAATACAGAATAAAAGAGTTACTTTTAGATAAAAATAGAACAAATTATCCTTACAACTTAAATAAGCCAATTAAGACAGTAATTAGTTGAGGAACCGTTCCTCACCGTGTTTTAAGAGATTTTTAATGCTAAAAATTTTCTTATCTGCTTCTGCCAAGGAGGGATTTCGTAGGTATGCTACTAAACCAGAAAGAATTGGTTGCAGAATTAAGAATTGAATGGGAAAAGCTCTGGAGAGAAAGAAGAGATGATAAAGTTAGAGCTGAAGGCATAGCCGTTAACAACTACAATCAATTGTTTATTGATCAGGGCACAATAATTCATGCCACGCGGATTTTAAATCATTAAATTTTAAGAGATCCTAGAGCAGCATGCGGTCTTGAATGCTGAAAGATACATTCCTCCTGATCCTCATGTTGGCGGATGAGTTTAGGAACCGCCTCAAACACTGTGACGCCCTGACAGACATTATGCGTGGTTGGCTAACTTTCGAACAGCAGGAGCAATGACTATCTGAAAAACCTGCCAAAAACAACAAAGACTAAGGTTTAAGGACATTTTGGAGAATGGTAGTATGAAGAAACTTAGAGTTGCAGTTATAGGCCTAGGCAAGATGGGTTTTGTTCATTCGAGCATTCTTAGTACAATTCCAGAGATCGAAATCGCTGCTTTATGTGATAAGAGTTATATGGTTCGCAGAATTGCCAAAAAGTTGTTTAAATCCTCCGTTGTGGTAAATGAAGTTGAAAAAATTGGTGATTTAGCCGTAGACTGCGCTTTTGTTACAGCACCAATTCCTGCTCATTTTCCGATAGTGAATGTCTTGTATTCAAAATGCATAACCTGCAATGTGTTTGTAGAAAAAACTCTGTCTTCAAGCTGGAATAAGGCTGATCAACTATGCGCTTTGTCAGAGAAAGCTCCAGGCGTTAACATGGTAGGGTATATGAAGAGGTTCAGCGTGATTTTTTCCAAAGCTAGAAGTCTATTAGCTGAAAACGTTTTAGGCGAGTTGATTGATTTTAATGGGTTTGCTTACTCCTCAGACTTTGCAGGTTGTAGACAAACTTCAAAAACCTTTTCAAGGGGCGGCGTGCTAAGTGATTTAGGTTCTCATATCATAGACTTAGCCTTATGGTTTTTTGGTGACTTTGAAGTTGAAAAAGCTACGTTAAAGTCAGTTGTTGACGAAAATTCTGAAGACAGTGCCAAATTTAACGTAAAAAAATCAGGCTTAACAGGGGAGTTTGACATTTCATGGTGCAAGGACAATTATCGTTTGCCAAACTTTGGGTTGACCATTCGGGGAAGTAATGGGACTCTGACGGTTAATGATTACAATTTAATCTTGGAGCCTTTTGGCGGAAAACGATCTACTTGGTACAGACATGATCTTAATGATAATGTGAATTTTCTACTCGGAGAACCCGAATACTATCGTGAGGACGAAGTTTTCATAAGGTCAATATTGAATGGAGACAAGGTAGAACCCAGCTTCAGGACCTCTTCCAAGGTTGACTACATTATTGATCAGGTAAAGAAAGTGGCTTGAAATGTCTATCAAAGGGAAAAAACTCATGCTAGTGGGCGACAATCCCTTCCATGGAATTAGTCACCTTTCCGCGGATAGGGCAAGAGCAAGGGGAAATGAGATAACTAGTTCTGATTATGCCGCCAAATTGGTTCTCACTTCACTTGAAAATGGCGCAGATGGCTTTATGTTTTCAGTGAGTGAGACCACTCTTTCAACTTTACGGATACTTCGCGAAAAAGTGGGTACCCAATCTCTTGAACTCTATGCAATAGTACCTTATGCCTACGAATATGCTAGGCTAGCAACGTACTTGGGCACTGTTGGATTAGCCAAGAAATTGGCCAAGCAAATAGTATTCTCAGGCAGCATTGGAGCAATTGGTGCTGGTTTGAAGTGCATTGCCACAATGGATCCCAAAGATCTCCTTAAGACGTACCTGCTTTATGAGATTTCAAGAATAAAATCCTCCATCGGCGAGAGATTTAGCTTGAAGTCTGTTATGCTTCATGAAGTAATTACTGAAATGATTTTATCCCTTAACCTATCTTGGCTCGCCAAATCCTTCATAAAATACACAACAGATCTTGGAATAGAGCCAGGATTTGAAACCCGAAACTTTGCCTATCTTGTAAACAAGTTCCAAGATTGGGAAATTGATTTTAAGGGAATAACGATAGCCGCAACTTTCAACAGAGTTGGTTTCCAGATGAACCCTTCAAAGGAAGCTTGTGAAGAAGCTTTGGCGAGAATACCTGAATCGAACGTGATTGCAATAAGCATACTTGCATCTGGTTACGTGAAGCTATCTGATGCTGCAGAATATATCGCAAGTCTGTCTAACATTAAAGGAGTGGTTGTAGGAGTATCAAAAGAGCAACATGCCACTGAGACCTTCAAATTTCTTGGACAGAAGTTTTGAGAAGTAAAAAGAATCCCTTGAGTTGTCTTCAAATTTGTGGATTTGAATACCGATTGTGAAAAATTAAAAATCTTTTTGAATTTTCTGTCTTTACTTCCAATTGTTTATGTTTCTACCATTGAAACCTAAAATATTTTTTTGCATAACAAAATAGTGTATTTTTGATTACATGCTAGAGATGTTTTTGGTGATTGTTCAGCTGTTGCAGTATTTTGTGATTCTTTGTTTTGCTGTTCCGGTTTGTGTTTTTGGCACATACGGCCTAATTCTTGTTTATTACAGGCGTGATCGGAAACAAAATGACGCTAGTTATCTTGACCACGATGGATTTGAACCTATAGTTTCAGTGGTGACTCCTACCCATAATGAAGAGTCGATTATTTCGAAGAAAATCGAAAATCTGTTGGCTTCGAACTATCCCAGTGACAAAATGGAAATAATATTTGTCGATGATTCAAATGATTCCACTTCCAAAATTATTCAAGAATATTCTGAAAAGTTTTCAAACATTCGTCTAATTAAATTCAGGGAACGCATGGGTTACAGTCCTTCTATGTTGGCTGGGATTAAAGCGTCCACCGGTGAAGTAGTCGTTCTGAGCGATGCTGGTTCATTTCATGACGAAAATACAATTGGCAATCTTGTCAGGCATTTTCGTGACCCACGTATTGGCGCAGTAACGGGCAGAGACGTAATTGTGAATGCTGATGAAGCGGTCGGAAGTTCAGAAGCATTATACCTAAAAATTTTGAATTTTGTAGGAAATGCAGAGACTAATATGGACTCCACGTTTTATTTCAAAGGCGAGGCTTCAGCTGTTAGGAAAAGCATAATTGCTGAATTTGAGGGTTGCGGTGCAACCTTCGACACTGCCACTGCTCTGTTCGTTAGACAAAAGGGGTTTAGGACAATACTTGATGCCGATGCTAAGTTTTACGAATACGCGCCTAAAACTCCAAACGAAAGAATTAAGCAGAAGACAATTAGAGCAGCAAACTGGATCAAAATCCTGCTCCAATTCAGAAACATGGCTTTTAAATCAAGATACGGCAAATTCGGTTTGCTAACACTACCAGCAAACTTTGGAATGCTCGTTATTACGCCATTGGCCATATTGGCAGGAATAGTTTCTCTAGTTGCATTGTCTTTTTTTGACCCATTTTTTTCACTAATCTTTTTTAGTTTCCTAGGCATAGTCTACTTGCTTTCTTTGATATTCTCCAGGCGTCTTCTTACAAATTTTCTGGAGCTCGAGATTAGTCTGCTCAAAGCGTTATACGAGATAGCGTTTACAAAGAAAAAACATGACCAGATTGATACTGTTAAATCAACAAGACGATGGGTAAACTTTTGAAAGATGAAATTTGTGCGCTATAAGAGAATACTTTGGCGATGAGAGTAGTATTTGCTGGTTTTAAGTGTATTGTACCTACCCAGCTAATGTTTGAATGCGATTTTGCCATAGATGCAAGTCTTGGTTATGAAAATAGTAAACCCAATAAAAAATGAAAAAACATGGAGTTGAGAAAACGGAAAGAATTTTAGTCACTGGTGGAGGCGGCTTCGTCGGGAGTCATCTCGCAAGGCGTCTCTACCAGCAAGGCCATTTTGTACGAGTAGCAGACGTAAAATTCGACGACTACATCAAAGAAGAGTACTGCTCAGAAAAACTCGTTCTCGATCTACGCAACCGAGAAAACTGCATAGAAGCCACAAAAAACATAGACAAAGTTTACAATCTAGCTGCGAACATGGGCGGAATAGGATTCATAACAGAGATAGGCGCTGAGGTAATGCACGACAACATACTGATAAACACTTTTATGCTTGAAGCATCGAGGCAAAACAAAGTCAAACGCTACCTGTTCACTAGTTCAGCATGTGTCTACCCAACGTATCGCCAAAAAGATCCGAAAATAAAAGGCTTGAAAGAGGAAGACGCTTGCCCTTCTGACCCAGACAACTTTTACGGTTGGGAGAAACTCTTTACTGAAAAAATGTGCGAAGCCTACCAACGCGATTACGGCTTAGATATCCGAGTTCTACGTTACCATAACATATACGGTCCAGAGGGAACTTACAAGGGTGGCAGAGAAAAATCGCCTGCGGCTTTGTGCAGAAAAGTGGCTGAAACCACAGATCCAGGCATAATCGAGATTTGGGGTGACGGTGAACAAACGAGATCTTTCTGCTACGTGGACGACGCTGTAAAAGCCACAGTACTGTTAATGGAATCAGATTACGATAAGCCCATAAACATAGGCTCCGATAGACTGGTAACAATCAATCAACTAGCAGACATCGCAATAAGAATTTCCGGCAAGAGAATTAGCAAAGAATACAATCTCACCGCTCCGCAAGGCGTCAGAGGAAGAAACGCTGACTTGACACTTGTCCAGCGCGTTCTGAACTGGCAACCTCAAGTCTCTCTCGAAGAAGGAATGGCAAGAACCTACTATTGGATAAAAGAACAGTTGTCACACCAAAAGACTAATCCCTTGATCACGAATGCGTAACTCTTCAATTTTCATGCGCAAAAACAAAGGACTCTAGCTGTTCGGGCACTTACTGGAAAACTGAAAATAGAAGTATGTGATCAAAACGGCTAGAACGGATTTCTTTGTTTACGTTGACGGACTTTTGTCAAAGACGGAAAGATCTTGCTTATGAAACGAAATCAAACTGTCGCATCTGGGTTTTTAGCAGTTCACTATTACGCACTGATATCTAGAAGAAGCTGACTTTCAAGAGGTTGACTTTTAACGTGAGAAAAACTGCGTTGGCTATACCAATTCTGACTTTACTAATGATTACCGCAATTTTGCTAAATGCATCGATTTTTAGAGACATAATAGTATTTTTCTACTTATCATTCATCCCTGGTTTTGTTCTTCTGAAGATTCTCAAACTCAAGGAAATCAGCTTTCTTGGCATTGTTTTGCTGTCTTTAGGTCTGAGTGTTGCTGTAACTATGTCGTTGGGATTCTTGGTTAATGAGTTGTATGATATTCTGGGTTTTTCACAACCTCTTTCGATTATTCCATTGACGACTGCTGTGTCCGCGTTTACTTTGATGATGTTTTTTGCTGGATATAGGCATGATTTGTCAGGGAATTTTGCTTCCTCGGAAGGTACTAATGGAGAAACAAAAAGGGTCTTAGCCGTTTCGATTATCTTAGTTCTTCTTCCTTTCCTTGGCATCGTGGGAGCATTGTTTGTAAATGTTCCCATCATGCTTCTTTTGTGCGTAATGATAGCATCTTTATGTGTAATAAGCGTCGGCTCGAACAAACTTGTCTCTAGCAAGTTCTTCCCACTTTTGATTTTTTCGATTTCCATTGCTATTCTCTTGCTAAATGTCCTACTCTCAAAACGCATCATTGGCGATGATGCTAATATTGAATATTACGTTTTCAGGTTAACTCAGATTAATCAACATTGGGGTCCTCTTAATGCTGCTGCTAACTCGTATCTTGCACTTTCTTACAACTCTATGCTGTCCATTACTTTGCTGCCAGAAGTCTATTCTGTTTTGATGAACCTTCAAGGCGAAATAATATTCAAAATTTTGTACCCCTTCATCTTTTCGCTTGTACCCGTAACTCTCTATGGAATATACGAAAAACAGACTGGCAAACTAATTGGATTCCTTTCAGCGCTTTTCTTTGTTTTTAGTTTGAACGCTTTTTTTGGCGAGCTGACAACCGTTAACAGGCAAATTGTCGGTGAATTCTTCTTAACGCTCATAATCTTTGTCTGGCTAGAAAAATCTATACCGACTAAAACAAAAAGATTGCTTGTGATAATTTTTGGAGCTGCTTTGGCAGTTTCACATTACTCTATTACATACCTCTTTCTAGCTTTTATATCAATTATTTTCATCATATCAAAAATAAAGCCGAAATTCGACCAAACGTTTAATGTTGCAACGGTTCTATCTCTTTTTGGAATCACATTCTTATGGTATACGTTCAGTTCAGGTCAATTGCTGTCCTCGCTCATACGTACAATCCAACTGACTCTGACCGAGTTGACTACAGGATTGGTGCGTCATGCAGCTGGTAGTGCTGCTTCTATGACTGGGCTTCCCCAGGTTTTTACAGCTGCATCCTGGATTAATCTGGCACTATCCGGCATGGCTAATTTTTTCATAGTAATAGGGCTTTTTGTTATCATTGCACGAACAAAACTAACAGGCTTTTCTAAACAGTATAAAGTATTGTCTATTATTGCTGGAATAGCATTGGCGGTTGCTCTTGCCGCCCCAAGCATTGCAGCAATTCTGAACTTCACAAGGTTTTACGCCATAACTCTTCTATTTTTATCCCCTTGTTTTGTCATAGGCGGCAAGTTTCTATTTGAAAATAGCGCAAGCGCGGTGATGAGAATCGGCCACTTTTTTAAGAGGAAAAACGGCTCTAAAAGCACAAACACTAAAGTCGTGCTTTTGCTTGTAGCAGTTCTCCTGAGTGCTTATTTTCTTTCACAATCGGGATTCGTAAACTACGTAACTGACGGGGGAATTCATTCTGCAACCCTTGATTTCTACAGAATGAAAGCATCGAACAATCCTCAAATTGAGATTCAGTTTTACGTTGCTTACATCCCTAATCAGGATGCGTTGAGTTCAGTATGGTTATCAAGTGAGGACGTCAATGCATCATCGTTTGTCTATGCTGATACTTTGTCAATGGATCACGTACTATCTAGCTGTGCCTTAATTCCTTCAAACAGGTTACTTCCTTTGTCCAATACGGCAATTCAGGGGCAAAGTTTCATCTACTTAAGTAGCCTAAATGTTGTGGATGGCATAATATCTAATGGCACTGGATTCTTTAACTCCTCTGAAATTCAGGGATTTCAAAATATTAGCAACCAAGTATATTCAAATGGCAATAGCGACATATGGCAGGTCAATAGCTTTGGTTAACTAAGCTACAATCACTTCAGGTATGAAGAAATAAGATCATAAACAAAATCAAGAAAGTGCAGCTTAAACTTTTCAATGCATTAGTGTGATTGAAATGAATACCAAAGTCACCATAGGATTGTGTGTTAAGAATGCCTCGTGCACAATAAAATTTGCTTTCAATAGTATAGCCACTCAAGATTATCCGCATGAATTCCTAAAGCTAGTGATTGTTGATAATGGTAGCATCGACAATACTCTATCGCTTGCGCTAGAATTTGCAAAACAAACAGATATACGAACCTTAGTTGTCTCCAGCAAAGGTAAAGGTCTTGGGGCCTCGAGGCAAATGGCAGTTGATAACGCCGAAGGTGACTACATAGTATGGGTTGATGACGACTATATACTCCAAAAAGATTTCATAAGAAAACAAACAGAGTTTATGGACAAAAACCCAAATGTTGGTGCGGCCAGAGGGCTTCATATTCAAAATTCATCTTCTACATTGGTTGGAAGTCTAGCAATTGCAGGTTTTGTTCTGCCCAGTTGGAACTTGCCGAACCCCGAAACAATCGGTACAGGAGGCGCTATTTTTCGCCTCAAAGCAATAGAAAGAGTGAGAGGATTCGATATTCAAATCAAAGGAGCGGGAGAAGACCAAGACATTTCGCAAAGAATAAGAGAGTCAGGGTGGCCTCTAGCAACTAATGTATCAGTAGGAGTCTTAAAGAAGAAACAAGGGGAAACAACTCTAAGGAGTTTATGGAAACACCAAATTTGGTATGGTTATGGAAACCATTTCCTTTTTCACAAATTCAAGAATCAAAAAATGCTGTTGGATTATAACCCGCCTTACGCTTTGTTGTATGGATTCATCACTTCAAAACGGATCTATCACGTAACTAAAAAAAAGAATGTGTTTTTTTTCACAATTCTTTATCCCTTTATCAAAACGGCGCAATTTCTTGGGTTTATTCGCGCCCATTTAGACGGGTATGGGCACGTCACGGCAGTTAAGACCAAGCCTCAAACATACAAACGCTAATTTTTTCTCAAAAGCATTCTACGAAATATTTCTCGCATGCAAATCACTGATAGATAAAATTGCTTCAACATGAAGAACCGCATAACAATTCCCAAAAAAATCGAACGATGAAAACAAGCACATACGCGAGGAAAATCGATTGCACGTAGTTCTGCTCTCCCACGAATACCCACCCTACATATTTGGCGGAGTCGCAACCTTTGTAGAAAACCTTGCCCATGGGCTTCTGAGACAGGGCAATGAAGTTACCGTAATAGCGGGATATCCTGTCCCAAGCAGCGGCTTTAAAAAATTCAAAGCTGACGAAGAGCAAACAGAATCAGGAATAAACATTATCAGACTCCCATACCCAAACTTTCCTCCAAGGCAACTTTGGTTTCAAGTTTTTAACCTTCCCAAGCTTGTCGAAGTTATCAGATGCATCAACCCTGATATAATACATGGACAAAGCGGAGTCGCCTACCCCGCGCTTGTTAAACTTAAAGATTTAGCTCCAACTGTAGTCAGCTACCATACGAACCCTAAATTGGAGTTAACGCTTAGTCTTTATTCATTGACCAGAGGCGGAAGCTTAAGCGATATCCGCACATACGCTGTGGGCTATCCAGTGTG
This sequence comes from Bathyarchaeia archaeon, assembly GCA_050015395.1. Classification (GTDB taxonomy): domain Archaea; phylum Thermoproteota; class Bathyarchaeia; order Bathyarchaeales; family Bathycorpusculaceae; genus Bathycorpusculum. The sequence goes on from JBEKBM010000002.1 coordinate 76,892, forward strand.
GGCATATAGCTTCAAAAAAGAATTCGAAATATCCAACGCTTCCGTCGCGGTCTCTGAAACCCTAATGAATGACCTCCTGCTAAACATGCAAAACGGAAACAGGAAAAAAATGCGTTACATTCACAACGGAGTCAACGTAGAAGAGTTAGAAAAAGAATATTCAAGCGTTCAATCTGAAAAAGAAAAAGATAAGCCAATAATCTTTTCGGCAGGTCGCCTTTACTGGCGCAAAGGAGTTCTCAACCTAATCAAATTAGCACAACTTCTAGAAAAAAAGCATCATCTCAACTACAAAATTGTCGTCCATGGATCAGGACCGCTTGCCGGAAAAATGGAGAAGCTAATTCATAAATACGATTTAACCAACATAATCCTCAAAGGCTTCACTACAAGAACTGAATTCTTAAAAGACATGAAACGAGCGGCTTATGTAGTAATACCCAGCACGTTTGAAGCGTGCCCTATGCTTCTGTTGGAAAGCATGTGTCTAGGAAAAATACCTATTATGTTTGACCTACCTTACTCGGAAGAGTTGACAAAGCAGGGTGAGTATGGTTTGTTGGCTCGAAACGTTGAGGAAATGTCTGAGAAAATCAAATCTTTCCCGACACAAATCGATGTAGAACACTTCGAAAATAAAATAAAAAAGTTTGCAATAAGACAGTATGATGTGGCGAAAACTGCAACACAGTACTGTGACCTTTACAAATCAATTAGTTAGAAATTTTCAATTTACCCGAGTCCGATTTGGAGACTATGAGTAGTGCAATAAAGAATTTTCAAATTCAAGCTTTTTATGAAAAAGGTAGTCATTGCCACTGATCTCCTTGCTCACAGAAATGTTGTGCATAATCAGGAATGCTGCATTTATCTGTGATCAGTGAACCCTGAGGCAATCGCCAAGGGAGAAGAATTTGCAGTAGCTAACAAGGATAAACTCGAGGGACTGGGGAAGCTGTGGCCGAAGAAAAGTTCTTAGCAGTTACACCTAGGGGAAGGTTGCCGAAGACATAGAGCATTATCTTCTTTGGGTTTGATTCGAGATATTCTTTGAAGGATCAACAATTTTGAGTCTATTCAAAACTTTTTCCATCGATACATCATTGGATGTTTATCATTCAGCTATATTTCTTAAGGATGTTAAGAAAGATTCCAGATGAGTCTGCACGATATAAGGCAATGATGGCGAGTTAATTGAATGTACTTTGCATTTATCCTGGAATGACCAAAGCGAGAAATGATAACGCTTTCATGCTTACAAAACTTCAAGAAAAAGGCGTGAAACTCGCTGTTATTGCAGGTAAGTCCTTGGAGCTGAAGGGCGTTGGACAGCTTCCTTCCTATGAGGACATGGACGGTATTCCCGTATTTAGGCTATTCAGAAGCCCTCGCAATATGTTTCTTTTTCCTCATGAAAAATTAGAAGATATTTTGCAGATAATCAAAAACCTCAAGCCAGATCTTATTTTTTGTTCTCAAGAGCTAAACATGCGGCTAGCCTTGATCATTAAGAAGTACGTTGACATACCTATAGTGTTGTTGGTTGAAGACGGCGGACGGATTTTTTCAGGTGAGGCTGAATTAGGTATTTTTAATAGAACATTAATGCCCATTTTTGGGATTCAAAAGGGACCAATGTTCTGGCAATGGTTGTGCAGAAAGGCTTCGGCTCTTATAACTTGTCACCCTCGAGACAAACGATTTTTAGATAGATTATCACAATACGGAAAGCCGGTCTATTTTCTTCCATGGCCAACGTATGTACCAGATGATTTTAGGTTTCCATCTATGAGGAAAAGAGAGAGGGGGGTTTATGTGGGTTCTCTTTATCCCTTCAAAAACACTCAGGAATTTGAGAAAACTTTGCCACGAATTTTAAAAGAGACAAATACAAGGGAATTCTTCGTTGTGGGACCTGGACCACATGCGAAAATAATAAAAAGGCTTCAGAAGGAGAACCGGAACGCTATAGAGTATGTTAGGGAGCTTTCAAGGACAGATGCCTTATCTTTAATCGCAAGCAGTTACTATGCGTATACACCTGTAGTGAAAGGCGGTTGGGGGTTCATTGGTGATTGTTGGAGCATGAGAACGCCTATTGTGATGACAAGTAATGATGGTTATGTTGTCAATAATGAAAACGCGCTAGTAGCTGTAAATGAAAATAGGCTAATTGAGAACATTAACCGCTTATACAATGAAGCAGAACTTTTTGAAAAACTGCAGAGGAATGGCTTCAATGAAAGTGAAAGCAGGAAAGCAGAAGTAGTAAGTAATAGCTTATATGGTATACTGGCAAAAACTATTGAAAATTCTTTTTCACATAACTCTTACGAACACGTGCCTTAACGTTCATGTATATGGCTTTTTCGGCACAATGAATTCATGTCTGAAGAAGAAAGAAGGAAAACTTGGCAAACTATAGCAAGTTTAGCCAAAAAAATTATACTTTTTGACAGTGATAATGATCGGTATCAGTATGTTTCTGAAATAGACACTGTCCCTGATTGCAAAGGATTTCATAATTTCATATTTTCATTGAATAGAGAAACTCCGTTGATACTAAAAGATAGTCCACTTATGAAAGGTGCGTTAACAATCTAAATTAGCTTCACAAACATCGAGAGGGTAAAACATTGTCCCATAAGAAAATGAGAATAAGCTTTGTCAGTGCGCTAACGCTGGACACCGACATGCACAAGACAAGGGAATTGGAAATAATAAAGGCGCTTGCGGAGCGAGGGCATACTACTACCCTGATAGCGATAACTTCTAAGAGTAACTTTAAAATGTCGGACCAGCGCATAAAACTTATTCCTATACCGATAAGATCTGTGCCAATAATTTCACCCCTTATTTGGGCTGGTGTTTTACTCTTTTTCTTACCAATTCACATATTGGTCAGTAAGCCCGATTTCGTAATAATGGATCCAGAAATATCAGTGCTAAGTTCAATTCCAACTCGTCTCGCCTTAAGATTTTCCAAGGCAAAATTCGTTTTAGATGTTAGAAGCACACCTGTTGAAGTAATTGGTTTTCGTGGGCATTTGTTAGAGTTTTTATTTAATGTCTCTGTTTTGGTGGCAAAGAGGTTTTTTAAAGGAATGGCCTTTGTCACTTCTTCAATGAAACAAGAAGTATGCCGAAAATTTGGTTTGGATCAAAACAAAGTTTGCGTGTGGACAAATGGTGTGTCCCTTAATCTTTTTGAGCCTCAAAATTTCCCTGAAGAAAGTGCGAAGCTAAAAAAACAGCTTGATCTAACCAAGAAGTTCATTGTATTCTACCACGGAGCTTTTTCACCTACCAGAGGGCTAACCCAAACTATTGAGGCTATACAAATTGTTAGTCAGCAAAATCCTCAAATTGTTTTGCTTCTTCTCGGAACAGGACCTATAGTTTCCGACTTAGAAAAGTTAATTCGGTTAAAGAGTCTTCAAAATAATGTAGTTCTTCATGATCCTGTTCTCTATGAGGAAGTTCCAAAATTTATTGGTTTAAGCGATGTGTGTATTGTCCCGTTGCCAAACAATTCTTACTGGAGATTCCAAAACGCTTTGAACCTTCTGGAATACTTGGCGATGGAAAAAGTTGTGTTGGCAACCGATATTTATGCAAACAGAGTGGTAGCAGGAGACGAAAAGTGCTGTATTTATTTTCAGTCTGTTGACCCTGTTGAAATTGCTAATTCAATCGAATATGCATATGTTAACAAAGATAAACTTGAAGGTTTGGGAAAAGTTGGCCGAAAAATAATTCAAAGCAGTTACACATGGGAAAAGGTTGCTGAAGAAGTTGAACATTATCTTCTTTCGGTTGATTCGAGATATTCTTAGAGCGCCAGCGCCGGCGCGCCTATGTTAAGTCTGCTATTTCGGCTTTCCTTTTTCCAGTTTTACCGCGCCCTCACATTGAAGTAGTAAGTTACATAAACGAGCCCTTTACACAGCTTCAAGAAAAACATGTTTACAATGAAGTCATTCGCCAGAACCACCGTACATAACTCTAATACCTGAACCCAGACTTTTTTTTCACTACTTCTTTCTATCTAACAACTGCTCTGTAGGTGTATCACATGTACCATGCATATTACAACGTTAATAGACGAGTCGCACCTTTTTGGAATGAGTTATTAAAGGAGGCGCATTGATAATGAGTTTGAAAACCATGATCGGTGATGGTGATTCGCAACATTTTGATGCTGAAGGCTTAGATAGGTTAATCCCTCAACTTTTTGGGCTTCTTTCACCTAACATGGCTGAATGCGCTGTTTTGGACGTTGGATGTGGTCCTGGCATTATTGCCAGTGCTATTAAGCGTCAATTTGGCGCTGAAGTTTATGGCGTAGATTGCGATTCAACTTTTGTAGAACAAACAAAGGCAAAGGGGGTTAACGCGTACAGTTGCAACATAGAGACCGATAGCCTTCCTTTTTCTGATGCGACCTTTGACTATGTACTGTGTATTGAAGTGATTGAACACCTTGCGAAACCTGAGAGTTGCCTTAAGGAAATTGCCAGAGTGATTAAGCCGAAAGGAGTGCTGATACTTTCTACACCTAATCTAGTCGCACTCCCAAATAGATTAGCAATTATCAATGGTAAAGACCCACTGAAGGGGGATCCGTTTGACCGTCCTTATGACCGTCACATAAGACTTTATGCATTAAACTCACTAACACAACTTGTATCCACTTGGTTCAAAATTACAAGAATTGTTTATGTAAATCAACAACCAAGAAGAACATGGAAAGGAATAGGCAGAGGCTTGCTTTGTTTTCTGAAAAAAGATTTGGCTAGTACAATGATAGTGACATGCCAACTGAACCAACATGAAATCCCAACAATTTTAGCCCAAGGCAAAGAATTAAGAGAATCCTATTAGCATATTCTGTTCTTTCTGACAAGCTGTGGCACTTCAAGAAGCTCCTAATTTCGTTACCGTGCTTTCCAACATGAAAGATGATTCTTGGAGAGCTATGCCTTTTCGAAGACGCTCAGCGTTGAAGACTCTTGTATGCACTGCGTAACCAAATACTTCGTTGTTTCGCATTTTTGGATTCCAGAACAACCAAAGCATGTGAAATAGAGAGAAAAGAGTAATGAGGGTTTTGGTTTGGGGTACAGCAAGGGTACAACTCTAAATATATAACTAAGCCTTACATAAAACGTTTAAGCGAACAACAGCAGAATAATAACTAAACTGATTTTATAAAGTGAGTTTCTTAATGGTCAAATACAGTATCTGCATCACTCACTATAATATGAAAGATACTTTACGTGAATTTATGGAAAGTGTTTTCGTCCAAATCGATTCAAGTTTTGAAGTAGTTGTATGCGATAATTGCAGCGACGATGGTTCCCGCGAAATACTTGAAGATTACGCACGAGCTGGAAAAATCAGACTATTAGTACAAAAATCAAGCAGAGGCAAAGGTCGGCAGATAGCATTTGAGAATTCAACGGGTGACTATATTATTTCAGGCTTAGATTCCGATGACGTGTTGAAACCTACTTTGAAAGATGTTTTGAAAATTTATCATTCAGAACATGAAGGTTATGCGTTGTCTTTCGGGACTATTCATTTTATTCCTAGACCGCTTGTTGAGTCGGTTGGTGGATGGAGAGATTTACAATCTCTTGAAGACGTCGATTTTTGTAAGCGAGTTGAAATTTTGGGTAAGATGCATTATTTTGAGGACGATTCATTTGTGATGCAGCGAAGAGGAAGAGTTAAGCGGAGTATATTCTACAGGACTAAAGAAAGATACAGTTACTACAAATGTGCCTATCAAATCGGTCGCTGCGTTTGGAGTGAAATCATAAAAAAACAATCTGTAATTTGGTATCGTCGTCCAATCGAATTTGTTTTAGCACTCACTGCTGTGGCCAATTTGAAAATTAAAAAAGTTAAAAAATTCAAGTATGCTTAGACACGAATAACAGCTGTACTTGAATTTAATTTACTTATCAAAGGAGATAAATCAATTCTCATATTAATTTTTAATCCAACCAACCATGCATCTATGGAGTGCGTACAGTAAACTGATTATAATTCATGGACAAGGTTTATTTCACTTATAATATCGTCCTGTCGGTGAATCTTTCTAATTGTTTTGAAAATCAATAACATCAAATTTTTCTCAGGGAGACCAAACAAAGACAGCATTGCAAAATCTCAATCGAAGTTCGCCAGTCCATTCTAAAGTCTGCTCATAAACTCCGAAAAGAACATACGCTCTATCCTCAAGATACTGCCTAAGCACCTGAAACGGAACATGTTCTTTGTTGGCAAAGTTTAGTCCCGCTTCAACTTGAACAAAAGCGACTCTACCAGAAGAAAACAATTTGTCTCCACCCTTCAGAACCTCAAGGTCAAATCCTTCTGTGTCGATCTTCAAATAATCAATGCAGTTAACATTGTGCTCATCGCAAAACCTGTTAAGAGTATCGACATGAACCGTTTCAAAATTCAAGTTCTTTCCAGAATTTGCCTCAGTTTTTCTAGCAAGAGAGTTTATTAATGAGCAATTCTGCAACTCTACTTGTATTGTTCCGATAGTAGATCCGAACGCTATTTGAAAACAATGCACCCGATTCATTTTTTTCGTCTTATTTGTTAACTGATTAAATGTACTTCGAATCGGCTCAAAGCAGTATATGTCTGCTCGTGGAAATGCATGCGAAATTCGATATAATGATTGACCTTCATTTGCCCCAACATCAAATATCACATTGAATTTTTGAAAAGACATATGTCTTCTTATATCGAAAAAAACATCGAAACCATGGGGAAGAGAATAATACAAATGACTCTTGAGCAGGAAACGCCAAATATATCGCATGTAAGAAGAATTCATGCTCTCACTCGGGTAACACAGCCTAGTGGTGTCAAAGTAGGAATTGTAGATTTATATAAGTTGCTTACTTTCTAGAAAACCAAGATTTCCAAATGCCGGACTCAATGTTACGCACTTCAAATCTGGCTTTCAAACGCCAGAGGGGTTTACCAATACGCGCAAACGCATTCGACCACGCAAATAATCAGCGGAGACAAAAGAGCGAATATCGCCAGTTTGCCGGAGGTCAAGCCAATCCAACAAAGCAATTGTCACTATTAGTATAGCCCTCTCAAGTGGGCGCTAACGACAATTTCTTCCGATTTAACCTCGGCTAAAAGTTTAGAAATTTCTTCTGTCAGAATCGAGTTCACCTTCGACCCAGAACAAACAAATCTCAAAGACAAGCTCTGCGCGCTTCCCACTGAAAGGACATCTTTAACAAAAGAACTCTCACAATGAAGGCTGGAAAAGAGCACAGGCAATGGCTAAAACAAAAGTCTTCTGGGTTACGAAGCAGCATTTCCCAGCATTTAACTTTTGAAGTTTAAGATGCTTATGAGTCCTACCATCGCAAACTTTTCTACTGTAAAAAAGCGTAATTTTTAGTAAGAAAGAAGTATCGAATCGCTCGCAAAAAGTTGTTTCTTTAACTGAAAAAGAGCACTGCAAAGAAAAAGAAAGAAAATAGGGGTAGTTTTTTTACGGATAGCCCACGTTGTTTTGTATGACTGTGCCGCTTCCTTGGTCAAGTATTTTCGGGTTGGGGCATTGAATGAAGTTGTTGCCTGTGATGCTTGTGCCTGTGACTCCAGAGTTGACGAGGACGCCAGCGTATATTGACTGCGCGTTAGTTATTATAAACGTGTTGCCCGTGACAGCATTGTTTGCAGAAGCACACATAACCGCTGCTCCCCATCCTCCCGCTGCGTCCCAGTTAGTTATCGTATTGTTTGAAATTGTATTGTTTGGAGCATTGGGGTCTGTTGCTATTCCAAATTGACAACCAGTAATAATATTATTTGTTGCTGTGTTATATCCTGGACTAGTGGTAGCACCTCCTGAACTATCGTAAGATAAAGCAATTGCACAGTACGTGTTTGTAATTGTGTTATATCTAATCGTAGCATGTCCACCACATTCATTAGCGATACCCCAATGTGACTGAAGATGCGCTGCCAAGTCCATATCATGTACATAATTATATTCAATCGTGCAATTATTACGATATGATGTTATGCCAACATCGCCACAATGTGATACTTCGTTGTGCCCAGCATAATCGCCATTAGCGTCCTCTAATGTTATTCCGTTCCATTGACAGTTATATATAACACTGTTTATAACGCTGTTGTTGCCGTACCCTGTATCACCATAAAAGTCAACTCCATCCATAAGGCTATTGTAAATCGTGGCTCCGTCCACAACAAAACCAGTGCAGTCCCATGTTAAAAGTATGCCAGTGACTGTAGTTTGTCCTGAAGAATTACCGTTTATTTCAACATTAATGATTTGGCAGTTGTTGTCATAGTTGAAGCGGAACACTGGATTGTTCAAGCCGTTGTTAGCGTAAAAGACTGCTCCATTCTGGACGTAGATTTGCACGTTGTTTCCATTGCTTAACAGTATTGTCGATGCTACGTTGTAAGTAGCTGCTTCAACGTAAATTACTCCCCCACTTGAGGCGAGGCGGTTCCAAGCATTTTGTAAGACTGATGTTATGTCTGTGCTTGAGTAGAGGATTGATCCGCTTGTGCCTTGTATTACATGATTGGCTCCGCTGCTATCTTGATAGATTGTGTAATCTGTGTTTGGCGGAGGAGATGTTACCGAAATAGGCGTGGGACCTGCCGTTGGACTTGGTGTGGGCGTTGGAGTAGGTGTTGGAGTCGCCGTTGGTGCGGGAGTGGGCGTTGGAGTAGGTGTTGGAGTTGGTGTAGGCGTGGGACTTCGAGTCGGACTAGGCGTTGGGATAGAAGTAGGTGTTGGACTTGTTGTTGGCGTTGGAGTCGGATCAAGCGTTATGGTTGGAGTTGGTGTTGGAGTCACTGTTAGTGCGGGATTGGGCGTAGCTATTGGGCTATGAGTTAGCGGAGGCGATGGCGACGGTAATGGCCTTGGGATCGGTTTCGCGGTATGCGTAGGAGTTGACCAATGATAATGCTGAGCATAGACCACATCAGACTGCAAAGGAAAGCTTATGAATGCAGAGGACAGCAGAATCAGAAAAACCAATAAAGCTACTGCTATTATTATATTTTTTTGTTTCACTATTTATCCCTCTCTCTTCAATTTGTTACTTTCATTTCCTGAGTTTGTAATTTAAGTTTTGTTGAAAAATAAAATTTGCAAAGTTGCAAAGTCCGCTTCTCATCTCATTAATCATGTTTGCGCTTTCTTCAGAACATCAATTTCTATAGTAAGAGCGGTCGCCAATTATATCCATAACCACTATCTCTGCAGCTGAAAAGATTCCCAAGAAAAATATAACCACCAATAATGTTGCTGGCCATCAACCAAACTATATGCCGTGGCTTGGTTTCTTCGATAAACTTGCGAGATGTGATACTTTTGTTATCTATGATGATGCACAATTTCAACACGGCGGATTCCATAACAGAAACAAAATTAGAACCCTGAAAGGATGGGAATGGCTAACTGTACCCATTATCCATGGGCACCCACAAACTATTAAGGACGTAAAAATATCTGGAACCCAATGGAAAAATAAACATTTAAGTGCAATAATGCACAATTACGAAAAGGCGCCTTATTTCAAAAAATATTTTCCTTTAATTAAAGAAGCCATAGATTTCGATCATGAACTACTAATAGGCTTGAATGTGCACCTCATTAGAATGTTTGCTGAAATCTTGTCTATAAATGTAAATATTGTTCGTTCATCTGAATTTCCTTATTGCGGAAAGGAAAAGAACGAGAAATTAATATCCATGTGCAAATTTATTGGGGCTGACACGTATCTGTCAGGTTCTGGAGGAAAAGCCTATATTAACGAAAGCTTGTTCTCACAAGCCAACATTAAGATTAAATGGCACAACTACGAGCACCCAATTTACAAGCAGAGATATGAAGGAAGTTGCCGGTTGATCTAGAATTTTAATGAAAGGTTATAGAACACTTGTCAATTGTTCGGGATGTTTATTCCTTACGACTTTAAAAGTTTGTTTCTCTGCATAAATCATGAGCTATTTTACGGTTTTTTGGAAGATTTTTATGACTGAAATTCGCACAAGTGTATCAGTCGTTATCGCAACGCTAAACGAAGAAGAAGGAATAGGGCCAACTTTAGGCGAGCTGCAGAAAGTTCTAAACAACCCGTATTTGGTAGTTGTTGATGGCAACAGCGTTGACAAAACCATTGAAATAGCGAAAAACATGGGTGCAGACGTTTTACTGCAAGAGGGAAAAGGCAAAGGAAACGCCATGTTCCAAGGTTACCGCACTATAAGCTCAAAAGTGCCGTTTATCGTTTTCACAGATGCCGACTATACTTACCCTGCCGAATACGTCCCTAAAATGATTGAGATTTTAGAGCAAAACCAAGAAGTCGGCATGGTTATCGGAAACAGGTTTAAAGGCCAATTCAACAACAGCAAGTCACTTACAAACCCTTTCTATTTAGGTAACCGGTTGCTGGCGCTTGCCCAATCAGTGATGAATGGCGTTAAGCTTGATGATCCATTGTCTGGTTTACGCGTCGTTAGGAGCGAAATTATAGAGGGTTGGAAACCTAAAAGTAAAGGGTTTGATGTAGAGGCTGAAATGAACTCCATTGTCGAGCGTAGAGGTTACCGCATTGTTGAGATTCCAATTCACTACCGAATTAGACTGGGGGAGAAAAAGCTTAAGCTTAGACATGGCCTACGTATAATGATAAGGATTATAGCTGAAAGCTTAAAAGTCAAATAAACTAAAAAAATAATTCTCAATTTTGTTTTGTTATTATACATTTTATTTCTTGGATGTGAGATTTTTGAAAGTTGCAATTATCGGTTTAGTCACATGGGTCAACTTCACATGCTTAATGCCATGCGCGTTGATGGTGTTAAAGTTGTAGCTGGGGCAGATAAAAGCGAAAAAAAACCGCAAGTATGCAGAAAGATACCATATTAAAACTTACGATGATTATACCAAGTTAATACATGCCGAAAAATTAGATGCAGTTATTATTTCATTGCCCAATTTCTTAAAGAAAGAAGCATTTTTTATGCTGCTGAAAAGGGTTTAGATATTTTTTTGGGCATGCCTATTTCCCGTAATCTTGCTGAAGCACAGGAAAACCGTTTCCAATCAATTTGAACGTAATTCTGTTAAGCTTATGCTTGGTTACCCCATGCGTTTTAACAACAAATTCATCAAGCTTAAAGAAGACATGGAGAACGGGTTAATTGGCGATGTGGAGAATGCTCATGCAACTTGCATAAGTTCTGGTCCTTCTTCCATAGGGCTGTAGAGAATTCGCCTGTTCCAGTTCCAGACTGGTGGTTTAACACTGAGTATACAGGCGGTGGAGTCCTTGTGGATTTGGGGTCTCATATAATTAACCTTCTCAGATGGTTCTTTGGCGAGATAGTTGATGTTAAAGGTCAATTTGGGCATAGGTTTAGCATGGATTTTGAGGATTCAGCCATGTGCCTAGCAAGGTTTGATTCTGGTTCTGTTGCCGTTATCAACGTTGGCTGGTTTTAGCAGGAATACACCCTCAGGGTTGACCTTTTAGGAAGCGTTAGGAACATTTCTGTTGAGCATATGCCTTCTAGTACAATGTCTAATGCCTTTCGAATGTTAACGAAGGGTATTTCCTCATTTAATCAACCGCATTTCGATGAACTACAATATTTTGTCGATTGTTTGGTTAAAGATGAGGCTCCGTCTCCAACTGGTCTGGATGGACTTAGAGATTTGGAGGCAATATCCAAAGCTTATAAAAATCAGATTCTTCTTTAACGGGAAAAAACCGGTATTGGTGCCTACATGGATAAAGCTTTAGAGATGGGTAAATCTTCGGCAACTGGAAGCTTCCACCTATTAATCGGTGTGGCTGGGTCTACAGTAATAATGGCTGTTGGCACCCTCATTTTAGCTGGACTCTTACCGGTTAATGAAGTTGGGCTATATGGTATGGCTCTGATTCCATCAACCATAATTAACTTCTTTAGAGATTGGGGCGTAAACTCTGCATTAACCCAGAAGATAGCCAGCTTAAGAGCGGCTGGAAGAGACTCGGAAATTCATGATGTCATGCTTTCAGGAATAATTTTCGAGATTATAACCGGTATTGTTTTGTCTCTGATTTGTTTCGCTGTTGCTGAACCATTAGCTTACATTCTTAGCCCCAGTAACTCAGCCAACCTCACTGTTTACATATCGATAATGTCGCTTTCTATTTTTGCGGGCGCCATTCTTGCTGCAGCTGGCGGCATCTTCGTTGGTTTTGAAAGAATGAAGCTTAACAGTTTCACTCAAATTTTTCAAGCTGTCGTTAAGACTTCTCTTGGTCCATTTTTAATTATTCTTGGTTTCGGCGTGTTGGGTGCAGTATATGCTGCAATGGGTTCAATTCTTGCAGGCGGTGCTATTGCCGCACTTATTGTTTATTTTTATTTGTTTAGGCCGTTGCGTAAGTGTAAAGTTGGCAAATGTGATGTAAAGCTAACTTTGAAGCCAATGTTAAGTTATGGGCTGCCCCTTACGGTTTCAAACATTGTGTTTGGTGTGCTACCGCAGGTTTTCATTTTTACAATGGCAGTTTACGCTGGAGACTGGCTGATGGGTAACTATTATGCTGCCGCTTACTTCTCTGTTCTTCTGACGTTCATTTCTTTTCCGATTTCAACGGCGTTGTTTCCTGTTTTCTCCAAGTTAAATCCTCAAAAAGAGCCTGAACTGGTGAAAACGGTTTTTGCTTCTTCAGTCAAGTACACTGCAATGCTTCTGGTGCCTGCAACAATGCTTTTAGTAACCCTTTCTACACCATTAATTAACACTTTATTCCCAAAAAATGGAATAATGCAATCCCTATTTGTAGTGAACGCAGCACCCAAGTATCCTTATGCACCGTTATTCTTGACGCTTTCATGCTTAGTCAACTTGCTTGTTTTAGTAGGTAACATTAGCTTGGGAACTTTCCAAACAGGCATTGGAAAAACAAAGCAAATTATGAAACAAAGCATTCTATCTCTTGTCGTCGGTTTGCCGCTTGCATACCTTTCAGTAGCATATTTCTATTCAATTGGCGGTCCATCTTATGCAGTGATCGGCGGCATAATCGGAACTTTCATTGCAACCACACCCAATGTTGCTTGGGGACTTTACTGGTGTTGGAAAAACTACAAAGTTAAAGCGGACTTTCGTATTTCCGCCAAGATTTTTGCTTCATCAGCGGCTGCTTCAGTGGTAACTTATTTGTTTATCAGCTTTTTCAGTTTACCCTATTGGATTATGCTCGTAATGGGCTTCGCAGTTTTCATGGTGGTTTACTTGGCAAGTGCTCCGCTTATTGGCGCAGTCAATCAAGCCGATATCGATAATTTCAAAGCAATGTTTTCAGGTTCAGGCGTTGTTTCAAAAATTTTAAATTTTCCCTTACTTTTCATGAGTAAAATGTGTAGGAAAAACAATGTAAAGAAAATTTTGCTCGAGATCAATTGAGATTTTTAATAAACCTTAAACACAGCGTAATCATATATTATTTTTAAAATAAAACGTGTTTTTGAGTTATCATTAAAAAGGAAGGTTTGTCAGTTGAAACCTGTACATAAAAACAGTAGTACCTCGTCAACGATTGCAGGATTATTTTTAGCCGTAGGAATTATCCTGCTGGCTTAATCTTTGCTTTTTGGATTGCAGATTGCAGCCTTTATTGGGCTAGGGTTAACTTTTTGGGGCGCCATTTTTGCTCTCGCAAGAAGCGGAAAGTACGTTGAAAGTAGCCTTCTGGATGCCACTGCAAAATTCGCTTATTCTACAATTGACCGGATGATTAACGACTTAAAATTTAACGGGCAAGGATACTATATTCCTGCTTTCCCTAAAGACGTTTACCTTCCTGAATATCTCAAAAACCTAAAAGAACCAGTTGTTTTTATTTCTGAAAACTTCGATGGATAGCCATCGGTTGATGATTTAGTCGCAGGCAGATTTCTGTCTGAAAAAACGCATGGTGTATTTGTCGCTTCGCCTGGCTCTGAGATTATGGCTCAAATAGAAAAACGGTTACAACTAGATTTCAGTAAAATCCCAATTGAAGAATTGACGGGAATTTTACCCCACTGCTTAACGGAGACATTTAATCTGGCTAAATCGGTTGACTTGTCTGTCGTGGAAAACGGCGTTAGTTTTAAGGCAACTGGTATTTTGTATCAGAGTTTATACCGTGCCGAGCCTCCTTTGAAGAGCGTCAGCATCTTAGGCTGTCCAGTTGTAAGCGCACGGCTATAATACTTCTTACTACCTCTGAATTGCTGTATTCGTCGCCTGATTATTCTGCAAGAATTGCCGTTAACAGGCAACTTTTACGGATGACTGCTATTGGGTGCGGTTTAGGTTTTTCGTTACAGTCGTCATGCGCATTATGGGTATTCTTTGATTGCTCCTTGCTTCAATAAAAGTCACGTATTGTGACAAGAAAGCATCAAAGCTAAGCTTAACTGTATTTTTAGCGCAAATTGTGTTCGCCAGTTATTCTGTCAACTATTTAAGTTGCGGCTGACGTTCACTCTAAACTTGACTATAACCGTACAGTTAATAGCTAAGTAAACCGAAATGTTTTGGTCTAAAGGAGGAGAAACGCTTCGTTTGCTGTCGGGCACATATCACTGGGTTACCTCTTAGGTAAGGGCTCCTCAAAGAAGTTGCGTGTTAAAATTAATATTCCGTTGTTGATGGTTCTTTCTATAATTCCTGATGCCGACATAATCTTCGATTGGTTGACTGGAGCCCAACTGCACAGAGGTCCATCACATTCAGTGGTTGTGGCAATTATAGCTTTTATTCCATTCTTCATTTTTTACCGCAAAAAAGCAGTACCGTATTTTCTAGCTTTAATTTCACATTCCCTTATAGGCGACTTCTTTATAGGTGGGAATGTGCAGTTGCTGTGGCCTTTTTCAACAACCAAGTTTGGGTTTACTTACCTTAGTGTTTTTAGCCCGATAAACATCGTTCTTGAATTAATCTTATTCTTGATGGCAATGCTTGTCCTATACAAAACGGGTGACTACAAGGTTTTCTTTACAGACAACAAGTCAAACTTATTGCTGATTATCCCTATATGCACAGTTTTACTGCCGACATTAATAGGCTTCCCCTTCAGTGTACCGTTGCTTGTAAGTGAGCCTACTCTCGCAATAGCACACCTGGTTTACCTGGCGCTCTTCAGCATAGCCGTTCTTAAAACACTTCATTCCATATACGAACATAGATTCCATTCTTCAAAAAATCTAGAGGAAGAGATACGAGGGGAAACCAAGGAATCTATCCCATAAAAAGTGACTATAAAATCGAGGTATAGACCGCTCCAACCATTCGTTTATCGTATTTTTTTGTTTATCTTTCGGGTTCTTGATTTGTTGTTTTGTCATGTTGTAACTATGGATTTTTTCAAGCAATATTTATATCAAAAGTGATGCACTCCAATCAGTCTAACTAACCTGTCAGGCGTTGAACCAATTTGAACCACGCATGTAGAGAACTCTTGGTGGTAAAATAAATGCCGTTAAAAAACTTGAAGAAAGATGAAGCAGACGCTTTAACGTTAGAATGGGTCTTGCACGTTAAGAACTACAAGTTAACCCTTGACAAAAAACGCTGTGTTGGCTGCCAAATATGCAGTTTAGCCTGCCCTAAAGAAGCCATAAAAACACAAAAGCAACCTAAAATTCAAGGGGAAAAAGCCAAAAAAGCCAAAGTGGACATTGACTTGGCAAAATGCAATTTCTGCGGTATCTGCGATGTCACCTGCCCCTATGGCGCAATCAAAGTTACCTTGAACGGTGCACATGACCTTTCTATCTTGGCGAAAGAAAGTTACCCACAGCTGGTTCGCGACATAAAAGTGGATACAAGCCAGTGCCAGAAAGAATGCGCAGAATGCGAAACAGCATGCCCACTGTCACTCATAAAAATTTCTAAAATTGGTTATGATGGCAAAGCAATCGAAAACCTTGAGGCTTTATCGCCGAGCCAGAAAAAACGCGTCCAAGTCAACCTTGATATTCAAAAGGATTACTGTCCAACTTGCAGAGTATGCGAGTTCAAATGTAGTCCAGGCGCATTAAAAGTCAAAAAAGCCTTCGAAGGAGTAATCGCTATTAATCGGGAGAAATGCCCTGAAGGTTGCACAGACTGCCTTGATGTTTGCCCCATTACTGGCGCATTAACGCTTGGGGAAGACAAGAAAGTTCATGTTAACGAGTTATTCTGCACTTACTGTGGAGCATGCAAAAACGTTTGCCCTGTCGATGAAGCGTTAACAGTCAAACGCACAACAATACACCACACGCCCATACATTCAGGCGCATGGAACAAAGCCTTAGAAAGACTAACATCACCGGTCGATGCCGCTAAAGAATACAGAACCGTAGCTGGTGAGAACAGGCGCAAAGTAGTTGCCAAAAGATTCGTTTTGGAGGAGACAGTGAAATGAGCACACCGCAAGCACCTAAACAACCAGAAACCGCAAAACCTGAAGAGCTACGAGTCGGCGTTTTCGTCTGCGACTGCGGCTTAAACATCGCAGGCACAGTAGACGTTAAACAAGTTGTCGAATACGCCAAAACCATACCCGACGTAGTATTCGTCAAAGAAAACCGCTACACATGCGCAGACCCGGGACAAGAAGAAATCCGAAAAGCCATCCGAGAGCAGAAACTCAACCGCGTCGTCGTTGCCGCTTGCTCACCAAGAATGCACGAACCCACATTTAGACGCACAGTTTCAGAAGCAGGTTTAAACCCGTTCCTTTTCGAGATGGCTAACATCCGAGAGTTCGCTTCATGGTGCCACCAGAGCACTCCGCAAGAAGCCACAGAACGTGCAAAAGACGCCGTTCGCATGGCAGTAGCAAAAGTGCGGTTAATGATGCCTCTGCAAACCATCGAGGTGCCAGTCACCAACAAGGCACTCATTATCGGCGGAGGAATCGCGGGGATGAACGCTGCCTTAGACTTGGCTGAAATGGGCTTTAAGGTTTACATGCTGGAAAACACGCAGAGCATCGGCGGACACATGGCAGCACTGGACAAAACCTTCCCAACACTTGACTGCAGCATCTGTATTGAAGGACCAAAAATGGTGGATTGCAGTCGCCACCCCAACATCACAATCTTCGCCAACTCTGAACTTGTTAAAGTTGATGGTTACATTGGCAACTTCAAAGTAAAAATCCGCAAGAACCCACGCTACGTCATATCTGAAGATTGCACAGGTTGCGGTGAATGCAAAGATGCTTGCCCAATAGAGTACCCCAACGAGTGGGACATGAACTTGGGCACACGCAAAGCAATTTCAGTCCCGTTTGACCAGACGGTGCCGCTGATTTACGCTGTTAACATGGATTATTGTATTGAATGCTTCAAATGTGTTGATGCTTGCGGTGACAGACGAGCTATAGATTTCAACCAGAAACCTGAAGAAGTCGAAATAGACGTTGGCGCAATAATCGTCTCGACAGGCTTTGACGTTTACTTACCATACGATATGCCGCTTTTGGGTTACGGGAAATACCCCAACGTCATCACCAGCATGGAATTCGAAAGGCTCATCTTAGCAGCTGGTCCAACAGGCGGCAAAGTTATCAGGCAATCAGACGGTCAGAAACCACACAGAATCGCATTTATCCTATGCGTCGGTAGCCGAGACAAGAACAAGTACCCGTACTGTAGCAACTTCTGCTGCATGTACACGCTCAAGCATGTTGTTCAGATTAAAGAGAAATACAAGGAAGACGTGGAAGTCTACGTTTTCTACATGGATATACGCAGTCCAGGCAAAGGCTACGAGGAATTCTATGACCGCGCAAGAGAAAGAGGTGTAAACTTCATCCGTGGACGGGTAAGTCGCATTGACGAAGACCCGACAACTCACAATTTAACTATTCACTCGGAAGATTCACTGCTTGGTCAACCAATAGAAGTCGAAGCAGACATGGTTGTACTCGCAACGGCAGCCATAGCTAAAAAAGGCTCAGCCGACATTGCACGCATACTAAACTTGTCACGTGGATCAGATGGCTTCTTCATGGAGTCTCACCCCAAGCTTAAACCGATGGAGGCGCCGACGGACGGTGTCTTCTACGCAGGCGCCTGCCAAGGCTTAAAAGACATTCCTTACAGTGTTTCGCAAGGTAGCGGTGCAGCCTCAAAAGCAGCAACAGTCATCTCAAAGCAAAAGTGGAAGATTGAACCCATCATCTCAATGGTTGACGAAACCAAATGTAGAAACAAAATAGCCAAATGCGGTGTCTGCGTTGACAAGTGCCCCTACGGCGCTATCAAAGCAGAACCGGGCAAAGCAGCATACATTAACACTGCCAACTGCCACGGCTGCGGAACATGCGTTGCTGAATGCCCACAACACGCTATTACCCAGATGCACTTCACTGACGCCCAAATTATGGCTCAAATCAGAGCTGCGCTTGAAGACAAACCGGAAGAGAAAATCCTAGCTATCCTATGCAACTGGTGCAGTTACGCTGGAGCAGACCTAGCAGGAACCAGCCGCTTTGAGTACCCGCCAAGCGTACGAGCAATCCGCGTCATGTGCAGCGGCAGAGTAGCCAGAGAATTCGTCCTCGAAGCACTGCGACTTGGGGCAGGAATGGTCATGATTGGCGCATGCCACTTACCCTACGACTGTCACTACATCAGCGGAAACTACAAGATGAAAGCACGCACAGACGCCCTAAAAGGCATGCTGACAAAACTGGGCATGAGTCCAGAGCGGTTCAGAGTAGAATACGTTTCAGCCGCTGAAGGCATCCACTACGCTGAAGTCATCAAAGAAATAGACGCCCAAATGAAAGCGCTAGGCAAAGAAAAAATCCAAGCAGAAAACGCAAAGCTCAAACCCATTCTAGAAAACATGCTGAAACGAAAGTAGCCGCACTGCAAGTTTTAATTTTTTTCTTTTTATTTTAGATACCCTGCTGCTCTTTTTGTTGCCTAAACCGCTGAACAAATAGCCTACCTCCTCCCCCTCTGCTTTCAATTTTGCTAGAGAAACTCGATTGCTAAATTGATACCCTATCCCGCCTTACTTAATTTTTGATAATAATTCATTAACAAACTGTCTTGAATAGTTTTTTAGGTCCAAGTTTCACCAGCTAAAAACTAGCCTACCCTCCTTCCTCTCCTCTTTTTAGACGTAATTCTAGAAAAAAGAGCCTATTTTCATTGTCAAGAAACTGGAAAAAGAGACTTGTTAGTAGCTATATTTTCAGTATTGAGATTTATTCACTAGATTAAGGCTGTACTGCTTTTACTTAGACCACAATAGGAAAAGAACCTAGACCTCTACAGAGACCTTAGAGCTAATGAAGAAAGGAGACTTAGTGATTTTAGTGAGACCATGCTTTAAGTTTAATTACGTCATTAAAATTTTTCCCATGTTTATTTATATACTCAAAATTTTAGATCTAAAAAAGTTGGTATATAAAGCCTTTCGGTTACATCATTCAACAAAAACAACTTAAATTATTTTACCGAGACCATCCTTTAAGATAAATGTTCTTTTCGAGACACATTCGGAAATAAGGGTTAGTTTACAGTTTACCAAAAATAGCCTTAATCGTTGCGAACTTTTCATTATTTTGTTTTCAATAGAGATGTTAAGCCTTTAGAAATGTCACTCCAAAAATAATAAGGAATTTGCTTATTTTGCTAAGTTTCTAACTGCTTAAAACATTTAGTAAAATTTCGTTGGTAGGTATTCCGCTAGGTTTCTATTTATTGTATGGTCGTAGAAACTGCTTAATGTACTTTGCAGAATAGAAAGAAACTTAGCTATTTGAAGAGTCTTCTGTTGGTGGTCGTGGTCGGATATTCCTCAAAACAAGTTTTTGATAATACCAAGAAAAATGTTTAAAATCACTTTGGATTTGTTTTATTATGGCATGTTGAATTATAGCTGTGTTAGGAGCTTTATTGAAATAAGCTAATTTCTTTTCTTTGTTGTTCTCTTCTTTGTTGTAATTGTTGAAATAATCAATCGCATTATCAATTGAGATAGCATTGGCAACATTTGCATAAGTTGTCCAATAAGATATTCTTAGAAAATCATACATTGTTGCTGTTCCAAATATGAGAACCCCAAGAAATATGAAAATATAATTGCCATAAGGAATCTTGAAAAAATTTACAATCTTGATAAAATATTCATAGCTTGAAACCAAACCAAGGATTCCTACCACAATCGCAATCAGATAGCCTACATGGTTTTGGATATATGAGTGGTAGGAGTTCAATAAGCATCTTCTTGATTCTTCAAAATCTGTTTCATCAATTACTTCTTTAATCGGTTTTTCTCTCTTTGCCTTCCAAATCTTCTTTTCTTCTGAGTCTTTTCCCTCTTGTTCTTTTTTATCATTTGGGGAATCATTGTTCTTTATCACTCCAAATTTCACTAAAGCCACAAGTATTAGGTATGCAGCAACACCAAAAAGAAGAACAACACCAATCGAAGCAAAAGATATGATAGCGTCTTTAGGGTCACCTTTCATGCCATAGAAAAATACTTCATATGCTCCTTGAAATATTACGGTGAGAAGGACAACAATTAGGTAAACATTTCTATATTCTTTTAGAGTTATTTTTGCCATGTTTAGGTTATTTCTACGCTGTGCATTTTAAGGTTTGTCAAATTTTTCAGAAACAGCTTTTACTTTACATGGATTATGAGTATGATAAATAGTGAAAACGCAGTTTAATCGGTCTTTTTCATCACTATTATATTCAATAAGAAATTGTGACCCAATGTCGGCGTTGTCATGAGCATCAATCCATTTGCTTTCACCTATCACATTCCAGAACATCTCTTGCTTCCCATGATATTCTTTTTCACCAACTTTAAACGATAGCCCTATGTCATTTATTCTGGTGCCTCTATCACCAACATTATTTATGTGAAATTTAGCAAAAAAGAAAATCGTCTTAATCTGAGATGTTGAGACCGTAAATCTATGGTGACAGTCTGTTACACTTACTTTTAGGTTTGGTTTTTCTTTTCTGTATGTATAAACAGAAATGATAATAGCCGAGATTCCTGTAAATGCCCCGATTAAGCCTATCCAATTGGCACTAAGGAATTCACTCATTTAGATACGTTCCATGTTTAGGCTATTTCTACGCTATTCAGATTTAAGACTTATCTTTATGAAAAAAGAGAAAAGAAATTAGCTATTAATGTTTGATCTCTCGACTTTTCTCGACAAACCATACTTTTTGGTTATGGATTGAGTAGATGCTATCAATGATAAACTACTTGAGGGAGAAACAAATACTCTTTCCACAAGAAGTTCAATATCCACAGAAACATATATTCCCTCATCTAAAGGTGTTTTGAAAACTTTACCATTTTCTACCCAGTTGGTAACAATTGCTCTAAGTTCGTTTTCGTTTTCAAACTTCTTATCTTTGCGAACAAGTCTACGAAAAAAATTATCCATAGAATTAACGTCATTATTCATGTCTCTGTACACCACTTTTCCAATAAAAATATCTCGAGAATCTTTAATGCTATCTCGTAATTTCAGATATGTTGATTGGATAGCAATATCTTTTTTGAATACATCCCACATAACTCTAGAATCCTGATCACACATATACCAACAATTTACAAACGTATGCTGGAGTAGATCTTTATCAGTCACAGAATCTAATTTATTGATATGTTCTAAAAATTGCTGGTTTAAGTGAATGCTTTCTCCCCACTCTTTTCTGTACTTATCAGTCAGTATAATCTCAGGGTTTGTTTTTTGCCCTTCTAACTTATCACCTAATCGATCAGATCGAGCAAAATATAAAGCATGGCGATTCAATAAGTCGGCATATTTTTTATCATCAATTAATCGCCATATTTTTTGATCAATTTTATTTGGTTTCTCAAAAATATTGAATTCTTTATATGGCAATTATCTCCCCAATAAAAAATGAAGCATGCAAATTTAAAACTTATCATCAATGAAAACTTAGCTAATAACTAAAAAAATAATGATAAAGAGGAAGGGAATGTGAAACATATTTTCTAGTCATAATTAATACCAATGCCATTTTGGAAGGGAAAAATAAAGAATTAACTAAAGTTCAAGGAAAAAGAGACTTGTTAATCTTCTTCTTCAAGTTTTCTCTCTTTAATTTTGAGTGTGTTCTCTTCTGGGCTTATTACTCTGAAAAGCTCTGAGAGCTCGTGTTTGTGCAGGAACTTTTTCAAAGTCACGCGTACGTATTTTTTGCTTAGCCCTTCGCCTTCCCCTTTCACCGTTAAGATTTTTGCGTCTGTCGCTACTTCTCCGCCTGTTTTCTCCTTAAGGAAATCCGCTAGCTTCTCGATTAATTTAGCTTCGTCACCTTTAAGATCTGAAGTATCAACTTTCATTTCAACCATTTTCATGTTCACCTCGATTCATGTCACGCAATTTCTTATGTTTTAGCTTAGTTTTTCACAGCTACATTATTGATTAAGTTTTCCGCTTAAACGTGTCAGTTCGCCCGTCGAGTCATTATCACTGCGTAAGCTCTGTGACTCTATTGCTCATCATCCAAAACATTAATCGACAACAAAACTTAAGACTCTTACGCTAAAGCGCATTTATCCAAAGAAACTGTTTTTATTATTCAAGCCAATACTTAGTTGTGGAGTTGTCTAAGGTATGGATCTTTTGGAAATTATCAAGAATAGAAGAAGCATACGAGTATTCAAAAAACAAGACGTGCCCCAAGACATTATTGAAAAGCTTCTTGAAGCCGCACGGTGGGCGCCTTCTGCTGGAAACGTTCAACCGTGGGCTTTTGTAGTTGCAATCTCGCAGAAAATGAAGCAGAACCTTTCCATGGCGGCTTTTGGGCAAAAAGACCTTGAAGAAGCATCAGTCGTTTTTGTGGTTTGCGCTGATGAAAAGCTCGCTGAACAAAGCTATGGTGTACGTGGTAAATCACTGTATTGCCTTCAGGACACTGCGGCTGCAATTCAAAATATCTTGTTAACCGCTCACTCGCTTGGTTTAGGTTCATGCTGGATTGGAGCATTCAAAGAGGATGAAATAAGGCAAGTCATTAAGGCCCCTAAAGAAATGCGGCCAGTAGCTTTGATTCCAGTAGGATATCCAAACGAGGCACCAGCAGCCAGAAGTCGAAGACCAGTAGGCGAAATAATGCATAAAGAAACCTTTTGACGTTTACCAAAGTATTTTTTAGGCTCAAAGCGGTTTCTTTCGTAAAGAAATGCGCTCTACACTTAGTCGCCCTAAACGGGATTAAACCTGCGTTCTACGGCGTTAATCCCATTGCTACAGTGACGTATAACCATGAACTTGAGTGACTAGTAACAATGAACATGCGTGACGTAAAAGAACAGCTAAAAACAAGCCCTATTCAACAAAATAACCATGAAACAGACGCTGAACAGATCAAAAAATAATGTCGCAAGCCTACCCTACCTTAATTTGCTAAACGATGAGTTAATAGTTTTAGGTTCTTTAGATTAGACTTAGAAAATCAGCCTTAAGAAATAGTCTATGCTCACCAATCATCCAGGAATTCAAACTGCCAAGTTACAGGCATCATTTCTATGCTTTCTCTTTAAGATTAAAGAAGCCTGCTTCAACCTTGGGGTTAGCCCTCAACTTCTTGTAAACATTTTCATTGACCAATGGTATTGTACAAACCCGATTTATCCGCGAACCAAATTTTGGCTTCTCCTCAGGCTTGAATAATAAAAGTTGCTTTAACAAACACAATAACGTTTAAAAGAGACTTTATCATGTCTAATCGGTTTTATTAGAGGCAAGAGACACATGTGCAAACAGGTGGGTACCAGTTCAGCGAACATGCGCTCAACTTGCCCTGTTAAAAATCATAATAACGAAAGGAGGAAAAGAAATGTTATCAAGAGATTGTGACGGATGCTCCCAAATGAAATCGTGCAGTAGACGTTACTTCATCGTCGAAAAAGGCAATTGTGTCTTCTGCCCCGACGGAACAGCCCATTTAGTAGATGGACTATAAAATCAAGCGAAAAAATCATTTTAAAGTTTTTTCATTTGCTCCATTTTTTATTTTCTTACTGATTTTTCACGGTAAATAACCAAAAAATGAATTACAAAATGAATTCAACAATAAAAAAGATTAATCATTTCATAAAATTTTAATTCGCATAATATTATAATTTTTTGTTTGAGAAAGTGCGTTAACGCTGTTCTTGAGAGACACATGTTAGCGACGAAAGAATTAGGTAGCTCGGTGGTCATTTAACGCGTAGGAGCTTAACAGAGGGTGCAAATCATCAAATAATCCTTGCCGTGATCTATTCTTAATTTATGAGTTTTAACGTAATCTTCCAGTTGCTTGAGCAATGATTCATTGGCTAAGGTTGCATCCGTTAGAACTACATAGCCTTCAGTTTCAGTATCATATATCCCCCACTCAGTAAACCCTTTGAATACTTTAGGGTGACAGGCGGGAAATTTCTTTGAAAATTCTATTGCTTCAGCAAAATCCATGCAAACAAACCCGATTCACATAACAATTTGCTGCATGAAATTATTAAAAACTTGTGCGTAAAACAGGCTACAACTTTGTTTAAAATTGTCAGATCGCACCGTTGTGAATGGCAAAACTTCAGCGGATCAGGGCATCCCCCGCATATATCACGCCATACATAACCCGTATTATCAGCTCCAGAAGCAATCCAGCTCGAAACAGAAACGTTTAGATCTCTAAGGAATTTGAACCCAACGGTTTCAAGCCGCATTTATTGCAATTGGAATTTGACCTTGAGCGCTTTTGAACGGAATCGTAATCAACCATAGCTCACTTCTGTAAGTGAGTTATCATGTTCCCTGTTTGCTTTTGCGTCTTCTATCAATCAAACGGAAGGCTGCGTTAGCGCCGACAAAAATTACCAATAAAACCAAGAGAAATCCAAGGAAACTGAAGATTCTATCCAGCAAGAGAAACAAGTTCAACAATAGCACAACAGTGGCGATAATGAAGATTGCAACCTTCTCTTTAACGATAATCCTAGGAGACATAGATTGTTGGTCACGATTAAACGCATCACGTGCTCTTACTAATCTCTTTCCCATCCTTTTTGAAATTCTTCCTCTCCCCTATTCCAAAACAAGCCTGAAGCGCCTGATTAAGGCAAAATTAAGCTTACGCCTCTAAGTTGGAAGAAGTCGAATGAATTATTCTCGCTAATCTTTGAATCGAGCATAGGCAAGGCGTCCTGTCAGCGCTTTCACTTGGTTTGGTTCTTCGTTTGGCCGCTTCAATATAGACCTTCTAAAGCTTGGCAGCATGACTTCTTTATTAGGCTCTAGGCATTCTCAGATTGAAAATGTTTAACATTAACAGTATCTGAGTCGATACCAGAACTATGTCGAGGCCGCTCATTCCTTTTTCAGAAATTCTAAAAACGAGTTTTGTCAAAGTTTTGAAAAAAGAAAAGAGGTTATGTAGTTGTGTGTTCTGCGGCATAAAGGATTTCGGGTTTTTCTATTTCTAATCCTAACCCTTCTGCGACGCGGCGTCCATATTCTGCATCAGCTTTGGCGAAGAGTTTTGTTTGTCGAATTTGGATTTCTTTGTTAGCGTTTTGGAGGTGGGAAACAATGTTGCTGATGAGGTGGTTTCGATCCTGCTCTGTCAAAGCCTTTCGGTACAGTTCTCCGGGTTGAATGAAGTCATCGTTTGGATAGGTATATCGGTGTCTCCCTGCGACCCCAGCGACTTCAAACGTTGGTTCAGCAGCTTGCATGTCTGGTTCGGGACCATTAAAACTGTTAGGGTAATAGTT
The DNA here is from genome assembly GCA_050015395.1 of Bathyarchaeia archaeon. GTDB lineage: Archaea > Thermoproteota > Bathyarchaeia > Bathyarchaeales > Bathycorpusculaceae > Bathycorpusculum. Next base: position 102,762 of record JBEKBM010000002.1, read on the forward strand.
GGCTGCGCCCTTACCGTTTGAGTCAAACCGCATAAAGCCGTCCCGCTGGTAATTCTTCATTTCTACGCCTTTTGGCCTGTTAACTGGAAGCAGATGGTAGTTGGGTCCGAGGCGGTAGCGGTGAGCGTCGTAATATGCGAATAAGCGTCCCTGCAGCATTTTGTCTGGAGAAGCAGCGATACCTGGTACAAAGTTTGCTGGGGAAAACGCGGCTTGTTCTACTTCCGCGAAATAGTTCTCAGGGTTGCGGTTCAGTACCATTCGACCAACTTCCATTGGTGGATAGTCACTGTGGGGCCACACTTTCGTGACGTCGAAAATGTCGAAACGATATGTTTCTGCATCTTCCGGAGGCATTACCTGCACCTGAAGCGTCCAAGACGGGTACTCGCCTTTTTGGATTGCGTTGTGAAGATCGCGAGTCGCGTGGTCGGGGTCAACTCCTTTCATGTGCTCAGCCTCTTCTCGAGTTAAGTTCTGGATGCCTTGGTCTGTTTTGAAGTGGTATTTAACCCAGAAATAATCGCCTGCTTCGTTGTACCATTTGAATGTGTGGCTGCCGTAGCCGTTCATGTTGCGGAAAGACTTTGGTGTTCCCCTGTCAGAAAAAAGGATAGTTACCTGATGCAGCGATTCAGGTGTCAAAGAGAGGAAATCCCAAAACATGTTGGCGTCTTTGAGGTTAGTTTCTGGATTGCGTTTCTGCGTGTGAATGAAGTCTGGAAATTTTAGGGGATCACGGATGAAGAAGACAGGCGTGTTGTTACCTACGAGATCGTAATTGCCTTCTTTGGTATAAAACTTGATTGCGAACCCGCGAGGATCACGTTCAGCATCTGCTGACCCCTTCTCGCCTCCCACCGTGGAGAATCTGGCAAAAACCTCGGTGCGCATACCTACTTCAGAAAGGAAATTTGCCTTCGTATACCTTGTTACATCATTTGTAACTTCAAAGTATCCGCCTGCGCCAGCACCTTTGGCGTGAACAATACGTTCCGGTATCCGCTCTCGGTTAAAATGCGCCAACTTTTCGATTAGATGAACATCCTGCAGCAAAACTGGACCACGTGCACCGACTGTAACAGAATTCTGGTCGTCGTCTACTTTTCTTCCAAAATCCGTTGTGAAATTGTTCTTTTTTTCGGTCATAAAAAGCCTCACTACATTGAATGGACGCGAATTTATTTAAGGATTAGCTTATCACCCTGCTGGTTAGGAAACCAGTGTCTTTGACCAGAATTCTTTTTCGATTAAGGGTGCAAGACAAAAAAGGGGTATGAGTAATAAAAATTTGAACGAGAACTGAAAGATGAAGCTAAATTTGTTTAGAGCGTATTATAATATTAATGGCGGGCCCGCTGGGATTTGAACCCACGATCTCCGGCTATGGCGGAACCATCAGCCAGAAAATTGTCCCATTAAAGAAACTACTAGAAAACAGGTTGGGTAAGGGCTCCCAGTGTCCAAAGTGAGTCGGAACCGGATTTGGACCTGCGCCTTTCATCCTTCATTTCGTCAAGATTCTATGCGTTCAACAGCCAAGCCATGCCTGTGTTTCTAACTCGGTTTTTGACCAGCAAGTTTATATGAATAATAATTCATATGAAATATAATTCATACGATTGTTAAGGGCAAGATGTGAACGAAATGAAAAAAGGGCTAACAAAAATCTGCTATCGATTCTTCACCAACCTAGCAAACCCCACAAGACTCGCCGCCCTCGAACAGCTAATGGAGAAACCCATGAGTGTAAACGAACTTGCAACCGCGCTCGGACAAGAACAAAGCATGATTTCACACAACCTTAAACCATTACTCCAATGCAACCTCATCGCCATCAAACGGCAAGGCAAAAAACACATCTACACCATCAACGAAGAAACCATGCTCCCCATCTTTGGAGCCATCGAAAACCACGCTCAAAAATTCTGTCCCACAGGCGGAAAATGCCTAAAAGGAGAAAACTAACATGATAAAAAGAAAAATCGTAAACATAAATGAAAACCTCTGCAACGGATGCGGCAACTGCATCCCCAAATGTGCAGAAGGCGCCCTCCAAATAGTAAACGGCAAGGCAAAAATAATCAAAGAGGTCTACTGCGACGGTTTAGGCGCCTGTTTGGGACAATGCCCTCAAGGAGCAATAACCATAATAGAACGTGCAGCTGAACCCTTCGATGAAAACGAAGTGCACGAACACCTCAAGAACAAAACAAACTCAATGTTGCCCACAAGCATCCAAGCCAACTCGACATCGCAAAAGCCCCAGTGGCCTGTAAAACTAAACCTTGTCCCAACGAAGGCTCCGTTCTTCGAAAATGCCAACCTGCTACTTGCCGCTGACTGCGCCCCTATTGCACTCAAAAACTTCCACGACACACTGATGTCTGGGAAACGAGTCGTCATAGGTTGCCCAAAATTCGACGATGCCCGAGCATACGCCCAAAAACTAACCGAAATCCTCAAACAAAATAACATCGCAACCGTGACCGTTGCCCATATGGAAGTGCCCTGCTGTACTGGCTTAAAATGGGCAGTAAACAAGGCGCTTGAATTATCAGGCAAGCAAATTCCAGTTAAAGAGTATGAGATAAAAATTGGAGGCGAAATAGTTGAGCTCTAAAGATAAACCCGTGGAAAAGAACCCTCAGACATGCCCTGGACTGCGGGACCTGCTGCAGCCTAAACCAGCCTACATTAAATGTCATGTTTGCGGCGGCGACCTAGAAATTTGGAGTGATGAAGACAAAACAGTTTGTCCAGAATGCGGAGCCGAATGGAAACGCCCCGACAAGACAGCCGCATGCCTAGAATACTGCCAGTACGCCGACAAATGCCGAGGCATCATCGAATCCCGAAAAACCTAAAATGTGGAGATGAGTCTTTTGGTAAAAGTTTTCGTCGTTTATGACACGAAGTATGGCAACACAAAACTTGCTGGGGAGAACATCGTGGAGGGAATAAGAGAAGTTGAGGGTATTGAAATCTCCATTGGCTACGTCAAGGAAATCGACATTGGAAAAGTGGCTGATTATGACGCAATAGTGTTAGGCGCGCCAAATCACATGGGTAGATCTTCCAGAACTATGAAGAAGTTTGTTGATAGGTTGGCTGAACTTGATCTGAAAGCAAAGAACGTGGCTGTTTTCGGCACTTATTCGGGAAGGGTAAGAACTGTGGACAGAGCAGTGAAAAAACTAGAAAAAATGGCGGAAAAGAAGTTGCCTAACCTAAAACTAATTTCACCAAGTCTATCAATAAGAGTGAATGGGATACCTGGTCCTTTGGTAGAAGGAGAACTGCCTAAATGCAAAGACTTCGGCAGAAGAATAGCAAATCATCTAAAGCAGCATATTCTTTAGAAAAAGGGATAGTTACAATTGAGCAAGCAGCATCCGCGCATAACGAGAGAGAAAAAAACTATTGACAAGATGGTTCACATATACTGCAGGGGTCACCATGAGACCAAAGGGAATGAGCTGTGTCCTGAATGCACCGAGTTTTTGTCGTACGCTTTCATGCGATTGGACAAGTGTCCTTTTCAAGAAGAGAAATCTACCTGCGGCAAATGTTTGGTGCACTGTTATCAGCCTCAAATGAAGGAGAAAGTGAAGAAGGTCATGCGGTATTCGGGTCCGCGGATGCTTTTGCGCAGTCCTGGTTTGGCGCTGCATCACGCGTTTGATGGACGAAAGAAGCCTCAAACACTTGAAGAATTCAGGAAAAAAAAGGCTCAAGTTCCAACCTAAAGGCGCCCGCCTCGCCCCGATATTATCTGTTGAAGGATGTAATTAAATAAAAGTAAGCGAAAGCGAATATTTCCGCCAAAAGGCAAGTGCACCAAAAATTTTGTGTATATATTTAGCTCTTGGCTTTTGTCTTAGGACATTTGTGTGTGCTCAAGCTACCCTCCCGATCTACTAGATGCTTCTAATATGCTTCAAATATGATTCAACATAGTTCAACATAGGCTCAATGTCCCGCACTTTCAACATGAATTAATGCTTTTTCAACATAGAAAAGCTGTTTTTTAATGTAGAAAAAAAGCACTAAAGAAGAAAAAACAAGAGCTAAATAAACGCCTCAAAAAATAACGCCAGTCCCTTCCACAAAAACCTTAAGTCCCTAGGAATTAACAGAATCTTTTCAAAAATTAACTCTAATTCTGTTAAATAAACCTGATCAGATTCGAGTCTGAAGTTGTTTGGGGCTCTATGGGTTCCAGTCCTTCGGTCCAAAAGGGAGAGCGGGCCCGGTGGGATTTGAACCCACGATCTCCGGCTATCTTCCGCTTTAAGAAGCGTCCGAAGGCCGACACCTTAATCCGTGCTAGGCTACGAGCCCACCTTTGACAACTCAATAATGCAGTAGCATTAAAGATTTACGACAATTCTTATAAACCAACATAATATTAAACTTGTGTCACCCTAAGCGCGGGCCGGTAGCTCAGCACGGCTGGAGCGTTCGACTGATAATCGAAAGGTCGCCGGTTCAAATCCGGCTCGGCCCACCAATTAATCCGCACAAAAGGGTTATGGAATCTTAGCCTGAAAAAATATGACTCAGCTCTCTCCCGAAACAATTTGGAACTTAAACGAAAAAGAACTCTTAAGCTTACTGGAATCAGGCTTCTTTACGCCCAAGCCCAAAGAAATCCGCTTTTACGCTCCAAGCTTCACCTACTACAAAACAAAATATTACTGCTCATCCCCAAATAGTTTCCCAACCATTTCCGTCACTGGTACATCTTGCGCGTTGAATTGCAAACATTGTGGGGGCAAAGTGCTTGAAACCATGCGTCCAGTGCTCTCGCCTAAGGAACTGTTTGAGTTATGCACCAAGCTGAAACAGGACGGCGCTCAAGGTTGCCTCGTTAGCGGCGGATGTTTACCCGATGGTTCTGTGCCTCTTAACCAGTTCGTGCCTGCGCTTAGGAGAATTAAGCGGGAGCTCGGCTTAACAGTTTTTGTTCATACAGGCATAATAAACCTTGAAACTGCCGTCTCGCTCATGGACGCTGAAGTTGATGCAGCATTAATCGATGTTATTGGTTCAAAAGAAACGATAAAGAAAACCTACAACCTGAACGTAACCCCTGAAGATTATGCGGACTCATTGAAGGCTTTGGACAAATCAGGATTAAATTTTGTGCCTCACGTTATCGTTGGGTTAAATGAGGGCAAATTAGACGGTGAACTAGAAGCGCTCCAAATGATAAGCAGAGTTAAGCCTTCTGCCTTAGTAATAATAGCGTTCATGCCAATACATGGAACAGCCATGGAGAAAGCGCCGCCGCCCAAACCAGTTGACATAGCCAAAGTCGCATCGGTGGCACGGTTGATGTTTCCAGAAACTCCGTTGATTTTGGGTTGCATGAGACCCAAAGGTGCAATACGCAGCGAAACAGACGTTTTAGCGTTGAAGGCTGGGGTGGATGCAGTTGCGTTTCCCAGTGAAGATGCCGTAAAATACGCGGAAAGCAAAGGGTGCACGATTTCTTTTTCTTCTTATTGTTGCGCTCAAATGTACATGGATGCTGCTGGAAAATTAAAAAGTAATCGACTTTAGCTTGATTTTAACATTTTGTAGCCCAGTATAATGGTCCATGCTGAAACAATAAGTCCCGACACGAATTCTGGAATAGCCACATTTGGAACATAGTTAAATGCAAACAATAGTATCCAAGGCAGTGCTGCGGTAATACCAGTTGAAACCGTGAAAATTGCCATTCGCCCCTGATGAGCAAGCAAAAAAGCGCAGGTTATAATGAACATTGATATGGGCATTAGCGTGAAGAATGCTACTGAAACTGCATAGTGCGTCCCAGAATAATGCTCGTTAAAAACGCCAATAGCGATAAGCGCTATCGTTGCTGCTGCAAAGACTGCGGCTCCAATTTTGCCAACCCAAGTTTTTCCAAGGCAGGCAAACAAGCCAAATACTGCAAAGTTTAAGGCTAAAAGCCCGCTGACGCATAGCCCGAAATTGAAGAGTAATCCAGTTATGCCTGCTATTACGCCTAAATCGCTTAAGGCATTGCTTGTCCAGCTGAAGGAGGGGTAGGATGCGATGGCTATCAAGATGCAGGGAAACGCAAGTATGGGTGCAAATATTCCTGTGGCGGCTCCGAATCTTTGTTTTCCAGTGTTTCTATATTCAGGCAACCCTTGATTCCTCAGCAACTTAAATGGCGATAACTTGCTTTAAGAATTTGCGTCCTCAGGAACAAGCCGCCTCAACGTCTGCGGTAAACGAGCAAAGAAGCAAAGTCTGCTGGCAAAAATTCTTAAATCTGAATAGCGTAGAAATAGATTAGCCATGTTGATTTTTTGCCCATTTCGCGTGGATGCTTACCTGCTCGTCAGTGTGATTCTATCTCTTCAAGTGTGTGGCCTTCCATTTTTCTTGAAGCTTTTCGGCAAGATTACCATTTTCAAGAATGAAGGCTCCACGGTAGCCGCAGTTTTTGCACTGCCATAACGACCAGAGTTGAGGCATGCCCTGAGCCCAGAACACATCGAGTGAACCGCATTTCGGACAGAACTTAACTGGAAATTTGCTTTTCTTATTTTGTCTCGTTGATGTATCAGTCAACAAGCATCACTACATCCATTAATGTTTTAATATCTTTTTATTTGTTAGCTTGAGCGTATTAATTAATTTTTTATTCTCTCTCTTACCTAAGGCTCAAGGTTAAATCAGTGGTTCCTCAGAAATCTTATGTAGTAAAATCAGTATAGATTCATTGTTAAATCATGTATATTCTTCAAAAAATCCTTCGAGAGTCTGCCTTTCATCTTCCACTTTATCGATTCTTTCAGATCAGTATAGTGAAAGTAGAACATCCAAAGTAGTTAGTTCTCGTTAGCGTGCGCCACCGAGTAAAGGCTGATAGTTTTTTAATAGCTAAAACGTATAGCTTTCATGAAGTGAAAGATTGCGAAAAAAGTCCGAAGCATTTGCGATAATCTGTATAATTTTCTTCTTAGTTTTTGGTATATCCATTCTATGGCTCAATAATAATTTATTGACATGGTCATCAGGAGTTCTAGCATCTGCTACGGGGCTTCTTTCCACTTACTTTAACAAAAAAGGTTCTTAAGAAGATTTATAATTAAACTCTGGGATAAAGAAGGATGGAAAACTCGGCAAAATCTTGATTGGAGGAGAATAAAATGGTAGAAGTTGACAACAGTAAATCTTTCATGAAAAAAAATGAAAAAACTATTTCATGGATAGCTATTATTATTGGAGTGGTTTCATTGTTAGTATATGGTCTAATTGGAATAATAGCTATTATCTTAGGCTATTGGATTTTCAAACAAAAAACTTACAAAACAAACGGTGAAATTGCAATAGTTCTTGGAATTGCAGGAATTGTATTATCTCTGATATGAGGAATGTTAAATCATAACGTGCCAAACCCAGTTAAAAAATTATTGAACTTTTCCAAACGTGAGGTAGTTGGAACCTAAACGGATTAAGCGTTTCTTTTTATGCGAATATTTTAGAACCCGTTCTTTCAGAATGGTCGCTTAATAATTAAAATACCGAAAAACCTAAAACAAATCCAAGTTAATGCTATGTGAGGAAAAGGGAAAATGGGATACCCTGTATGGACACACACTTCAGACAGATACTATGCACAAATGATGCATGAAGGCGAAGAAAACAAGCTGTCGTCAGAGAATAGCGAGCTAAGAAAAGAAAATGAAGCACTCAAAGCAAGAAACAAAGAGCTCGAAGATGAAAACAAAGACCTGAAAAAATACATAGACTCTTTGAAATGCTGATGAGAAATACTTGAAAAGACAGCAACGAGCTAGAGAACTCGGAATTTGAATATTAAGATACTAATTTTTCATAAAGATAAATCTTAAATCTGCATAACGTAGAAATAGCCTAACATGACAAAAAGATTTACAGCTATCATCCTCATTGCCAATGTCATAATGGGTTTGCTTCTTTATCTTTCCAGTCAATTGGTGCTCTCAGAACTCAATGGTGCGACGCTAAGCGGATATAGTATTACCTCAATTGGCATAACGCCAACACAGGTTGGTCAAGTTATTGTTCCGATTGCGATGTCAATGGCTAACTTCCCGTTCTATGTCTTTGTCCTCTTTTTGATAGTAAATGCTTGCTTCATAATAAAACTGCTAATAAGCAAAGAAACAAAACAGAACCCTTCTTAAACCCACATAATGACATTTTGAGCTATTACAGCTAAGAGGACATCATTCATTCTTTTATTCCCTAAGTTTCTTTCTATTCTGCAAACTACATTAAACGGTTACTACAACCATTCAGGGGTTAGAAACTTCGATATTTACAAAGTACATTAAGGCGCTATAATGGTCTCGGTAAGCTAGAAACTTGGAGAGATAAGTCTTAAATCTACATAGCATAGATACAGTTTATTATGGGCGAAAAAGAAAAAGGATTCAATCCCACTTTTGAGAATGGTGGTTATTGGGAGTACTACAAAGATTTAGAACGACAATTTGAAGGCTTCTTAGAGTACGTTCCTTACTTAGAAGGAAATGAAAAAACGTATTCTTTTAGATTGGCTAATATTTTGCTCTCTATTGGAAGTCACGTGGATTCTGCTTTTAAGGAAATGTCGGGATATCCTGATTTTTTGGAAAGAGAAAGTTGTAAAGAGATTTTGAGAAGAGCAAATGACAAAGAAGGAATCATAATAAGTGGTGTTCGTGCCTTCGATGAAATATACGGGTTATCCTCAAAAGAAGTAACTTTCAAATGTCTCCCCGAAAGGATGCAGATTACTCCTTTCAAAAGGGTTAAACCTGAATGGTGGGATTGCTATAATGACGTAAAGCATGACATCAGCAATAATCTTTCAAAGGCAACTCTGAATGCTGTAAGAGATGCCCTCGCTGGAGCTTTCTTACTGAATGTTGTTCATATACCCTCTGCTTTGAGATTATATAATTATGGTGTCCTTCAAACAAGGATGACTTACCAAGGGAGTGTAGGAATATACGGTGATATAGGAACATCAATTTCAGTAATAAGAAACTCCATAATGAAAAAGGAAAAAATCACTGGGGATGTTGAGACTTCTATTTTCAAATATGATTATTACCAGTGAAAAATCTCAGTTTAAATGTTCTTGTTCTATCAAGTACCTTGAAAAGGTTACCATACATTAGAATCTATAGGTTTTCACAAAGACAAGTCTTAAATCTTCATAGCATGAAAGTGGAATTGAGGGAGAAAATGTCTTGGAAAGGCTGTATTGATAAAGTTAACGAAGCAATGTGCGAATTGATGAGATACGATGTGGAATTCATTGATGATAAAGGCTTTTCGGAATTTCTTGACCACTTAAAAGGACTTAAGGGGACTCGGTTTAGCGACCGCTACAATTCAGACTTTAGAAACTTGGATATAACTGGCTATTTTTCTGTGGGAATAAGCGACCTTCTATGCGACCGTTCAGAAAAATGCCGAGCTAATATCAGGCTAATTTCGCCTACGTTTGGGGATGCAACCAAGAAGCCAGATTATAATAACTTGACAGCGCTCAGAAAGATGCAAGATGCTGGTATTGAAATCAAAGTAAACGATATGCTTCATGCAAGACTTTTTGTTGGTTACAACCAAGAAGTATCCCTAAGTAATGATATTTTGTTATTAGGCTCATTTGATTTCAATAGAGAAGGTTTAAGCGGAGAGAAGAGAAACGCAGGAATCATAACTCGGAATCCAGACTTAGTAAAGTCTGCAAGAGAGTTCTTCGAAGGAATGTGGACAGACAGCCATTACACAAAATCGCTAAATGAAAAGTACCCACTCAAATAAAACCTAATGGAATCTTCACTTTTTTAGTGTTAAATCACCAAGTTTCTTAGTTAAATAAAATTTCTATTACTAATTAGAGCATAGACCTTAAGCAAGAAAAAACTATTAAGTTAGCTGTCATAGTAAAGACGTTGACCTTAAAATGATTGGGTTAAGAGTAAATTACAATATTGCAAGTATTGGCACTCTTAAATTCCTAATCATTGTTAGGCTATGAAGAGTTAGGCTGGGAATAATTTGGATTTAGAAAAGAAGATTGAGCTTATCTGCAGACCGCCAACAGAAGAAGTAATAACGCTGGAAGATTTGCGTAGCCTTTTGGAAACAGAAGAGCACCCTATAGCCTATAACGGTTGGGAGCCTTCTGGTCTGGCGCATTTGGGAACAGGCGTTATTTGCGCTTACAAAATGAAAGACTTCGCAGAAGCAGGTGTGCACTTTAAAGCGTATTTGTCAACGTGGCACGCATGGTTAAACAACAAGTTAGATGGCGATTTAACTCTTATCCGCAAAGCTGCTGACCTCTTTAGGCATTCCTGGCTTGCCCTCGGCGTGCCCGGTGACAAAGTTGAGTTCATTTATTCTGATGAGCTCTACAGAGACATTGACTATTGGGCTAAAACAGTCATAATCGCAAAAAACTTAACCATTGCCAGAACCACCCGAACCTTAGAGATAGCGGGAAGAAAAGAAGCTGAAGCCCATTACGTTTCAGACTACCTATACACCCCCATGCAAGTCGCAGACATTTTTCACATGAAAGTAAAAATTTGCCAGTTAGGAATGGATCAGCGAAAAGCAAACGTGGTTGCAAGGGAAATAGGCGAAAAAATCGGCTGCTGGAAACCCGTCTGCATTCACCACCATCTACTGCAAGGTTTAGAGAAGCCTAAAATTTGGCCGATTCCCGAGGGACAGGAAAAAGAAGCCGTAGCTTCAGCCAAGATGTCTAAAAGCAAGCCTCAAACATGCATATTCATCTATGACAGCCCAGACGAGATAAAGCAGAAAATGGCGAAAGCTTTCTGCCCAGAAAAAACCGTCAAATTCAACCCAGTACTAGACATCTGCAAATACATTATCTTTAGAGAAAAATCGGTCTTCAAAATCGAGCGTCCAGCAAAATTCGGAGGAAACATACAGTTCCAAAGTTTCCAAGAGCTTGAATCAGCCTATGCAGAGGGCAAACTGCATCCTCAAGACCTAAAAAACGGTGTTGCAACCGAACTTGCAGACATACTGGAGCCTGTTAGACGATACTTTGCAAATAACAAGGAAGCTAAAGACTGCTTGGAAACTGTGCGGCAAGCTAAGATTACAAGGTAAAATGTTTGTCAACAAAGCTTAAAGAGAGACAGCAAAAAATCCAGCAAATCATAACCAAATTAACAGAAGAGTCAGCAAAGGGAAACCCCATAATTGTTGAGGGCAAAAAAGACGCCCAAGCCCTTCGTGAGCTAGGCGTTAACGGCAGCATCTTGGCGGTGAAAACTGGCGGCAAATCCTTCCTTGAAGCAACCGCAGAAATAGAAAAGCTCGGCGCTCACGAAGTTATTCTTCTCTTAGACTTTGACAGAAGAGGTAAAGAAGGCACCAAACGCCTACGAGAGAGCTTGGAACGGGCAAAAATCAAAGCAAATATTAAGTTTTGGCGTGAGCTACAAGCGCTGGTTGGTCGAGAAATCCAATGCATTGAAAGCTTGACAACTTATTTGAACACCCTTCAAGAAAAAGTCATGTAATTTGGCAGCCAAGATTGGTTGTAGAATTGGTTCTTCTATCTTATGGAAGATTTCAGCAGTTACCAATGAGGAATGATGGATAGACGCACTGTTGCTATGAGAATTACTCCTAAATTGTAGTTAGGGGTATGCTTTTTGCTTGGTAATTTAACTACCAAAAAAGAGTACCCCTTTTGGTTAGCCAGCTTTTCAAACGAGCCTTTTTTACCTTTCAGGCCAGAGAATTGTTTTTATAAATCGCCAATCTCCCTATACTGTGGCGAAGTTTTATGGCTATGAATCCTGTTATAGACGCAATAAAATCAAGACGAGCAATTCGCAGTTTTGAAGATAAACCGGTTCCTGACAAGGCACTCAAAGTGTTGCTTGAGGCTGCAACTTATGCGCCTTCTGCCATCAATATTCAACCCTGGAAATTTACAATAGTCACCAATAAAGAGGAAATGAAGCGCCTCTCGGACATGGCAAAGCCTGCCTTGATTCGGTCGCTGCCTGATGTGGGTGACGAGGGCTTAGTTGGCCTAAAGCGGCGACTATCTGACCCACAGTACAATATTTTCTATAACGCACCTTTACTGATTTTTGTTTCTGGCGCTAAATCTCGTTACGCAGTTTACGACTGTTCCATGGCAGCGCAAAACATGATGCTTGCCGCCTACTCGCTGGGCATAGGAAGTTGCTGGATAGGCACTGCAGTTTCCACTGCGAATAATCCAAAGGTTAAAGCGGACCTCGGTATCCCAGAGGATCATGAAGTACATGCTGCAATCATCTTCGGCTATCCCAAAGAAATTCCTAAGGCACCTGTGAAGCGTCCGGCTCAGGTTCTCAAACGGATAGACTGAGGGGATCAGAATGGACATCAAAGGTAAAGTTGCCATTGTAACTGGAGCATCTTCAGGTATCGGATTAGCTACAGCGAAACTTCTTTCAAGCAAAGGCGCCAAGCTGGCTTTAGTCGCCCGCTCAAAAGACAAAATAGATAAGCTTGCTAAAGAACTGCCCGATGCGATTGTCATTACTGCAGATATTTCTAAGGTTGAAGATGTTAAGAACATGGTTAAGCAGGCATATGAGCACTTTGGACGGATAGATATTCTCGTTAATAATGCTGGTCGAGGATACGATGTGCCAGTCGAGAAGACGGATATTGAAATTTTCCATTACCTTTTTGATTTAGATGTTGTCGGCCCACTGGTTGCCATGAAAGAAGCTATTCCGCTTATGCGACGGCAAGGTGGAGGAACAATCGTTAACGTAAGTTCAGGAACAGCGTTGATGTACTTGCCTGATAACGGTCCATATTCAGGATTAAAACGGGCGTTAGCTCACATCAGCTTAACTGCAAGAACAGAACTCGAAAAAGACAAAATAGTTGTCAGCGTTGTTTACCCGTACATTACGCTCACTGATTTTGATAAGAACACCATCAAAGATGCTTCCCTGCAAGAACATGAAGAAACACCAGAAGCTCAGGAGGCATTTAGTAAAGCTGACCAGCCTGAGTACACAGCGCAACGGATAGTTGCGGGTATTGAAAGCGGGGAAGCTGAAATTTTCGGGCACGATTGGATGAAGAGGGCTCCACCAGCCTAAAAAGGTTGGACTTTTAAAAAAGATTTAGGGTTTCCTTGTTGCTTGCCAAAGACCCAACATGTTTCCTTCTGTGTCTTGAATATACGCTGTGCTTCCTATGTTAGGGACTGCCATTTTGCCCATGACGAGATTGCCGCCTAAACGGGTTGGCTGCCCATTAATTTGGATAAGGTTGCAACGAGCACTTCAATGCGTTCACTTGTCCTGCCATAATCTGCCACTGATGTAATCGTGGTCACAGGAGTTTCTGCTGCAATGGACATCTGTGTGGTCTTTTCATCTACCTTTGACAAATTTACTGTGAGCTTTGAGGAGTAGGACAAAAAGGCGCCTTTAGTTTTAATCTTAACGTAATGTGTCTCCTCGTTTGCTTCTTGTATTGTCCATTCAAGCTTAGCAACTGCTTTTGGAATAGCTTCCCAAACCGCGTTAAGCGGGTATGAAACTTCAAGTTTCTCTTTTGCTTCTCGCAAGTAAGCCATTTTTTGTTACCTTAATCTTTTAGGTATTATCCTTTATTAAAAGCGCATGGTAACACTTTGAATCCTTTAAAGGGAAAAATCGAACAAATGCAAGTTGATCCGCTAATTTTATTTTTTCATTAGCTCCATAAGTTTTGGCATTAATTCGCAACCACGATTTAAAGTGCCTAAGCTTCCTTTCGCGCATTCTTTCTCCGAGAACTTTACTGCTTTGCCGCCGTCTAATTTGTCTCCTGAAATTAATACGGGAACTGGCGTATCGCTGTGCACTTTTAATGAGCAAGGCGTCGCATGGTCAGCCGTTATGCAGATAAGGTTGTCTTTTAGAGAAATCTGCTTCAGCAATGGCCCGAAGAAGTACTTGTCGATGGCTGAGATAATCTGCATTTTTAAGATGCAGTTGCCGTCGTGTCCTGGTTCGTCTGGGCCTTTAAGGTGAATGTAGAAACAATCATGCTTGGGCAGCACATCCAGCAGGGCTTTGACTCTTAATTCGCAGTCTTTTTGGAGGTTGCCTGAAGGCGGCGGCAAAAGCGTGGAGTCCATGCCTGCCAACTGTGCGATGCCCCGTTCACCATGCATATCTGCCAAGGCTGCGAAGTTCACGTGGTAATGCTTGTTTATGTTGTAGAATTTTGGAAGGAGGTGTCCTGCATCTCGGGTTAAGACAAGGTTTGCCTTAAGCTTGCCCTCAGCCGCACGTTTTATGTTTATGGGGTGATTTTCCCACAGTTTGTGGGTTTTATCGATGAACTCATTTACTAGTGTCGCGGAGACTTTTGCTTCCTGTGTGTTGTCGGTTGGTTCGCAGGTTTTTAGCACCATTTCAACGTTAGTCTGTGCCACGCCGATGCCGTTAACTATTGTGTAGGCTGGGTCACTGTTTGTTATGTTGCTTGAAAGAGGCTTCCCATTGCTCTTTATTAATAGGACTGCCCTGTGCCCCATTGTGTTTTTGAACTCAAATGTGGCAGGGTAAGATTCCAGCTTTACTTGTTCGTTAGCTGCCTTGCTCAGCTCAGTGGCTTCATCGGTGGTTAAAGTTCTTGCCACTCGGCGGTCAATTATGGTTTTTCCTTGGCCTAAAGTTGCAAAGTTGCATCTTAACGCTAAATCGCCATCCTTCATTTCTAAGCCTGCACCAGCGGCTTCGATAACGCCTCTGCCAGTGCTGTACTTGAAAGGGTCATAACCTAAAAGTGAAATAACAGCCACATCGCTCTCGGGTGCAACACCTTTCTTTACCGAGTACATCAGACCAGTTTTTCCGTTTCTGGCGAGAGCATCCATATTTGGAGTTTCAGCTGCTTCCAGGGGTGTTTTGTTGCCTAAAGCTTTGATTGGTAAATCTCCCATGCCGTCTATTGCAACGTAAATTAACTTCAAACTGGTTTTTCCTCCTTTAAGGGTGAGATAGCTCGGTTGTTTAAGCTTTATTATTTTTTTGATTGCTAACCTGTTTTTTCAAAGAAAGAAATCGTCTAATCTCGTCTTAAGTAGCTTGCGGGGTTCCTGCATTTAGCAATGAGAACTGCTTATCTTTAGGAACTCAAGCAGGGCATCTCAAGAAATTGACTTGTAAACTTAATTTAAAACAGACGGATAAGGTTTTCTAGAAATACAAAGAAAAATGGAAATAACGAAAGTTGATTGGAAATATTTTCGGAAATTTTAATATGTTAGATTAAAGCTATGAGACCCAAACTCAGAGGACCCCCATCTGAGGAAATCCTGAGGCAGCTGAGGAACAAACGAATTGTTTAAACTCTATCTTGATAAAGTGTAATTCTGAAACGCTACATAACTGAACCAGGAACGCCCCGCCAAGTTTTCTTCTTCAAAACCAGTATTATGCAAGCAGTCTAACAGGATTCCAAGAACAACACCAGTTGAAAACAAAGCGCTGTTGTTCTTCTAACAACTAAAAATACTATTGCTTGTTCCGCTCGGTCCCAACCATAACTGTGCTGTATCCCTTCTCACTTAACCGCTCTAAAGCCAAGAGCAAAGCACCCGAATCATCATCTACTGAAGACATCACAGTTATCACCGCAGGACGCCGCCTCTCTTCTTCATTTTTTGTCTAACTTTTCGGCTGGGTGTTAAAGATAGCCATTAGTTTTTCTATCAGAGTTAGGAAGGTGTTTACTAGTTTGCCTAGTGGTCCCAAGCTGCTGGTCATTTCTCGCAGGTTAAATATGTCGCTTCTGCTGAGGGTTCTTGTCAGAACTGTCATCACTATGAAGGACGTCAGGAAGATTGCTACGCCGATTATTAGCTGGATGAGACTTGCAAGGGGTAATTTAACTACGAAGTAGGAGAGGAGGGCGGCTACAGCGGAAGAGAGGATGATTTTTCCTGACGCAACCCAATTGATAGTGGTGTTGTAACGCTTTTTTACAAAGATTAAACCAATAATGATGCTTGGAACACCATCGAAGATTAAGGTGATGAGCATGCCTAGTACGCCGTATCTTGAAATCGTTATTAGCCCCAACGGTACGCCCATGGCTACGGTAACTAAAGCAAGTGTTAGCTTGATGGAGGCTTGCTCTTGGCTGTTGATTAAATTGTTTGTGCTGTACATGCCAAAGGCCAAGAATACGTAGTTGATGACCAGCAGTGAAAGGTCAAATGGTGCTTGAGAATAACTGTGCCCAAATATAGTTGAAACGCCGGGTCCTGCAAGCGCCATCATCATTGCTATGACAGGCATAACCAGCAGAGTCGAATATTTTACTGAGGATTGATAGACATTTTCAAGCGTTGTTTGCTCCGTTTCACCGTTAAGTTTAGAGAACGCTGGAAACAGCATAGTATTAATCGGCGTGGCAACAAA
The DNA here is from genome assembly GCA_050015395.1 of Bathyarchaeia archaeon. Lineage (GTDB taxonomy): Archaea > Thermoproteota > Bathyarchaeia > Bathyarchaeales > Bathycorpusculaceae > Bathycorpusculum. The sequence continues at coordinate 119,249 of JBEKBM010000002.1, forward strand.
CGTTATTAAAACAAGAAAGTTTGAGGCCAAATTGTAATTACCGATAAGAGCATTATTAGCAACATAAATAGCCAACAGAAAAGAGTAAAACTGAGTAAGAAAACCCCCAATAATATCGCCAAACGATAAAGGCAACCCAAATCTAAGAAGCACTTTCACGTTGTTTAAGAGATCTAGTTTGTTAGAGACTAAACCAGGCAAGCTTCTGTAGATTGTCCACACAAGAAAGATTCCTATTACTGCAGTGATTAGATAGGCAACTGTGTACCCCATGACAGCGCCATACAGGCTTAAACCAACCAAAACCAGTGCAGGCGCTAGGACCGTTTTGATGATTGATAGGCTTACAACCATAACGCTGTTGAGATGCATTTTCTCCACGCCAGTGAAGGCGGCAGTTGCAGTGTTTACAAGAGCTTGCCCCAAAATAATGAAGGAAACCGCTTGAATTAGTGGAGCAATAAAGGGACGCTGAAAAACATTTGTAGCCAAATATGGCGAAAGCAAAAGACAGAAAAGCGAAAGCGCCAAGCCTAACAACGTTTTGAAGATAAACCCAGACAGAAAGACGCTTCTTATTTGTGCAGCCTTGTTTTCAGTGTTGAGCCGTGCGGAGTAACGAGTAACCGCGTAATTTACTCCTAAATCCTGAAATAACCCGATGAGCGTTGGCGCCGTTAAAACCACAGCGTAGAGGCCATAATTGTTTTCTCCCAACAACAAAGCAAGGATGATTGAGCCGACTGCGGAAATGATTGTGGAAGCTAACAGCCCCCACATAACATGAAAACCGCCCCTGACAGAAGCCTTAGCCATATCAGCAGCTTTACTCATCAAATCATCCTAACGCTAAAATAACTTTAAGACCACAAAAACCAGCCACTTATCAGTTTTGGTTAAAATAATCAAAAACAACCATAAGCAGCCCCACCCTTTTCACGCAACTGCTCCAAAGCCAACAATAAAGCGTCAGAACCACAACCCATTGGAGTGATCTTGTCAAAACCGCAGCTTCTTGAGCTGATACCAGCGCTATACGAAAACTTTACTTCCATAACCACACTAACTAACCTGCAGGTGTAACATAGTGCCTGAAACAATAATTGAAGCACCGCAGATAACAGTTGAAGAATACGAAAAGTACAGAGGAAAAAACGTAGCAATATACAAAAACAAAATAATAGGTGACAACAAAACCTCAAGCGAAGCACTAAACAAAGCTTTGAAGAAATGTCCAGAGCTTAAGCCTGAACAAATAGTAATCGACTACATTCAACTAGCGGACGTACTCGTACTTTGACACGGTACGTATTCAAATACGCACCTGAACCTATCGGGTCAGGAATAATCAACCGACCAAAAGCTACAGTTCTTCTTTGCTCAACAAGAAAAGAATGGTATGCCTTCCGTGTCTACATAGACAGCGGAGCAGACATGTCATTATTCACAAGAAACGATGCGGAACTCTTAGGGCTCAACCTCTACCAAGGCGAATACCGACCAATAATCGGAATAGGAAAAACACTCATCCCAGCCTATACACATACAATCAAAATGAAAATAGGCGACACAGCCATAGATGTCAAATCAGCAACAATAATCCCACTTGCCAGTCCAGAAACTCCTTAACAATCAACTGCCCAAGCATGTAGGAGTGTTTCCAATCCAAACCCCTCAACCTATCACCAAACTGATAGGGCGGCTACCGTGAAACTCAACTCCGCGCTTAGCCGTTCTTGGCGATGACCATGGAATAGCGACTGCCGTGCCAGCGCCAGGCGAAGGCTGCTCAAGATCTTGTCATGTTAAAACTTAACCCAAAACACAGTAAATCCGCAAGAGAGCTGCAAGGTGTCTAAAAAAGGTGTCTAAAAAAAACGGCTTAACGATTCTGGATGAAGCTTTGTGCCCAAGAACCTGCCTACGTATGCTCTTCAGTGTATCTGCAAAGTGTATCTACAAAACGTATTGACATTTACCCTCCCGGTAGGTACCTGTGCGCACACACATTAAAGCTAACCCACTTGCGAATCCACTGAAGTTAAGTAAATAAAAACTAAAGTTTGATGCTAATGACGGAGTTACCATTATGAGTATGTCAAAAGCCCAAAAAAGTTCACGTTAACGAAAAAGAAGCATGATATTTTGGTCAGCTCCCATGATAGCCAAAAAAACTAACATATACTTATACTCCAAAAAATTAAGAAGCTTTTTTCTTTTTAGATTCGAAGCAAAACATTTTCTGTGTACCTGCGTATTATTTCCGCGAAGTTATTGATTGTTTCTGGCGTGTAAGGCTTGAGAGCTTGGAATCTCTTATCCAGCGTATCCTGCGGGATAAATTGTTGGAGTGCATGGTTTTTTGAGCCTTTTACCAGTTCGCCAATGCACGTGGCATCTTGGGCAGTGACTATTTCTGGCACCACGGTTGTCCTGAACTCGTAGGGCACCTTGCCTGTCTTTAGGATTTCCATGGTTCGTATAAGCCCAGATGTGTCTTCAGCGCCGAGCAACTTGTATTTTTCTCTGCAGGTTTTTACGTCCATAGCTACGTAATCTACGCTGCCAAGGCATTCCTCGAGCACTTCTGGATAGAAACCGTTCGTGTCCAATTTAACCATGAAGCCCCGATCCTTAAGTTTAGCGAGGAATTTCGGCAACTCCTTGTGCATGCATGGTTCTCCGCCAGTTACCACAACAGCGTCAATGTATTTTTTGCGGCTTTCCAAGATTTCTAATGCAGCGGCTTCCTGCAGAAACGGCGGCTGCGGATCTACAGCTATGCGCCAGTTATGGCAGAACGGGCAACGCAGGTTGCAGCCTGGAGTGAACAGCACGCTGGCTACTTTATCGGGGTAGTCGAGAAGGCTTGTTTTTTGTATTCCACTAAACTTCATTTTTACATTTCCTCTTAAGCTGTTAAGGGTGCTGAAGTCACTATGGTTGATCGGTCGAAGGTTTTGCGTATGGCGAATTCTGCTTGTTTTCCGTCGTTCCATTGGTCAACTGGCCGTAGGTAGCCGACTACTCGTGAGTAGACTTCGCAGTTTGCTCCGCAGGTTGGGCAAAGTTTGTGTTCGCCGTTTGTGTAGCCGTGGGTTGGGCAAACACTGAAAGTCGGCGTTAGCGTGAAGTAGGGCAGCTTTGAGTTCCAAGCTACTTTTTTGATTAATTCGGCAGCAGATTTCCAAGAGTTAAGCCTCTCACCAAGGAAAATGTGAAACACGGTACCTCCAGTGTAGAGCGTCTGCAAAGTTTCCTGATGCTCCAGCGCTTCGAAGAGGTCGCCTGCAAAGTCAACAGGTAGCTGGGAAGAATTTGTGTAGAATGGTTCTGCATGGTCTGCGATTACTTGTTTTTGGTTAGCGAATATAATGTCTTTGTATCGGCGTTTGTCTATGCGGGCAAGCCTGTAAGATGTGCCTTCAGCAGGGGTTGCTTCGAGATTGTAGATGTTGCCTGTTTCCTCTTGATAATCTGCTAAATGGTTCCGCATGAAAGTTAACATTTTAACGGCGAAAGCTTGTCCATCGCGCGACGCAATATTTTGCCCTAGCAAGTTTATGATTGCTTCATTCATGCCCACTATGCCTATTGTGGAAAAGTGGTTCTTCCAATACTTGCCATAGCCTTCTTTCACATGATGCAGGTAACGCCTTGAATACGGGTATAAACCGTTATCTGTAAACGCTTCAAGCACTTTACGCTTAATTTCCAAACTTGATTTTGCAACTTCCATCAGGTTTTCTAAACGCTTAAAGAATTCGTCCTCATCCTTGGATAAGTAGCCGATTCTTGGAATGTTCAAGGTAACAACGCCTATGCTGCCTGTTAATGGGTTGGCGCCGAAGAATCCGCCGCCCCGCTTGCGTAACTCGCGGTTGTCTATTCTTAGGCGGCAGCACATACTGCGCACATCTTCAGGTTTCATGTCACTGTTAACAAAGTTCGAGAAGTACGGCACACCATACTTGGCAGTTACCTCGAAGAGGGCTTGGGCTACAGGTGAATCCCAATTGAAATCTTTAGTTATATTGTACGTGGGAATCGGGAAAGTGAAAACTCTGCCTTTCGAATCGCCTTGCCGCATGACTTCTGCGAAGGCTAAATTGAACATTTCCATTTCCTTAGTCATGTCGCCGTATGTATCTTGGGTTACCTTTCCATTGAAAAGAACCGCCTCGTTCTTCATGAAGTCGGGCACAGTCAAATCTAGGGTTAAATTGGTAAAGGGTGTCTGGAAACCCACACGGGTCGGCACGTTCATGTTGAAGAAGAATTCCTGAAGCGCCTGTTCAACATCCCTCTGTGTCAGTTTATCGTATCGTATGAATGGAGCAAGGTAAGTGTCAAAGTTGCTAAACGCCTGTGCTCCTGCTGCTTCACCCTGCAACGTATAGAAAAAGTTCACAACCTGACCCAACGCTGTGCGAAAATGTTTTGCTGGTTTGCTCTCAATTTTACCTGGTACACCGCCGAATCCTGAAAGCAGTAGCTCGCTTACGTCCCAGCCGACACAGTATGCTCCTAGTACGCCTAAATCGTGAATATGCATGTCGCCTGAAAAGTGTGCGTCAGCAATATTTTGGGGGTAAATCCTTGATATCCAGTACTTAGCTATTACAGTGGATGATAGATAATTGTTCAATCCCTGCAGGGAATAGCTCATGTTGCTGTTTTCTTTAACCCGCCAGTCCTCAACCTCAAGGTACTGGTCCACCATGTCTGAGGAGCTCAACAATGCTGCTAACTCACGCATGTCAGTATGCTGTTTTCTATAGAGAATGTACGCTTTCGCCGTCTGTGCATGGCCATTTTCAATCAAGCGTTTTTCAACGACATCTTGGATTTCCTCAACCGTGGGCACTCCGTCATCGCCGTAAGTTTTTTGCAGTTCAGCCACTACTTCGTCGCTTAAGCGTTTCGCTAGCTCTTTGTCTGTTCCGCCTACTGCTTTAGCGGCTTTCCAAATGGCGTTTGTTATACGTTCTTGGTCGAAGGATTCTAATTTACTATCACGTTTTAATACAAACTTCATTTTTTCACCTCAAGGAGTAACCGCCTGAAGTCCTCAGGCTCTTCAAACTTCTTGTAAACTGAAGCAAACCGAATGTACGCTATGCGGTCGACGTTTTTTAGGTGCTTCATGACCAAATCCCCGATTTCTTGGGATGAGACTTCTTCAGTGCCTTTAAGCATAACGTCCTGCCGCACTTGATCTGCTAACTCGTTGATTTGAGTCATGGTTACAGGCCTTTTCTCGCATGCCTTCTGCAAACCACGGATTATCTTGTTAACGTCGAAGCGTTCAAGCCTGCCATCCTTTTTTCTCACCATAAGCTCTACGGTTTCCACATACTCGTAGGTCGTGAAGCGTCTTCCGCAACTGCTGCATTCTCTGCGCCTGCGCGTAGTATTCTCTGGAGAATCGCGCGTTTCCAAGGTTTTGGAATTTTCAGAGTTGCAGTAGGGACATCTCATAGGTTAACATACTCATGCTTTGTTATATGTGTAGTGTCAACAAGCCATTCTATACACTACATTTAGCGCATATATAAGTTGTTTCCACATTAAATTGGAAATATAGCCTATAAAGACAACAATAGTTCCATAGAAAATAAACAAAAAAGGCAAAATAAAATAATCCAGAAAAGCCTTTTTTCCCCAAAAAAACCCATTTTAGCGTAAATACTAGTTTGGATTAAGGCTTGCGCAAAAATATAATTAAAATAAGACGCTCATCCCTGTTTATTTCTAGTCCAGCTTGGCTAACTCCAAAAAAATAAGGTGCAAAATATGCGGGGGCCAAATGCTACTGTTCCGACGAAGCCGAAATAAAGCCTAAAGCACTTTTTTTCATGGACATATATCGATTGTGGAAATAGCGATTTATAAGCAGTAAATTGATACTTAAGGAATTGAGAAAGGAGAGACTTCTTACGCCTCTTTTATGAGACAACTACTTTTTTAGCTTGTTTTTAAATCATCCAGAAACTCGCTTAAATCAACATTGGATACGTTGTTTTCGTCTTTAAGCTGTTGCTTAGCAGGCGGGTTTTGCATGTAAAACGGTATTCGCTCGGTTAAGCGGTCTTGAAAAGTTGGTTCTAACTCGTTCTTGTAGAAGACGCCAATAGGGATTCTGTCACCCCACTCCTGTGCCTTTTCCATGCCGGCAGCTTTCTTTTTGAAGTCTTCGCTGCATTCATGCACGATAGGGTCAAAGCCCATATCTTCAAGTTTATAGAGTCTGGATTGTGGCTTGCCTGTTTTCGGGTCTTTTCTGTCTTCTCCACCGTACCATTCTTTAGTGTTAATGTCATTGTATGTGGGACAAGGCTGCAAGCAATCGATCAATGCTAAGCCCTTATGCTGAATTCCCTGCTTTATGATGTTTTTCATGTGCATGACATCGAAACTGTACGCTCTAGCAACGAATGTGTAGCCTGCAGTAATTGCCAAGGCAACTGGGTTAATTGCTTGGTTAATGTTGGGTTTAGGAAGCGACTTAGTTTGCACCCCAAGCTGAAGCGTCGGTGAAGCCTGTCCTTTAGTTAAGCCGTAAACTCCATTATTGTATAGTAGGTAGGTCATGTCAATGTTTCTTCGTCCAGCGTTAACAAAATGTCCTGCACCTATACCGAGACCATCGCCGTCCCCACCTACGCCGATTACCTCCAAGTCTGGGTTCGCAATCTTTATTCCCATCGCAAAAGGCAATAGCCTTCCATGCAGCGTGTGAACACCGTTAGCTTTTATGAAGTGGGGAGTTTTTCCCGAATTGCCTATGCCTGAAACCACCACTACTTTGTGAGGTTCGAGTCCAAGCTCTGCCAATGCCATCTGTAGTGCGCTTAAGATTCCAAAGTCGCCGCAGCCTGGGCACCAGTCGACGTAGACGTTGGTTTTGTAGTCTGAGGGTTTAAGAGCCAAGCATTAACACCTGCCTTTCTGGCGCTTTATCCGTTAATATTGCTTTGATTGCTTGGTATACTTCGGTCGTCATCATTGGTCTGCCAGTGTATTTGAGGACGTAAAAGTTGGGTTTGATGCTTGTATACTGAGTTATTATGCCGCCAAGCTGAGCAGTGATGTTATCTTCTATGTCTATTATTCGTTTTTTGCCTTGAAGCATTTGCTTTAGGTAGGCAGAGGGAAGCGGATGAATCATTCGCACTTGAATAAAGCCTAAGCTCAAGCCTTCATCTTTTAGCTGATTGAGCGCTTCGATTATGGCGCCTTTAGGTGAACCCCAACTGACCACTATGTTTTCTGAGTCTTTATCTCCAAAAAAGTTAACTTTCATTTCCAATGGCACTTCCTTATCAACTAAATCTAGCTTCCCAATTCTTTTTTCCATCATTTGCCTTCTGATAATGGGTTCCTCGTTTATGTTGCCACTCTCATTATGCTCATCGCCGGTACACCATTGCACGGCGTTTTTTGTACCCAGAAAAGCTCTGGGAGAAACTCCTGTTTCAGTAAACCGAAAACGCTTGTACTCTTTGCCTTCAAGTTCTTTCTCGCCAACTATTTCGCCGCGGTCAATCTTGACACTGGTGTAGTCAAAGACTGGGTAAGTTTGTGAGCAGTTAGCCATACCTTTATCAAGCAAGTGAATGACGGGCATCTGGTATTTCTCGGCTAAATTAAAAACTTCCGCAGCGTCAAAGAAGCATTCCCTAATATCTCCTGATGCAAGGATTATTCTTGCAAATTCTCCATGAGCAGCATGCATGGCAAAGCGCAAATCTTGCTGACTATGCCGTGTTGGCTGGCCAGTTGCGGGGCCACCTCGCTGGTAGAGTGTTATTACCAAGGGCACCTCGTTGTTTCCTGCCCAACCTAAGCCTTCAGCCATAAGAGAGAATCCTGGTCCTGACGTGCTTGTTGCTGCTCTTGCACCTGCTAAGCAAGCGCCTGAAGCAGAATTTACAGCTGCAATTTCGTCTTCAGTTTGAAGTACGACTATTGCTTCTTCCCCTTTTCTGGTTTTGAGGATTTCGTGCGATTCCAAATATTCGCTTTCGTCAGCTGCCGGCGTGATTGGGTAGTATGTTTGTACTCTGCAGCCGCCTAATACTTTGCCCATGGCAACAGCTTGGTTTCCTGTCAGGAAAATTCGTGGCTCATTGTTGTCTAATTTTTCAATTTTGTGCTTGAAATTGTTTACGTTAAAGGTTTTTTCAGCGTAGTCGTAAGCGTAGTCTACGGCTGTAACGTTCATGTCGGCGATTTTTTCGTGGAAAGTGGCTTTGATTGCGTCTTCTACGAGTTTTTTGTCGTATTTGAAAAGAGCAAACGATACTCCTATTGCGAGAACATTTATCATTTTTGAGAGCATGCTGACTTTTTCTATTTTGACTGCTTTGCCAATTTGCTCAAGCAAGTCCATGTATGGAACAGGATAGATCTGAATGTTTTTCTTTTTGGCGTAATTTAGGAAGTCGCTGATTGTTTCGCCAATACTATTTTCTTTCATGAAAGCGCGAATTTGATCTTTATATTCCTCTGAGAATGTCGGTATTCCTTTTAAGACATTGACGTTTAGGTCGCGTGAATCAACTATTATGCCGCCTTCACTCACGACTTCGCCGACATGCCTCACAATGGTTTCAGCGTCAAAAGCTGCTAACAAATCTACATCGCTGATATTTGCTAAAGTTGGCTGTTTCGATACGCGCTGGTGAAAGTAGCTGTGCATGGTTTTAATGTTTGAGTGGTATTCTCTTCTGCCGAAAACGCATAATCCGCCATAGCCGCAAGCTCTGCCAAATATGGTGGAAGCTGTGTCAACGCCGCTTCCTTGTGGCCCACCTGCCATCCAGTTTATACTTTCAATTACCATTTTTGCTTTACCTTTGAATAATTTTATACAGAGTGGACGGTTTACCCGCCGCCTGCTGCTTTATCAGTGCCTATACAGCAAGTGCATTTTACGGTTTCTCCGCAGTATGGGCATACGCAATTACAATCATCGATAAAATTTCCACAGTTCATGCAACGAGGCTTATTTTTTTCTGTCACTCACTTCGCCTCTGCCATATTTATTGTTGCAGAACCATCGGAATTAAGTTTTCGGAAAAATATCCGCCTTGAAATTTCGATTTAAAAGGAAAGAGTGGATTTTGTTTTATCTTACGAAGTCGTCGAATGTCCAGAAGTGACCTTCTTCTTGAATTATTATGTCTTCGAACATGCGTCTTGTTGTTGTGTCGCCGCGTTTGAGTGTTTCAGCGATAATTTGTCGGTACAGGAATATTGCGCTACTTTCCAATGCATGATCCAATTTTAGGAAATCCATAGCTGTGTCGCCGACAACTGGTAGTGGATCTGGCTTGTATGTTGCTTCGCCTTCAAGCAAGTAAATGCGTTCGCTGATTTTTTCTAGATGATCCATTTCTTGCATGAAGATTTCCTTCAGTATCTTGCTTACTACGCCGGCTTTGTTGGTTTCAGTGATAGTTTCCAATGGTGTGTTTTTCATTCGGAGTTCAAGAAAAGCTGCTTTCTCATGCTGATTCGTATACTGGATGATCCCGGTGATTTCTGCTGCGACAGCTTTGTTTAAGAGTGTAAAGTAATCGTCTGTGTATATTTTGCGCCATTCGGGCAGTGGCACTTTGCTTGGTTCTTCTTTTTCGTCTTGGAACTTGGTGTATTCTTGGAGTTTGAATAAGTGCCCTTCTTCTTCGCCGTAGATTTTCTCGAAGAGTTCACGTGTTTCCCAATCGCCCATTTTTCCAGCGGTCTTGATGATTTGGCGGTAAAGCGTTAATGCTTCTTCTTCAGCTTTTACGCCTAGTTTAGCAAATTCGCTTATGCTGTCGCCAATGTTAGGTTTGCCTGATTTAGTTGTTGCTTGTCCACCAAGATAGTAAATGCGCTCCATTATGCTTGCGGCATGTTTCATTTCTTGGATGGCAATTTCTCTTAGGAACTTTCCAACGGCGTCATAAGTGGTTTTGTCCAGAAGAATGTTTTCAGGGATGGTTCTACGCACAAGCTTTTCCATTTTTGCATGTTGAAGTATATACTGGATTGCAACAGCAATTTCACGTTCAACTGCTCTGTTTAATAAGTCTATATAGTCGGGGGTTGTTTTAACAGCCATAAATAATCACAACTTCTACTCAGAAAGAAACAATCCACTTAGATATAAGATTTTTTATGAAAACAAATTCAGGGAAAAAATATTGGAATCAAAATAGGCTTATCAGCAAAATGATGCCTGCACTTGATTAGGTGACTTATTGCAATTATTGCAGTTTCTTGCCGCAGGACACGCAGTAAATAGCATCTGCAGTGTTTTCTATTCCACAGTAAGGGCAGTACCTTTTCTGCGTTATACTAGGCGCTGTCGTTTGCGGGGCGGAGTAGGCAAAGGTTGAGGATGAGGATGGTTTAAGAGAGTAAAACCCGAGTGCGGCAAAGATCCAAGCAATCCACAATAGCAAAACTCCTATTCCCACGATCGTTAGTACAGTGCCGATTAAGTATAGCAACCCAGCAGTCCCGAAATTGCCTACTCCTGATTTTTCCGCTAACTTGTTGAAGGCACGCATGTAAAGCACTGCACTAACTATTCCTAAAACGATAGCCACGCTTAATATGACTAAAAATGTGATTATGAACTGTGATATTAGGGGAGCAGCAGCTAATGAAGTGCTTACTGAAGGAAACAATCCTATTGATGTTACTGTAAGGACAAGGCTTATTGCGACTAGAACAATCGTTCCTATTATGTTTATGAGGAAACCGTACAATGCGTTCTTGAAAATGCCAGATTCATTATAATATTGTGCTAGGCGATACATCGCTATAATAAACAGGATAAATCCAATAAAACCTATGATTCCAAGCGCGATAAGTACGATTATTATAAATCCAAAAGAAAATAGAGAAAAGCCAAGAGTGGTTGGTTGTCCTCCGGTAGGAATGGCGGCAATTATGGACAAAATCAAAAGCACGACTGCTATTACCTCAATGACTGGAATGATAATGGCTATTAAGCTGGCTGTTAGGCCTAGTTTTCTGCCTGACTTAAGTGCCATAACTACCCCCTCAGCTTCTATTTTATGGCGGTTTAGGGATAAGCTTTGCGCAGGCTTAGACCCGAGCTTTTCGGCTTAAATTTGAGGTGGGGCTGTTTTGTTTTCAGTGGTTTTTCTGAATTGTTTTGTTGCGTACCAAGCTACCAGTACCGAGAGAACAGATAACGCGAAAAGTACTGCTTCAAAGATTGGGATTCCCCAGCTTTGGGCAAAGGGAACTAAGAAATCAACAAAGCCCATGGGCAGGGCAATTAGGAATAGCCTTTTTTTGTGGAGGTAAGCAGCCATGAAGCAGAGGTAACCCCAAGCGGAATGAAATAAAATCGAAGAAATACGTTCAAGGGTACCTGAAGCCACTGATTCCAGTGCTTGTAATGCAGGTGCAAAGAGTCCTGGTGCATTTTTATTTAGTTGGTCGTAGACTGTTTGGGCAAGCGGTGTGTTTGTTGAGAGAATGCTGTAGTAGGCAACTAAGCTGATTAGCGAAAGAATGCCTAGTAAGGCGGCGTTTTCCCAGAAAGCTAGTCCTGCGCCGTAAGCTTCAGCGTCTTTTCTTTCAAGCATACTATGTGAAACCACATACCACGCGACAACGTAAGCGAGGCCTACCTCGAAGAGTACTGTTTGGAGTCCGTAATAGACGCCTAATCCCGCGCTTTGTGAGCCAAAATAGCTAGTTACTATGGTGATTGTTGGAATTTGCACTGCCTCTTTGAGTGCGATGGCTACGGCATAGGCTACCAGAGAATAAACAAGCACCATCAGGTGAAAGCGGCGCTTAACATACCAATAAACCATGAGCGCTGAGCAGATAACGATTACGATGACTGGTTGAAGAATAAACAGGGGGTCGATATTTTGCATAGCAATCGGTTAACCGTTTTGGGCTAAAAAGCTTTTAAGTATTTAGCAAAAACTTTCTGGTCTGACGAGCGAGAGACGGCTTTGGCTTTTGGTATATCTACGACTTTTTTTTGAGTAACTTTTTCTTTTCTTCCTTGAGTGGCAAAAGGTTTTTGGTGGTTTTGTTTAAAAGTTAAGCTTTGGATTTGGGTCTTCTTTTCAATGGTTTTTCAAAGGGCTTCTTTAATGTCCTGTGTGTGTGCGCACACTACCTACCGGGTAGGTGAAGCATATACGTTTTGTCGATACATTTTGTCGATACACCGGGCATGCGTCTGATGCGTTTAAGGTTTAGTACGTGGTCTTGTCTAGTTAGTGCTCTTAGCTTTTCGTTCAGCAGGTTTCACGCCCAACTAAAGCTTACTTGCGGAACTCCTCAAAAAAGCTGAACTATCAGCGTCAAAATTTGGTTGAATCCGCTAGTTGCATTATTCGTTCTACAACTGGTGTAAAAGCCTTGATTGCTTCTTGATGAGGCAGAGATGGATGTTTACTCTTTTGGCATGTTTTATAAATCTATTCAAGCAAACTATTCGCTGGATAGTAGCAAAAGATGGCTAAGCAGGTAAATAGAGCGCCGGATTATGGTAATTGGGCTTTGAAGCGATTCATCTACATATTTGGCATATTGGGCATAGTGCTTTTAGCATTAACGTTTCTGGTTTGGGTGTTTGTAATTCCTGCCCTGCTATGCCTTGCAGTAGCCGCTTATTTTGCTTATGTACGATACCTGTTTTCGCCTAAAGGTGGAAACGTGCAAAACCAAATCCGGGATATGGTAATTTTCCATTTGGACTGGAATGGTGAAGGAAAAGTCTTGGACATAGGATGTGGAAACGGCGCCTTAACAATCAAGCTTGCCCGCAAGTTTAGCACCGCACAGGTAACTGGAATTGATTATTGGGGAAAGAGATGGGAATATTCAAAAAACACTTGTGAAGCAAACGCTAAAATTGAAGGCGTAAGCGACAGGGTGGTTTTCGAGAAAGCTAGCGCCTCAAAACTGCCCTTTGAGAGCGGATATTTCGATGCTGCAGTAAGCAATCTCGCATTCCACGAAGTCGTCGACGCTAAAGATAAACGCGAAGTGATTCGCGAGGCGTTGCGTGTGGTTAAGAAGGGTGGAAGTTTCGCTTTCCAAGACCTCTTTCTACGCAAGCAGGTATATGGTGATGTGAACGAATTAGTTGCAACCATAAAAAGTTGGGAAATTGCCAGAGTAGAATTTGTGGAAACTCGAAATGCTTCTTTTATACCTGCGGCTTTGAAGTTGCCTTTCATAGTGACAGAAATAGGCATTATTAAAGGAGAAAAATAACTGGCTGATTGCTACTTTTTCCATTCGCCTTGTGCCCATTTCGTGAAAGATGTTGGCGTTATCTTGATTATTGGTATGTCGCCTTCTTTCCAGCCGCCTTCCTCAGTTTGGTACTCGGGATACTTTTCTTTTAGAAGAGTATGCGCGTAACGGTATTCTTTGCCTTTCCACATGACGGTTGCTTCTCCTTGCACGCGGATGCCTTTGATGTTCGTCCAGTTGTTTCTGTCATAATCATCAAAGACCAATGATACCTGAGGGTTTGCCTCTAAATGCTCCAACTTGGGAGTTTCAGGGTCAGACGCTATATAGATATTTACGCCGTCAAAAACGGGCCAAACAGGCCTCACCACAGGCTCACAATCCTCGTTTACTGTAGCGAATCTACACACTGGCAACTGCTGAATAAACGCAACATCAATTTTGGATAGCTTTCCTACCATTCAAAACCTCCAAAAACGTCCATGTTTATTGTTGGTGTTGGAGGTATTTCTCTATTTCTTTTTCGGCGTTGTCTGCTTTTATGAATATTGGCACGTTCTCCATTCCCGTGGCAATGTAGCTTGATAGGAGCCATTCGCCTGGCGCAAACTCCAGCGTCTTCTCCAGTATGCCCTTGTCAATCATGAACGTTTCACTGACCAGCGCCCGGTCGTATGGTCGTGGTAGAGTGCCTACAAAGTAAGTATGCAGTTGCTGTAGCGCGTTAGTGTTCAAGTATGCGATGCGTTGTGTAGCTATGCAGACGCCTAAACCGTACTTGCGTCCCTGACGGAGCAGCGTTTCCACATGTGCGGAGCATTTGCCATCTATGCCGCCTTCCTTGCTGCTGATGAACTCTTGCGCCTCATCAAAGACTAGTAGGATTTGCGGTTTTACCATAAAACGGCGTTTTCTACGTATAAGCAAGTCCTGTGTCAAAGCTATTGCGAGCTCTTTGATGGTGTATGGGTCGCTGATTGAGATCACTACCAGGTTGGTGGTTGGTTCTTCGAGTAGTTGCCGTATGCCTTCAACCGTTAATCCCGCCGCGGCTTTGTCAGGGTTCTGCTGACGCTTCTTGAATAAGTCCAGTATTGTGCTTCGGGTTGTTGCCCAAGCGTATAGCCCTGCTTTGTCGTTAACTTTGAAAGTTTCCATGGCGTTGCGTGCGACCTCGTCAATGTGGCTGATGAAGTCTTCGCTTGCTTCTTGGTTCTCGCTCAACCCATTCTTCTCAACCCATTCACGGATCGCATCATGAATCGCATCAATGGCATTGATGTAGTGTGGGCGACCAACTGAATCTTTGCGCTGGTCATCAAGCTCTTCCATCATCTGGCCGTAGGTCGGGATTTTCTGCTTGGGCTTAGTGTAATATGAGAGTTTATCTTGGTCCATGATTGCTTGCAAGCCAGCTTTCGTTCGCAAATCACTCTCGTACTCCCGTGGCTTAACGATGGAGTTAAAGAATTGCTCTAAAGAATTGATTCTGTGCTCAAGAACCAGTTTAGCTTTCACAGTTGGGTCTGCAAGCACGTCAAGCAAGAGAAAAGCGTACTCGCAACTGATGTCAAAGATTACCACTTTAGTGCTGTCTTTCTCCGTGTGAAGCATTATACGCCTCAGCACGTTGGACATTAAGTTGCTTTTGCCGCCGCCAGTGAAGGCGAAAACTCCGAAGTGGTATCGAATTAATTTTTCGAAGTCAACATATATGGGGATTTTCGTTTTGGCTGCTTCGAACATTTTAATTGTGCCAAGCCTTGGGTCAACACGGGCATCTTCAACCGTTTTTGCTGTGTCAATACCCAATTGAGCGGCGATTTTCTGGTTGTACATGCGGTTAATCATTTCACTGTTCAAAATAAGAGTGGGACTGCCAACTATGGGGTATGAGAAGCCCTTAACAAACTCAAACGTGCAATCATCCTTAACGATTAAGTCATAGTTGATGGGTATGGCGTCAATTTGAATCATCATCGTTGACTTGTCATCGGTCTGCCAATCTGCTTCTGACTGCTCGATTATTTCAAACTGCATCGGGTAATAACCATGGTCACTGAGCCCGCGCAAGCCAAAGTGTTCAGGCCAAACACGGCTAATCTCCATAAGCGTATACCGCTCGACGCCGCTGATTGCAGGCTTAAAATTCTTAACTGCCAACAGCATGCCCTCTTCCAATAAACCCATCAGGTCTTTTTGGTACTCGATTTTGACTCGGCACTGGTAGCGTGCGCTTGTACCAGTAACTTTTGAGTCACCGCCGTCGCCGCCAGCGTAACGGGGCATAACAGCGGCTAGACGTGCGTGAAATTTGTCTTCAAAATCTGTGAAGCATTCTTTGTTAACGGTTTTCTCTTCTTGCTTGTTCAATACTTGCTCGCCTCTCACGGAAAGTGCTCATGTAAAATATGAACTTTCGCAATTTATGATTATTCAAAATCCAGATAGCTGTGGAATCTGCAACGCATTTGAATTGGCTGTAATTCCACTTCGCAATCTTGTCCGCCGCAAACAACGCTTTATTGTGGCCAAAAGCCTCTGGGATATTCGACGGCGCCATGGCTACAAGCATGCTCATGACCATGTTCTGCATCTTGTTGGGTACCGACTTGTCCTTGTAGAGCAAGACTTCCACGGGTTCTCTTGTGCCATCACTCATCTCATTGCACAAAGCCAAACGGCACTCAGGCTTCTGGTCAAACTCTGCGTAAGCTAAACGGTCAATCAATAACACGTTGCTCCGCAGTAGCGGGTCAGATTTTGCTTGGCTAAGTTGCACATAAGTCTTCAAAAAAGCCTTCTCTAAACCAATCTTATTCTTAATAAGACCCGAAACATAGCCCTGTCCCCTGTTCGCATCAGGCTTCATGGTTCTAAAAGCGGAATCATACTCTATCAGGCTCCAGGGCGGCGACACTTTGTCTGGGTTAAAAATGCTTGCTGATTGAAGGATCATGCGGTCAGTGTTTGGAAGCGCTGCCAACGCCTCGTTTTCCACTGAGGCTTTCAGCAAGCCTTCATTTTGCATTATTGGAACAAGTTGGCGCTTGAAATCCCTAGCTGACGTGTCCTTAGTGATGCCTACGAGAAGGATGCGTTTTCTCCAGCATTCTTCCATTAGCATTTGTAAAGTGAAAAGCGTTAAAAAGGCAATATCCAGGGTGGTTAGCCAGTGCTCTTTGCCGTTTTTGATTATTTTCATGCTGCTGGGTGTTTCTGCTGTGGGGTTTTTTGTTGAAAAGAGTTGGTCGCCAACTTCGATGGTTAAATTTTTTGTGCGTTCCCAATTATCAATGTACTGCTGGTTTAAAGCGTAGATGTCCTGTATGTCTGTTAGGATGCGTTTTTTAACTAAGCTTGATAAGGCTTTTTCGACTCTTCTTTTACGTTTATCATCCGTTATCCCTAAGGCTTCGCAGATTTGCATTTGGGTTAAAGTTTTGTTTTCTTTAGATAGGCAAGTTATAGCATGACGCAGGTAATCTGCCCGTGGAGCAGGCAAACCCAAAGCCTTATTCCAAACGTGATGCCGCGCTATGGCTAAATCGTTCCTATCAAATTGCCTTCCATCGCTAACATAGCCGACAAGTGCGCTTTTCGCATCCCAAAAATCCGTTTTCCTAGTTTCGTACAGGAGACTTGCACGTTCCGTGGATAAGCTTCTATCCATTAAAAGTATCCTAATGTTCTGGGCTGGGTCAACGGCAAGCTTGTAGGCTAAATAGTACTCTGAAAAAGTCATAATTGCGTTAGCTATCAGCGAGTTATTGGCTATTTCCTCATCTGTAGCCGGCTTTGACGGGTCAACCTCGCCGGGCTGGTCTTGCGCTGCAAACGAGTGGTCAACATCTGTGATTTCGTTTACGTAGATTGGAACAACGCTGGATATGCCTAAGTTCTGCTGAATAGTTTTAGCGTCATACTCAACTTCAGGCTGCGCTGTTTCCTGGAATTTTATGGTGCCTGTTGCTGCGTAAGCGCCGCCGAAAAAAATAACCATATCAAACAGCGGTCTCGAATACATGGTGCCGTCAATACCCGCAAAGCGAACCTTGTCAGAACCGAAGAATTCTTTAGCTGTTTCCCAGGCCTCCTTCGGGTTGAAGCCTGACTTTATCAGGTTCACAAGCAAACCATCATAAGCGTCTTTCAGGATTGAGAATCGCTGTTCATAATCGGTGACTTGTTTGGTTGCGCCCTGCCTAAGATTGTCGCATGTATGTTTCATTGTGTCGCTAAGCGAAGGCGCAGTCACTTCTCTTCCTCCTTTAATGCAGATTAATTGTTTGGCGCTAATAAAAAGCGTTATTGACACTTAAACTTCAAAATCACAGTAAAAAAGAGACTTTGTTATAGGCTGATTGATACTGGTTCTGTTGAAAGGCTCCTGAAAAGAAGGGTAGCCTCTTTTTGTTTAGTATTTTAACAGTTAAAAAGTATACCCCTCCCCCCGGGTTGAGCGAGCCCAGCATCAGAGAGTGTCATCCTGTTAATGCTTTAAATGGTGTGATTTGCAGTTTTCAGGATACAGAAAGCAAAAATATCCGAGCGCCACAATCTACAATATAACATAGACTTTGCAGTTCCAAAATTATAATTGTGGCCTGTGCGGGATTGCCCTAGCCTGGTAGGGGGCAGGCCTGCTAAGTCTGTGGTCGAAAGGCCGCGTGGGTTCAAATCCCACATCCCGCGCCACTACTTTAGTAAATTATAACCATGTGCAGGATTTTATTCGGTCTATTGCACCGAAGAACAAATAAAAACAACTGTCCTATTATTGGACTGTGAGTAAAATGCAAATCCGTAAGCTCAGCATTAAAAATTTCAAATCCATAAGGGAAGTTAACGTTGAGTGCAGAAAAATTAACCTATTTATCGGACAGCCTAATAGTGGGAAATCAAATTTGCTTGAAGCAATAGGCTTGGCTTCCTTCATGGGATATGGAAATTATAATAATCTCGCTGATTTTGTGCGCTTTGAAAATATGAGAGATTTATTCTATGACCATTTGTTGGATCAGCCAGTAACTGTAGAATTTGGGTTTGGAAATCTTCGGATTGAATTTAAAAACGGTATATTCGCGGGGACTTATTTTCAAGCTGATCCTGCTAGTGCCAGCCGGAAGGAAGTTTTTTCTGGTGATTATACTAAAGTGACGTCATTTACAAAAGAAAACAGGTTGAAAGATTTCAAATTTTACAGATTTCAACACTTGAAACAATTCGCAAATCAACAGTCAGAATTTCTTCAGCCACCTTGTGGAGATAACTTGTTGTCAATAATACTGACGAATAAGCATAGTAGGCAGATAGTTAAGGATATTTTTGAAAAGTTTGGGTACAGAATTAACCTGAGACCCGAAGAGGGCAAGATTGACATAGCTAAAGAATTAGAGGATGTGCTAGTTTCTTTTCCTTATTCAATTTCTTCAGACACCCTCCAGAGGCTGGTTTTTTACATCACAGCAATCCAATCTAACCGAGATTCAGTGATTACATTCGAAGAACCTGAAGCCCATGCTTTTCCCTACTACACAAAATACCTCGCCGAAAGAATAGCTCTCAGCGAGCAAAATAATCAATATTTCATAGCAACACACAACCCGTACCTCCTTACCTCAATTTTAGAAAAGGCCAACAAGGATGACATAGCCATATTCGTCACTGAATTGAAGGATTACCAAACGAAAGTGGTTCCATTGAGCGATGAAAAGAAAAAGGAAATACTTGAAATGGGATCAGACGTGTTCTTGAATCTCGAAAAACTGACTTATCAAAATGAAGCCGTATCGGAAGCCGTTCAGCGGGATTGAAGAGCATGTATAGGGTTGAATGTGATCCAGACGTTGCATTGGTTAGCTCGCTAACTTCAGTGCCACAAAGAAGGATTATGCATCATCAAGGCAAAAATGAACTACTGCGAAAATTATTAAAACAAAAAGATTCTGTGGGGCTTATTGACAAAGATCCTTCAAGCATTCAACCTACCCTTTACTTACAACGCTTTCAAGTGCTTAGCTACTCTGATAGCGACGGAATTGAAATCCTGCACCATAACCAGGGGCATAACCGGCTTATAGTTCTCTACCCTAGACTTGAGGAATGGATAATAGAATCGACAAGAAAAGCAAACGTAAGCCTCAGAAACTACAACCTTCCAACGTCTGGAAACGAACTCCATGAAGTGATAAATTTCAAGATTAATCGTTTTGAAGAGTTGCTTGATGATTTAAAGCAATCCAGCGAACGAGTGAAAATATTGAAGAGGCACTTAACTGAGCCTTTTTAGCGCCATTTCTTTTGCTAAGTCTGTGGTCGAAAGGCGCGTGGGTTCAAATCCCACATCCCGCGCTTTGATGATTTTCTTGGATAGCTATCCTTGTAGAATTTTCCCGTTTATTCTCTTCTTTTTTGCGGCGATTACAGCAAATGCAGCACATGCCATAATGGCAACTAATGAAAAAGCGAGCGCTTGGTTAGGAAACTCTGGAATTGTTGGAGAAGGCACGGGTGGGGATGGTTGAGGAACCGTAATTGCACCAAAAGCGTACATGTCATAGTCGTTTGAGCCTACGTAGACAACTCCGTTGGCAACCGCAGGGGATGAATCTACAAGATTAAGGGTCCCATAAGTCCATATTGTGGTGCCCGTTGTAGCGTTCAAAGCGTACACGTTGTCGTCGTCTGAGCCAATGTAGACCACGCCGTTGGCAACCGCGGGAGAAGACTCCACCTGGTTACCTGTGTTGTAGCTCCATATTTTACTGCCTGATGCAGCGTTCAAAGCGTACACGTTGTCGTCCGTTGAACCAATGTAAACCACACCATTAGCAACGGCGGGACAAGAATCCACAGAATTGCCTGTGCCGAAGACCCATATTTCGCTGCCTGTTGCAGCGCTCAAAGCGTACACGTTGTAGTCGTCTGAGCCAATGTAGACTATGCCGTTGGCAACCGCAGGAGAGGAATCTACTTCGTCACCCGTTTCATAACTCCATATTTTGCTGCCTGTTGCGGCGTTCAAAGCGTAAACATAGTCATCTTCTGAGCCAACGTAAACCACACCATTAACAACCGCGGGAGACGAAACCACAGAACTGCCTGTGCTGTAGCTCCATATTTTGATGCCTGTTGTAGCGTTTAAAGCGTATACGTTGTTGTCGTCTGAGCCGATGTAGACTATGCCGTTGGCAACTGCGGGAGAAGACTCCACCTTGTCGCCGGTTCCATAGCTCCATATTTTGCTGCCTGTTGCGGCGTTCAAAGCGTAAACCTTGTGGTCCTCTGAGCCAATGTAGACCACGCCGTTGGCGACCGCAGGGGAAGAATCCACAGAACTGCCGGTCTTGTAACTCCAGATGTATGCACTGGTTGCAGCGTTCAAAGCGTAAACATAGTGGTCATCTGAGCCAACATAAACCACCCCGTTTATAACGGCAGGAGAAGAATAACCTATAGAATTGCCGGTCGTGTAATTCCATAGGAGTTGGTTTGTGAGTGGCGCTGTTGAAGTGGAGTAGCCTGTGTGCGTTAGGTCATGACGGAATGTGGGCCACCAGTCCACGGTAGACTGCTGCGCCTTCACGTTTGGCGCGAAAACTGAAAACATCGATAAACACAAAAGCCCTATAATGATCACGCTTAATATTCCCTTCATTTGCGTCAATCCTCAAGAAATTCACAGTTAACTTACTTACGTAAAAATGAAGCTTTTAAAATTTTCTATTTAGAAAACGCGAGTTGCCGCCAGGTTCGCCTAGCGCGGCGCGCATGGTGTCCCAAATTTAATAACGAAGATATTGAAGAAATAGCAGACAGCTTTTTGCTTGATTGCGGGTGCGGTCTAATCGTCTGCTTTGAAGTACCCGAACTGGTAATTTAGGATGAACTTGCTGTTGCCGTTAATCCGCCGCCTGACGTACTGGTTGTAAGAGAAACTTTACCAGTGAATCCGTCTAACGCTGTTATCGTCGAGGTTCCCTGCGAGTCGCTTCTAATGCTCATGCTATTCGGCGACGTGGAAATGGAGAAGTCAGGCCCCAACTAATTGGACTATTACACTTAGCCCGACTTCACTTACCGTGCGCGCATAAGTGTTCATTAATTGTTTTTAGGCTGATTTCTTCTAATGAAGCTTGTTCTTGGTTTAGTTAAGTTTTTAGAGATGAGAATGTCAATGGATAGCTGAAACAAGCCTTAATGGAGGTGAT
>JBEKBM010000003.1:0-137454 GCA_050015395.1 Bathyarchaeia archaeon
TCGCATTCAAGTACTCGCTTACATCAATGTGCTCGTCTAAGGTGTGGTCAAGGTGCGAGTCGCCTGGACCGTAAGTGACTATGGGCAGGTTCATGGCTTTACCGAGAATGTTCATGTCGCCGGTTCCGGTTTTGCGCAGAAGCGTTGCTGGCTTGTTCAGCACTTTCCTAACCGAAGACGATAATACATGTACCAGCGGTGAAGTCTTGTTCACTTCAAAAGGCTCGACAGTGTCTAAAACGGTTGCTTTCGCAGTAACCTTCGGATTAGCAGCCTGATACTTCGCAATTAACTTCTCTATCTCCTCAAAAACCTGAGCCGTGGAAAATTGGATTGGCACTCGAACGTCAATGTTCAATTCAGCTTCAAACGGAATCACGGAGGTTGCTCTGCCACCCGTAACTTTAACCAAGCAGACTGTAACAGCATAAAAAGGGCTCTCTGCAGGCTCCAGCGCCGGATAAGGATACGCGTTTTTGATTTGTCCCCAAAGCTCATACGCTTTCTCCAACGCGTTCTCGTAAAGCCAAGGCATAGAGGAGTGCCCAGTCTGAGTCCTGCAAACAATCTTAAGCTGGATTTGACCTTTGTAACCGATGGTTACGTTCTCAACACCGCTGGGCTCACCAAAAATCGCGTAGTCAGCCTTAATTCCCTGAGTTATCAAGTGCTTGACGCCTCGGCTGGTGGCTTCTTCCTCGACAACGCTTGCAACTAAAATTTTACCCTTAAACCCCGGCTCCTTACCAGCAGCAGCCGCAGCCACAACCATCGCAGCAAGCGGACCTTTAGCGTCCACAGCGCCACGAGCATAGAGTTTGCCTTCTTCAATCCGAAGCGGCAAATGCCCAGCCACCGTATCCATGTGCCCGCATAATAAGATGACTGGTTCGCCTTCACCGACAACGCCTATTACGTTTCCGATGTCATCTTTTCCAACATCAAAACCCATCTTCTTCATTTCATAAGCTAAGAAGTTGGCTATATCCTCTTCTTTTCCTGAAGGACTGTAAATGCCAAGAAGATTAGTTAGGAACCGTACTGCTTGCTCGCTCATTTTCTTCTTCCCCTAAAACCTCGTCTAAAACAGCAACTGCCCGATTAATCTGTTCTTTCTCAATCACAAGCGGTGGCAATAAACGAACTACGGTTCTTCCAGCATCCAGCACCAGAACACCTCTCGCTACTGCCTTAAGAATTACGTTAAGAACGTCATACCGCAATTCCACACCAAGCATCAAGCCTAAACCGCGAACTTCCTTGACGATTTTATGCTTAGCCTGCAAACCTTCCAACTGAACCTTGAAATACTTGCCCATTTCCGCCGCGCGCTCAGCAAGTTTTTCTTCCACAAGCGCATCTATGGCAGCGCATCCAGCAGCACAAACCAGCGGGCTTCCACTGAAAGTAGTCGAGTGCTCACCAACTTTAAGCGCTGACATAATGTTTTCCTTGGCTACGGTTATGCCGATTGGTAAGCCGCCTGCAAACGGCTTCGCCAAACACATAACATCAGGCGTAACACCCCAGTTCTGGCACCCGAACAGTTTGCCCGTCCGTCCGAAACTGGTTTGCACCTCATCAAAGATTAAGAGAACGTTCTTTTCGTCGCAGATTTCACGTACCGCCTGCAAGTAACCGTCTGGTGGAACACGAACACCGCCTTCACCGCGGATTGGCTCCATCAAGACTGCGGCTGTTTTCTCGGTTATGGCTTCACGGATTTTATCGGCATTGTCAGGCGCTACATGCTTGAACTCTGGAACCAGCGGCATGAAAGGCTCGCGGTATTTCTTGTCCCATGTGGCGGATAGTGCGCCCATGGTTTTGCCGTGAAAAGCGCCCATTAAAGCGATTATTTCTGGTTTGCCTTTGAATTTGCGGGCGAGTTTTATGGCGCATTCGACGGATTCGGCGCCGCTGTTTGAAAGAAACGCTTTGTCCAAGCCTTTCGGCGTTATCTGCACAAGCTTCTCTACGAATTCAGCGCGTTTGTCATTGTAGAAGCCGCTGTGACAAGAAATCAACTTTTCAGCTTGAGCGCAAACTGCCTGCACAACTTTTGGGTGACAATGCCCCAGCAACGCTACACCATAGCTGCTTGTGCAATCAACGTATTCTTTGCCATTTATATCCCAAACAAGCGCGCCTTTACCTCTTGTAAGCACGACTGATTTTTTGGAGAAAACATTCGCCATGAACCGATTTTCAATATCCATTATGTCTTTGTCATTCACCTGTTATCACTGTACCAACCTTATGATTCAAAGCGGAACTAATAGGCTGATTTCCCGTGCCTGAAGTAACTAAAACTTCCTTGACACCTTGATTTAACGCTTCCAGCGCCGCGTGCACTTTGGTGCTCATGCCTTGCCCAATGCTTGACATGACCTCTTTAACTTCTGTTGCACTAATTTTCGGAACGCACTCGCCCTTAAGCATTAAGCCTTGCACGTCAGTAAGTAGGATTAGGCGGTCTGCTTTGAGGGCACCTGCGATTATGGCTGCTGCTCTGTCGCCGTCCACGTTGAGTGACTCAAAATCTTGGCTCACCGCAATAGGCGTCACAATCGGCACATAACCTTTTTCAAGCAGAAGATTCAGCAGACCAGCGTTGACTTGAGTTATTTTTCCAGTGTAACCGCCATCGATTACTTTTTTTCTGCCGCGTTCGTCAACGGCGATGAGCTTGGTTTTTCGTTCAGCCTTCAAGGTTGCCGCATCCAAGCCGGTTATGCCTACAGCTGGGATGCCTTGGCTTTGCAGCGCTAAAACTATTTGCTTGTTGATTTTGCCTGCCATAACCATTGTGTAAATCTCAATGGTTTCTTTGTCGGTGTAGCGGCTTCGGAAGCCTTCGGGTGAAATTATGAATTTTTGTTCTTTGCCGAGTTTTGAGGCGATTTCGGTGACTTCTACGCCTCCGCCGTGCACAATGATGACCTTGTTGTCTTTGGCTACGTCTTTGAGGTCGGCGACTAAATCGGTGGATGCGCCTTCTTTGAGTATGCTTCCGCCCATCTTAATTACAAGCAGCATAAGCTATCACATCGGATGGAAACCAGTGCTCTTTAGCCCAGTTGTCTCGTCTATGCCCATAAGTATGTTCATGCATTGCACACCTTGTCCTGAAGCGCCCTTGGTCATGTTGTCTAAGGCTGAGAAAAGCAAAAGCCGATTCGCGTGCTCATCGATTTCGAAGCCGACGTCACAGTAATTTGTGCCCATGGTCACTTTCGGGTCAGGCAACTGGTATGGTCCTTTCTGGTATTTCACTAAACGTATGAATGGTTCGCCCTCATACAGTCCTCGAAGGGCTTTCCAGACATCCTTGCTGGTTATCGGTTGTTTGGGGAAAGTGTGAATAGTGGCAAGGATTCCGCGAACCATGTTTACAGCATGCGGAGTGAACGAGATTTTTACCAGCTCATTCGTCAATGCGTTAAGTTCCTGCTCAACCTCAGCGATGTGGCGGTGCCCAACGACCTTGTAGGGTCGCACTCCGCTAAACCGCTCAGGATGATGCGATGAGATAGAGGGCTTGCTGCCGCCGCCGGAAGAACCAACCTTCAAGTCCACTACGATTTTGTCTTTGTCAACAAGCCCAGCTTTCACTACAGGCGCTAAGCCCAGAATGGCGGATGTTGCCATGCAACCTGGACAAGCGATTAAGCGAGCATTTTTTATTTCTTCGCGATGAAGTTCAGGCAAGCCGTATGCGGCTTCTTTGAGCATTTCTGGGTGGGCATGTTTCCAACCATAGTATGTTTCGTAGTCGGCTGGGTTTTTGAGGCGGAAATCAGCGCTCATGTCGATTACTTTTAAGCCTGCCTCTAAGAGTTTGGGAACTAAATTGACTGAGCCGCCGTGTGGTGTTGCTGTGAAGATTAAGTCGCAGTTTTTCTGCAACTCAGTCATATCTTGGGGCACAAATTTTAATTGTGTCAAACCTCGCAGGTTTGGGTGTACGTTGAAGATGTATTCGCCTACGCTTTGGCGTGAAGTAACCATGGTTACCTCTGCTTGCGGGTGAAGAAGTAAGAGTCGCAGGAGTTCGCTGCCGACGTATCCTGAACCGCCAATTATTCCAATTCTCAACATTTCCGTTTTTCCTCGTTACTTTAATGGTCGATTAGGCTTTGGGCGCCTTTTAAGAGTGGAACCGCCACATTGAGGCCTGTTGCGAGCCGAGTGTTCTCCCAGAATTCTGGGCAAGAATTTGACTCATGAAAGACTAAGGAACTCTTATTTTTTTCTACGCTTTCTTCAATTATCTTTTTAATATTTTCGTAATGCTTACTGTTCACATAGCCTTGGAACGCTTTTTCAAGTTTGCTGTTCCATGCTGGGAAATCAGTTAGGCGTGTTTCATCCTGTTTAACTTTTTGAACAGGCAAAAACGCTTGAGCTGCCTTATCAAGTTCAGCTTTAAGGTAAGCGTCGTCTACTGTCTTGTTTTCTTTAACGTTTACCATGGCATCTAAAGCTAAAATCCATGCTTCGCTGCCTTTGCCAAGGGTTCTGCCACATTTCACCGCTAACTCCTGAACGCTTGAGGGTAATTTGGCGCCGAAAACCAAGTTGCCCAAGAAAGTGTTTGTTCTGAAATCCTTAAAGCCGGCTCTTGCCATTGCAGTGCGATAGCAAACGGGTTGTTTACCTTTCTCTTTGGAAACGATTATTCTTAAATCGTAAAACCACTTTTCGACTAATTCCTGCGCGACTATGCCGACAGGGTTAATTATTGAGGGTTTTGTTTCTCGGATGTTTGCGATTAGCTCTTCATGGTTTTTTGCAAGCATAATCATTTTGCCATGTGTCCCAGCGTCAGCTTTAATCACTATGCCTTCCGAAAGGGGGATTTCTTGTTGAAATAGTTCTGCTATGTCTTTTTCGTTATGGATTTCTTTACCATTTTTCATGATGTCTGCTGAGTCGCATGGGACGTAAACTGTTTTGGGAATCGGTATGCCTTCTTTCCAAAGGTGCAGTAATGTACGTAGTTTGCTGTAGCAGACAAATTCGATTTGAGAAGAATTTAATGTTTTTTTGCCAAGCATTTCCATGATGTATGAGGCTTGAAGGCGACGGTTTTTGCTTTGCGCACGATTAAGCACGGCGGCGATATTTTTGATTATGCTTGTGTAGTCTTTGCCTTTGGTTTTAGCGCTGAAACCATCTTTGGAAATTGATAAGGCGATTTTTCGGAATGGCAGAAAAGTTAAGTCTATTCCCATTTGTTGTGCGGTTAGTTTTATGCCGTTTTCGTCGTTTTCTGACCGTTCATACAAAAGTGCTATGCTCATCGCTTATCTGCTTCCATGAAAAAAATTTTCTAAAAAACTGATTTAAATAAAGGCTTTTTAGTAAATACTGTTTATTCGCCCCAGTCTTCTCCTTCAATCGTTAATTCTTGAAGGTCTACGCATCCGCCTTTTACTTGTTTAACTTCTAGTTCCAGTCCGCAGCCCGGGCAACTTAGGATTTCTCCTTTTTCTGTGTCTGCTGGAACATCAAGCTCTGCGTCGCAGTCAGGGCATCTTGCCTTGTTTATAGCCTTCACCTCTTGAGGGTTTGAGTTTGCTTGTTTAATCATTTTTGTTCGTCACTTTATTATCTTTGGAAATGTCTTTTTCAATAATTCCGACTTTAATTTAAACGTTGTGACTTATTTGTTACAACTTGGACTTTTAATGTTCCATTTGGTGCAGACACCAAAGCATGTAAAAAACAGCTGGCGGTAGTGGAAAACGCACAATAAAAACATTAAGCACAACGAAATTCGCATCACACTTTAAATGTTAAAAAGGGAAATCGTTAAATTTTTCCCACAGCAATAATCATTCGGCGAAAAAAATGGACGAGAAAGGCAAGCAAATAATCGAAATCCTAAAAGATGACGGAAGAGCAGGCTACGGTGAAATAGGCGCTAAAATCGGATTATCTGAAGGTGCTGTGCGGAAAAGAATCAAAACATTAAGCGATGAAGGAGTTATACGAAAATTCACGGTTAAAATCGGCGTTGCAGAAGGCGCCCAAGCCATAACTTTGCTTACAGCCAACCCTGCCTTTCCAACTCAGGAAGTCTCAAAGAAAATCCAAGCAATCCCAAATGTTGAAACAACCTATGAAGTCAGCGGCGAATATGACATCGTAGCAGTCATCAGCGGAATGAACATGACAGAAGTTAACGAGTGCATAGAGAAAATCCGCATGGTTGAAGGCATAGTGAAAACCAACACCATGATAGTTCTACGCAGTTCGTAAAAAAAAATCGACCTTTATTGCTTTTCAGCCAAAATTAGTTTTTTAACCCTGTGCTCAATTTCATCTCTGATTTCTCGTACCTTATCCATCGATTTGCCTTTAGGGTCTTCAAGCGCCCAATCAACAGTATCCTTAAAGAAGGGACCAGGACAAAGGTCAGCGGCACCGCAGCCCATGGTGACAATCAAGTCGGCTTTGTTTGCCATTTCCTGAGTGAGCAGTTTGGGCTTGTTCATGGATATGTCGATGCCCTTTTCTTTCATGGCTTCAACCACAACTGGGTTCACTTTGGGGGCTAGTTTTATCCCTGCGCTCTGTGCAGTCAGTTTTCCTGCGCCGTATTTGTTGGCGAAAGCTTCTGCCATTTGGCTTCTGCCAGCGTTTTCGACGCAAACAAACAAGGCTTTTTTCATTTTTCAATCCCCTTTGAAATACCTTTTTCTCAGCCAGAGAGCAACGTTAACTAAACTTATCATAATTGGGACTTCTATTAAAGGACCTATCACTTCCTTGAACCCCTCAACTCAAACGTCAGTTTGAGTTCGACTGGCTCAATTGTCTGGACAAAAGTTACAGATTTTGTTTGGACAAAAAAATTTACTCCAAGCCGAGCCCAATAGTCGCAACTATTGCTATTTGATTAGTCGCAACTAAAAAATCTGTATTGGAGACAGTGTCTTTTTGCTGGTTAAATGTTGTCTTATCTTTTTTTCTCAATTTTTTCAACAGCACTGCTTGTCCCAAGATAAGCAATATCAGTCAACCCGACAAAAAAACCTGTTTCCACAACGCCAGGAATCATCTTCAGCTTTGCATCTAACTCTCCAGGTTTAGCTATCTCACCAAAATTTGCGTCTAAAATGGCGTTTCCATTATCAGTTATTACTGGACCAAGCTTGCCTTTGCCTTCACGCAAAACAGGCTTTCCACCAGCAGCAATGATTTTTCGTTTCACAAGCGAAATAGCAAAAGGCAAAACTTCTATGGGCACTGACTGATTGTTTTCACCTAACACCTTCACCTTTTTCTGCTCGTCGGCAATGATAATGTTAAGTTTAGAGGCTGCAGCAACAATTTTTTCTCTCGCCAGCGCTGCACCCATACCTTTGATCAGATTTAATTCAGGGGTTATTTGATCCGCCCCATCAATCGTCACATTTATTTCTGGATGCTCATCCAACGTTGTTATCGGAATTCCACAATCAACAGCTAACAAGAAAGCTTGATAAGAAGTGGGAACACCCATGACGTGCAGTTTTTCGCGTTTCATTTTTTCGCCTAGTGCTTCTATGGCAAACGCAGCTGTGCTTCCGCTTCCTAAACCCACAATAAAGCCGTCCTTAACATGTTTAACCGCTTCTAAGGCTGCTTTTCGTTTTGCCTCTTGAATTGGCTCAAGGTTAGCTTTCAATTTCCATTTGCCCCAGTTTATCTAAAACTTTCTCAACTTCACTTCTAATGGATTCTATTCTTTTTTCAGCTTCAGTTTTAGCGTCAGGTTTTTCTTCTGGCGGTTTCCGCTTCTTTTTCTGCTTTTCTTCGCCTGCTTCCTCTTCTTCCTCATCCTCCATTTTTTCCATCTGCGGCGCGGACATTTGTGTGGGCAATTTTACAGGTATCTCTGTTATCGGTTTAACATCAATTTTTGTTCTAAGCTCTTCAACCTTTGATGTTAATTCACCGAAGCGTTCACTGAACAGCTTCATTAGATCTTCCTGCATGCCTTCAAGATCGTGCAATGCAACTATTGTTTCATCTTTTGAGATGGATTCTTTAATAGACATCATTCTTGCCTTGTATGTTCCAGCAAGTTTTTCCCGTTCTTGTTCTGAAATTTTCCCTTCCGCTTGTGCCTCATATAAGTGCCGTAGTGCATCGCTTAAAATCTCTCTTTCTAAATCAAGCATCCGCAGCTCATCTTTTGCGTTAGAAGCGGTTGTTGTTTGGACGCTTTTGGAGATTCTGAAGGGTGAACCAGCAAATTCAAGGCTTAGATTATCTGTTTTTTGAGGTTTTTTCCGCGAGGGTTTTTCCCCCAGTTTTCTCATGGCATAAATAACTATCCCGCAGGCGATGATTATCACTACCGCTACTGCAGTGACTGTTAATGGGTCATCGTACCAAGCCATGCCAAGCTGTCCTCGATATCTTGATTGCGCACCATGTATATATAAATTAATACAAGCGTTCCATACAGTTTTCCAACTTTAAATATTGAATACGTTCCGAATATGCTGTTTTTGCTTTTTACTTGCGCTTTTTCAAGTGCCCCAATAATTGAGAACGATGTTGCAACGCTGATTAGTCCGCCAACAATCATCCAGCGACCTCAAACAGTCACGCTAACGTAGGCGAAAACTGAGGCGCAAAAAAAAGCTGATTAAGGCAAGGTTAATTGTGAAGTGTGTTCTCTTTGTTTGTGATTCAACCATGCAGTAACACTACTTTACAATTCAGCAACACTGCACACAATAAAACCTTCTAACAACATTCAATTTAACGCCATTGCCGATATAGTTAACCAAAAGAGTATCATTAAACGGACGCTTAATGGAGCGCATCTGCCCCCAAACAGGATAATTTATCTTTAGCAAGTTACCATTTTCTCTTTAGGCAGAACACTGCATTTGCGAGTTTAGAGCAAAATGGTTGCTATAGAGAAACCTAGGCTTGTAGTTTTCGACGTTGAAGGAGCGCTTATTCCAAAAAACCGCTTCTTTTTCGAAGTAGGAAAAAGCTTAGGCTTAATTAAGCTGATCAAGCTCCTTTTTTACGGTTTTCTCTATGAAGCAGGCATTTTAAAACTGGAATCAGTGTTGAAGCATATTTTTAAAGAATTAAATGGGGTTAAGCTTGAAACTTTAACTTTAATTTTTGGAAGAATTCCTTCAACGCCCTTTTTGAAAAACATTTTTTCTCAAATAAAAATGAGAAATTGCAAGATTGCTTTGATTAGTTCTGGGTTGCCAACAGTTATTGTTAAAAAATTAGCTAATGCAGTTGGTGCAGACTATGCCTATGGCATTGAAGTTGAAACCAAAGATGGCAAGTTAACTGGTAAAATCTGGGGCGACGCCATTGAGCCGAATGGGAAACTGAAAATTTTATCGCAAATTTTAACCACTGAAGGCTTACGGTTAAGCGATTGCATCGTTGTCGCTGATGACAGAAACAACCGTTGCGTTTTTTTGCCTGGAATGTTGAAAATCGGTTTTAATCCCGATTTTGTTATAAGAGTTAAAGCTGACAGGGTAGTGAATGGCAAACTTTCTGCAATCTTGCCCATCATTGATGGGAAACCACATAAGCGTTCTTTTCCGTCAACGAACGATTTTGTAAGAGAAGATATTCATGCTTCTGGATTTTTTATGCCAGTTATCGCCAGTTTAATAGGTGTTCCCATAGTTGGCGCTTTAATTTTCACGATAGCATTGATATACACTATATCGGAACTTTGGCGTTTAGAAGGAAGAGAATTTTCATTCATTTCGGCGGTTACACGCCATGCTGCCTCTCAATCAGAATTGCGCGGCTTTGCAGCGGCGCCATTGTACTTTGCTTTCGGTATTTTGTTTACTTTGCTTGTGTTTCCTGCACCTGCAAGTTATGCCGCCGTTGCTATGTTTTGCTTAGGCGATAGCGTTGCTTCACTTTTTGGCGGTCTTATTTCTACGTCTTTACCATTTAACAAGGCGAAAACTTGGGAAGGTTCGCTGGCTGGTTTCTTTTTTGCGTTTTTAGCTGGCACGTTTTTTGTTTCGCCGTTATTGGCTTTTATTGGGGCAGCGATTGCTATGACCGTTGAGGTTCTTCCTTTACCAGTGAATGATAATGTGCTGGTGCCAGTAATTACAGGAGCAGCGTTGACGCTGCTGATCTGATGCTTTGTATTTTCTGAAAAGAAGAAAAATACTTCATCATCATCAACAACAAAAGGAATTACTGCCTTAAGATAATCCTTGACAAATTATTTCTTGTTTTGAGAATTGACCAGGCAAATTTTTTGCTGGTGGCTTAGCTTTTTTACTTCTTTTTCACGTTTAATCGCGTTGCTTCTTGAATCAAACAGTTCAAAGTACGCAAGCCTTTGCGGTTTGTGCGCTTTTGTGTATTTTGCGCCTTTGCCGTTTTGATGCAGTTTTGTTCTTGCATCTAAGTCCTTGGTGTAACCTGTGTAGAAGCTTCCGTCACTGCATAGTAAAATGTAAACGTAAAATGACATTTTGTTTTATTGCTCCTCAGTTTGGGGCGGCAGGTAATCGTAAACGATGCCTTTTTGCATGGCTCTTTTGAGGTAAGCTTCAGGGTCGATTTCTTGGACTTTTGCCCAGTCAACGTCGATTATGTAGGTTTCCTGTATGCGTGCATTTCGTATTTCTTCAATGGTGACTGGCGGTTTATGGTAGTATGCGTCACAGAGCTTTTTTATCTGCATTATTTCTTGGTCGGTTCGGTTTCTTGGAGGTTTAGCCAATGCACGGGGAAAAGGCAGAATATAGTGGGGTGGTACGCCTAACGCGAATTTTCCTGCAAAATTGCTGTACCTTATTATCTTGCTTGCCAACCTTGCAGTAGTGTAAGTTAATGGAGCCAAAGCGTTTTCAGGAGGAATATAACCAGTTTCTACTTCAACGATTAGGTTTCCGTAGCCTTTTATGGCGTACAAATCACAGGTTAAAATTTCGTTTAACGGATATTCAAGTTGAACTTCGTAGCCTTTTTGGATTAGGTATTTGGCGCAAACAAGTTCCATCACGGAATGGTTGATTTTTAAAATGTTTTCTTTTTGCAGCTTTACCAGCCAGTCTTTTAGCATGTTAAGTTTGTTTTCAGCTTCTTTTCCAGAATCCTTTGTAAGCCTTGATACTAGAACCGTTAAATCTTGCTCGAATTTTTGCCTGTTACTCATTTGCTGTTTCCTTGCCAATTGGTCTGGCAACCATTAACCTATTGGTTTTAGAATATATAAAGCCAGAAAACGTTTAGCGACCAACTATTCTTAGAACAGTTGTCAACATTAACTAATCGGCTTAGTGGGTCTCTCGCGATGCATCAACAGGGGTAATCTTTGCGGTTTAGTTAACGGCTGGCTGACTTTGCTGGTTGCTTTAGGCTTAGACTCAACTTGGCACTTTTTACGTGTAGAAGTAGTCAGTAAATAGTAGTCCCCCCTCCCCTGTTTGTTGCGTTTGTTTTGGGTTGGTTTTTTGGTTTAGGGTTTGAATTGGGTTTAGTTGCGGTGGAAAAAGGCGTAAAAAGGCAGGGGTTTACGGGATTCGAGTGCGGATGATTTAAGGTTTTAAGGTAGCGAGAACTAGCCTTGTAGAGTTAACATCAACCTCAACAATCTTGCAATTTTTAAACTCTTTACCTTCACCCAAAATATTCTTGACTACTACATTGTCGCCTTCAACTTTAACGTAAATAACATCCTTGAATTCCACTTTTCCGTTTAAGATTATGTCGAATTCACACATAAGGTTTCACTACATTGGAAAAAGGAATTCTGGGTTATAAGTGCTTTTATCAACACACCTAATTAGTCAGGGAAAATCTTAGTGCTCTGTAGCCGTCTTTATTCTCCCTTCTTGGAAATCAAGTTGTAGGTTGGCTTTGGTAAGTTAATTATTGACAAAAAGTTGTAAACAAATGAGACTGACACCGTAAACCTTTTATTTGTACAATGGTCTACCTTTAAGGAACGTGGAATTTCAAGAGGAATTAAGATGAGGGATCGTCACCTCAATAGCTGGAATCGTCGGGTACTTATTCTTTGATTTTTCCAGGGAACTCTCTGAAACAGCCATTGAAAAATTTTCAAACCGATCTTTCTGCAGACGAGAGTATAGTTATCAAAAAGGAGAAGCAATGAAATGACTAAAATGTCTGGTGCAAAGGCACTGTTAGAATCCCTTGAACGACAAAATGTGGACGTCATATTCGGCATCTTAGGCGGAGCAATACTGCCTGTCTACGATGCATTATGTGGCAACACAAAAATTAGGCACATTCTCAGCAGACATGAGCAAGGAGCAGCACACGCAGCCGAAGGCTATGCCAGAGCCAGCGGACGAGCAGGAGTGTGCATGGCAACCTCAGGACCAGGAGCCACTAACTTAGTCACTGGAATAGCAAACGCGTACATGGATTCCTCACCAGTAATAGCTTTAACAGGGCAGGTTCCTTCGACGGGCGTTAACACTTCTTACATGATTGGCAGAGACGCATTTCAAGAAGCAG
Organism: Bathyarchaeia archaeon; assembly: GCA_050015395.1. GTDB lineage: Archaea > Thermoproteota > Bathyarchaeia > Bathyarchaeales > Bathycorpusculaceae > Bathycorpusculum. The sequence continues at coordinate 12,508 of JBEKBM010000003.1, forward strand.
ACATCATCGGCATCACTACACCAATCACCAAGTACAATTGTCAACCGCGAACAGTCGCTGAAATCCCAATAGCCGTTAACACTGCCTTCCACATAGCAACCACAGGCAGACCAGGACCAGTCCTAATTGACTTACCAAAGGACGTGCAAGCTGGAACCGCCGATGTTGAATTCACAAACAAAATTGATGCCCGAGGATACAAACCCGTAATCGAGCCAGATTTAGCAAAAATCAGCGAAGCTGTCAATTTGCTTGCAAAAGCTGAGAAACCAATCATACTGGCAGGAGGCGGAGTCATAATCTCCAACGCGTCAGATGAACTTATGCAAATGTCAGATTTGCTGATGGCGCCAGTAGCCACAACTTTGATGGGCAAAGGTGCCTTCCCTGAAGGTCATCCCTTATCAGTTGGAAGCATCGGAATGCATGGAAACCCAGCGGCAAACAAGCTAATGGGTGAAGCTGACGTGCTGTTGGCTGTTGGAACAAGATTCTCTGACCGCGCAACAGCAAACTTGGACACTTTCTGCGCCAACGCCAAAAAGATTCACATTGACATTGACGCCGCAGAAATTGGAAAAAACATCGAAGTCGACGTGCCCATAGTTGGCGACGCCAAAACCTCTATGAAACTATTACATGCTGCCTTAACGAAGAAACTGCGCAAAAACGAAAGCAGCACTTGGACAAAACGAGTTAAAGAAGCCAAAGAACAACTAAGCCCACTGCTAAAAGAGATGCCTAAAGACCTGTTACCAAAAGCGTTATTGACGGAGCTTAGAAGACTACTGCCTGAAAATACCATAGTCACCACAGAAGTCGGCCAAAATCAAATGTGGTCAGCTCTATACTTTAAAGCATTAAAGCCGAGAACGTTCATTAGCTCGGGCGGGTTGGGAACAATGGGTTTCGGTTTTCCAGCAGCGCTAGGAGCGAAAGTTGCCTGTCCAGACAGGCCTGTAGTGGACATAGCGGGCGACGGCAGTTTCTTAATGACTGAACAAGAACTCGCGTGCTCTGTAACGGAGAACATCCCTGTCACAGTCATAGTGCTGAACAATTCGGTGTTAGGGATGGTTGCGCAGTGGCAAAGAATGCTCTACAAACGCCGCTATATGGCAGTTAACTTGGGAAATACACCTGACTTTGTGAAGCTGGCAGAGGCTTACGGAGCACAAGGCTTCCGAGCAAGGTCAATGGAAGAATTCCAAAAAGCCGTAAAAACCGCGCTAAACAGTAAAGTTACAACTGTAATCGACGTGCCTATCGGCTCAGAGCAGGACGTTGTGCCCTTTGTGCCTCCAGGCTGCGGTTTACCACAACAGAGAGGTGACTACTAAATGGAAGTTGAAAAAACAAAAATAATCTCCGTACTTGTCGAAAATAAGCCAGGTGTACTCCACGGAGTATCCAACCTGTTCCGACGCAGAAACTTTAACATTGAAAGCATCACCGTCGGTCCCACTGAAAAGAAAGACTTAGCACGCATGACAATAACAGTCAACGAAGATGAAAAAACAATCGAACAAGTCATCAAGCAACTGGCAAAGCTCATTGATGTACTTAAAGTCGAGGAGCTAGAGCATGGAAACTTTGTCATGCGGGAACTGGCTTTGATAAAAGTTAGCGTGCCAAGCCCCAAAGAACGCTCCGACATCATAAACTGCGTAGAAGTCTTCAGAGGACGAATCATAGACGTTTCAACCGACAGCTTAACCGTAGAAATCACAGGAACACCCGACAAAATCGACGCATTCCTAAACCTGATGAAAACGTCCGGCGTCATTGAACTTGCAAGAACAGGCATAACCGCACTGGCACGAGGAGCAAAATCAATAAGAATCGACGAATAAATCGTCTCTCCGAACGGAAACCCTTAACTTTCAGTTTCTCAAAAATGAGAAATCTCAAAGCACTTAATGCAAATAAAAAGATAATTGTAACAGAAGCGAAAAAAACATGAATATAACAGAAAAAATATTGGCTAAAGCCTCAGGAAAACAAGTCGTACATCCAGGAGAAATTGTGGATGCAAACGTAGACATGATAATGGTACACGATTTAACTGGACCTTTAGCCGTTGAAGCCTTCAAAAAAATAGGCGTACAAAAAGTTTGGGATAACCAAAAAGTAGTGGTGATTCTGGACCACCAGGTGCCGGCTGAGTCCGTTAAAGCGGCAGAACTGCACAAGACCATGCGCCAATTCGCCAAAGACCAAAAACTACGCATATACGACATAGGCAGAGGCGGAATCTGCCACCAAGTCATGCCTGAAAAAGGGCATGTGGTTCCTGGAACAGTAATCGTAGGCGCTGATTCCCACACTTGCACCTACGGAGCCTTCGGCGCTTTCGCAACAGGAATAGGCTCAACTGAAGCAGCAGCAGTCTTTGCTACTGGAAAGATTTGGCTGAAGGTGCCTGAAGCGATTAAAGTAAACGTAACTGGGCAATTCCAAAAGTACGTTACACCAAAAGACCTAATCCTATCAATAATTGGACGCGTGAGAGTTGACGGCGCCATATACAAAAGCGCTGAATTCACTGGTCCAACAATAAAAAACATGAGCATAGCAGGAAGAATGACGCTGTGCAATATGGCTGTGGAAATGGGCGCCAAAAACGGCATCATCGAACCAGATGAAACAACTCGCAAGTTCCTAGAAGGCAGAACCAGCAAAACATTGCCCAACTTTGAATCATTGAAAAGCGACAAAGACGCAGTTTACGAGAAAACAGTGGAATTTGACGTCTCAAAGATGGAGCCACAAGTTGCATGCCCATCATCAGTTGACAACGTTAAGCCTGTTTCAGAAGTAGGCAACGTTCCAATCGAGCAGGCGTTTATTGGTTCATGCACCAACGGCAGAATTGAAGATTTACGCTTAGCCGCTCAAGTCCTAAAGGGCAAACGCGTAAAAGACAATGTTAGAACACTGGTAATTCCAGCTTCACAAGAAGTTTACAAACAAGCGTTAAACGAAGGCTTATTGGAAATTTTCACTGATGCAGGCGCAATAGTTTGCGGTTCGGCGTGCGGTCCATGCCTAGGCGGGCACATAGGATTATTAGCGTCAGGCGAAGTTTGCGTAAGCACTTCAAATAGGAACTTTATCGGAAGAATGGGCAGCGCCCAAGCCAGCGTATACTTGGCTTCTCCAGCAACGGTAGCTGCTTCAGCAGTCACAGGCAAAATCACTGACCCCAGAAAACTGGAGGTAAAAGCATGAATATGAAAATCAAAGGTCCAGCAATAAAATTCGGAAACAACATTGACACAGACGTTATTCTGCCTGGAAAATACCTGGTGTTGGTTGACCCTTACGAGTTAGCAAAACATGCCCTGGAAAGCTTGGACCCAGCGTTTCCTGAAAAAGCAAAAAATGGCGTAATTGTAGTGGGCGGCAAAAACTTCGGATGCGGCTCAAGCCGGGAACAAGCGCCACTAGCCCTAAAATACGCAGGCGTAAAATGCGTGTTAGCAGAATCTTTCGCGCGGATTTTCTTTCGAAACGCCATTAACATTGGATTACCAGTAATCGAGTGCAAAGGCATATCGGCTGCTGTCGAAACAGGTGACGAAATAGCCGTGGACGTTGAAGCTGGCAAGATAGAAAACATTTCAAGAGGCAAAAAGTTTCAAGTAGACAAGCTCCCACCATTCATAATTGAAATATTAGCGGATGGCGGATTAATCGAAAACCTAAGAAGGAGACTAAACAAAAAATGACAGAATACAAAATATCCCTAATCCCAGGCGACGGCATAGGACCAGAATTAACTGAAGCAACCCTAAAAGTCCTAGACTCAGCACAGAAAAAATTCGGATTAAAACTCAAAATTATTGAGGCTGAAGCGGGCGACGCAACCTTAGCCAAAAGAGGCGCCGCACTACCCGAAGACACAGTGCAAAAAATCAAAGAATCCCACGCTTGCCTAAAGGGTCCCGTAGGCGAAAGCGCAGCTGACGTCATAGTTAAACTCAGATTAATGTTCGATTTGTACGCTAATTTACGTCCATTAAAGGCTTACCCCAACGTTCCTGTTGCTCGACCCGACATTGACATGATGTTTGTTAGGGAGAACACTGAGGATGTTTACAAAGGCTTAGAATTCACCATTGGCAACGACACAACTCTGTGCCTAAGAGTAATTACCCGAAAGAATTGTGAACGCATAGCAAAAAAAGCTTTCGAAATTGCACGTTTACGCAATGGCAAAAAGAGGGTAACCGCCATACACAAAGCCAACGTTATGCGCGTAACCGACGGATTATTCGCTAGCATATGCCGCGAAACAGCGAAACAATACCCGGACATCGCTTTCAACGAATTATATGTGGATGCTGCATCAATGCGTCTGATAAAAGAGCCCCAAGTATTTGATGTGCTATGCACGTGCAACATGTTTGGCGATATCCTCTCCGATGAAGCAGCCCAACTTATCGGCGGATTAGGCATGGCTCCAGGCGCAAACATAGGCGACAACTTTGCACTCTTCGAACCCATACATGGTTCAGCACCAAACAGAGCAGGAAAACACACGGCAAACCCAATCTCCATGATACTATCCGCAAAAATGATGCTGGACTGGCTTGGCGAAAAATACAATGACAAAAAATGCATACAAGCGGGAAAATCAATAGAGAACGGAGTAGTACACGCATTACGTAACGGTCAAACTGTTCCAGACTGCGGCGGCAACACCACGACCGTGGGAATGGCAGAAGCCATTGCTGCAGCCCTAACAGTGAAAACTGGTTGAAAAAATGACAAATAAAACCTCAAAACGTATCCGTATTTTTGACACTACCCTAAGAGATGGTGAACAAACACCCGGCGTATCTTTAACCGCCGACGACAAGATTGAGATTGCACGCCAACTAAGCAAGCTAGGCGTCGACGTTATCGAAGCAGGTTTTCCAAGCTCTTCAGAAGGCGAAAAAAAAGTTGTCAAAGAGATTGCAAAAGCTGGGTTAGAACCAGAAATCTGCGCTCTGTCCAGAGCAACAAAAGGCGATATTGATGCAGCAATCGATTGTGACGTTGATTTAATTCATGTTTTTATTCCTACGTCGCCTGTGCAAATGAAGTACGCCGTGAACTTAACGCCTGAACAAGTGCTGTCTTCAACCGTGGAATCTATTGAGTACGTTAAGAAGCATGGTTTCAAATGCGAGTTTTCGCCAATGGATGCCACGCGCTCAGAAATGGTCTTCTTAAAACAAGTTTGCCAAGCAGCAGAGAAAGCAGGAATGGACAGCCTAAACGTTCCTGATACCGTGGGCATAATGATTCCTAAAACAACCATCAAACTCATTGAGAAACTAAAAAATGTAGTTAACGTTCCCATTAGCACACATTGCCACGACGATTTTGGCTTGGCAGTTGCAAACTCCTTAGCCGCAGTTGAAGCCGGCGCTACTCAGGTGCACGTTGCTGTCAACGGGTTAGGTGAGCGTGCTGGTAACGCTTCGCTTGAAGAAGTGGTTATGGCTTTGCATCTGATTTACAAGTACAAGACAGGCGTGAACACACGGTTATTATACGGCACTTCCAGACTGGTTTCATCGTTGACCGGCATATCTGTGCAAGCTAACAAGGCAATTGTGGGCGAAAACGCTTTTGCACATGAGTCAGGCATTCATACTCGTGGAGTAACGGAGAAGCCATTAACTTTTGAGCCAATAGACCCAGAGTTGGTCGGGCGCACAAGAAAATTAGTTGCAGGGAAACTAGCTGGAACACGCGGCATAAAAGCTGAACTGGAAGAGATAGGCATCCACCCAAGCGAAGAGCAAATAAAAGAAATTGTCCAACGCGTCAAAGAGTTAGGCGACAAGGGCAAGATGGTGACGGATGCTGATTTATTTGCGTTAACCTCTGCAGTTATGGGTGAAGTGATAGGTGAAGAAAAAATTGTTGACTTATGCGACCTAGCCGTCGTAACAGGCATCAAAGTAATTCCGACCGCTTCAGTCCGGCTAGTTTTGGATGGAAAAGAGTATATTGCGGCAGAAACAGGTGTAGGCCCAGTTGACGCTGTTTTAAAAGCCATCCAAAAACTAACTAATAACCTGGAAAATATACGGCTCAGCGAATATCGTCTTGAAGCAATCACAGGCGGCTCAAACGCCGTAGCAGAGGTCGTCATTAAAGTAGAGGACGAAAAAGGCAACATCGTTTCAGCACGTGCAGCCAGAGAAGACATCGTTATGGCAAGCGTTGAAGCAATGATAAACGGTATAAACAAGCTCTTGCTAAAGAATCGTAAGCAGGGAAACAAAAAGTGAAAGTAGCCTTCCAAGGCGAACGGGGCGCTTACAGCGAAAACGCAGTCTTCCAGTTCTTCGGGGCCGACGCACAGGTTAAACCCTGCAAGGACTTCAAGGACGTTTTTGACAGCGTATGCACTCAGGAAACCCAGTTCGGCGTCGTACCGGTCGAGAATAGCTTGGAGGGCAGCGTAACACAGAACTACGACCTCTTCCTGAAGTACAATTTGAAGGTGTGCGGCGAAGTTATCGTGAAAATCGAGCACTGCCTCATCGCAAACCCCGGCACTGCTTTGTCAGATATCAAAGTTGTTTACTCGCATCCGCAAGCGCTGGGACAGTGCCGAACCTTCTTGGAGGAGTTTGGACGCGAACTCATACCGACATATGACACGGCTGGCAGCGTCAAGATGCTTAAAGAAAAAGGCTTAAACAACGCTGCGGCGATTGCCAGCGAAAGAGCAGCTAACCTCTACGGCATGCACATCCTCGCCAAAGACATCGCGGACAACCCTGATAACTATACACGGTTCTTCGTCCTATCCACAGAGGATTCGCCTGCAACGGGTAAAGACAAAACCAGCATAATCTTCTCAGCCGCCCACAAGCCAGGCTCACTCTACCATGCACTAGGTGAGTTCGCCAAAAGAGACATCAACCTCACCAAAATTGAATCCCGACCAACCAAGCAAACGGCGTGGGAATACAACTTCTACTTGGATTTTGAGGGACACAGGAGCGAGAAACCGTGCGCTGAAGCTCTGAAAGCTCTGGAGAAGTACGCGGTGTTCATTAAGATTTTAGGCTCATATCCTAAAGCCAAATCGTCACAATAAGCTTAAATGGATGATTGTAACATATTTGTTACATATGGAACAAAAAGATTACAAACTTGAGGTAATAAATTTTCTTGTACAAGAGCGAGGGCATGTACGAGGAATAGCAAGTAAACTTGGCACAAATCACATGCTTATTGCAAGGAAAATAAATGAGCTGTCAAACGAAAACGTCGTTGATTTTCTTCAGGAAGGAAAAAACAAGACTTACTTTCTTAAAAAAACGGCAGAGGCGAGAGCATCCATTTTTATGGCAGAAAATTACAAATTGCTTCAAACCTTAGAGAAGTATCCACGTTTGCGGAATGTAATCGAAAAAATCCAAAGAGACCGAAAAATGTGTTTAGCGCTTCTTTTCGGGTCGTATGCGAAAGGCACTGCGTTAAAAGAAAGTGACGTTGACATTTATGTGGAAAGTAGAGACCTGAATCTCAGAAAAAATTTGAAATTGCTCGACTCAAAATTAAGCGTGAAAATAGGGGACTATGATAGAGCGTCCCCACTGATAAAGGAAATTGAAAAGAACCATGTAGTATTAAAAGGGGTTGAATATTTCTATGAAAAAAATCAGTTTTTTGAGTAAACTCAAAAGAGAAGGTAAACTGCAGCTAGTTTCACCAAGCGAAACGATAAAAGATTCCTACTTGAAAAAATCTGAAAGCAATCTTGCCTCCGCGAAAATCCTTCTAGAAAATGAGCGGCTTGAGGAATCCGTTTCTCTAGCATACTTTAGCATGTACAATATGCTAACTGCGATTCTCTTTCAGGTTGGAATAAAATGCGAGAACCATTCAGCAAGCATAATTTTGCTTAGTGCCCTTTTCGGTATAGACAACGAGAGTATATCTTCCGCAAAGGATGAGAGAATTGACAAGCAATATTACGTAGATTTTAGTGTAACGAGGGAAGACACTGTTGAATTGATAGAGACCGCAGAAGATTTCAACAAGAACCTTTTCGATTTCTCATCAAAAATGAATAGCCAGAAAATAAAGGATTACAGAAAGCGGTTTTTAGAGTTAGTTTGAGTCTGAATAACGTTTGTTTTAACAGGTAACGAGCAAGCAGTCTTCGTGAAGATTCTAGGCTCCTACCCTAGGGTCATATAGATACATTGACGTTTTTCTACTGGCTCAAAGTATTGCTTTATCAAGAATAAAGCGGAATGTTTTACCTTGATATATTTTGCCTAGTTCAATTTTCTCAGTATCTAATACCAGTTGTTTCAGATCAGGTCTAGCCTTCTCAAGAGTTTCAGAAGAAGTAACTTGAGGGTTGATCATTTTTTCGATTTCTGGGTAAGGATTGAGTTTGTAATACTCTTTCCATTCGATGTTTTGTAATTGAAGAAGACGATTTTTTAAAGTTTCAAGTCTTTCAAAGGTCGTCTTAGTACTTTTCAGTTTGTAAGCATATTTATCGCCTAGAAGCACCAATTTTTTATCACGCTCAGAAATCATCGCCTCGACCCAACTCTTTGCAGCCGTTTCGGAATTAATAATATTAGCTTTATCAGAAAAATTGAAACCGATTTTGTTCCAATCGAAGTGTGCCAGCGTAAGTTTATCTATGTCAAAGGCTTGGAAAGAGCTGTTAACCCTTTGTAACCATTTGTCAATGAATTCATCATTAGCTATAACCGAATGCAACAGCGCCTTGACCGCAAAAATCGAAAGTTCAAAAGGACCGATAAATTGTGATTCCAAGTTTTTCCATTCTATGCCAGATTTCTCCAGTGCACTTTCAGCCAGTGTAGAAAACTCGGCATCTATACACCATCTTGCTAAATAGACCCAACGGTTAGTACTGCCATATTTATCTTCATCAGCTATGCTTTCTTTTTCTGTCTTACAAGCAGTCTTTAGAGTTCCAATATAATGGTTTCTTAATTGTTGTAAAACCGTGGCAAAGGGGTACGAGAGGCAGATGACTCTATTGGCAATTCTTGATTCGTCGCGCGTTTGAATGTTAATAAATCGAAGTTTTTTATCGAAAATACTCTGTGCATCCGGAGAAACTAAAATAACATGCAAATCCTCGTTAGCTCTTGCAGCATCCCAGAGCATATGGACTAGATAATTATCTCTGAACGAGTACCCTACAACAATCAAAAGCTTAGTGTTATGGTTGAACAACTTTTTCTTGAATAACACCTGCAGATCAGTAAGTGGCTCAACGTACTCGGATTTTTGAGCTGGATAGATAAGTAACGGTTCGACTGCTTCACCGTATATTAAGCGTAGACCTTCGTTGGAGTTAGAGTGAACGGGGATTTTTACGCACTCTTTCGTTTTTTTGTTTTCATACCAAATAACTGAACCATGAAGTTTGTAGTGCTTCACATCAAACGATGCCTTAAAATTCCCTTCGTTCCAGTAAATATCAAAACCATCTGTGTATCTTCTGTGGCTTAGATAACTTATTTGTTCAATGCAAGTATCATAATTTGTGGAAAATATTTCGATGGGGGTCTCAAATTTAAGGAGCTCTTGTAAATACGTTAGGCTGCTTTCTTTTTCTACTATTACCTTAGCTCTGATAAACGCCTCTAATAGATTTTTTAGCTCTAAAAACGATTTTGGGTCTGAGTCTAAACAAAATTTTTTGTCTGAGTAGAAATCGAGTAGTGGCACCTGTTCTTTATTGATAAGGTCACGTAAAGTAGCTAGCAGTTGTTCCACATCAACTTCATACTTGTCCAAATTGCCAGTTTTTCTGTTGAAAGTTTCTCTGACCGCCAAAATATCTAGTAACATCTTGGTTAACGGTTGATGCTGTGCTTCAATGTATCTAATAAATTCGCTAACAAACCCATACGTGTCAGGGATCCCAGCATCCATTGATGCACCAGCGCCCAAGAGAAATACCACATCTTCTCTGCTTTCTTCCTGTTCGGTCACAAGTATCAGCTCGTATGTTACAGATATTATTGACAAGCGTTTGTTTATAATTTCTTTTGTCTTTACAACTTATTTTTCTGTTACTTCTTGCATTTTGTACATTGCTTGATATAACTTGGCATTGCATGAGTTAACTACTGTCAGCTTGGCCTTCAAATGCTCAATTCTTTTATGATTATGCAAAACTCATTATGTCTTGACCACACTACGATAGAAGTTCTCTATGACTTTGTGTCCTTCAAAGTGAGTTTCTTTTTTGTTGGCTATGCGTTCGGGGTGGAACTGAACGCCGTAAAACGGTTTGCTTTTGTGCTTAACGGCTTCCACTTCGCATGAAGCTGAATCCGCGAGCAGAAGAAAACCAGCCGCGTCGAGACTTTCTTTTAAGACATAATCGTAGTGTGATTCAGATAGTTGTATCGTGTTGTGTTTTGCAAAGCCTGCAAATATTTCGTCAACGTCAACTACCCGAACTTTTTCAAACTGGTCAAAAACTGGTTGAGGAAGTGAGCCTACTTTGGCGCCAAATGCCCAACAAAGCAATTGATGACCATAGCAAATACCCAGTATGGGTAAGTTACAGGTTTTTATTAAATTAACAACTCCTTCGAACATATGTCTGTGAGAAGGATTGACTATTCTAGCTGCAGACCCACTGATGACAACACAGTCTACGTCCTTCTCAACGTGGTAGCCCTCATCGACATCTCTGAATTGGATAACGGTGTACTCGCTAAATTTTCTAACCGCTTCAAGTAAAGCCTCGTTTGTCGTGGCTTTCAGAGAACAGTTCACAAGCAATGACTTCGTCATCTAATCACTTCATTCACAGCTTGATTTCTCATAAATCAGATATAAGATTGAATATGCTATATCTCAACTGCTATATCCACATATGCTTCAGCGTCGTAAAGGATTCCTTCCATCCCTCGGTGTCTTCCGCTTTTCATAATTAGCCTCGGTCCAGAGACTTTGCGGGCAACGTAGACTATGCGTTTGCCGATTATTCCGTCGCTTGCCTTAGTTAGCGTAGTCATTTTTTCGCCTTCTTTATGTGTCCATCTTCCAGAAGCTTATTAATAGTCTTGAAGGTTACGCCGAAATCCAACCCCAGTGCGTCAGCTATTTCACTGGCAAAATTAGGACCAGGGTGCTGCTTCAAATAGGTCTCAATCATGTGCTCAGCATCGTGGTTTTCCACCTTTTTGACGCTGATAACTTCCATGCTACCGAGCTTATCCCGTACGGCTTCCCGCAGGAAATCGGCAAAACTACGATAAAGTCCTGCTTCAATGAGTTGCTGAACCTTAACATAATCTGATTTCGAAAGTCTCACAGCTGCTTGAAGCCCTTCCGACTTAACGATTTTCTGCTTCTGCACCATAAAAAATTATTCCTTTTGGTACCAAATGGTATGAAATACCTAATAAATATTCTGTTAAAACATCACATCATAACCAAGAAAATAAAATTTGTCGAATAGAACTCACATTAAAGCAAAAATATAACATGAAGTTAGCCAGTTTCTTATTTTTCGGTGGCTTCCAGCATTTGGTAGCTTCGGAGTCAGCAAATAATTTAAGTGCTTACATGAATTACTATGAACAGATAGTCTGAAAGGTGTTGCCAATGCCGCCATTCTTGCCCTTATTTGAGAGAAACATATTTCTAGACTTCATTGATCCTGCCAAAGTTGAGCAAGATTCTGATGTTATAAAAGATTACTTTGAAGGTGGCTGTGACGTTAATGCAAAGGTATTGTTGGAGGTCGAAAACCAGAAATGGAAATTCTACTTAGACAATCTGATGGTTATCCGTCGAAATCAGCTTTTCGGCACCTCTACACCAATACCTGATGAAGATAAGAAAGTAGATCAGCTTGCAAGCGAGGGAAAATTACTAGCTCAAGAGCTGAAGCAAATACGAAATGTGAGACCCATATCCACTCGAACATTGGCGACATGGCTGAATAAGGAAGCGAGAAGAACTGAATACCTCGAAGCTAAATCTATCCCGTATCCAAATGATGAAGAACATCAACAACACCTTTCGTGGATTGTCTCGAATACATTGGCAGAATTGTACTTTCCAGAGGGATTCTTTACAAGCGGAATTTTCAAGTTGGAATCTGGGTTCTCAACTTTTCCTTACGATTTTTTGGAGTGCTTTCTAGGTCAGCGTCAACTTTACATTTGGTATCTAATTTACACCCAGAGAGGTCCTGAACATTTCCTAAAAAATCTAGAAGGGGTCATTATTCGAAGATACATAGTTACACGGACTTTCTCTATGAATGCCTATAGCCTTCTAAACGTACTAATGTTCAACGGTAATGACCAAAATAGATGCAATCGTTTTTTTACCAGGCGCATGGAGAAAAACATCAGCGTTGAGGCGACTTATTGGTGTGGACTTACCAATAGTATTGGGGCAAGGAATGAAGAAGATTCCTTCAAGAACTTTTTCATGTCAAATCCATCTTCAAACTGCAATTTTAGAGACCCATTTCAACCAGCTCGTGATTCAGAACCAGGACTAATCGAGCAAGCGATTTTTAACCATGTTGTTGGAAACTATTGCGCCTCAGTGAATTTACTTTTTCCGTTAATAGAGGGAGTCATTTGGGACATCTCAGTCGCAGAACATCTTCTGAATGGAGGAATATACACAACATCTTCAAATTTGAGCACTAGGGATGTCAAAAGCCGTCAACTTCTTGATGATAGCGGAACACCCATTCCAATTCGTCATGGCGCACCCAGTTTAAAAGAGCTTCTGGAAAATACTAGAATGAAAAATATCTTCCATACACAATTCCTAAAGTTCCTATGCGGGGAAGTATTTCCTGATGAGAGAAACCCTATTCTTCACGGTGTCCTGCTTGATTATAACTCTCCTTCTCTATCGTCTCGTCTTCTTTTAGTCGTTGAATATTTGCACTCAATAATCAAGAACAAACAATACTTATATCCTGTGCAACTTGACCCGACTGGTTATTGGACACCAGAAAAAAGTGGCGACCCAAGATTCTTTTGATATGCTTTTATTTTTCGGTGGCTTCGAGCATTCGGTACATGGCTTCGTAGGATTTAGCAAAGTCTGGGTCAGCTTCAGTCAATTTAGCCTTTAAGCGCTCCATTCGCTTCACAATTGCGTCTGCATCCTTGTTTTTGATTAAGCTCAACCATTCATTTGCTTTAGCCATAAACAATTCTTCGATTTCGCCCAGCTCAGGCAAGTTCGTTTGTAGACTTGCATAAAGGTCAGGTGTTTCAAGAGCTGTTGCCTCTGCCAAAGTGAATAGCATCCGATATGTAGTGCCCGCGACTTCTTTTGTTTCTGGGAAATCTTTTTGTTCCAGGAGCGTTTCGCAAGCAACTAAGCCCAGAAAATGTGGTAGACCAAGAACAACCGATATAAGTTCATCATGCTTTTTCGGAGACATGACAAAGACATGCGCTTCTTCTTGTTCTAGCCACTTCTTGAATTGTTCTGCGAACTTTTCCTCTTCAGGGCTGGTTGGAGTGAGAATGTATGCTTTGTGTTTGACGCCGCTGCTTCCTGGCCCAAAAACTGGATGAGTCCCCAGAACTAAGGCGCCTTTTATGTTCTCATGCATGGTTTTGACGGGGGTTTCTTTGATTGAGCATATGTCCATGACGACTTGTCCTTGGTGAAGTGCCGGGCTAATAGTTTTTACTACTTCTTCAAAAGCGTTTATGGATACGCAGATTAGAACTTGGTCTGCATCAGTAACGGCTTCCTTGAAATCGGTGGTTAACTTGATTTGTAATTCTTTTTTTAGATTGGCTATTTTTTCTTTTTTCCTGTCTGCCAGTGTCACAGAGTAGCCTTTTGAATTAAAAAATTTAGCGAACCAAACACCCATTTTTCCCGCGCCAATTATGGCAATTTTCATTCAAGCGCCTCGCTAATCTTGTCTAAGGCAGTTTTTATTTCGTCTCTGGGTGCAGTTAAAGAGATTCTAAAGTGTTCTTTGTAATCGCCGAACGCTGTGCCTGGAGCTACTGCTACGCCTTTATCCAGCAAGTCTAAGGTGAATTTTTCGGAGTTTAAGCCTGGATGCTTGGGGAAAACGTAGAATGGCGCTTCAGGTTTTGTGAATGAGAGCCCTGCCTTGGCTAAGGTTTTGGTTGCCATTTTTGCTCTTTCTTGGTATTCTTCTTTGATTTTTGTGGCGAGTTGTTTTTGCATTTCCAGCGCTTTTAGGGCTGCTTCTTGAATGAATACTGGAACGTTGTTGATGGTGATTTGGTTGAGTTTAGTTATGTTATCGACGAGCTGTTTGTTCGCTATGATGTAGCCGATTCGCCAGCCTGTCATGGTGAATGTTTTGGAGAAGCCGTTGGATAAAATATGGGTGTGGTTGCCGTCATACTCTAGGATACTTTTTGTTTTAACGAAACTGATTGTTCCATAAACCTCATCGGATAGTATTGTGACGCCTTTCTTGTTGGCTATTTCCACTATGCCGTCTAGTGTTTCAGCATCCATGACTTTGCTTGTAGGATTATTAGGATTGTTGAGTATTATCATGCGGGTGTTCTTGTCAATCATGGCTTCAAGCTTGTCTAAATCTACTTTCCAGCCGTCTTCCATCTCTGTCCTTAACAGTTTAGTTTGAGCACCAAGGCTCTTAGCGATTAAATCGTAAGCTGTCCAGTAAGGCGTCGGGATAATTACGTTTCCTCCTGCCTTCATCATGAGATACATGGTGGCGAATATGCCCCATTTTGAACCAGGCGTAATAACCACGTTTTCAGCTTTAACTCCATGGAGTTCAGCGAGCCTTTCTCTAAGGTTGGTCTCGCCGTAAGAGGAAGAATATTTTGTTTTGCCCGCCTTCATCGCTGCGTATGCCGCTTCAATTATCTCGTTAGGCGTAGCTAAGTCTGGGTCGCCTAGGTTTAAGCGTATTATCTTTTTTCCTTCATTTTCGAGCCTTATGGCTTTCTCGTTTATTTCATAGAGCACGGCGTTAACTCTCCGTTGAGAGGTCTTTCTACTCTTGAACAGCACTGCACATATTAACTATTTCGCGGTAAACCGCTTCAACTTGCAGTGGATCAAGATGAAATTCAACCGCTTTTTCTTTAACACGTTTGTAGATTTCATTTTCTCTGGAAGTGTCCCTTATTTTCATGTCTTTCTTTTTCTTAGCTAAGCCAATAGCCATGCATATTTTGGCTCTTTCGTTTAGGGCATCTAGGATTTGTTCGTCAACTTCGTCGACCTTTTTTCTGAGCTGTTGGATTTCATCCATTATTTCTGTCTCTCCAAAACTTTCGGTATAAAGCCAGCGCGAATCATATGGTCAGCTAAGGTTATGGCGACCGCAGATTCTATAGCGGGCACGGCTTTTGGGACGACACAGGGGTCATGCCTACCCTTAATGCTAAGATTCGTGTCTTCCATCGTAGACAGATTAATGGTCTTCTGTTCTTTGCCGATGGAAGGTGTCGGTTTTATTGCTACTCGCATCATGATTGGCATGCCATTGGATATTCCGCCCAAAATTCCGCCCATATTATCCGTTGAAGTTGCAACCCTTCCGCTCTGCATAATATAGGGGTCGTTGCTTTCTGAGCCCTTTAACTCTGCAACTCTAAACCCCAAGCCGAACTCAACCCCTTTCACAGCGGGAATATCAAACAACGCTTTTGCTAAATCGGCATCAAGCGAATCAAACAGTGGCTCTCCAACTCCTACTGGAACATTTAGGGCAATGCATTCAACTATTCCGCCAAGACTATCGCCTTCTTTTCTCGCAGTGACTATGGCTTCCTCTATTCTTTCTGCACAGGCTAAGTCTGGACACCGGGTAGCCGCTGTGTACCTGTTCTTGCGGATTTCCTCAGCAGTAAACTTTTTATCACTTTTAACTTTGCCAACTGCTCGGGTGTAAGCTAAAATGTCAACGTCGAATCTGCTCAGTAGTTTTTTGGCTATTGCTCCAGCCATGATGAGTGCGACTGTGAGTCTGCCTGAGAAGCGTCCGCCGCCTCGGTAATCGTTAAAGCCACCATACTTCACGCGGGCGGGATAATCGGCGTGTCCTGGTCTTGGCAGGTCCTTGATTGCCTCGTAATCGCTTGAGTCAACCTCCTTATTCTCAACCATCAAAGCGATTGGAGCACCAGTAGTGAAACCGTTAAAAACCCCTGAAAGAATTTTGGCAACGTCTTTTTCGATTCTTCCAGAAACTATTTTCGGCTCTGCTGGAATGCGCCTATCCAGTTCCACTTGGATGTCTGCTTCAGAAAGAGGCAATCCCGCAGGGCAACCGTCCACGACTGCGCCGACGTGTGTGCCGTGGCTTTCGCCGAAAGTGGTTACTGTTAATTCTTTACCTATCGAATTTCCCGCCAACAATTTCAGCTCCTATCTGTCTTAGATGAGTGAAGAACTGCGGATAAGACTTTCTAACGCACTCTGCATTTTGAACAGTGGTTTGCCCTTCTGCGCCTAGGGCTGCAACCGAGCAAGCCATCGCGATACGGTGATCATTATGCGGGTTAATCACTGCACCATTCAACGCACAGGGACCTCTCACAATTAGACTGCTGGAATCCATATCTATTTGCGCACCCATCTTTCTTAGCTCAACATAAAGCGATGACAACCTATCTGACTCTTTTAGCCTGAGCCTTTGTGCACCGCTTATTCGAGAAGTTCCTTTCGCATAACATGCAAGCGTAGCACAAACTGGAACAAGATCAGGGATATTTTTTGCGTCGATGTTCAGAGGTTCAAGCAAACTACCTGTTCCATTTATTTCAACACTGTCCTCACATACTTTCCCATTGACACCCATTTGCTTGAGGATGCCCAAAATCGCTTTATCGCCTTGAATGCTCTCATAATCAAGATTGCTGATTTTTACTTTCGAGTTGGTTATGGCTGCGGCAGCTAGGAGAAAGGCAGCTGAAGAGAAGTCGCCGGGCACTTTGCAGTCAGAGGGCTTGTACGTTTGATTGGACGGAATATCTATGCGCTCAAAGTTACCTTGAACATAAACCTTGACTCCGTGTTTGGCGATGACATCTTGGGTAATTTTAACGTAATCCACAGACTCGAGCGGTGTTGTAAGAATGATTTCAGTATCCACCTTTGCCAACGGGCAAGCAAACATCAACCCAGATATGAACTGGGAACTAACATCACCAGGAATAGACGTTTTGCCTCCAAGAATACCACCGCCTTCAACTAAGACGGCGTCTTTGTCGCCGAGTTTTTGCGAATGTGCTTTGGCACCAAGGTCCTTGAGGCTTTGAATCAAAGGCTCTATAGGTCTGCGTTCAAGAGAACCTCTGAAAACTAGTATTGATGGGTCAGGTGCAAGGGCAGCTACAGGTATCATGAAACGTAATGTAGCTCCAGATTCACCGCAGTCAATAGGCTCGTTGGCACTTTTAAGCGGCATTACGCCAGTAACTGTCCAGCAACCTTCCGCCTGCTTTACTTTTGCGCCCAAAGCCATGATGGCTCGCAGGGTTGCTTCTGTATCCTCAGATAAAAGAGGATTAGATATTTTAGAAGTGCCATTAGACAGGGCATCGGCTATGAGCATTCGCTGTGTGTAAGACTTTGATGGAGGAGCACAAACCTTCCCACTTAAACGCTCAGTGTTTTTAACGATTACATCTGCCATTGGCTAAAGCACCTTAGCTTTCTCGCGGTTCAAGCGCGCCTCTAAGACTTTGCCATCATACTTCTGTAAAGCGGCTTTCACTGAATCAATCTTGTTCTTGGGCGTAACTGCTGTTACTGCGGGTCCTTTGCCGCATAATCCAGCTGCTACTGCTCCAGCAGCTAGCGCATCAATCGCAATTGAAGGGTTGTATCCTGAGGCTGAGGAGTAAATTAAGCCGTTAAGCGTCAATGCCTCCCAAACCTTTCCCTCCAAAGCTTCCTTGTACGCAACTTCAACGAGCGGTTTGACCGTTTGCAACCTGCACACGTTAGAGTCGGCTGTGTACGCTTTTTCAGGCGGTACATGGAACAGCACCGTTAAGTCTCCAGCCAACGGTAAATGCTTAACTATTTCTCGGCTCAAGTTGTCAGTAATTACTATGCCGCCGAAGTAGGAAGCGCAAGCGTCATCGAAAGCGCCTGTTACAGTCACTTTTGCGTCGAAAGCAGCGTCTACGCCCAACTTTACGAGTTCCAAGTCGTCAAGCGTTTTGTCTAACGCCGCTGTGGCTGCTAGGGCTACTGCGTTTGCGGCTGCACTGCTGCTTTTTAATCCTTTGGCGATTGGAATGTTTGACCAAGTTTTTACTTTGGCTCCAAAACTATTATCCAAACTGAACAGCTGGAGAACCCTCATCACGGTTTTTTCCATTAAGGCGGTATTTTCTTTGGGATCAGAGGTTATTTCTGCTTTGATAACATGAGGTTCATCCGTTAATTTGACTTCTGCTTTAGTCCACAAATCAACTCCGAATGCCGCACCTTTGCCGAATGCCATTGCGTTAACGATTGTTGCAGCCCCATGAGCTATAGCCGTAGCTTTTCCAGTCAACTTTCTACACCTTTAACAAGTGGTTAAGCGCTGCCTTCCTCATAACTTCAACCGGCGCCTTGCCACTGGTCCAGATTTCAAAGGATGCAGCACCTTGATAAATTAACATTTCAACCCCACTCACTACTTTGGCGCCCACCGCTTTAGCGTCCTTCGCTAACTTGGTTTCAACTGGACTGTACACTATGTCCATCACTGCCAAATCAGCTTTCAACCATTCAGGCGCGACTGGAGTTTGGTTAGCGTTTGGTTTCATTCCGACTGAGGTAGCGTTAATCAGCACATCGGAATCAACAAGGTTATCTTTGATTGTTCCGGGCGTAAGCGCATTTGCGATGACTTTTTTGTTGAACGCTTTTTTCAAAAGGTTAGTTAGTTCCGTTGCTGGTTTAGCTGTTCGATTCAGAATTACTAGTTCATCGGCTTCTTGCGCAAGAGTGTATGCTATGGCTCTTGCGGCGCCGCCTGCTCCAAGCAACAGCACCTTTTTGCCTCTTGGCTCAACGCCGTTCTCTCTTAGAGCTTTTAGGGCTCCGATGCCGTCAGTGTTAAAGCCAAAGAGTCTTCCAGCCTTGTTAAGGATAGTATTTACTGAGCCTATGGTTTTGGAAGCTTGGTCAATTTCATCTAAGTAGTTGATAACTGTGCTTTTGTGTGGCATGGTTACGTTTAACCCGTGAATGGTCAAGGCTCGCATGCCGCTTATGGCGTTTCCGACTTCAGCTGGTTTTACTTTGAACGCTAAAAACACGTAGTCCAGTTTCAAAGCCTCAAACGCTGCATTATGCATGATTGGGCTCAGCGTGTGCTCTATTGGGTCACCGATTACTCCGCAAACACGTGTTTTTCCTGAAATAACCATCTTATTTATGCTCCTAAGAGGTTGTAAATACCCCTCATTTCTTGAACAGTCATTTGCCCTGACGCAGTTTCGTTGCCCTGCTCAAGCGAAGCGAATGTGAAGAATGCACCGAACATTGGTGAGAGAAGCCTGGAAACCTTGCCTTGTTCACCCATGCAGAAACAGACAAGTTTAGCCTTGCTTGACATGGAAGAAACAAAATTCAGCACCGCCAGATTGTCTTCGATTTTCTTTGCAGCTGTCACTATTTTGCAGACGATGGCTCCGCCGGCAATTTCTTTTTCCAGAACCGTTTCCATTTCACAAACACTTAATGCGCCGTCGAATTTGTGGTAGGAAACGATTGGTTTAGCGCTCAATAGCTTGAGTTTTTCGATTGTTTCTTTATGTTTTGGGCTTGACAGGTTAACGTCAACATATTCGAAGCCGTTCTTGGCAGCGTTTAGTAATGTTTGTTGCCGCTCGGTTTCTGTTCCAGCATAAAAGCCTTTTTCAATCAAGAGCTTGTTTGTTGCGATTAGCGGAACTTTGGTGCTTTTAACAAGTTCTGATAGGTTTCTGGACGCTTCAAAGCAGTCTAGCCTAACTTCTATGAGGTTTGCTTGGGCTTTTTCTGCCCTCTCGATGAGACTTAACGCTTCAAGATTATTTTTTGGGAGAATCGAGACGCAGATTCTCGCTGTCACTTTTCTATCACCGTTTCTTCAGGCACGGATACGCCGAAGTGTCGGCCTCCTTTCGCGGCTATGTGCACTATGACTTCATCGTTTGGTTTTAGTTCTGTTACTGGTTTTGAAGCTTTCGGTGTCACCACTCGTATTGTTTCGGCGTTTTGAAGTATAATCTTGATTTTTGTGTCGCCGACTTGGGCTTCGATTAGGAGTAGAGGTCGAAACTCAATTTTTGACCGTCCCACATTTGTTATTCGAGCTTTTCCTTCCCTATTAATGATTAAAACTTCATCGCCCGCTTTCAACTCGGACAGATACCGAGTACCCTGCAGAGAAGTTAACGTGTAGTTTGACGCTGCCCCGGCGTTTACCCGGAAAGGCCTAGAATTTACGTAGGGGTTTTCATTTACTTCAGCCTCTACAAGAAAGAAGCCTGCGGATTGGCATCCGACCAGCATTCCTTCGCCCGGAACCATTAAGTCAACAGTGTCCACGCAGACTCTGGCTCCACTGCTAATCGGTTTAGTTGATACGATTTTAGCTACAGTTAAAGTTATTTTGGGCATTTGCTCTTTAACGATTTTGGTGGCTTTTGAAAGCTCGTTGGGGTTTGAGGTTTTTAGCAAAACACCGTCGGTTCCTAGTTCTAGGGCTTCAAGAACCAGTTTCGCGTCTTCTGCGGTGGTGACTTCGGCGATTAGTTTGCTTTTGCCTCTTGCCTTCGCAATCAAATTTTCAAGCGGAATTACCCGCCAATCAAGACAGTTAATGATAATGTAATCAACCCCGAGTTCTGCCGCTTCGACGGCTTTATTTTCGTCTTCTTTTCCCTTTATGCTGATTTTGATGGCGGTTTTTTTACCCTCGTTTTTGTGTTGGGCTATTTTTTTCTCGTTTAGTTCAGTGAGGAAGGTTATGTTTAATTTGCCAGAGCGGTTACCCGCCTGGGTATCTTCAATGATTACGTCAGCGTTTTCATGGGCGAGGCTGAGTAAAGTTTCTTTTTCTTGCGGTGAAGCAGCTTGGTCTATTTCTACCCATAGTTCCTTCAATGGTGCTCACCGAGAATTTTAAGCGCTTGCTCTACGCTAACGCCGTCATGAACGATTGCTGATAGCGCTTTAACTATTAAAGTTGGGTTCTCGTTTTGGAACACGTTTCGTCCAATGGAGAGTCCTGCAGCGCCAGCTTTTATTGAGTCATGTGTGGTTTGGAGGATTTCTTGGGATGTTTTGCATTTTGGTCCTCCAGCAATTACCACTGGAACTGGGCAGCTTTCGACGACTGTTTTGAAGGTGTCTATGTTGCCTGTGAAGTTTGCTTTAATTATGTCTGCGCCTAGTTCAGCGCCAATTCTTGCAGCGTGGGCTACCACGTCAGGCGCATGTTCGTTTTGTATTTTTGGTCCACGAGCGTACATCATTGCAAGCAGCGGCATACCGTATATGTCGCATTCGTCGGATACTTTGCCTAGGTTACTTAGCATTTTGTCCTCGTCTTGTGCACCAACGTTCACGTGTACGGACACTGCATCTGCGCCTAAGCGTATGGCTTCTTGAACAGTGCACACTTGGACTTTACCGTTTATGTTCGGGCTAAGGTTTGACATGCCTGATAACTGCACTATTAAACCTGCGTTTCCAGCGTCAACGTATTTGGCTATGCCTTTGTGGACTAGTACGGCGTCGACTCCACCTTTGAGGAGTTGATTGATTATTTGCTGCATGTCGATTATTCCTTGGATTGGGCCGATTGTTACGCCGTGATCCATGGGTACGATTACTGTGCGGTTGTCTTGCCGCATGATTCTTTTTAATCGTCGTGTTTTTCCTTGGTTCATATTTAGTCACCTTTGCTTATTTGGAAGTCCTTAATGAGTTTTTAATTAGTTTCAAGGCTTTTTCACGTTCATTCCAATCTACAAAGAGCAGAATGCTTGATGTTATGGTTAGTATGCCTGAAATGTTTATCCCGTTTAATCTGAGGTCTTCGCTGATTTTTCCTATTATGCCGTGGGTCTCTTCTAAGCCGACACCGCTTGTTTTTATGAAGACTAGGTCTTTTTTGACCGCCATTGCTATGGTTTCTTTATTGTTCTTTGTGATATCATGAATATCATTAAAGAGCACGTCCAAGTTTTTTTCTTGAGAAGCGTAAAGTATAATTGAGTTTGTGTTCATTGACATGCCGAGAAGCAGGGAGTGCTGTTTGGTTTTTTCCACCATTTCTTGGATGATTTGGGGGTTTGCGGAGATGCCGTTTCCGATTACTGTTATTTCAGCGACTGGAAAGGGATGTGCTATTTCCGCGTCCAGTTCACTTGCTAATGCGCCTGTGATTACTGTGCCTTCTTTAGTTAAGTTGCCGTGTGCGTGGTTGATTACTCGGACGTTGATGTTTTTTGGTTTGTACTTTAAGGCTTTGCTGTGAATAAATTTGGCGCCTGAATCAGCTAAGCCTACTAGGGTGTTAACGTCGATTTCTCTTAGGCGTTCTGGGTTGGAGACAGTCTTGGGATCACCTGACATTATGCCATCCGCGTCGGTGACTAAGACGATTTCGTCAGCGTTTAATGCTTCAGCTAGGACAAACGCGGTTGTGTCGCTGCCGCCTCTTCCGAGAGTGGTGATTTTGCCGTCTTTAGTTTTGCCAAGGAACCCAGCGACTACTGGTATTATACCCTTTTCCATAAGGGGCAGTATGCATTCACGAATATTTTTTTCGCAATCTTTCAGGATTGGATTGGCGTTTTGGAATGCTGAGTCAGTTATTATTGGCCAGTTGTTGTCTATTGGGTCAAAGTAGCAGGATTCTGCACCGTTAGTTTTTAGCGCAGCAGCGAATATTCTTATGCTGGTTCGCTCACCCATCGAGAGGATATCATCCAAGTCTTTTTTCTCTAATTTTCCATTGGAAGCGTTTTTCGCTGTCGTCATAAGGACATCGGTTGTTTTGCCCATAGCGGAAACTACAACGGCGACCTGTGTGCCTTTTTTGGCTTCGTTCACGACGGCAACAACCGCTTTTAAGAGCCTCTCGTGATCCGCTAGGCTAGAACCACCAAATTTAACAACAATTCTTTCGTTAGAGGTATTTTTTTCCATCTTTTACACCCATGCTTTGCCCAGAACTTTGCTTAAAAAATTTCTTAGTTCTGGGCTTAAGGAAAATAATGATAAAAGTAGTAGTCGAAGCTAAGGAGTTGTGATGCACTTGTTTCTATCTTGCTTTTGCAATTAGACATTGTAGCTTCGAACCCTTGCTCAATCAGTCATCATCCAGAAAATATAAGCGTTTCGGAAACAGCAGTAGATCCGCAAGTGCTTTAGCAAAAAGAGCCTAAAGTTTTCATTGGTTTTGCTTAAAGTAACTTTGCTATTTGGGTCTTCTTCTATGTCATGGTTTTCAATAGGGTAAAATATACGTGTGTAGGCTACTACCTACCGGGGGGTCAAATGCATATACGTTTTGTAGATACAATTTGACGATACAGTTTCAAAGAACAGGCGGGAGAGCATATGCCTAAAGCGTTTAAGGCATTCAAGTGCGAGGCATTGCAAAGTTAGTGCTCTTAGCCATTGGAGGAACCTGCAATGTTAGTGACAGGCGCTCAGGTGAATACTCCACAACATCGTTTAGCAGTTTTCAAGCTTTACTAAAGCTCACCTGCGGAACTACTGAACAGGATGACAGTTTAACTGATAAGTGCCTAACTATGACATGCCAGTTTCTAATTAAATAGCATACAAGCCTAAGGGGGGTCTACTTTTAGCCTAGGTGTTTGAGTAGCAAAAAGACTACCCTATTTGGTCAGTCGACTTGTAAAACAAGCCTTTGTATGCTGTTATGCTTTCTTTTGCTTTTCTTCAGCTAAGCATCCACAATAAAAAATGTAGTTTCAAGAAACAAAAAAATAACAAAATCGCTCCGCTAAGAGCAAATTACGAGCCAGCAGTTCATTGCGACGGGGTATAGTCTTTATCAATTTGACCGTGCTATAAAGAACCTAAAGAAGGTATTCGATTGAAAGTGCAAAGGCAAAATGATTGGCAGGAAATCCTCATCCAATGCAAAAACAACGTGCAAACCAGCATTCAACCATGCTTATCAACCGTCAGGGAACCTCAACCTAACTTGGGCACGGGCGCTGGCGGAGACGCTATGAAGCCGGTGGATTTGGCGGCTGAAAAAGCAATAGTTGACACCCTAAAGCAGTATAGTGTTTCTTTCACTTTGATTAGTGAAGAGTCAGGGGTAAAAAAATTCGGCGCGGCACCCCAAGAATGCTTTGTTACAGTTGACCCGATAGATGGGACCACGAACTTGATGCATGGTTTGCCCTTCTATGCTTGCTCTATTGCGGTTTCGGGAAAGCCCATGCTTGCCGATGTTTACGCGAGTATGGTTGCTGACCTTTTCCACGATGTAACTTACACTGCACTTGAAGGGAAGGGGGCTTATCGGGATGGCGAAAAAATACAGACGTCAAAGACTGCTTCTTTGGATGAGGCAGTTGTAGGCTTAGACTTAAACACTTACAAAGTCAAGGAGTTCGTGCCTAAATTAACCGCTTTGATTGAGAAAACAAAGCACATCAGGCACTTTGGCGCTAACGCACTCGAACTTTGTTACGTTGCCAATGGCTTGACAGACGCGTTTGTAGATGTTCGCGGGAAGCTTCGCACGACTGATGTGGCAGCTGGCTTTCTGGTTGTGAAAGAGGCTGGCGGAATAGTTTCTACACCTGAAAATCAAGTCTTAAACGTTGCGTTGGATCCTAAGCAAACCTTAAGTTTCATAGCTTCAGGTAACATGGAAATTCATAGAAAAATCATAAGCTTGGTTAAATCCGCATGTTAAATTTGCTTTGGCCTCACCCTGCAGCACTCATAAAAAATGGAAAAACTAAAACTCTTCTTATCGCTGACCCGCACCTCGGCTGGGAAATGGGGCTTCAAGAAAAAGGCATCCATATCCCAAGCCAAACGCCTAAAATTCTCAACAAACTAACGGCAATAATCACCAAGTACAAGCCAGAGCAACTGGTTATCCTTGGCGACGTAAAGTACACGGTTGTTTCCAGTGAACTGGGCGAGTGGCATGATATCCCAGATTTTTTTGCAAAACTACAAAGCTACGTTGGCGACATAGCTATTGTACGTGGTAACCATGACGCTAACCTTGAACCGCTGCTACCAGAAAACGTCAAGATTTTGCCTGCAACAGGAGAGGTAATTGGTGATGTAGGCGTTTTTCATGGTCACAAGTGGCCCTCGCCAGCCTTGCTGCAATGTAAAACGTTGGTTATGGGACATTTGCATCCAGTTGTGGTTTTTCGTGACCCTGCAGGCTTTAAAATTACAAGGCAAGTGTGGATGAAAGCAAACTGTGACACGGAAGCTTTAGCGAAGATTCTGTTGCAAAAACACAACGTAAAAATCGAAGGCACCGTTGCTGAAACACTCAAGAAGCACTATAATATCAGACTGAAGGCGAAGGAAATTTTCATAATGCCAAGCTTCAACGATTTCCTAGGCGGCAGACCAGTAAACGAAACAAGACCCAGAAAAGAAATTGGTAATGAAGCGTTGATTGGGCCAGTTTTGCGTTCGGAAGCCGTCGATGTTGATAATTCTGAGCTTTATCTTTTGGACGGCACTTATCTTGGGACTTTAAACCAGCTCAGGAGCCTATAAGAAAAGTCCAAGTGAACTACTCGCCCGCTTACAAAAAGAAAGAAAAAAATTTTTAATGAACCTTTCAGCACCCGTTTTAAGCTTATTTTACATAACAGAGCCTGTTTCAGGCTGATTCGTCATGTCACGCATCAACATTGAAACTCGTCACGCAAATACATAGAAACCTGACAATATCAATAACCTAAAACAACTACCTTGAAGGGCACCTACGCCTTCCTTTTCCTTCCCCTAATGGCCGAGGGATTGGCTGAGAAAGAAGTCACATTTGCCTAAGATGGCACTTGAGGTTCTAAATTAGCTGAGAAGACTATTGATTAGTGAGGGTTTGCTGGTTAACTCTTATATTTCCCTGCATGTTATAAGCATAACATAGTTTGAGGGAGGAAAAAAAATGAAACTAGTAACAGTCCTGTTACCAGAAGCTTATCTGGAAGGTTTAGATGAATTAGTCCGTGCTAACATGTATCCAAGCAGAAGCAGCGTAATTAGG
This sequence comes from Bathyarchaeia archaeon, assembly GCA_050015395.1. Classification (GTDB taxonomy): domain Archaea; phylum Thermoproteota; class Bathyarchaeia; order Bathyarchaeales; family Bathycorpusculaceae; genus Bathycorpusculum. Next base: position 38,786 of record JBEKBM010000003.1, read on the forward strand.
TCTTCAGTACGCGACCTACTTAAAAAAGAGCTCTGGGAAAACAAACGCCAAAGATAAACCGCTAAGTACGCTTTAATGAAGCACAAAGTTTCTTTGCCACTTGAGCTGGGTCTTCTGCAAGAGTGATTTCTCGCCCAACGATGAGGTAGCTGGCGCCTGCTTTAAGCGCCGTTTCCGCGGCTCCACCCTGGACGCCGATGCCAGGTGAGTAAATGGGCACTTTTTCCCCAAGAATCTGCTTTATTTCCGCTATTTTTTGCGGGTAAGTTGCTCCGACCACCACTCCGTCAGCACCCCACTTCAAGGCTTTTTTAGCAAAAGAAACATACTGCAGCGTTTTTCCTCCTGTTTCAGCGTCGATTATTGTTTGGCCGTAGCCTTCAATAGCTCCTTTATGGCTCATGTAACAGAGAAGTATGACGCCTCGCCCAAGCCGCTGGGAAACTTCAAAGAGCGGTTTTAAGCCTTCGTCCCAGCCTACGAACGGGTTAGCGATTAAAGCGTCAAAACCAGCAGCATAATAATAATCCGCTATCACCTGATTAGTGGCTCCGATGTCGTTTACTTTAGCATCCATAATCGCCAACAGTCCTTGTCCGCGGATTTGCTCCACAAGTGGCTGCACGCCGTCAAAGGTGCCGAGCGGAAGCACAAGATGATGATTTATCTTCACGGCGCAAATGTAGGGGTGGACTGCTTTGAGGATTTTTTGGGCTTTAACCAAAATTTTACTTCGGTTCTCTGGAGCTTCAAAGGGAAAATCCAACGCCAAAACAATTGGTGAATTCTTACTTTTGGCTGCTTCTTCCATTTCCGCTTTAAACGACAAAGTGATGCCTCTTGCTCTACTGTTGAACGCTTAGCTATTTCATTTTTTCGCCTGTTCTCGTATTTTGCTCATTGAAACAATATAAATGATGTTGAAAAGCATTGAAAAGCAATGAAAAACACCGTCGTCGGTTCCATGCAGAACTATGTTGAATCATATTTGAAGCATATTAGAAGCATCTAGTAGACCCGGGGGTAGACTAATGCGCACACACAACTCGAAAGCAAAAACCAGCCATTAAAAGTGAAATTTATAAGAGAAGCTTAATTTCCTTCAACAAATAGGCATATAAGAATAAGTGCAAGCTAACTCCATAAATTTGCACTACTTGCAAGGGAAAACAAATGAAAAAGACCATTGCGGAAAAAGTTATCGCTCAACACTTAGCTGCAGGAAAAATGGAGCTGGGGGAAGAAATTGCCTTAAAAATAGACCATACCTTAACTCAGGATTCTACGGGCACCTTAGCTTATCTTGAGTTTGAAGCCATGGGAGTTTCAAAGGTCAAAACTCAGCTAAGCCTAAGCTTTGTTGACCACAACATGCTTCAGAATGACTTCAGAAATGCAGATGATCACCGCTACTTGCAAGGAGTTGCAGCTAAATACGGTATTGTTTTCTCGCGTCCAGGCAACGGCATCTGCCATCAACTCTATCTTGAACGTTTTGCCCAACCATCCCTGACGCTTTTGGGAAGCGATAGCCATACTCCGACTGCTGGTGGCATGGGCATGATTGCTATTGGCGCGGGAGGACTCGGTGTTGCCGCAGCCATGGCGGGAGAACCCTTCTATCTTGAAATGCCAAGTATCTTCGGGGTAAAGTTAACTGGGAAGCTGTCGCCTTTTGTTTCAGCCAAAGACGTTATTCTCCAAGTACTCAAAGAATTGACCGTGAAGGGCGGAGTAAACAAGATTCTGGAATACTTTGGCTCAGGAGTTAAACCCTTAAGCGTTCCTGAACGAGGAACCATAGCGAATATGGGCACGGAAACAGGAGCAACAACATCAATTTTTCCATCTGACGAAACAACAAGGCTTTTCCTGTGTGGGCAAGGAAGAGAAAACCAATGGAAAGAGCTCAAAGCGGATGACGACGCAAAATACAGTGAAATTCTTGATGTAGAACTTGGGGCAGTTGAACCGTTAATAGCGTTACCCCATAGCCCAGACAACGTTAAACCAGTAAGTGAAGTTGAAGGAACAATAGTAGACCAAGTGTGCATTGGCAGCTGCACCAACTCGTCACTTAGAGACTTAAAAATTGTCTCTGCTCTGCTGAAGGGCAAAAAAATCAGCGACAACGTCAGCCTTACTGTTTCGCCGGGTTCAAGGCAAGCCTTACAGAACCTAGCAGCTACTGGTGAACTTGAGCCCTTAATTCAGTCAGGCGCCAGAATACTTGAAAACGCTTGCGGTCCATGCATTGGAATTGGGCAAGCTCCGACAACCGAGGGCGTGTCGCTTAGAACGTTTAACCGCAACTTTAAAGGCCGATCTGGAACGCAGGATGCGAAGGTTTACTTGGTTAGTCCAGAAACAGCAGTTGCATCAGCTATTACTGGTAAAATTACGGATCCACGAAAACTCGGCATGTACCCAGAGATTAGCTTACCGGAAAGGTGTGTTTTCAGCGATAACATGTTCATTTACCCCTCAGTGAAGGCAAAAACCCCCGTCGTTATGGGTCCCAACATTAAACCTCTATCATCATTCAAGCCGATGCCCGACCGATTAACAGGTGAAGTGTTGCTAAAGCTTGGCGATAACGTTTCAACCGATGACATTTTGCCAGGAGGTACGGAAATCATGTCTTTGAGAAGCAACATTCCCGAAATAAGCAAATACACTTTCTGCCGTCTTGACAAAACTTTTGCGTCCCGAGCCATCGAGAAAAACGGCGGGTTCATTGTCGGCGGCGAAAATTACGGTCAAGGCTCCTCGCGGGAACACGCTGCGTTGGCGCCTAAATATCTTGGCGTAAAAGCGGTTATAGCCAAATCTTTCGCTAGGATACATATGGCTAACTTGGTTAATTTCGGAATTCTACCCTTAATGTTTACAGATAAAAAGGATTATTCAGGAATCGAGCAAGGTGACGCGTTGGATTTGGATGTTAAAGACTTAAATGAGCGCCTGCTTGTGAAGAATCTGGGTAAGGGCACAAAAATAGATGTTACCTTAAGCCTCAGCGAGTTAGATAAGGGCATTGTTAAAGCAGGCGGAAAACTAGCCTCTATAAAGGCAAAACAGAACACAAAAAACCTTTAATCAATAGTGTGCGCCGCGGCAAATGATAAACTTCGGAAGCCCTTTTTCATGTTATGTTATTAAAAAAGTAGAAGGTTAAACAGCCCACACCGATGAATTAGTAAGTTGCCAAGTGATAATTAAGTTCATTTGTGGGTTGTTGTATTCTTGAACATTAGTCATGATAGTAAGCATTCCTGTTTGCTTATCGAAATAGACACCTATGAAATTATCTTGGTCTGTACTGCCTGTTGGATCATTCATATTGGTAAATACATTTTCTATTGACCAGTAGTTTCTTTGCCTAGTGCTGTTAGCATATGTTTGAGTGTCTGTGCTGTTAACAATAAGATTCTCATCTCCTCCCTTAGGGCAAAGCAGGTTATTTACGTTGAGGTTGGGAGCGTAAATACCCCAAAATCCGTTTTGATCTCCTAGGTTTCCATTAGATATATCAATCGTTTGTGACTGCTGGATGTCTGTTCCATTTTTGAATACCCAATCAGTACTAAACGAGACAATAGAGCCATTGATTCCTGTTATGGCAACTTCATAGTACTTTGTATCGTTTAAGTCCGAGAAACCAGGATATTCTGAGTCTGGATTTGCACCTGAAGTAAACAACACCGACTCGCCAGTTATGTTGTAAAAGAAGGTGTCGCCAACATGGACGCCTGGCACTATCAGCTTAGAACTTTTAGTTGAAGAAGTTTCAGTTGTATAGACTATTGCAGCAGTAGCAATGCATAATACAGCCAAGAGAATGATGGCAGCAATCAATTTGGTACTCATAACTTTCTCTTTCTTGGGCATAAATTATGATTGCAGTATTCGGGTATTTAGTTGTTTTCCCAAAAGCCGTCATAAAACAGGCGCTGGCTAAATTGCAGAAAAATTAAATTATTCATTTCTAATAGGGAAGTCTTTGCGGTAAATTTAAGAGAAAGGACTTTTAATAAGAATTCGGTGGAAAATTTGATTTGTCACAATTGTGGTGCTCAGATTCCAGATGATGCAGCGTTCTGTGAAAAATGTGGAACAAGCACAACATTAACTACGCCTAAAGCAGCTGTAGCTTCGGCTTCGCCTGTTGTTGCGCCTTCTGGAGTAGCATCGTTGAAATGCCCGAGTTGCGGTGCGCCTATCGCGCCCAAGTTTGGAGAGATGGTTATAACCTGCGAGTATTGTGGCAGCGCAGTTACTCTGGGAACCCAAGGCTGGACTAACATACAGAAGCAGACAATGCTTCTTTTGAAGGTCGCCACCGTTGACGAAGTGAATTCAATAATCACGCCGATGATGGACAAGGGTCTTCTGCATAGACATCTTCACGAAGACTCCAAGCAGGAGGAAATGAGCCTCACGTACGTTCCTTACTGGATTGTGAGCGTCTCTGCCCGTACGAGCATCACCGCTACTGATGAAACCGCACAAATTGCCCAGACTGCTACAACCGCCGCGTTGATGGGCGTAATATTCGGCGGGATGGGTGGTGGTTTCGGCGGAGGAGGGCGGGGTGGTTTCGGAGGAGGCAGGCGCGCTTTTGAGGGTGGATTTGGAACAGGCGGCCTGTTGACTGGTGTTCTTGGGTTGAAGCGGATACGGATAATGGCTTTCGGAATGGGGATGGGATATGGCGGCGGAATGAGAAAGTCTGAGCAAATGGACGCGAACTACAATTTTCCCGTAATTGCGCTAAAGGCTCTTACGGACTATCAGCCGCGGGACTATCAATTCAATCTCGAGGGCAGAGCGCTGTTTGACATTTCCAAGTTGCCCAAGGGCGTTACGATCCTCAACGGGGACATCGGCGAAGATGTTGCCAAATCCCAGGCAAAGACCCTGGTCGATCAGCTTCAATCACAAAAGGCGCACGCGAAATATCACATGATCCAGTCGATAAACACCGAGTCGGACGTTGGGGACGTGGAGCTGCTCCACGCTCCGGTATGGTTCGCAAAGTACGACCACAAGGGGAACAAAATCGTGTTGGTCATTGACGCCAACTCTGGCAGAGTGATCAACAGCTTCGGCCTCTAAGAGCGGCAGCGCGCTTCTATGCCTTTGCGCTCGTCTCTTTTTTTCCTTTGAATACACACGTGGTACCCAAAATACTAAAAAGCAATAAGGATTCCTGACGTTGTGGTTAACCCTGTGACTGCATTTGGAACATAAGCGGCTTCTGGAAGGATTGGCGATTATGCCTAAACCAAAAGCAGTAACGATTACAGTTATTAGTATATCCAGAGCCTTCAGCCATTCAAACCGTATTTCAACCATGTGTTTGAGGCTGCCTTGGTGGAGTTACAGGCGGTGAAGCGCTAAGGTTTGCCAACCAAACCATAAACAAAGAAGAAAGAGCAGCCAGAGCCTAATCAAGCTTTTTTGGTGAAGAAGAAAACGCCGTAACTCTTGTATGGCTGCATCTGCTTAAGTTTGAAAATGCCTGCTTCAATTTCTGCTTTTAACGCTTCGGGATTTTGAACTGGCGCGCCAGGGAAGATGCCTTTCTTTGTGACCTCCACAATTATCAGCTTACCTTCAGGCTTGAGAATCCTGCCGAACCCTTTTAAAACGGCTTCACTTTCACCAACCTCATGGTAAACTGTTACAAGAAGAATCATGTCAACTGAGCTGTCCTCGAGTTGAATGTTTGCGCCGTTACTTTGCAAAAACTGGATGTTCTTAACTCCTACCTTAGCGGCTTTGTTTTGGGCTTTCTTAAGCATCTCGAGTGAAAGGTCAACCGCCACCACCCTTTTGGCTTTTTTTGCAAGTTCTATGATGTAATAGCCTGGTCCACAACCGAAATCTACCACTACATCGTTTGGGTTTATGGCAAGTTTCTCCACGAGTTCGGAAGGCGGCTGAATCAACCGTCTGAGCGGATTATCTAAAAAGAAGGCGCCTGATGCTGAATACGGGTGTCCTTTATGTGACAGGTTTTCAACTCTCCGTTAAGTTGATGTTTCTGAACTACTTTTTGTTTGTTAAAGAATATATGCTTTATATTTAGAGTCAATGCGGTTTACTCAATGTTAGTTTTTCCGTCGCTAAATTCCGCAGCTAACATGCTTTCCAGATGGTGTACCGGCATTTTACGCGTGGTTTTCATAGCTAAAATGCGTCCCTGGCTCCTACTTATAGGGGGATAAGTATGCTAACATGGTTTCATGATACAGGGTTTTTTCTAAAAATGTGAGTTCCAAGTTTGCAATTACGAGACACATACATAAATGAGTCTACAAAAAATGTCATAGCATGAATAAGGAGAAACTAATGAATTGGATCCATTTTTCATGGCGCGTTTCGTGTATTTCTCAAGCACCTATTTGAAGGCTTCATCCAAATCTACGTTATAATAATTTGCTTGCGGGCCATCATACGATTTACTTATAATGAGTGCAGGGGTGGAATTTGGACTCCCAATAGACAGGAGACCTTGCCAATCAAACGTTTTCCCCATTCTTTCCCTCTTTTTTCGTTTGCATTTTGGAAAAAAACATGGGCGCCTCTTTTTGATTTGCTTTATGGCAAGCTAGTGAGCGCTCTGCTGGCTTCTTGAAAGAGGTTTGCTTTCCAAAAAGAGAAAAAAGGTGTTGTGAAGGTTATTGGCGTCTATTTCTTGGTCTTGGCTGGTTGGTTTTTCTCTTTTGCTTTCGCTGCTGAAGCTACAATCTATGTCGTTGTTGTTCCATTGCTTGTCGGTGAAGGATCAGCGACTTTTTTCTGTTGTGTTGCGAGGTTACTTGGAGAGGAATCTCCAGGAGAGAACTATTCCGATTGCAGATAATATTATCGCGAATCCTGTCACAACCGCGAAGTCAAGCCATAGACTATTCATGCCTGTCGCTCCAATCAATACCTGTCTTATTCCGTCGACTGCGTAGCTTACGGGGTTAACTCTTACGACGTCTTGAAGCCAAGCTGGCATTATTTTTACCGGAAACAATGCGTTACTTGCGAATAGTAGTGGGAGGTTGAGTAGGTTTATGATTGCCATTTGTGTTTGCCAATCACCTGATCTTAGCGCGAGCACCGTGAACAACGCAGATAACCCGACGGCCATAAGGAAGATGATGAGGAATGCACCAGCGATTCCTTGAGGGGTGAAATTTGCCGTATCCATCCCGAGAGCTACTGCAACCACTAGAACTATGGCTGCTTGTATCAGGGATCTACCGACACTTTGTAGGATTTTGCCCATCACAATTGATCCGCGTGCAACTGGTGTGCTCAGAGCTTTGTTTAGGAAACCGAATCTACGGTCGAAGACTACTGACATTCCGCTGAACGCGGAAGTGAAGAGGACGATGAAAGCAAGCATTCCGCATGACAAGAATGAGAAGTAGCTTGTTGTTCCGAAAAAGTTCTTCAAAATTATGTCCTGTTGTGCTATGGTGGCTCCTGACCCGGCGATGAAGGACCCAAAGTTCAGGGCTTTGCCGAACAAGCCAAGCCAGATAATTGGTTGAATTAGTGACACAAAGAGTTGTATTGGGTTAGTGTACCACTTTCGAAGGTCTCTGTTTGTCAGCGCCCACAGGCCGTGAAAGGGACTCCTGCTGAGCTTTGGAGCTGTCCTGAACCTTTGTTCCTGCTGGGCTGAAACCTGTTCGGGCGTTTTGGTTTGGTCTTCGGGGTCTTTTGAAGCTTTGATTTTGGTGTTTATCGTGTCTTCGTCCATGATTGTCACCTTAGGATCTCGCTTTCCTCATAGTTCTCCGTTGACGGATCATCTGCAGCTTGTCGACTTCTTCCTCTCTGAGGTTACGGCCTGTTAATTCGAGGTATGCCTCGTCTAAACTGGGCTTTGTCAGAGAGATTCTGGTGACGTGCAGTCCCTTGGATCGGATCAGGTCGGTTATCTGGGGAGATGCTTCTTCCCCGTCGTTCACCTTGATCCTGTAATTGCTGTCTTGCTTCTTGACTTCCTTGACGAGCTGGATCTTGGCTATGTCGGATGAGATGTCTGGCTCGTTTTCTTTTACGTCGACGACGATGACGTCTCCGCCTACGCTTTGTTTGAGTTCTTCGGGCGATCCGATCTTCACTATGTGGCCGTGATCTATTATGGCCACTCTTTCGCAAAGAGAATCAGCTTCTTCAAGGTAGTGGGTGGTGAGAAACAGTGTCATGCGGTACTCTTCCTTCAGCGTCTTAATGTATTTCCAAACTGCAGTTCGCGTTTGAACGTCAAGACCGAGCGTGGGTTCGTCGAGGAAAAGCAGTTTCGGGTAGTTAATCAGGCCGCAAGCGAGCTCTAGGCGCCTTCGCATTCCTCCCGAGTAAGTGGAGACTTTCCTGTTCGCTGCGTCTTCAAGCTCAACAAGTTTTAGAAGTTCTTTTGCGTGAGCCTTCGAATCTTTTCTGGCCATTCCGTAAAGGTCTGCGCAGAGAATGATGTTGTTGATTCCTGTCATGTCCTCGTCCGCCGTGTATTCCTGCGGGACGACCCCGACGCTTCTTCGCACTTCGTTCGCGTCTTTGAATATGCTGAATCCGCAGACCACAGCTTTTCCCGACGTGGGCTTCATGAGGGTCGTTAGCATGTTGATGGTGGTCGTTTTGCCGGCGCCATTTGGCCCGAGAAAACCGAAGATTTCTCCTTCTTTGATGTTGAAGCTCACGTTATCAACTGCCTTGAGGCTTCCGAAGGTTTTTGAAAGGTTTTCCACTGTGATTATGTTAGAAGTTGGCGTTTCAATTTTGTTTGTCGACATTTTGTTTTCTCCTAACTCTTTTTTTAAACGGGTTTGCTATGTGTTGGTTATTTTGGAGAGTCTTGACTGGATTTCCTTGATTTTTTCTATATGAGGAGAGAGTTTGGAAGGGTCGGATTTTGCGAGGTCTTCAAAGTATGAAACGAAGCTGTTCATTTCGTTTAGGACATCTTCTAGCGTGCGCGGGAGGTTTGACCTCATTCTGGAAGGCCAAGCCATTTCCTCTTTTCCCTGTTCGGTTAACTCGTACTTGCCGTCTTCTCTCTTTTTTATCGAACCCTCTTTGGTCATTGTGTCAAGCAGAGGATATACGGAGCCTGGCGACGGTCTCCACCAGCCTTGACTCATGTTTTCCATGGCGTCCATTATTTCGGCGCCGTTTTTCGGTGAAATTTCTAACGCATATAAAACCCAGCCGTGAAGGCCGCGGCGTTTGTGTTTCATCCAATCAAACCACATATCGAATTACCGATATCGAAATATCGATATATGCTTATAAATTTGCCTCTTTCAAAATGTGCGCCGCGCGAAACACTCCATCGATTTTGCTAATGGGCGCACTCTGAATTCGTCTGATATTACTTGTTTTCAACTTTCGAGGTCGAATTCCAAATCAGCTCAAAATGATTTTGAATTATACCGACGAAATAGGCATTGTCTGACCACAAATACACGGCTCTTTGAAAATCGATGGTTGTTCCAAAGAATATTTCTTTCTTGTCAATTAGAACCACCGCGGCTGGAATGGGTGACGTAGTGTAACGTATCTCAAAACACGGGTTCACAAGAAGAGTCTGAGGGATCTCCAGCCGCAACTCTTTGTCTTTAGGGTTTTCCATAAGGAGTCGGAACTTGACTTCGTGTACAAATAGTTAAATATGGCAAATTATACTTTTCCTTTGTTGTGTTTTTTGGACAGTTTTAGATATGACAAAACCTCTCGATCTAAACAAGTCGGTTATTACGAAATCGACCGCCGAAAAGATTTTGGCAACGGTGCCATATGGTAATGTCTTCCATTTTTTCGAATCAATAGGCCAATACACGGGGGGAAACCGCTGTTAGTTGGCAGCCTTCGCCAAAGAAGCTGAAATCATACCAATTGAGTCAATTGATTTTCATTCCAAAAGAGCTGACTTTCAAAAGTGGATAGCAGACACTATTGGAGACACTGAATTAGCAACAGCAATCGGGCACATTGAGAAAGAGCTCACTGGGGAGCCATTGAAAAGAAGAATTCTCAAGATTATAAATGCACGGGTAAGAGAACTTGAAAGTCAAATCCAGCATGCAAGCACTCTTGGCAGCAAGAAATAATCAACAGGTTGCCGATTCATCTGACAATAGCCTTCGATTTTTTAGATTCGATAGGTGGATATCTCGATCAGAGCTAGCATACAGAATTGTTCGACCCGGAAAGTGAGTGAGAAGATTTGGGAGGTGAATTGGAATGGTGAGAGTGAAACAAATTATGAAGGATGAAGGCGAATTCTTAGAAGCTGCTAAGGTCAGCGATTTAGAAAAAGGCGTTATGAGAAGCGTGGAGCTGAAAGGGATTGATATCTTAATAGCTAATGTGGATGGACGATTCTACGCTTTAGACGACAGATGCGGACACATGAACGCTCTGCTTTCTATGGGAACCCTGAACGGGAAAATCGTAACTTGCCCGTTTCATTATGCTCAGTTTGACGTTACTACAGGACAGAAAGTAAAAGATCCCATGTCAGAAAGCTTCAAAGACATGGATAAACTTCCTGAAGAAATGCAGAAATTCTTGATCTACGCAAAAAAACTTATGGATCCCGTAAAAACCTTCGACATGCAAACGCATGAAGTTAAAGTGGAAGGAAACAAGATTCTAGTCAGAATATGAAAGCATTTTTGAAGACTTAGACAGAAACCTTCTTTTTCTAATTTTTGAACTTTAGCAGTAGGAGAGTTGACCCATTAACGGTATACTCGTGGAAATACTGTTGCTCTTCTTAGGTTCTGTCATGTCATTTCTCTTGTTTAACCCGAAAGGTAAAGAAAAATTCTGGGAGGTCGTTAGATATTGAGCTTCAGCGTTATCCTTCATAACCAGCCTCTTCTTCTAAAAATTACTATGAGGGTCACCGCTACGCCAATCATTATCGCGTCCATGATATAGAAGCCTAAAGAGCTACTGCTGCCAGGTATAAAGAACCCTTTTCCGAAGTTGGTTCCGTATATTTCAGCAATCAAGGCCAAGGGAAGAAAAATTGCGGAGATAATGGTGAGGATTCTGATGATGTTGTTTGTGGTTAACGTTTGAACATTGATCAAGATGTCGGTTATATCGCTGATTTCTTCCCGATGGTTATCCACCACTTCAATCAGCGAGATTGTCCTATCATAGAGATCCTCAAAGCGGGACATTGTAGCGCTGGAAACTAGAGCAAACTCGCCTCGCGCTATTTTTCCTACTATTTCACGCATGGGACCTATGGACTGTCTCATGACCAACACTTGGTCCCTTGACTTAGAAATTTCTAATCCAAAGCTTGTTTCCGATCGTCTTGGCCTTTCCCTAAAGAGGGCTCCTGCTTTTTTGGTCAAATTCTGTAATCTTTCATGCACTAAATCAGAAATCAAAAAGAACTCATTCGTGATTAAATCCAAGAATATATACAAAAGAATATCTGTGGAAGGCGAAAGTGAAAGCGCGAAATAACCATGTGTGCTGATTTTTTTGTAAACGGCACATGTAATATCCGAATAACCCCTGTGAACTGTGATAATCCACCTTTTCCCCACCAGCAACGAGAGCCTTTCCATTTTTACGTCGGAAACAAAGCCCTCCCTTTTAGGAAAATTAAGAACACAGGATATGCGGTCCTCTTGCTCCTCAATTTTTGACCGTTGTCCTTCTTCAATCAGTTCCTTCAGCCTTAGTTCATCTAACTCAAAATGCTGCACTATCGCTTTGATTTCGGCATCCGAGGGATCCTCAACATCGATCCACAACACGGAATCTTCGCTGATCTTCTCAGGGAGAGACTCCAACGTATCAGACTGCCATCTTCCTTCTTCATGCTTCCGAAGCTGAGTTATGGTTAACAGTTATGGTTCACCAGTTACTGTTAATGAAAACTCTTGTCTAAACTTATATTTAGCCATACAAAAAAGCTGCATATTAAGCATGCGTTAGGCTTGAGTTCTCGGTCGGCTCTCCTCCAAAAGGGTAATGAGGATGTATAGCGGAAAGTCTTTGACTTATGTAAATTCAAGCAAAGTGGACATGAATATCCTTTGTAAAAACCAAAAAATCTAGGAGCTGCTTCTTTTTAGGTAGTTCTTCAAGGAAGAGCTAAGTTGGCTGCTCCGAAACGTCCTTTTTGTCGCCGGATCCCTTCTCATTTAGGCGAATTATGAGTTGGTGGTTTTTCTTGACAAGAGCTACATCTTCTTTTTCTATATTGTCTGCAATTACTTCTCCGTTGTATTTCATACGACTGGTATAGCCTAGTTCTTTTAGTTCGTTCATGAGGAGTTCGCGTAGTTTTCTTAGTTGCTCACCTGATGTTTGCGGGTCTCTGGTGAAGCAGAAAGTAATGGTTTTTTTGTCAGGGTCATAGTTTGCTCGGGTGCCTCTGCCAAGTTTTTCTACGTGACCCCATATTGTTTTGTCGCTTTCATCTCTCATGTTTCCACCTTGCTATTTCTCTCTTTTAAAGGAGCCGTGTCCGCCTGCCTTAGTAATGTTTGTGACTACACTTTGGCTTACTTCGTCGAGAAGCTCTTCGGCACGTTTCCAGTTATCAGCGGAGACTTCTACGCTGTATCTGGGAGCGGCGATAACGCAAAATTCGATTTTAGCGTCTTTAGCTTTTTGTGCTTTCTCGGCGTCAATGAATGCGTCTTGGATGCATTTAACGCCGTTGGGTTTCATGCAGCGAATTTCAAGCGTACCTTTGACTTTCACCATTTTGATACGGATGCGTTCTTCTGCAACTTGGACGAAGGCTTTGGCGATGTCTTCAGGTATGTCAAGTTTAGTTAGGGCTTCTGTGCCTTCTTTGAGAGCTTTTTCGAAGCCTTCATATAAACCGACGCTTTCTTCCAGGATAACGCCTGCTTTCTGGTAGACTTCATGTACGGGCAAGCCTACTTTTTCTGCGACCGCACGCAGAAGTACTTCGCCTTTGCGGTCTCTTTTCCAAGCTTTGATTTTTTCAATTCTTTCGCGTTTTGTAACGCGTCTGAGGGATAAGTCAATGTGGCCTTTTTCAAGGTTTACATGGAGAACTTTTAGAACCATTTTTTGTTTTTCACGAACGTAGTCGTGGACGTTTCTTATTCTGGCGCTGGAGATTTCGGAGATATGAAGAAACCCGCGTTTATTGTATTCATCTAGGTTAGCGTAAGCTCCATAATCCATCACGCTCTCTATGGTGGCGATTACGAGATCTCCAGATTCAGGCCATTCAGATTTATGTTCAGACATAGTTTACATCTGCTCTAACTTGCGAGAAAGAATGTGGGTTGAGTGTTTTATTCTTTTTTGTCCAACTTGACAATATAAATTTCTTTGTTGCGGACTCTGAGTGCTGCATTGAATTTTCTGTCTGGTTTCTTGTTGTATGACTTAACTCTAAATGAGAATGGCGCGTACATTGATCTTACTGTTTTACCCTCAACTTCAACCTTAAACATCTTCTCAGGGCTCTCAATGATCTGCTTGAAAACTGCATCATACTCGGGAATCTTGGCGATTTTTCTTCCTTCAGGTATTTCCTTGACTGGAGTTGCTTTTGCTACTATTTGCTTGTTCTTACTTTTTTCTAGTTTAGACACATGTATTCACACTATATACATGTCAGTTATACTATTAAAGACTAGCAGTAACATCGGCAGAAATAATTACGGTTAAGTCAACGTAATAGTGAACTAATGGTAATCCAAGTAAGCATTGATTTTTTTTGAATATTTCTCGCACCAATATCTGGATTGAGATGACATATTTTCGGTCGATTAACATCTAACTAACTTTTGTTCGGTGAACACGCCGAGTGCAACGCTGAATGTTTTACTCGCCTTTTATGTCATTTCTGTTACATTCCGCTTTTGGTCTATATTCTCTTTTTCTGGTTCATTGCTTATGATGCTTTTCGCATTCTTTTATTCTTACAAGCATCCAATCTTTTTCTTCATAAACGCATCCGCAAACCAAAGTTTTAATCGTCAAGATTGCCGCCCTTCAAGCAAACTTACCAGATACACCAATGTATTAGTCACCAATATTCATAATGATTTCTCTCGGAGTTAAAAGCAAGCGAAGCGTGGACTCTGCACGTAAGATAATTTCATAGGAAAAAGAGTCTTCTATTTTATTCTCGATCTTGTGCTTCAGTTCTCAAGCGCTGATCCGAGACAAAAAAGAAAGCTTAAAATGGAAAGGTAAGCAACTGATTTTTGACTGTTTAGATTCAGAAAAAAACCCTTTTAAGCTCGAAAAAAATCGGACGGTTTTTGTGTTATTCAATAAAGATCACGCGCAGTTCTCTAATTTTCTTCCAGAAAGGGTAAAGTTTTAGAATGCGGGATGCGTTTGTTTGCTTGGTTAAGGTGAATATATGAGCGTGATGAAAAGAAAAAAGAAGAATACACAGCTCGAGCAGCAAAAGAAAATGCAGCGAGAAAAAGATCTAAAAAAGAAACAGATGCGACAACAACTTCCAGCTAAAGGAAAGAAATAACGTTCCTAAGCACGAAAGGCAAGAAAACTTCCTTTTACTTTAAGGGTAACTTGGAGAATGGTAGATGTCGCCTTTTGTGAACTTTTGTGCCGTCTGCGAGAAGAACTATCAATCGTCCCATTTGCTTATGTGCTCTCTCTTGTTTGCTTTTTCAATTCCGCGATAAATGTCCCAAGCCTTGTTTAAATTGCCGAATTCCCCAAAAGTCAAAAAACAAAAATGATAAAAAAGGATTAAGGCTATTTTAAGCAATACGAATATGATAAAGATAGAATGTTATGCGTCCAGTTGAGCATTCTGGAATTGCATCCTCATCTTTTAATGTTTTCAACCAATCATTAACCGTTGAGAAACCAGATTTCGCAACATAAAATCCTAAGTCATTATGCTTTAAATTTATTGGAGACGTTACGTTAAATGTTGCAGTAGTAAATTCTGTTCGTGAGTTGTCGAGGCATGTTTTGCAGACATCAACAAACTCTTCGAATTCAATTATAAGATTAGCATCATAACCCTTAATCTTGTAGTATGAGTACTGTGGATTTTCAACGTCTGTAAGTATGAAAACATTGCCATTTTTCTTAAGATAATTGAGGGCATTAGGGTCAATCTCGATTTCTAAAATGTTTGCGTCACTATTTCCGCTCATACTGCTTTTCACCTACTTATCATTTAATTAATTATTTAACTTCCTATTATTATAAAACACTATAGATAAACCCTATGTTGTTACTGTGTAAATGCGGCTTTTACGGTGTTATTGTTTGCGGTTAACTGTTTATGTGCCTATGTGTGTGCTTGATAATGACTGACTGGAAAGCGTAGCTGGAGACATTTGACTCTTTGCTCAGGGAGCTAAGCCAAAACCAGCGAGAGCAAAATGGACGGTTGCGTTTCGACCGACTTTTCGCTATTGCCAGCGACGTTGCCAGCCAATTTTACTGCCTGAAAAAAGTAGAAATGCAGTATATCCACGGTAAGGTAGAAACTGAAGCGAAGAACATTAGCACGGAAGCTCATGAGAAATTGACTGAGGACTCTGTGAAAGTCAAACGGGCTGAACTGTGGCTGAAAATAAATGGGGACAAACCTGTTTTCGCTTTGGAAATGTTTCTTCTCGCCAAATACGGCGACGTGCTTTTGGCTGGTAAGCCTGAATCGGCACTTTTTGCGCGTGGCTATCCGCTTACAGTCTTTGAGTACAAGTTTAGCCGAAGCAGCGTAGTCTATCCGTCTTATCATGTGCAAGTACAAACCTGCGGTATCCAGCTTGAAAACATGGGTTTCGACACGAGCAGGCTGTTCTATGCGATTGTAGTTGCTGACCCAAAGACGAAGGGAAGCAGAGAACTAAGACAAAACGTGGTGCACACCTTAATCAGGAACGGCCCAAAGGAAGCCGTGCATTCCATTAATGACGCCAAGATTTACTATAACAAATTCAACCGCGAAATCGCAGAGAAGGATTTGACGTGGGCTACAGAGTTCTGGAACAAATATAGAGAAGCCCAACCGACAAACAACCAGAACAAATGCTCAAGATGTGAGTACCAGACAAAGTGTGAATAACTCGTTTTGCTGTCCTTCGTTAATTTTTGCTCTTAAACAAAACTTAACTTTTTTAGTGTCTTTTGATTCTTACTCCAGAATACACAATGTTTACAAAGACGAGTGGAACCAACATTTGGCAGCCGCATCTAATTTACTATTAGCGTGTATGAAAGATGTTTCCCACCAACGTCCTGCCCAAGAAACTCTATCTCATAGGTGTAGTAGTTATCTTCCTCTCTGTCTACTCACAATACTTCATACGTTACGGGTCAATAACCGGGTACCTAGTCGTCTACGGAATACCCGTTCTCGTTGTCAGCCTCCTTTTTGGCAGGCAGCTGTTCCACCGAGCGGGCAAAAACAACAAGGACGCCGCTAAATTCGGCTTAGGGCTATTCGGCGTCTTAATCGTGATCAGCCTTTTACTCTCCATCATAGCTTTAGCTATAATAACGCATTTCGACCCGCACGCCGCAAACCTGCTAAACAAGCCAAATCCCGTGCTCAACGTGCCGTCCAACGTTGCGTGGCTGATGATTCCCGTCTCCATACTTGTGGTAGGTCCGGCTGAAGAGTACCTGTTCCGCGGCTTCATCTACGGCGGGCTCCTCAGCATCTCCAAGGGAAGATACTGGATTCTATTGGCGGCTGTTTCAAGTGTGATGTTTGCTTCCGTCCACGCCTACTACGCCCTCACATACGGCATCGCCAGCGTCCTGCCGTTTATAGACTTAATAACTTTCGGTTTAGCCATGTCCATTGCGTACTACTGGTCAGGAGGAAACATACTGGTACTTGCGCTCATTCATGGCGTGTACGACGCCACAGACTTTCTAGGTGTAGCCACCACAAGCCAAATTGGCCAAGCTGCACAGCTCGTGATGATATTTGTCGGCATAGGGTTTGCAGCAGTTTACCTTCCCAAAAAATCGCCATGCGCCAAACGCCTAACCCCTCAGTTTCCCCTGAAACCACGCCTGAAACGCAGCCGCCACCTGCCCCTCCACAAATGTAGCTGTACGTTTAGGACTTAGAACCAGGAGAGGGTTCCGTTTTTTCTTGAGGTGCGCTATCCAACCAACCTGAGATATTTTGTATGCCTTTGTTTTCCATGCAAGTTAATGCAGTTAAATTCAGAACGCAGATTTTTGTACTTTGATCTGTCGGCATCTTTATGGAAAAGTGGCAGGGTAGCGGCCCATGGCTTCCAGTATTTCTTCGGAGGCCGTCTTTTTTCCAAGATTTCGCACAAAATCGGCAGCGACGACTATCCCAACTAATCTGTTCTGCTTCAATACTGGAAGTCTTCTGATTTTATTGCTTGACATTAGCCTAGCTGCCTCCTTAAGCGAAGCATCAGGATCAACTGTAATAAGAGACTTAGACATAATCTCCGAGACCTTGGTATCCAGCGGTAATTTTTTCGCCACGACCCTTCTAACAAAATCTCTTTCAGTAACTATTCCAATGGGCACTTCCTCATCCATGATAACCAAGCAACCCACTCGGTTCGAACTCATGAGCTCCGCTGCTTCAAAAACGCTATTATTAACACCGATTGAAATGACATTCTTCGTCATGATATCTTTGACTGCCGGCATAATCTCTCTTAAGAAAAACGCCTAAATAAGATTTTCGAGGTCAAATGTTATAACTTCAGTTAAACGCATGAACAAGCAATCCACTACTCTTTTATTTGCACGTG
The DNA here is from genome assembly GCA_050015395.1 of Bathyarchaeia archaeon. Taxonomy (GTDB): domain Archaea; phylum Thermoproteota; class Bathyarchaeia; order Bathyarchaeales; family Bathycorpusculaceae; genus Bathycorpusculum. The sequence continues at coordinate 56,563 of JBEKBM010000003.1, forward strand.
GGCCTCTTGAAAAAATGTTGAGGGTGCAAGACTTCTACTCTTTTTCCGTGGGTTTTTTTTGTCCGTATACGTATTTTCCGCCTCTTAGCGCGGAGCAAACTGCGGCTGCAACGCACATTATCGCGCCGATGACGAACGCCTCTCTCAGCGCAGTCATGAACGGAGCTGAAATTGCATTTGGGAAGAAGGTTGATCCCGTGAGATAATTAATCGTTGCTGTTGGTATGGAGCTTACTAACGATGAAGGAAGGGTGTGAAGTATCGTTGCGACTGGGTTGTAGCCTAGAAAGGATGCGAAGAGGGCCCCTGAGGCTGGCGTAGCACTGAAGGCCTGTGCAAGCTGCGAAGGCGCACCGGCACTTGTAACTGCAGCTGCTAGGGCACTTGGAAGACTCCCGGTGAGCGACACTATGATGATGGTGAAAAAGATAGCCTGGCTTATCGTATTTGCACTGTTCTGTATGGTTGCGCGCATTCCAGATGCGGCACCTCTGTGTTCCGCGGGTACTGAGTTCATTATAGATGCCATGTTAGGAGAAGCAAAGATGCCACCCCCGATTCCCATTATGAAAAGCACAACCGCAAAAGACAGGTAGATGAAATCAGCTGGGAGCAGCACGAACCCTGCGAAAGCAGCGGCGGAAATCACCATACCCGAAGTAGCGAGTAGTCTTGCGCCGTGTTTGTCTGATAGCCAGCCACTGATCGGTCCAGTTAAGACAAAACCTATCGACATGGGTATCATTAATATGCCACACCAAAACGGTGTGGAATCAAAGCTGTACCCATGGAGAGGAAGCCATATTCCTTGAAGCAATATGATAAGCATTATCATCACTCCGCCCCTTGACATGGTACTGAAAAGCGAAGCAAGGTTACCTGCACTAAACGCTCTTATCTTAAACAGATCAAGCCTAAACATTGGCTCAGCGACATGGTTTTCGATAAACGGAAAAGCAACAAGAAGACCCGCCCCGACGACGAGAGAAGCAATGACCCATGGATTACCCCAGCCCATAGCCGAGTTCCCATAAGGTATCAAACCGTAGATAACGCCTGCTAGAATTAATGTTAATCCCCCGCCAAAAGCGATGTTCCCCCAAATGTCCAATTTTTGGTTTCTTCTAATAGTGCCGCGCTCTTTCAGCTTCATGTACGACCAGACCGTGCCTATCACCCCAACTGGCACGCTCACCAGAAACACTAGCCGCCAGTCATAAATCGCTAAAATGCCTCCCAGAACCAGACCTATTATAGAACCGGCGAGGAAAGATATCTGGTTTATTCCAAGTGCTTTTCCGCGTTCATTGGTTGGGAATGCGTCAGTTATTATTGCAGCGCTGTTTGCGAACAAGAATGCTCCGCCAATTCCTTGGACTATTCTGAAAACTATTATCTCGATAGCCCCTGCGTCACCCTGATTTGGAGTTATTGAAAGCAAAATCGAGCCAACTGTGAAGATAAGGAATCCAAGGTTGTAGAGCCTTACGCGCCCAAACATGTCTGAAAGTCTGCCAAAAGTGACAAGCAACGTGGCGGTAACAATGCTGTACCCAAACAGTATCCACAGCATGTACTGAAAAGACGTAAAAGGATTAATGTTAATTCCGCGAAAGATAGCGGGCAACGCAATCAAGACAATGGTGCCGTCGATTGAAGCCATCAAAGTGCCAAGCGTAGTATTAGAAAGCGCAACCCACTTGTACTCAACCATCTGTTTTCACTAAAGTTTTAATTGGTGTGTCTGATGGGTCATAAATAGTTTACCAACCAAAGCCCACTGTTTTCGCATAACATCTGTTACTGAAAATACATTTCTGAGGTCTTCCTGAGCTTTTGCAAACTCAAAACAGAGAAAGAAAACTGCAACTCCATAAACGCAGCGCGCAACCAGCCCTCTCGGCTAAAGAAAACTCGTTATAACAAATGATGCCTAATTCGGGAGCACCATGCGCGCCATCAAGTTCTAGAAAAAATTGCGCTGTTCATGTCAAATTGCGCTGTTCATGTCAAAAATGAAATCAGGTTATTCCAACTCTTGAAGATAGTTTCGGTTGATGAGACAGAATTTAGATAGAAATAAGGTCTTTATCAGCTTAACAAATGGGTCTATTGCCGCGATTTTGTTCAAGACAAGTTATATTAAACCTGCGCTTATTATCACCTGCAGGTCGGGGAGCACGCTTTAGACGTGATGCATTGAGGCATGGAGCGTGTCAATTAAAACAGCGGAAAATTGATACGCGGCAAAGACTTTGCTTCGATGGGCTGGACATGCAAATGTTGCACTGAGGAGATGAGCAGCGTGGTCAAAACGGTGAAAGACCATGAGGCGACGAAGACACGGCCTCAGTGGACCGCGAACATGTTTAAGGCTCAGACCCAACCTGTTCTTCTTAATAACCTAAACTATAGAAAGCTCTTTCTTTTAATACATAAAAAAGGTAAGGCCACCTACGGATTGATTCTTTCGTATATTCAAATCGTTCTTTAACAAAATAACTCCATTCATCTCTCGTTGGAGAAGTTACCCTTGTTAGCCCATATCATGAAAGGGAAAGGATATGTTTGAGAATCTCTCGCATAGTTGTGGAGAGTAAGTCTATGTGTATGGGGAAAGTAGTTGTTCGTTGTCCTGTATGCAAAAACCAGATTCAGGTCACTAGACCCGACAGCAATCACCCGTTTTGGTCTACAAATAAACCTGTAAAAGACGAAGGCATAGAGAGTGTTGTTGAGCAAGTTCTTGAATGCAAAAATCCATCATGTGCTTCAAAATTTTCAATTTACTGGTACAACAAATAAATAAATACACTGACAAAAAATTGCTGACAATATAAGAAAATGACTAAACTGTTTAGTCACATGGGTTTAAGGGTCTTTTTGAATATTTCTTCTCGCCACTTGTGCTCCCAGCTTGCCCAACCAGTCTTCACAAGGCTTTCCCTCAAGTGAGGCTTTTCAGCAACCCACTCCAGAAATGTCCAGAAGCGCCTCTTGTCTTTGAGCATTTCCTCAGGCACCCCTTTTTCAACACACCATCTAACATATCCTCTTTCAACCAACTGCTTAAGTTCGCCTGTGGATTCGACCCTTTGAACCTTGAACCCTAAGCTTAGTAAGTACACACCTACACTTGATAGAACGTATTCTGAACAAACCTTAAAACAGGTTTCAGCGTCAGGCTGCATAACTGCGACAATCTCGTTTGCAATCTTCACCGCGTCATCCAAATATTTCTTGTTCTTGAAGTTCGGCGGCTGAAAAGAAGAAGTGGGAATTCTGCGCTCCATCACCATAGGGTCTGGAGGCTTGAGCGCGCCAACCACCACGCCCAATAAGAGATCGCCCCATCCTGAAGCATCTATCAAAATCGTCTTCCCAGGAAAAAAATAATCCAACGCCAAACTCAATCACCACACTGAGAAATATTTAAGGGGTTTCTGTTTTTCTGTCTTTTGTTTATCTGGGGCTTTCAATTCAAAAAACAGACTTTAATTCTATTTTAGGAGTGCGTGCGCTTTAGTAAATATTATTCGGGAAAAGCTTGTGATAATTTTGGCGCATTCTTCTTTTCGTTAATTGGCTGCTTTAAAAATCGGTTAAGCTCCTATTCTGAAAGAGGCAATGGTTGGATTGGATGTTTACATGAGAATAACGGGAAAAAGAAAAAAGGGGTTTTGAGAGTTTACTGTATTCCCCATCTCTTTACGATTTTCACTATCAGGAAGATTACCAAGGCTACGATAAGGAAAGTTATCAACGCCACAAGGAAGTCACCGATAGTGAATACCCCAGTTGTGTAGGTCGCTAGATTTTTCATGCCTGGTATTAGGAGTCCTATTGCGGGCAGTAGCAGATCCTTGACGAGTGCCTGAACGAATCCGCCTAGATAAAGACCCAAGATGAAGGCAACGGCGAGACCAAAGACACCGTATTTTGACAGAAAATCTTTGAATTCAGGCCACATCCCTTTAGGCGCAGGCGGCGTAGGTTTAGGCTCTAGCAGTTCACGAATTTTCTTGAGCTCATCAAGCATTTCTTGGTCGTTTGACATAAAAACCACACAATCTTATTTGTCGATGACTGCTAATAAAACTATGCAAGACAACAAAAAAAGATAACTATACTTCACAATTGTTTAAATCACTATCAGAAAACCCCATAATAACTGTGCATTTGTTTAACAGTTAGAGCAAACCGAGGAAATAGGGGCATAAAACAATCTGCGCCCCTAAACATCAAATTGAAGAACAGGCCACAGTGCTACACCGCACTACAAATCTACGAAAAAGACCACAACATACGTCCGAACTTCAGAGCTAATGCTAAACGAAGGCAAAGCGCTCAAGAAAATGCTCAAATGAAGGGTGACTACAAATTTTGTGAATGTAGTCGCCTCAAAACAAAATGTTTCCCTCCGAATCAAGGCACAGTAATCAGCAATTAACCCTAAAGAAGTCAACAACAAATCTTTCATGATGTAGAGGATGAAAGAAAAAAGAATTGCCGTTACAGGAGCAGTTTTTTCTTCTTCTCGTTAACTGGTTGTTATGAAAATCGAGTCAGCCATAGGTCTGAAACCCCCTATACACCATTGGTTCGGAGTCTGAAGGGCGCCAAAACTCAATGGCAATGAGTCAAATTTAAATTGTACACCATCCTAAAATGTAGAGCAAACGAGTAGTATTCATGAGACGGATTCCGACACAGTTCTTTACTCCGGTGTGCAGAAACCCCGAACTCTTGATGAGCTTTATTAGAGGTTCATACAGGGGGGTTGTTAAATCAAGACTAGATTATCGAAATGAAGATGGGAGCAGCTCTGCCCTTTGGTTGCTGAGCCTGAGAATTACGCATCGTTGTAATCACAGGTGCGCAATCTGTGCACAATGGGGACAAAACGGATACAACGCAAGAGAGGATACACCAAAAGTTACCGGAGAAGTCCCAGTTGAAATTTACAAAAAAGTAATAGACGAAGTCGCCCCCAAAAAAGTTCACGTTTACATAACGGGCGGAGAACCTTTTCTCTACGAACCATTGGTTCCCTTGGTTAACTACATGAAACAAAAAAGACTAACGGTTCAAGTAGTAACAAACGGGGTCGGACTAGAAAAAAACGCTGAAACCATAGTTGAAAACGGATGGGACATGATTTGCGTCTCCTTCGATGGCCCAAGAGAAATTCACGACAAATGCCGAGGCGTCCCAGGCGCATTAGATACAGCAAAAAAAGGAATATTGGCGATCCAAAAAATAAAGAAACAGAAAAAAAAGACAAAACCGGGCATCTTCATTATCACAACAATCTCCAAGAACAACGAATCCACATTACTTGACACCGTGAAAGAAGCAGAAAAACTAAGCCCTGACGGCATGACAATCTACTACTCATGGTTCACCAAAGAATGGATAGGACAAAAACACACAAAAATAGCAGAAGAAAAGTTAGGCGTAACACCTTTCGCATGGAAAGGCTACGTCCGCGACACAACAAAATTGAACATAGACAAAATTGCTGAACAAGTACAACAAATAAAATCTAAAAAAGCTTCCATACCCATTCTGTTTGTACCCGACCTCAAACCAGAGGAAATCCGGACGTACTATACTGAACCGGAAAATTTCTTCGGATACAAAAAATGTATTTCACCATGGTTCCAGTTAGACGTAATGCCAAACGGAGATACCGTCACATGTAGAGACTTTCCAGACTTCGTTACAGGAAACATTAAGGAATCAAGTATCCTCGAAATATACAATAGTGAAAAACACCGCAAATTCAGACGAGCCCTAAGAAGCTGTGACAATGGAGTTTTTCCAATATGCTCCCGATGTTGCGGCTTGATGGGGTATTAAAAATGCTTTTCGCCTAAGAGGAGAACACATTTGACCGACCAGCTGCCGATTCAGCCAAAAAAGAGGACAGCAAGCAACCAAAACTTTTCTATTCAAGCAAACACAAAAGATCATCAACAAAAAAATAGGTTGATCACGATGGAGCCCATAGACGTTGCAATTCTCACCATGAACAGCGACCGAATGTTGAGGGAATGCATTAATTCTGTTTACAAGAACGTACCAGTTAACAACCTCATTATTATTGATGGCCACTCCACTGACACTACAGCAGACATAGTGAAGGAGTTCCAAGAAAAATACGGGAACGTTAGCTTCATTCAAGAAAAGGGAACAAGAGGCAGCGCTAGGCAGAAAGCAATTCAACTGGTAAAAAGTGACTGGTTCATGTTTGTCGACAGCGACGTTATCCTGTCAAAAAACTGGTTTGCCGAGGCGGAAAAACTAGTAAAAGACGACGTGGGCGCTATCTGGGGAATCGAAATTTGGTCAGTGCTAAAAGGATCGAAATTACTGAAGCTGTTTGAAAGGGTTACAATAAAAATATTCGAAAAAAGAGGCGGCACCCACGACACGTTAATTCGACGAAAAACAGTTGAAGACATCAAAATACCCTACCAGCTGCATACTTACGAGGACGGATACATCAAAGATTGGATCGGCAAAAAAGGCTACAAGGTACTAGGCGTCTATGAACCGTACTGCATCCATTTTCGTCCAGATGAAGTGTGGACAACCAGAAAACACGTCGAACTCATGGTCAGCGATCTTAAGTACGCCGTTCACCGCCCCGTACTTATACTTTCATACGGCTTCTACGCAGCCATCGTTATTTACCAAATTGTCTCAAGCAAATTCAAGCGAACAGGCTAAAAAGCAAACAGAGGTGGCTTCTCGCCATCGATGATTTTGGCAACAAGGTCGAAAAAACCGTAGCTCAAAAAGGGCTAAGATTAGAAAAGACTTTTCGCTTTAAGCCTTATTTACGGTCATGGTATTGTGTGGTTTCTCAAAAATATTTCAGGAAATAGTGAGTGAGCATAAAAAACGCTACTTTATTAGCTATTTCACTGTCACTTTATGCTTTTTAGGTGCGGGTGCAATCGTCTTCTTTGGGATGGAGACTTCGAGTAATCCGTCCTTAAATGTGGATTCAGCTTTCTCAGGGATTACTTCTTCTGGGAACGACAGTTGTTTGTAAATATGCGAGTAAACGCGTTCTCTGACAACAAAGTTCTTCTCCGTATCTTCTGTTTCAACATCTGTTTCGGCCGAGATTTCAATACCATCCGTCGTCAGGGCTACGTCGATCTTGTCTTTAGCTACGCCAGGCATCTCAGCATGCACCACAAACTTGTTTCCCTCATCAACCAGATCTACAGTTGCCTCACGAACCGGAACTGTAGGTTCAAGACTTATCCATTCAAATGGAAAAGCTATACTTTCAATGAAATTTTTGCGAAAATTATCCATTAAATCGTCAAAGGTCGTCAAAACATGAACCGCAGGAACTTGTTTGGCAGAAATACGTTTAGCAGGAACTTTGGCAAGAACGGGTTTAGCAAGAACATGCTTTACAGGTTTTACTGCGATTTCAGATTTTGCAATCGCCTTCACCGGCGCTTTTTTTTGTTCTTCACTCATTTTTTTCACCTCGATTAATTTATTATTAGAATCCTAAGAATACGATAATCAACTGTTGCCTTATTTTTGGATCGACGCAGTCCTCTTTTATGTTGTTGCCGCCGTTTTATTCCGGCGCGGGAAAAGAGACTTTAGGGCCTATTCTTTCTGGGCAATCCACGTTTTTATTGCTTCTTCGACAGCTTTGGACAAGTCGCCTTTTTTCCCGCCGAACCTCTCGACCGTTTGTAATCTGAGCTGCTTTTCCAACTCATTCGGGAGATCCACAGTAATTCGACCCATATTTAATCACCAACATAGTTTTTTTGTTGTACGGTTCCACGTGTCAAGCGTTCTTCCAATAAGCGAACTGCCGGACTCCGAATTTTATTTTTGTTTGAGCTATCACTTTTCATTCACCTTTTCCGCTTATTGGCTTATCGACATAATCTACTATGTGCTTACGCACTTATATAGGTATTGGCTCAACCTAATTCTTGCTGAAAGAAGCCAGATGAACCAAACCTCAGAAACTCCAGAAACTCGCCAGCGAGAACCACCAAATGATTTGAATATAATGATGCAGGAGGTGGGATTCGAACCCTCACCATGCTGGAGATATCACCCGCAAACCCCTTTTTTTCTGCTTTACCATGAATTTCAGCTCTCCTCATTTCGCAAGTGAAATCCGGATGCATAAATCAAAGCAGTCACGGATCTCAACGGGAATCCTGAGAAGGCTTTCAAAGGAACTCGTGGGAAAACTTTGTTGTCCATCTCAAGAAACAAAATCATAAGGGGACATGATAGTTTTTGGAATATGATAACTTACTTTGATGCTTAACGCGGCGCGGTAAAACCCTGATTACTCCTGTATCGACATCTCTTGAAGTGAAGCAAGCCCTCAAAAAGCGGATTAGAAATCCTGTCTACTTTATCCTTTTTGAGCAGTATGGACAGATGTTCACGTCATCTCTAACAGTTCGTTTGCAATGTTGGCATACCCTTGTAAAGTGCGGCTGTTGAATATTAGTTGCCGGCCGATTAATGTTCGAGGGCTGATATGGCTGATAGGGCTGGTTAATCTTTGAGGGTTGATAGGACTGATAGGGCCGATTAATGTTCGAGGGCTGATAGGGCTTATAGGGCTGATAAGGCCGATTAATGTTCGAGGGCTGATATGGCTGATAGGGCCGATTAATGTTCGAGGGCGCGTTAGACGTCATTGACGGAGTTGACGGCCTCGGCTCGTAACGTGAGGCTTCCTCATATGGTAACGGTTTTTGTCTGCCGCGCATTACGTATACGGCAGTCATAAAAACAGCGAATGCTATCACAACTGCGGTTATGGCGATCGCTAGCGGTGACCAAAATCCGCTGCTGCTCACGGTGACGGGGACATACGGGGTGCTAAACCCTGTTGATCCTGTTGATCCTGTGGACCCTGTGGGTGTCGCTGTGGGTGTCGCTGTGGGTGTTGGAGCTGTCCCTTGGGTGACGGTAAATGTTGCTGTGGCAACGCCTGTGGACCCCGTAGCGGTAATAGTATACGTGCCGGGAGATACTGACGGAACTGTGAATTCCTCGTATGCAATACCAATTGCACCTCCTGGTGGTGATATCACGTTTGCTGTCCCGACGTTTGTTGTGTCAAAGGTGATGCTTACTGAGGAGGATGTAAGGAACCCATTTATCGAGGCCATCACCGTCGTGCCTGCAGGACCCGTGGAAGGACTCAACGTTATGGACTGGGACTGGGTTTGTGCCTTCGCCATTGGCGTTATTATTACTGCTAAAGTTAATATGCTTAGAAAAAGTAGAATAAGCGTTGCTTTGCTAAACCTTTTCTCCATATCAATAAAACACTTTTGCAATGCAATCATACCTCTCCAAAATTATGTTGTCTTCTCGTAGATATAAGATTTGGCACGCTTCGGTGCGTAAAGTTTTTTATCTTTTGAGAGCAGGATACGATAATTGGTGTCTTGTTTTTGCGGTGTCTCTTGGGCAGCTGAATTGCTGTGTTGAGATGTGTTGTCTTTTTCTCCGTGGTGTTGGAGGAGCGACCTAAGAGGCGCTCTGAGCCTTGAGCGAAATTGAGCAAAAAACCGAGCAAAACCATCATCAGACCCCGAGCCGTTGAGCGTAGAAACAACCTTTTTGCTTATGTTGGTGCAGGGGGTGGGATTTGAACCCACGAACGCCTACGCGATAGGGTCCTAAGCCCTACTCCGTTGACCAGGCTTGGAGACCCCTGCAACTTGTTTATGCGAGTTTATTTTGCTTTCAAGACGAGGTAATCTTTGTACTAACTAATTAATATGAAGCTTTTCCTCAGTTCAGTAGATCCGTAAGTGGGTTAGCTTTGTGTGCTCTACTTCCTACGGGTAGGTGTAGTTATATACGTTTTGACGGTACATTTTGACGGTACAGTTGGGCTGGCGGTAAAGTTTGAGTGGTTTCTTGGCTTGGATTGCTCGGGCTTATGCAGGTGAACAGTCTTCGGCGTCGTTGAAGGCTTTCAAGCAGCCTTAAGCTGGCTTGCAACTATGCTTAGCAAGTAAAAAACGTTATAGCCAAGCAGGTGCCAGACACTTTCGGAACTACCGCAGTTGCAAGAGTTAATTGACTTGCAACATTGCTGTTTGCCGCAGGTTTAACCGTAAGCATTTTATTGCCAAGAAGCAGTTCTTTCACGGGAACACCCTTGAGCCTCGGTAGCCTAGCCCGGTGGGGCGTTACCTTGGTAAGGTAATGGTCGCGGGTCCAAATCCCGCTCGAGGCTCCAATTCCACGCTTACTTTTCCGTTAATTCACGGAATTCTTCTTTGGTTAAACCCGCCTGCTGTATGATTGCGAGCAGGGTGCCTTTCTTTATAGGGTCATGGCGGGGAACGGTGAGTTTGTGTTTTCCATCGGTTAAAAATATGTGGCTTCCTTTTTGACCAACAACTTTGAATCCAGCTTTGTTGAGCGCTTTAATGACCTTTTGCCAGGAAGCGGAGGATAGCTTTTCAGACAGTTATTTCCACTAGCTCTCTTTTTCGCTTAAGCTGGTCAAGTTCTTCGGGGAACGCTTCCAGATAACCTTCGATGGCTTCTTTTATGTTGGAAAGGGCTTCTTTACGGTTTTCTCCTTGACTGATTGCTCCGGGAAGTTCCACACATTGTGCAGAGTATCCGCCTTCTGGTTCCTCCCTAAGAATTACTGTAAACTTTCTACCTTTAATTTCCACCATAAATTCTCCTCTTATCATAAAAGACATAGTCTAAACGATATAAACTTTGACGCTAAAAAAATAGTATAGCCGCTTCTTGAAAAACAAATTCGGTGTCTGAAGAGAATTGTATGTTATCTTGGTAAGGTAATGGTCGCGGGTCCAAATCCCGCCGAAGGCTCCATCCGCCTGCCTTCCATAATTAACTTGAGTGCAAGCAAAAATGCATATATATGCATATGTGCATAAAATCATGTATGACCAAAGTTATATCCCTCTCGAACGAGGCGTACCAAACTCTGAAGGATTCCAAGAAACCTGGGGAGTCTTTTTCAGATGTTGTTTTAAGGGTCGTTAAAACGAAAAAAAAGAAGTCGCTACTGGAGTTTTCAGGCAAATGGGCAGGCAACGATATAGACGAAGTGTTTGCGCAGATAAAGAAAGATAGAGAGCAATCAGCTTCTCGGCAGGTCGACCTGTTCAAGTGATCCTTGACACAGATTTATTGATTGCTTTACTGAAAGGAGAGACAGAAGCAAATAAAGCAATGGAACGGTTGGATGAGAATGGCAAACGAGTTGCAACTACAATACTCACGGCATATGAACTTTTGAGAGGAGCATACATTTCATCTAAACCAGAAAAAAACTTGGCTGAGGTTCATGAGTTGCTATCTAACATAGAGGTTTTAGATTTGACGTTGCAAGCGTGCGAAGAAACCTCTAAGATTTATCGAGACCTCCGGAAAGCTGGCTGCTTGATTGGCGAATTCGACACTTTGATAGCTGCAATAGCGAAAACGCATGCTGAGACACTTATGACAAGAGATGAACATTTCACTCTTATTCGAGGAATAAATGTAGAAGAATGGTAAACGTCGTTTCCTGTTGTTGGGTAAGGTAATGTTCGCGGGTCCAAATTGAAGTCATTTTTTTTTAACCAAATTCACCCGTTTTGCCCTGTGAAAACAATAATCCAGACGCTAAATAAAAAAAGCAACTTAAAATAACCCTGACTAAAAGCGTCTACCTATAGACCTACCCTGCTATTTGTAGCAAAAAAACAGCACAAAAAGCAACAACCGCAAAAATCGAAACAAAACCCATTCACGTTTCGAAACGTATAAGAGAAAAACTCTGTTTCTCAAATAGCGAAGGCTCAACCTTGCGAGTAAAACTCAACGTCACCGGTATTGTTCAAGGCGTCGGTTTCCGCCCATTCATCTACCGCTTAGCCACAAAAAACGGCTTGGCAGGGTACGTTCGCAACAGGGGCGACGCTGGAGTAGAAATCCTCTTGGAAGGAGACGCGCAACGCATCAAGAGTTTTATGCATGACTTAACTGAGAAAAAGCCGCCCTTAGCCCAAATTGATGCGGTTAAGTCTACTGAGCTTTCAGGCAAAAATCAACATGACAAATTCACGATTTATAAGAGTTCTGAGGAAGCGGAGTTTTCAGGCTCAATTATACCGCCGGACATCGCCATATGTAACGAGTGCCTAGCGGAGCTGCGCGACCCAAAAAACCCGCGTTACGAATACTTCTTTATCACCTGCACCAATTGCGGGCCACGCTTCACAATCATCGAACGATTGCCCTACGACCGAGAAAACACCACTATGCGGGAGTTTCCCCTGTGCGGCTTCTGCCAAAAAGAATACAATGACCCAGCAAACAGGCGGTTTCACGCGCAAACCGTGGCTTGTCCAGAATGCGGTCCAAAAGCCTACTTAACAACAAGAACTGGCGAACCAATCAAAGCTAAAGACCCAGTACGTGAAGCGGGAAAACTGTTATCCGAAGGCAATGTGCTTGCAATAAAAGGCTATGGCGGCTTCCACATTGCAGCATCAACCATGCAAGAGAAGCCTCTGGCGGCGCTTCGAACAACGAAGCATAGGCGCGAAAAACCCTTCGCAATCATGACAAAAAGTCTTGGGGCAGCAAAAAGTTTCGCCGAAGTAAGTTCGAAGGAGCAAGAACTGCTATCTTCCCCTGCACGCCCAATAGTACTGCTAAACAAAAGCGCCAGTTACAATCTTTCACCTTTGGTTGCGCCGAACCTGCACAACGTCGGCGTCATGCTGCCCTACACTGGCTTGCACTACATGCTTTTTGACCGTGTTGATGACTTGGCGTTTGTGATGACAAGCGCCAACCCGCCAAACCAGCCAATCGTGAACGACAACACTGAAGCACTCAAAACATTAGGCAGCACAGTGGATTATTTCCTGTTTCACAACCGCAACATTGCCCACCGATGCGACGACTCAGTCATGCGCGTTCATGGTAGTCGCCAAGTGTTTCTTAGGCGAAGCCGAGGTTACGCTCCAGCACCAATCAGGCTCAAAGCTAAATCAAAACGGTGCGTCGTCGGTTTAGGCGGCGAACTAAACAACACAGCCTGCGTATTGCTTGATGACAAAGCCTTCATCAGCCAACACATCGGCGACGTAGAAAACGTCGAAACACGAGCTTTCCTTCAAGAAGCCGCAAATCACCTCTACCAGTTAACCAACTGCCATGCCGAAATCGTGGTTTGCGATTTGCACCCGAAATTCACCACTACTGCTTTAGCCCAAGAGATGGCGGAAGCGGACGGTTCACCGCTGATTCAGGTGCAACATCACCACGCGCACGCCGCCGCTTTAATGGCAGAGCACAACTTAGAAGAGGCTGTTACTGTTGTTTGCGACGGGTACGGCTACGGCACGGCTGGCGAGGCTTGGGGCGGCGAAATCTTGTTTTGCACGCGTGAGTCGGCGGAGTTTAAGCGGCTTGGGCATCTGGAACCGCAACCATTGCTTGGTGGAGATGTGGCTAGCCGTTACCCCTTGCGTGTAGCCGCTGGAATGCTCGCTAAAGCTGGCGTAGAGGTTGAGCCTTGGCTGATGCAGAACAGTGCGCATTTGCCTTTCGGCGAAACTGAAGCCAACCTGATTATTGGCCAACTTGCAAAAGGCTTTGGAACGGTTGAAACTACGAGTTGCGGCAGAGTTTTAGACGCGGTTGCTGCCGTTTTAGGCGTATGTTACGAGCGCAGTTATGAGGGTGAGCCAGCCATGAAACTGGAATCAGCCGCGGTAAATGGCAAAGATGTTTTGAACCTAAAGCCAATCTTGCATGGAGGCATGCTGGATACTACGACCATGCTGAGATCAATCTTTGAAAACAAAGAGAACTTATCCATAGGCGATTTAGCTTATTCTGCTCATGCTTACTTGGCAAAAGGTTTAGCTTCTTTAGCGGTAGAGAAAGCTTTGGTGCTAGGCGTTAGAGACGTTGGCTTTTCGGGTGGCGCTGCCTGCAACCAGATACTTGCTAAAGTCATGCGTGAGATTGTTGAGGAGGCTGGGCTGTGGTTTCTGGTTCATGAGGCTGTTCCAGCTGGGGACGGGGGAGTTTCGTTCGGTCAGGCAGTTGTAGGTGGATTTTCACGGTTTTAGACCAATTTCTTTTTATCGCCGTTCTATGCGTGCTTAATAATTGATAGAGTATGTGTTTAGCAATTCCCGCCAAAGTAATGAATGTTGACGGCAGCAAAGCCAACGTGGATTTCGGTCAAGGCGTGCTTCGGGAAGTTAACGTGTCGCTTGTTGAGGCTAAAGTGGGCGATTACGTTCTGGTTCACGCTGGCTACGCTATTCAAGTTATCGAAGAAAAAGAAGCCTTAGAAACCCTGAGCTTATGGAATAGCATTCTTGAAGCTACCCCACAATAAAGCAGCAGGTGAGCGATAGGCATGGCTGAAAACCTAAAGTTCAGAAACCCCGAACTGGCGCAAAATATAGCGTCAAAAATCAAAAGCTTAGCGCCGAAAGCTGGAAAAATAAAAATCTGCCACGTCTGCGGAACCCACGAGTGGACAATAACGCATTATGGCTTGCGTAGTCTTTTGCCTGAGAATGTTGAGGTTATTGCTGGTCCAGGATGCCCCGTTTGCATTGTGCCAGCGGCTGAAATTGATGAAGCTGTACAGTTAGCACAGATGGGCATCGTGGTCACATGTTTCGGTGACGTGTTGCGTGTGCCCGGTAGCCAAATGTCGCTTTTAGAGGCTAAAGCGGCTGGCGCTGACGTCCGAATTGTATATGCGGTTTCTGACGCGGTTGAAATGGCAAAACATGAGCCCCAGAAGCAGTTTGCATTTTTCGCGGTCGGTTTCGAAACCACTGCTCCATCAACAGCGGTCGAAGCACTCGGCAACCCGCCAAAAAACCTTAGTTTTCTAGTTTCTCACCGTTTGATTCCTCCAGCCATGGAGCTGCTGCTCGGTGTGGGCGATTTGCAGATTGACGGTTTCATTGCGCCGGGGCATGTGAGTGCGATTATTGGTTTGAAGCCTTATGAGTTGTTTCCAAGGGTTTATCGGATGCCAACGGTTGTGGCTGGTTTTGAGCCGATTGACGTGTTGATGGCTATTTACATGATTGTAAAGCAGCAAAGCGAAGGGACGGCTAAGCTGGAGAATGAGTATCCGCGTGTGGTTAAGCCTGAAGGCAACATAAAGGCGCTGGAAATGATGAATAAAGCGTTCACTGTCACAGGCGGCAACTGGCGTGGCATCGGCAGGCTTCCAGACTCAGCGTTGCAGTTGCGTGAGTCGCTTGCAGATTACGATGCAAGGTTAAAATATGGTGTCCATGTAGAGCAGGGCAAAGATATACTGCTTGGCTGCGAATGCCACCTAGTAATCATCGGAAAAATCAAGCCCGACGAGTGCCCTATGTTCTTAAAGGCTTGCACGCCCGAGAAACCCGTCGGCGCATGCATGGTCAGCAACGAAGGCACCTGCAGGGTCTGGGCAAAAAACGTGGCTGCCCAAGGGTAGGGCGAGCCATTGTATGACGATTCATTTACCTTGTGGACAAAAATCCGATTAAACACTTTACTAATTTGTCGAAGTGAGGAACACAAAGGGCTTAGCGCAAGTCATAAATCGTTGGGCGCTGAATAGAATAATTGTTCGGGGCATATACAATGAATTATTGGTTTATTGTTCACGGTTTAAAGGCTTATGAGCAACATAATGATTTGATCGGCTGTAGATTGAAAAAGCCTGGTGTTCATGAACCTTGGTTCAAACAGTTCTCTGAAATCAAGAAGGGTGATAAGATTGTTTATTATGCAACTGGAAGCAATGTTATCGTTGGAATTTTTGTTATAGATTCCGACATGAGATATCTTCCTAATGACCCTTACTGGGATGACATGGTTTTTGACATCCGACCAATAGAAATGCCTCCAAACGGTTACTACATGGACTTCAAGAAAGCGATCTCCATTGACAAACGAGCCAACTTTGACTTATTTCCTAAGAAGGAAACATGGTATTCGTATCTACAGGGTAAGCCATGTAGGAAACTCTCAGAGCATGATTTTTTGATAATGAAAGACTATTTACGAAGAAGCGAATTGTTGGTTAAAATAAATGATGTAAAACCGCCTGAAACAAAGAAGCCGAAAGACCTCATTGGAGAAGTGGAAAATAACAAATCATCTTTGCATGATTCATTTATTGATTCTCTGGTTACAATCGGCGAGATTTTTGGCTTCGAATCAATAAGAAAGCCGAGCGTTAATGATTTGAGGCCCGAGGGTCAGCCATTCAAAGCTAAAGACAAGGCACTAGATCTTGCTTGGAAGATTTTTGGCTTAACGTATGTTCCTTTCGAAGTGCAAGTCCATGGTAGCGTCCCCGATTTGATTTATAGGCTACATATGGTTCATCAATGGTCCCTTAAGATTGTAGTTATTGCTGATGAAGAATGGCATGAAGAGATATTAGAAGCTGCGCAAGTGTACCCTTTTGCGGGAAAGCTGGTTTTAATTAAGCCTAAGGAAATAGAAAGTGCAAAAAGCAATTTTGAGGAATTAAAAAAACTGCGTCAAAAAATATTTGAATAGGCTTTTTCGAGGCTGATTTTCTTCTTTATTTTTTTTGTGTTAGCCATTCAATGTATCTGTCCATGATGAATCAAGAGATTTAGCAGATTCTTGGCACTGGGTCGCCTATGGGTCTTGCGATTATTCTTTTGCCGCCGACCTCTGTTTGCATGGCGACGCCTTTGAATTGTGTTGTGGCTTCGCCGATTATCTGCGCGTTTTTGCCCTCTTCCGTCTGCTTCAAAAATTCCAGTGCTTCCTGCGCCTTCTCGTGAACGATGCCGATTATGTATTTTCCCTCATTTCCAACTTCCAGCGGGTCTAACCCAAGCATATCGCAAGCTGTTTGCACGTCCTGTCGAATGGGAACTTTGTCTTCATGTGTTAAAATGCCGACTTTTGATTTCTCAGCCCACTCATTAAGCGCATCAGCCAACCCACCTCTAGTCGGGTCTTTCACTGAGACTACTCCGCCTACCTCGCCCAGTAAGCGTTGCGTCATGCGGTTGAGCGGTCGCACATCCGACTTTATTTCGCTCCCGAAAGTCAAGCCCTGCTGCGCCGAAAGCACAGCTAACCCGTGGTCGCCGATTGTGCCAGTCAAGATGATTTTATCGCCCGCCACAAGGTTCGAGTCAAGCGTCCAACGTGAGGCAACGCTTCGGTATTGCCGAGCCACTTTTATGTCGCTGTCTAAGGCGGGTGTTCTTTTGCCTATGCCTGAAACGTTCATGACCAAGCCGCCTAAACTGCCCTTCTCCACCACCTTCGTGTCGCCCGTGACGATGCCGACGCCTGCTTCAATGCAGGTTTCCCGCATACTTACCAAAATCCTTTCTAAATCAGCAAGCGGCAAGCCTTCCTCCAAAATAAAACCGCAAGCCAACGCGTAAGGCTGCGCGCCCATAGCTGAAATATCATTAACGGTGCCTGAAATTGCCAAGCGCCCAATGTCACCGCCCGGGAAAAATATGGGTTTAACCGCGTGAGAATCACTCTTAAACACCACATCGCCGATGACTGCGGCGTCATCCATAGCTTCCAATGGCACCTCAGCATCGTTGCCTAAACCGCCAAAATATTTTACAATATAGTTTTTGACTAGGTTGTGCATGACTGTGCCGCCAGCACCATGCAGCATGGTGATCTTTTCGTTTTTGCTTGGCATTCCTTGCTTCCTGCTTAATAGATACAATAGCAAATACTCTGAGAAGTGAAACATAAACAAATCGCCATAGGAAACAGTTTTTAGTTTAACAAAACTTATTTTTAGCGGCTTCATCCATTATAAAATCTCAGGTGAATAACAAGTGACTGTGGCTATCGACGAAGATGAAGTGAAGCTGGTTCTTGAAAAACTTGACACGGTGAAACTTGAACTTTTACGTTTAAGAGCTATGCTTTTGTCTGAAGAGGAAGCAACTGACGAAGAGAAAAAAGAACTGGTTAAAGCCAAAAAAGAAATAGAAAAAGGGTCAAAAGTCAAATTAGAGGAATTTTTTTAAAGCTTCTCGGAAAGCATGAAACATTAAATTTTTAATTGATAGGACGTGCTTTTCTAGGTTTCGAGCGACTATGTAGAGCCAAGAGCCTTTTTTTGGAAAAACTATAAAAGCTTAAACGTAGTCCAAAAATTATACACCTCGCGAAACGAAATTCATCCCTCTATCAGGGAACTTAACTAGTCGGTTTAGACTAAAATCTTAGTTGTGATACGGAAAGCCATATAAATTGCTTTTACGTGTTTGATTGCGCATCGGAGATATAATAATGCCAAAATGGGGATACTCAATAATCGAAGAAATGCTTGATCCAGAAAAAACAGCGAAAGCAAGCGGTAGAGAACTCAAAGTATCCCATAAAGCGGCAAGAGAAGTCTGCAAAGCCATCAAAGGCATGATGCTAAACGATGCGAAACAGTATTTGCGGGATGTTGCAGCCAAAAAGAAGGCTGTTCCCTACATGAGGTACAACAAAAAACTGCCCCATCGCCATGGGCTCATAAATGCCTTTTGTGGACGATACCCAATCAAAGCTTCACAACAAATCCTCGACGTCCTAGGATCGGCGCAGTCAAACGCTGAAAATAAAGGTTTAGACGTAGATAGGTTGCGCATAATTCACGCAGCAGCCTACCAAGGCATCAAACTAAAACGTTACATGAAAAGAGCGCACGGTAGAGCTTCACCAAAATATGACACTACAACGCACGTCGAAATAGTTCTAGACGAGAAACCCACCCAAGGAGCACAATAAATGAGCATAGTCAAACGTTTTATAACAGAATCAATCAAAAGAACAGAAATAGATGAATTTTTACAAAAAAAACTTGACAGAGCCGGATACGGCGGAGTAAACATTTCCAAAACTCCGCTTGGAACTCATGTTGTAATTTACGCCATGCGTCCAGGTTTAGTCATCGGCAGAGGCGGAGAAACAATAAAAGAACTCGCCTCAGCCCTAGAGCAAAACTTCAAAGTTTCCAATCCTCAGATTTCAGTTTCAGAAATCGAAGTTCCAGAATTCAACGCTTACGTGGTCGCGTCACGAGTTGCCTCAGCGCTTCAGCGAGGCGTTCACTTTAGGCGCGCAGGTTTTTGGGCATTAAATCAAGTTATGGAAGCAGGCGCACTTGGCGCTGAAATAGTTATAAGCGGAAAACTTAGCACGGAACGAGCACGTTTTGAAAAGTTCAGAGCTGGCTACTTCCCACGATGCGGAGAGCCAGCTTTAGTGGCTATGAGAAAAGCTGAAGCTCATGTCCTATTAAAACCAGGCATTATCGGCGTGAGAGTAAAAATTATGCCGCCGGACGCGTATTTCCCTGATAGAATCAAAATTCTCGAGGCAGCGCCCGAGGAAGAAAAAATAGCTGTTCCAAAGCAAGCACCACTTCAAACTAAAGAAGAGTCTCAGGCAGAGCCAGAAGCAGAAGTACAAGCAACAGAAATCGCAGACGAACCAAAAGAGGAGGCAAAAAAGTAAATGCCAAGAATGCGAATCAAAGAAATCGTCGACATGTCCTCTGAAGATAGAACAAAGAAACTTGTTGATTTACGCGTTGAACTAGTCCGCCTCAGAACCATGATTAACGCAGGCGGAGCAGTTGAAAACCCAACAAGAGTAAGAGAACTGCGAAAAACAATCGCTCAAATATTAACAGTGGAAAACGAGAATAAATTGGGAATTAGGAAAGCCTCTGAGGAACCTGAGAAGAAACAAAAGAAAAAAGCAGAGAAACCAGCAAAGAAGCCTGAGGCTGAAAAAGAAACTGAGGAGACTTCCCAATGAAAGTAACCCCCGATATTATTCGTTATGAGTTTATTGGCGCTGAAGGCAAAGTCGCCAGAAGCCCTCATGAATGCTACGTTGGCTTAGGCGGCAAAGTCGTTGGCGAAACAAAAAACACTTTCACTTTCCTACGGGAAGGGCAAGCGAAGAGTGTAATTAAAGAATCAGCCGTCTTCAACTTTAAGTTTGATGATGGCACAGTTGTAGAGATTGACGGTAAACTTTTAGTCGGCAGATCTGAGGATCGACTTAAAAAAAGCATTAAGAGGTTATGGTAATGTCATTATCTTTTAAGCAACCTAAAAAAACATGCGATGACCAAAACTGTCCATTCCATGGGACTCTTGCAATAAGAGGGCGTGTGCTCGACGGCAGAGTCCACACGGCTAAAATGGATAAAACCGTTATAGTTGACAGAGAATTCTTACAGTTCTCATCGAAATTCCAACGGTACGAACGAAGGCACGGTCACATTGCATCCCACAACCCACCATGTATCGATGTTAAAGAAGGCGACAGAGTAAGAATCGCCGAGTGCAGACCAGTCAGCAAAACCGTTTCTTTTGTTGTGGTTGAAAAATTAGGAGAGGAGAAGTAGAATGGCGGCAAAAGCAAAACAGAGAGCACTTGTAGCAAAAGGAATGCTTTCACACGGACAAAAAATTAGCCGTGGTCTTTTATCAGGTTCAGAATTAAAGTGCGCCGATAACACGGGTGCACGAGTACTGCGCTTGATTCAGGCCATGGGTTATAAAGGTCGACTGCGACGTTACCCATCTGCCACTGTAGGCGATAAAGTAACGGTTTCTGTTAGGCAAGGGTCGCCTGACATGAGGAAAAAGATTTTCCAAGCAGTAATTGTTCGTCAAAGAAAAACTTTCAGACGCGTGGATGGTGTTTGGGTTCAGTTTGAAGATAACGCGGCAGTAATCATTACTCCTGATGGTGAAATGAAAGGTTCAGAAATAAGAGGTCCAGTAGCTAGAGAGGCAGCCGAAAGATGGCCAAGAATTGCAAGTGCCTCCAGCATAATAGTGTAGGTGCAAAGACGATGCAAGATACTAAACGAGTAAAAAATCCTGATAAACAACGAAAAAAGCTTTTTAACGCTCCTGCTCACCTGCGCCACAAGCGTATGGCGGCTCCCCTATCAAACGAGCTCGCTGCTTCAAGAGGCGCAAAAACTCTTCCAGTAAGAAAGGGCGACACAGTTCGCATTCAACGCGGAGACAACAAGGGCTTTGAAGGCAAAGTTTCACGCGTTGACACGAAAGAATACCGAATCTACATTGAAGGGTTTACACGTGAAAAGGTTGATGGTACAAACATTTTCCTTCCAGTTCACCCGTCCAAAGTTGAAATAAGAAATCTCAACCTTGACGATAAATGGCGAAAAGACATCATCCTTGGCAGAAAGAAGGAAATAGAAAAGCCTGAGAAAAAAGAAAAAGAAAAAGCAAAACCATC
Organism: Bathyarchaeia archaeon; assembly: GCA_050015395.1. GTDB lineage: Archaea > Thermoproteota > Bathyarchaeia > Bathyarchaeales > Bathycorpusculaceae > Bathycorpusculum. The sequence continues at coordinate 77,911 of JBEKBM010000003.1, forward strand.
AAAGAAAGTTGAAAAGACTCCAGAGCAGCCGCAAGCAAAGGTTGAAGAGATAGAAGAAGAAAAACCTGTTGAAGCACCATCAATTGAAGAAAAAGCAGCAGCGCCTGAAATTGCAAAAGAAGAAGCACCAGCAGAACAAGTTCCTGAGAAAGTAGCAGAGAAGGCAGTGGAAAAAGCTCCAGCAGCCAAGAAGCCTGCAGCAAAGAAAGCGCCAGCCAAGAAGCCTGCAGCCAAGAAGCCTGTAGCCAAGAAACCTGCCGCTAAAAAAGTAGCCGCAGCGAAAAAGAAACCTGCCAAGGAAGAAGCTCCGGTAGAAGAAGAAAAGGCGCCTGCTAAAAAGGCAGCAAGGCCAAGGACAGCAGCAAAGAAAACAGCTGCATCGAAAGAAGCACCAGCAAAAGAGGCGGTAGCCAAGAAAACGGCGCCTAAGCCGCGTGCTAAACGTAAAACCTCTAAAGAAACTGAGGGAGGACAATAATTTTGGGTAAAAAAGGAAAAACAGCAAGGCTGAAACGTAAGCCAGCTCCAAGGTTCTGGCCAATTCACAGAAAAGATCTGCCATGGATAGTGAAGCCCTCATCTGGTTCTCACTCGCTCCAGAGTTGTCTACCATTAACGTTAGTTCTTCGAGACATTCTAGGCATTGCGCAAACAAGGAAAGAAGGCAAATTGATACTTGCTCAAGGCAAAGTACAGGTTGACGGGAAAGTCAGGAAAAAAGATGATTTTCCAGTCGGCTTGATGGATGTTATCTCCATGCCTGATGCAAACAAGTATTACCGTGTAATGCCGTCCAATAAGGGGCTGGTTTTAAATCCAATAAGCAAAGAAGAAGCAAACTTCAAACTAGTTCGCGTTGAAGATAAAACCACTGTTAAAAACGGCATGCAAATCGCACTTCATGACGGCTCAAACATACTCATAAAAGTTGCAGACCCGAAAAAACCATCAGAAGTCACCTACGACACTTTTGATATTCTAAAAATCGCTTATCCAGAAAAACAAGTAGTTCTTAGCTTGAAAACCAAGGAAGGAAACTTAGCAGTGATTACTGGCGGAAAAAACATCGGCAAACAAGGCAAAATCGTTGAAATAGAAAAGACTGAGGCTAAAAAACGACGGCAAGCCCTAGTAGTTATAGAAGACGCGAGCGGTGTTCGTTATCAAACAATCTTAGACTTCATCTTTTCCATAGGTGAAGCTGAACCATTAATAGGTGTACCGGAGGCATCTGCGGTTGTCTGAGGAAGTTGCTTTAGTTAAGAGCTGGGAAGAGCATCCAATGCTCAAGCCCCGAATTGAAAAAGTTGTGGTGAACCTTAACGTTGGAAAATCAGGTGAGCCGCTTGAAAAAGCTAATAAAGTGCTCAAAGAAATAACGGGTCAGACGCCGATAAAGAAAAAAGCTAAAAAAACTATCCGTGACTTTGGCATACGTGAAGGAGAATCAATCGCTGTTGTCGTAACACTGCGAAAGCAAAAGGCAATTGACTTCCTAAAGAAAGTGTTATCTGTCGTTGATAACAAGATTTCAAAGTCTTCTTTTGATGTGCATGGTAACTTTGCTTTCGGTCTTAAAGAGCACATTGAAATTCCAGGTGTAAAATATGACCCTGACATAGGCATCTTTGGAATGGATATTTGTGTTTCTGTTAATCGTCCAGGGCAACGAGTGAAAATTCGACGCAAAGAAAAGCAAGCCATTGGTCGTAAGCACATGTTAACACCTGAAGAATCAATTATCTTCGTCAAACAAACGTTAGGAGTCGAAATCGTTTAAACAGAGGCTGAATGTATGGGAAAACAACAATTGAAGAAAACACGAAAATACGGCAAAGGTTCACGGCCATGCGTCAGATGCGGCTCTTATGGGCCAGTTATTCGACGGTACAATTTATATTTATGTAGGCACTGTTTCAGAGAAGCAGCCCCAAAACTTGGGTTCAAAAAATATGAGTAGGAGCTAAAAAAACATGGACACTTTAACAAATGGATTGATCACCATCGTAAACAATGAAATGCGAAACAAGCGCGAATGCATAATTAGCCCTGCCTCTAAACTTTTGGGGCGAGTCCTACGCATAATGCAACTAAACGGTTACATAGGCGAATTCGAGTTTATCGACGATGGACGCTCTGGAAAATTCAAAGTTCAATTATTAGGCAGAATAAACAAGTGTGGACCAATTAAACCACGCTACCCAGCTAAAGTGGGTGAATTTGAAGATTGGGAAAAGAAGTACTTGCCCTCCAGAGACTTAGGGATAATGGTTGTTTCCACTTCAAAAGGCGTAATAGCACACAAGGATGCTGAAGAAAAAAACATTGGAGGAAGGCTGTTAGCCTTCGTGTATTAGGGGTGTAATTTATGCGGCTTCCAGAAATATCTAAAACTATTCAGGTTCCTGATAACGTGGACGTCAGCCTAGAAGGCAAAAAAGTCAACGTTAAGGGTGCAAAAGGGTCCTTAACACGCGACTTTTCCTTTGTTCCAATCGCAATAGAAGGCGAGGGCAAAAATATTCGCGTTTGGGCAAAGTGGCCACGCAAAAAGGAAGCCGCTCTTGTAGGAACAATATACTCGCACATTCAAAACATGATTACTGGAGTAACAAAAGGCTACTCATATAAACTAAAAATCGTGTTCTCGCATTTCCCAATTTCAGTAAAGATTCAAGACAAATCTGTTTTGATTGAAAACTTTACTGGAGAACGCAAGGCACGCATAGTAAAAATAATCGGCGATGTCAAAGTGAAAATTGAACCTGAAGACATCATTGTTGAAGGCGTAAACTTGGAAGATGTAAGCCAAACCGCCGCTAACATTGAACAAGCTACAAGAGTAAGACGCAAAGACCCACGTGTTTTCCTTGACGGCATATACGTATATGAAAAAAATGAGGGAGTTGCCTAATGACCGAAAAGACCGAAAGGACCGAAAAGAAGCCATCATTATCACAAAAAGCACTTAAAGTTAGAGCACGCGCTAAAAACAAGAAACCAGCATTCGTGAGAGCTGAAAGCTGGAAGTATGATAGGTTCAGCTTAAGTTGGCGGAGACCCAGAGGATTAGATAATAAGATTAGACGAAAAATCAAGGGTTGGCCAGCTGGCGTAAGCGTTGGTTATAAGGGACCAAAAATCGCCAGAGGCTTGCATCCATCAGGATACAGGGAAGTTTTAGTTTACAATGTAAAAGACCTATCCACTGTTGACCCTAATACTCAAGCCGCACGCATAGCGCACACAGTCGGCAAAAGAAAGCGCGCCCTAATTATTGCCGAAGCCAAAAAACTTAACATTAAAATCTTAAATTTCAAAGCTTCACCAGAAACTGAAAAGAAAGAAGAACAAGCAACCGAGGGCGAAGAGCAGACGGAAGAGCAAAAGGTCAAGAAAGAAGAGAAAGAATTAGAAGATGTCTTCAAAAACGACACGGCAGTGGAAGCGGAAGATAAAAAGGTCGAGGAAGAAGAGGAGACGCCGAAGAAAACCGAGCCTAAACCTGAGGAGGAAGAAGAGGAACAATGACAGACCTAAGCAGTCAGAGACGGTTAGCGGCTCAAATCTTAAAGATTGGGCAAAACCGCGTGTGGATTGATCCTGAACGGATGGATGATGTTGATGGCGCAATTACACGTGAAGAAGTAAGAAAGCTAATTCATGAGAAAATCATCGATTCTCTGCCTGAGAAAGGCGTAAGCAGATCCAGAGCAAAGATTATCCGAGAGAAAAAGCGTAAGGGCAGGCGTAGCGGTCCCGGCAGCATCACTGGCGCTGGCCATGCTAAGGTAACTAAGAAAGAGGCATGGATGAAAAAGATCAGGTCTCTGAGGCGCAAGCTTCGCGAGTTGAAGGCAAGCAGAATCATAACTGAAAAAACATACAGCCAGTATTACAGGATGGCTGGCAGCGGAAGGTTCCAGTCTATGGCTGAACTGGAGCGCAATTTAAAAGCTAATGATTTATGGAGGAAACGTTAAGATGGCAAAAAGCGGCAATTACCGTGTCAAATTAAGACGCAGACGGGAAGGAAAAACTGATTACCAAGCGCGGAAGGCTCTGGTTATTTCTAGAAAGCCTCGGCTTGTTACTCGAGCATCACTAAAGAATGTTACAGTACAAATAACGATTGCTAAACCGCATGGTGATGAGATTTTAGCTTCAGCCAACAGCCGTGAACTCGTCAAAAATTACGGTTGGAAGGCTCCAACAGGCAATATTCCCGCAGCCTATCTTACAGGTTTACTTTGCGGTTTAAAGGCGAAAGCTAAAGGCGTTGAACAAGCAATCTTGGATATTGGCTTGTTTTCTCCCACCAAAGGCTCAAAAATCTTCGCTATACTGAGCGGGGTTTTGGATGCTGGTGTAGATGTTCCTCACAGCGAAGAGAAGATTGTTAAGGAACGCATGAAAGGCGAACACATAGTCAAGTACGCTAAAAGCTTAGGCTCTGGGTCTGAAGAGTATACTGCCAAATTCTCAAAGTACACAGCGCAGGGTATTGCGCCTGAAAAAATCTCTGAGCACTTCGATAAAGTGAAGGCTGAAATCACAGGCTCATTTAAGGCTGCCAAACCAGCAACTGAAGCTGCACCAAAAGAAAAGGCAAGTAAGAAAGGTGGAAAGAAAGCATGAGTCGAATGCACAGAGAAAGACAAACTAACTTAGAAACTTGGGTTCCAAAAACCCGTTTGGGCAAGATGATTCAGGAAGGCAAAATAACAACCATTGAAGATGTCTTCCTTAGCGGCATAAAAATTTCTGAGCCCCAAATCGTTGACTCGTTAATTCCTGATCTTCAAGAAGAAGTCATAAACGTTAACTTAGTACAGAAGCAAACTGATGCTGGCGAAAAATCCCGTTTCAAAGCCATAGTTGCCGTTGGAAACAGAGACGGCTACATTGGCTTAGGCTCAGGAAAAGCCAGTCAAGTGCGAAACGCCATTGAGAAAGCTGCTGTGAATGCTCGCCTAAACATTATTCCAGTAAAACGCGGATGCGGAAGTTGGGAGTGCGGTTGCGGTAAACCTCATTCAGTTCCGTTCCAAGTTGAAGGGAAATGCGGCGGCGTACGAGTGGTTATTGTTCCGGGACCCAGAGGCTTAGGCTTAGTTTCAAGTGAAGTAGCCAAAGTCATCTTTGGCTTAGCTGGCGTGAAAGACTTGTGGATGAGAAGTTTTGGTTCAACACGGACAGTGCCGTCTTACGCGTATGCGATCTTTGATGGTTTACGGAAGACTTATAATTTGATTACTCAAGTGGACTGGGTGAAGTAAGATGGCGCAGAAAACTGAAGAGTGCAAGTGCCTTGTCGTCGTTAAAGTTCGTGGTACAATTAGTGCCCAGCGAGAAACACGAGAAACCCTTGAATTCTTGCATTTACTGCATACCAACCATGCAGTACTCATTGATAGCCGACCATCATACAAGGGAATGCTGCAACGCGTAAACAGCTACGTCACATATGGCGAACCCTCAAAAGAAACCGTTGCCATGATGCTTCAGAAACGCGCAAGGTTAGCAGGCGACAAAAAACTAACAGATGAATACATCAAGAAAGCAGGATACAAATCCATCGATGACCTTGCAGAAGCCATAGTAAACTGCAAAGTGCAATTCCAGAAACTTCCAGATGTGCAGCCACTATTCAAGTTGCATCCGCCAAGCAAAGGCTACAAGGGCAAAACCAAGAAAGGCTTCAAAGCAGGCGGCGAAGCAGGCTACCGCGGAGAAGCAATAAACGAACTAGTAAAACGCATGATTTAATCTCCCGTTTAAACATAGTTTTTTTTATTTAGCTTAAATTTTTTAGGTAAATCTTAAATGCAAAGAGCCGACTAGAGAGAATAACTAAGCACGGTGAGAAAATGGATTTAGTTGAGGTTTCATTTAATGGCTAAAGCTACAATTATTGCGGAAGGTTGGATTCAAAGCGTTGGGTACCGTGCTTTCGTTAAACGTGTTGCTAGTCAGCTTGGATTAAAGGGGCTTGTGAGGAATTTGCCTGATGGAATGGTTGAAATTTTTTGTGAAGGCGATTTGCCCAAGATTGACCTGCTTTTGAAAAAGATGGATTATAAGGGCAAAAAAGACGATGCCTTGAGCGCTTATGTTGAAAACTTGAGCATTTACAGAGAGGGTGAGAAAGGATACGTTGGTCCTTGGAAAGAATACAAGGGATTTGAAATTGATTATGGTTTTAACGTTGCTTCGCCTGTAGATCGGGCACTAATTGAGTACTTAGAAAGCGGAACGTTGTATGTTGTTTCTTTAAAAGACGAATTTGCAATGTATAGAAAAGAAACAAATGATAACTTTGAAACGATGGAAGCAAAATATAGTTCAATTTCTGAAGAGATGAAGAAAATAAATATAACTTTAGAAAAGCTTGCAGATGCCTACGTAAAAAGACAATCACAAACTGTCTGCGCCTTTGGCTTGAATTAAAACTGCAAATCTAAAAGCCAGAATTACCATGCTGATTTAGCGTTTGAACGCTATCGCTTTAGTTCGCTAACTGACTAATTTTGATGCATGAGATAGCTAACTTAATTTTTTTTTTGATTTTTTGATAGTGATAGACTCCGAGTGCTTGAGTTTTTTGACCGCGGAATTCGCGCGCGCTTAATCCACAGCTAATAAGCCCATCTCCTTAAAAGCAGCCGAGAAAACAATTAAAGGGCGGGCAACTGAGCCCGATTCTTTTGTTGATGGTGCCGAGGGTGGGACTTGAACCCACGAAGGTCTACGCCAAATGTCTAGCCTGTTTTAATAGCAATCGGCTTCTCGCTTTCTTCAACCTGTTTTTCCATTGCCTTTCTTGAAATAGTCATATCAAGCCTAATCAATTGTTTCACAATGTCGTTAGCTCTGTCAAGCTTGTACAGCGTTGCTCTTCCGATTTTACGGGTTGCTATCAGAGATCCCGACTGCTCAAGTTCTTTCCAATACTTGAAAAACGTTGCCCTGCTCATAGCGAGATTTTTTGCCGCCTCATTTTTTGAGTAATCAGAAAGCGGGTTATCTAAGAAGAAATCGATGATTCTTAACGTTGGGCTATCTCCCAAGTATTTGAGCAATAGTGTTTCATCCGCTTTGTAAGCCGTTCCCATATCAAAACACCTGCTAACGGTAACTAAACCTTGCGTCCTTAGGTGTTAAGTCCAACGCGTCGGCGATCATTTCCTTAACGAGCGGCCTTTTTCTAACTTTTTGAAACTCCTCAGGAGTATACATTAGCAGATCCAACTCTTCAACAAATGACCAATATTCCAGAAGTATCTTTCCCCGCTCAAGACTGGTTAGACCCATGAAGCTTTTCGAAACAACTATCAAATCGATGTCGCTATCTGTTTTTCTTTTTTGTTTGGCTGTTGAGCCGAAAAGAAAGACTTTTTCAAGTCCTATTTTTGCATCAACAACTTTCAGAAATTCTTTCAGTTTATCCATTAAGGGCCTGTTGTCGTCAAGCACTAAAGCCTTCGTCAAGTCCTTTCCTCCTCAATCCTTGCCTTAATAACTTTGATGATGGGCAAAGCTTTTGTCATGAATTCATCCACGACGGCTTTAGTGTAGATATCACTGGGCAGTTCAAGAGTAGCATCAAAATATCTCGTTTCTCGAACGGCCAATGATAGTTGTCTGAGAAAACGAATTTGCTCTTCGGTTAGTTCGACCTTGTCAGCTATTTTCGAATGTAATTCAACCAAATTATGCACCTTAGGAGGAGCCGCTTTCTTCAACACAACGATAGCTGCCTTCAAGGATTTTTCAACAGTCAAATGAAGCCAGAAAGCTACGACGGGATATGCCTCGCAGCTAATAACTTTCTCCAGCATTCTTAAAGAATCATCCAAATCCTTAAGCCATAATTGAATGTATTCATTAGAGAATGTGCTAGTTTTTTTTGTCATTTGACTCTGAGTACAAGATAACTTTCTTACTATTTTGATTTTTCTATCTTCCAAAATTACGGCGGTGCCGGGGGTGGGACTTTTGAACCCACGAAGGCCTGCGCCAGAGGATCTTAAGTCCTCCTCCATCTCGATTATGAGAGAGGTATTCTCAAAAAAACTTTAAGCAGAGGAATGACTAGGACTGAACAAGCCTTTAGAAAAAGAACTTGGTGAGTATTTATCAGAAAAACGAGGCTGGCCATGGACTCTTACTTGCTTTATTATTAACTCATGCAACGAAAGCAATAAAGACAAGATTAAATGAGACGTTTTTCTTCTTTAAGCGTGTGTTATCTATTTGATTTTAATTAACTATTTCAGATTGTGCATCTTTTTGAAATCATAAATATTCGCTTGGTAATTCCTAGTTTTGAATTTTGCTATTTTTTCAGATATCTTCTCGGTTCCAAAATCCATGAACTTATCTGCAACAGCGTAACCTAATCCGGCTAGTAAACCCAACTTGCCAATAGGTCCGGCAGCTACACTACCAATAGCGGCCATCGAAAGAGGAATTCCAACCTGCAAATTTTTTATTCGGTTAACTATTGTTTTATCGTTCCAGATTGAGTCCAGTATTTCCGAAAAATCTCTAACATTCTCATTTATCAAGTCTGGTTTCCCCACCACAATTGCCTCGTTCAATGATTCTTGTACTTTTTTTAGGTCATATGAATCATAATGATACATGATATCCTTGCAGGCGTCAAATCCCATGGGGGCATACGTTAACTTGTTTAGGAGAAATTTTCCTATCTCGCACGGAAGCTCTATTTTAGGCTGATAGGGCTTTGGCAATATTTTAGCGTCGATTATGTCGCTGAGCGTGAAGCTCTGTACGTCGCAAAGAAAGTCACCAATTGGGTTAGTAATGAACATTCGGCATTCGGTAAGCAGAGAATCAGCCTCTTCAGGGTTATCTATCATTAGGTTCTCAATATCCTCGGCTATGGGAAAGTGACAAGTTTTTAGGGTTACATAAGTGTGATAATCGTCAACTAAAACTTCCTCAAATAAGTGAGATTGATAGATGTTTAGCCGCTTAAGCCAATCAAAGTACTTAATTTTACCTATCGAAGTAAAGGATTCATATGCTTTCTTAACCTCTACACGATTGGCCCAGCAAGAAAGCGGCGCAACCACATACCATGGAGGATTCAACTGCTCAAAAAAAGTATCCAAGTGACTCTTGCCCTCATAAAAAAGCGGATCGTTAATTAGTACAAATTGTATTTTGCCGGTTTCCTTGACAAAATCGATTAGTTTCTGGGCTTCCTTTATCTTAAAAAAACTACTTTCATAAACTTCTAATGGCCAAGGTGCGAGTGGCAGAATAAGGGAACCACAAAAAGGAATTTGAGCCCATACATTGTTGATTTGAGCACTTTCTAGCGAAGTCATTGCCACAGGTTTTTGTAAATTAAAAAAGCGTTCTCTTGGAGGGTACTTGTCTTTTGTGCCATCGAATTGACCATTTTCTATTCGCTTTACCAACAATCTATTGTAAATGTCCAACTCTTTCTGCTTATATTCTTCAAGATACTTTCGATCCAAAACGCCAACCTGACCTTCTTCTCAAATGTATTGTTCTTTATCCATATTAGGTTTTATAAAATGGTCAAAAAGGAGCTTACTCATTCTTTTCTAAAATTTATGGCTTTTTAAGTATATCTGCTACGCTGATATTCAGGGGAAGCGCTATCTCCGACGCTATTTTCAGTTTTCCCCATTAACGCAAGAATCGGAAGGGCTGTTTTGCAACATGATTCATGAACTGGGCAGAAGAAAGATCTCAATCTAAGGGATAAACCCAAAACCATTTTTGCCATAGTGGTGCCGGGGGTGGGACTTGAACCCACGAAGGCCTGCGCCAGAGGATCTTAAGTCCTCCTCCATATCTTAGGCAATCAATTTTTTCTGGCTGCCTATTTGGACCTGGCTCGGGTACCTACTGCGTCCGCACCGTTTCATGCAACGATTATGGAGCTTTGGGTTTTGCTTGGAGCCTCGTGCTGAATAGCTGAAATACATCTGGCCTAGCTTAACCAAAGCCTTTGCTTCCTGTAAGCTGTGAGTTGCAGATGAAACGTCCGCCAAAACCACCCTTCGCTTTACTCCGATCCCTGCCGTATCATCCGGAAAAAAGCCTAAAACGCCAAAATAAAAACGTCAACCCAGAAAACCCACCCGTTCAAAACAGGCAGCCACACAAAAAAGTCGCAACCCGCAAAGATTCAAACCCCAAACCGAAAAAGCAACCCAAAACACAAAAAGCCAAGCCTGAAAGTCGCAACTTTCACCAAACCAAAAGTCGCAACTTAAAAATATCTGGCAAAAGGAAATCAAAAAACCTCCAAAAATCCTCAAATCCATCGCAGAAGCCTCAAAAAAACGAAAACTGACCCATAAATGAAACCGTCAATTTCCACGCAATCATCATTTTCATGAGTAAACTGCTTCAGGGCTAATGCGCGTTTTCTCACTGTTTATGTGCGATACGTTTTATAGTGGGAGTGAAGAAATTCGTTAGTTAATTGGAGGGGGAAAGACACGAGCGCAAAATGGCGTAGAAGCACAAAAAACCGTAAATGGCTAGATTTTAACAACCAAGCAGCAAAAAGCAAAAAACAACGAATAATTCAACCTGAACATGCTTACCGTCTAAAATCAATATCTGTTCACTCAAGCTTTCGGCCATCTAAAAGCTTTGCTGAACGCAATTTCCAAGAGCAAAAACCGTTAATCGATATATTCCAAGAAAATAATTATATAACGATTGTAGCGGAAATCGCAGGCTTTAATAAGGAAACCCTCAAAATTCATGTAAAGAATCAAAAACTTATCCTCTCGGCGAAGTCGAAAGATCGCAGATACTATAAAAGTTTAAATCTGCCGAAGGTAGTGATTCCAGACGTTATGTACACCAAATTCAAGAATGGTGTGCTAGAAATAAAGTTAAAAAAAGCTGAAACAGCAATAAATAAAGAAGCTGATCAAAATGCCGCATAAATTAAGAAAAATACGGAAATTTAGAGGTTCAAGGACAGTAGGCTACGGAAGGGTAGGTCAACACCGAGACTCAGGGTCCAAGGGGCATAGGAAAGTTGGACGGCACAAGCACTTATGGAGCTATGTTACAACCTATGAACCTGATTATTTCGGTAAAAATGGCTTCACCTCACCCCAAAGTCTTCATCGCCACGAAAACACGATTAACCTCAAAAAGGTAGAAGAAATAGCACAAACAAGTCAGCAGGAAAATCCTCAAATCGACCTGACAGCCTTAGGCTACACAAAACTTTTAGGCACAGGTAAAGTCACAAAACCTCTAACTGTACAAGTGTCATCATACTCAAAATCGGCGGCTGAAAAAATCAAAAAAGCAGGCGGAGAAATCGTAGGTTCCCCAGTCAACGGAGAGTAAAGCTACTAAATGCCCGGAAGATTCCTTGGTCTCTTCAAACCAATAGGAAGAGTTTTACCCGAAATTAAAAAGCCTGAGCGAAAGGTAAGTTTTAACGAGAAAATCTTCTGGACTGGGCTTGTCTTAATTATTTATCTTGTTATGGCTCAAATCCCGCTTTACGGTGTTTCAGCATCAGCCCAAAGCTCGTTTAGTTCATTGAGAGTTATTTTTGCTTCGAACAATGGAACATTGATGCAGTTGGGTATTGGGCCTATTGTTACGGCTGGTTTGATTTTGCAGTTGCTTGCTGGTTCCTCTATTATTGAGTGTGATATGTCGAATGCTGAGGATAGAGGATTATTCACTTCTGCAAGTAAAGTGTTCACTATCGTTCTCACTGGTATTCAGGCTGCCGCGTACCTTATAAGCGGCATGTTCGGTGTGATTTCTGGATCTGCAACGTTAGTTATTTTCTTGGAGCTTCTTAGCGCTGGCGTAATTGTTATGTTAATGGATGAGCTTGTTCAGAAGGGCTGGGGACTAGGCAGCGGAATTAGCTTGTTTATCATGGCTGGTGTTGCTCAGAGTGTTCTCTGGGATACATTTTCGCCTACTACTGGTCTGTTTGTGGGTTCTCTTTCAGCTTGGCTAAGCCACGGGCAGACGTTTTTGGCTTGGGCATTTGGGACTGCTTCTGGAGTTTATCCATCTTTGCTCGGGTTCTTTGCTACTATTGGCGTCTTCTTGGTGGTTATTTATTTGAATGGAATTAGAATTGAGCTTCCAATGAGTTATGCAGGATACAAAGGCTTCAGAAGCAAATATCCAATTAAACTACTGTACGTTTCTAACCTTCCAGTCATTTTTGCGTCAGCATTGTTCGCAAACGTTTACTTCTTCTCAGAATTGCTATGGAGTTCACAGGGTCGTCCTCGTCCCGAAACGAATCTTTTATTCCGGATAATAGGTGACTTTAACGTAACAACTTCAGGTACTGGTACTAGTGCTACTACTAGTATCCGACCTGTAGGCGGGCTTGCTTACTTTACGACTGCGCCAGCTAATATTCAACAAGTTGCGCTTGACCCGTTAAGGGCTGCTTTTTACTTGGGCATTCTTGTGGCTTTCTGCGCTGTTTTCTCGCTGATTTGGCTTGAGGTTGGTGGTTTAGGTCCCTCAAAAGTTGCCAAGCAGCTAATGGATTCAGGCATGCAGATTCCTGGTTACCGCAGGTCAGGAAGACCCATAGAAACTGTCCTTAAACGTTATATACCTGTAGTCACGGTTCTCGGCGGAATCATCGTTGGGCTGGTAGCTGCGGTTGCAGATTTCTTTGGCACTTTCGGTACGGGCGTAGGCATATTGCTGTCGGTGGGTATTATTTACCAGTATTATGAGTTGTTAATGCAAGAAAGAGCTGCCGAGATGTATCCTGCTTTCAGGAGAATCCTTGGAGAGTAGGCTAAAGCAGGTTTGCTTTAAAAATCTCCTCTTTTTGAGTTAATTTGATTTTAGTCTAAATTCAAATTTTTCTTTATTTTGCTTTATTAAAAAGAGGTTTTTTGATTTTTTGTTGCCGTCGGCATAATGCCTCATTAATAAATGATGTCTTTCTTGAAGAGGGGTATGGATAATACACGTTAAACCGTTAAAGCTAAGGGACAGCAAGAAGAAGATTCAAGTTATTCTAATTTTTGCCTAATTTTATCCTTTTATGGTCCAGCCTTTTTTGTTCAAGATCTCCTGTACCGCTGGAAGATCGAGGGCGAATTTGGTGTGTTGGCAGTTGCTGGATTGGCAGTAATCGCACCAAACGTTGTCTGGCTTGAAGTAGACGTCTATTATTCTTCCTGTTGATGTTTTGCTGTGGAGGGTTCTGTCTAGAATTCTGACTCCTTCTTCATTTACGTTAAAGTGCTCTAGGGATGGCAGTTTTGGCATGGGCTGTGCAGTGTTTAGTTCTTCAAACCTTTTTCTTATAGCTTCTTTTATGAATTCGGCTCGGCTTTTGTATCCTCTTATGCCGCGTTTTATGATTGAGTCAATTTCGTCCATTAACTCTTTTGGCAGTCGTACGGTTGTGTAGTCGTCTGAGTTGGTTTCTTCGTTTTGAGGCATGTGACATTCATGATTCAATGGTGACAACGTGAATTTAAGCGTATTGTTGTTTAACGGTGCAAAGTCATTGTCGAGCGATTGAGTGGTTGGTGTCGACAATGCCTAAATATTCGCTAAACTTGTATGTATCAAGCGTGATACAAGAATGACAGAATATACCACAATAAGGCTTCCTAAAGGCCTCCTAAAACAGGTTGATGACGTAGTTAAGAATCAAGACTTGGGGTATTCATCAAGGGCAGAGCTTGTCAAAGACGCCGTCAGAACCTACCTAGCAGCATTAAAACAGCCTAAGAGCCCACAATAAAGCCCCATACATCCTATGTGTTGCTTGTTCATTTTCGCCGCCTCAGAGTGGCGTTGAGCTGATATTATGCATAAAAGAAATTCTCAAAAATTGCAAGAACGAAAAATCCGCGGTATCATCCTGTGCGGCAGCTTCAACGACAGAAACGTTGGTGAAGCCGTCTCCAAAATGACGCGTGTGGACGTGATGGCGCAGTTGAATGAGCCAGTCGAAGTTCACCTTATCCCCGACATTGAGAAAGGCGAAGTCCTGATTGATTCGCGTGGGCAAGGGAGTTTGCAGCGGGGTGGCGAATTTTGTTAGCTTTTTGTGGTTGGTTTTTTGCACAAATAGTAGGGTATCCCTGTAGGTGAGACAGTTGCCTCGTAGGTTAAGTCTTGAGAGACGAGTTAACGCTCGGCTTAACAAAATGCGCCGCATCCTACATGTTGACACTCAACACACCCGCAAGAAGCTTCTGCTGCAGTTAGAAGACCTGTTTGAAATCTCAAGCAACTATGCACGCGGAAAAGTCCAGCGGGTAGTTGACGAAGCAGGAAAAGAGCGCCCCCTAACAATTGCCGAACGCCAGTTTTACGCGCGAATCGCAGCCTACATAGCCCAGATCATCAATAATCTCGCAAAAGGAATCGACGAACGCCAAATTGACAGAGACCTAGACAAGCTGGAGGCGATGCTGAATAAAACAGCGGCAGCGGTCACGGCTATGGCGGATGATAGAGGGTCACCAGGAAAGTCAGAAGGCACCTGAAACAGCTCCCGTGAGCATTACTGTGCCTGAGGATCCTGTTGTTTTCGCGCGAGAATTTTTTGGATTTCAGGTCAAAGAGTACCAGGCTAGCCTTCTCCGGGACAAGAGCAAACGCGTTGTGGTACGGTGGAGCAGGCAAGCGGGCAAAACTACCTGCATTGCTTTGCGGGCGATTTGGTTCGCATGCGCCTACCCGAAAACGTTGACCTTGATTGTGGCTCCTACCCTTCGCCAAAGCATGATCATGTCTGACCGTATTGGGGATTTTCTAGGTGAGCTTCCCAAAGAGAAGAGATCGGCGCTTGTTGAGAAGTTGCAGCGCACAACCGTCCGCTTCAAAAATGGTAGCCGAATCATCGCCCTACCCAACAGCCCCCAACTGCTAAGAGGGTATGCAGCTAGCCAAGTCATTACCGATGAAAGTGCATTCTTCAAGGATGACAAGCTTGTCTTCTACAATGTCCTCTATCCCATGCTTAGCACCACTGACGGAGCCTTGATTGCTTCAAGCACGCCCTGGAGCAAGGACAGCGTCTTCTACCGAATGTGCCAAGCGCCCGAATTCAGCAAACACACCGTAACCTGCGAAGACGTCGTAAAAAGCGGCCTCACCAAACAAAGCTTCATCGACGAGATGCGGAGTCAACTTCCGTTTGAGCGCTTTCAACGGGAGTTCATGGCTGAATTCGTGGAAGACGTTGACGCCTGGTTAACTCAGAGCCTCATCGTCAGCTGCATCGACAGCCAACTGGCACCTTACGATTTTCAAGCTCAGCCTCAGGGCGAATTCTATGCGGGCGTTGACTTTGGAAAAGAACAAGACTTCAGCGTTGTCCTATTGGTCGAGAAGCAAGGCTCCGTGTTGCGGGTAGTTCATGTCCACCGTTTTCCATTGCATACTGAGTACGCCAGCGTTATCGGGTACATCAAAAGCCTGCAAGACCGTTGGAGAACAATCAGAGCAGTGTACGGTGACATTACTGGAGTTGGCAACTATATTGTTGAAGATATGGTTCATAGCGGAATCCAAGGCGTAACTGGAGTAGCCTTCACAGTTCAATCAAAAGAAGAAATGGCTACAATTCTGCGCGAAAAAATGCGAAATACTGAAATCAAAATTCCCTACGTTCCCGCTAGGAAGCTTGAAGATATCGATTTAACGGCTGAATTGAACATTGAAAAATATGAACTTATGAAAACCGGATACTTACGCTTTAGTCACCCAGAAGGCGGACACGACGATGTTTTCTGGAGCTGCGCTTTAGCTTGTTATGCGGCTCTGCAAGCGCCACTGCCTGGTAAGGGCGCCGTTATGCTACCACACTAGGAGTTGGATTGGTTGATTAATCAAACATTGGGCAAACTCTTGTCTCTATTCATATTTGGAATTAATAATCGTTAAATCCTTTGCCCCCGAAAGTAGCAAGTATTTTATAGTTAAAAGAAGAATCAATAAAGGCAAATCGGGGACTAAGATGAGAAAAGATATAATTAAGCAAATTCAAGACTTCCGAGGTTCCAAGGTTATTGTGTATTTTACCGGTGATAGGCAATTAGCTAATGCCCGTATAGCGGAAGACGCAGTGAGACCATTATACGACCATTTGTTGTCAATAGGGAAGACACCGAAAATTGATTTATATCTTTACAGTCGAGGGGGCAACGTAAGTGTTCCTTGGCGGATTGTTACCATGTTCAGGGAATTCTGTGATGAGTTATCTGTCATCGTTCCCTACAAGGCTTACAGTGCTACGACATTAATCTCCCTTGGTGCTGATTCGATCATCATGGGCAAGAAGGCTGAATTGGGTCCCATTGACCCCACGCTTGAGAAATCTTTCTCAGCTGAAAATGCAGGTCCTCCGGAACAAATCAGTGTAGAAGATGTCAACTCCTTCTTGTCATTTGTAAAAGAAAGAGGTCACATCACTGACCAAGCCGCTTTAGCACAAGTCATGTGCTTATTAGCCAATCAGTTAACACCTTTAACGTTGGGAAGTGTAAACCGCACAAATTCACATATTCGCCTTGTCGCAAGAAAGTTGCTAACGGCTAGGAAAGAAAAGTTTGAAGAGTCAAAAATAAACTCAATAATCGAAACATTAACAGAAAAAATGTATTCTCACGGTCACGGCATTGGACGAAAAGAAGCTTTAGAAATTGGTCTGCCCATAAAGATGCCAGAAGAAAACTTAGAAACGGTTATATGGCAGCTTTACCTAGAATATGAACAGTTGCTTAAGCTCAATGAGCACATCGACCCAATCTTTTCATTACTTGGACAAGAGCAAGTTCACTATGCTGATGTTCCTATCGGTATTATCGAAAGCGAGAACTTACTACATGCTATTAAGATACAAATTGATATGAAGAAGAGAAGACAGATACCACCAAGCCCTCAAATAAACTTGAACGTTAATCTGTCGCTGCCACCAGGCATAAGACCTGAAGAAATTCCCCAACAAGCTCAACAGATTCTTCAACAAATGTTACAGCAAGTTACACAAAGCCTACCGCCTCTTGTGCAAGGGGAAATTATAAGACAATCTCCAGAAACGGGCATCGAATCGAGAGCTTATGGAGCGCGATGGTTAAAGTATAATAATGAGGATTTAACATGAATAAGAAGGGGATAAAAATGGAAACCAACCTAAATATTCTACCCTTTGGTCAAATGGTGATTACAATTAAAAGCAGCAAAATTGTTGCCGGGAAAAGAGACCAGAACGTAGTCTATTCAGAGCCCCGAACAACTGAACAAAGCGTTGTAGAGGTTGAGTTAGAGGGCAATTACTCAGCCCCAGAGACAACTGTAGGTTCTTAGCTTCATTTCTTATTTATCATCACTTCCAATGGGTCATTGCAGTAAAATATAGCGGTTATGTTACTTAGGTATTTTATACATCATGATCGCTTTTTTCTAACAAACGTGAATTATTACTAGCTTGCTGACCCTGACGCATTAGCACGCAAAAACTTAATGGAAAAATTAATGGAACACAAATCAGAAACTAAACGCGACAGCAAGAATCTATGGCTACTTAAAACTTTAGATTGGAAAATTTTACGCTTTTCTGGGTCTGAAACAAACGAAAACGCGGCTAAATGTTCAAACATAGTTGAGTGTGAACTGCTCTTAATAATAGTAACAAGGTGTAAACGAACATGAGTTTTGTTGCCGAAAAAATCAGCGAAAGCTTCCAGAAACTGCAGGCAAGATTAGGCTTTAAGGCTCAGCGGCAGGTGCCGCCTGACGTTAGCCGTCGTCAGATTGAAGAGGAGGTGCCTCTTAGCTGGAAGAAGGATGAGATGCTCTATGGTTACGTTTCCCGTTATATGCTCAAAGGTTCAGGCGCAGGCTTCGTTACTCCGCCATACACTGCCTACTGGGACCGCATTTGGGGCGCAACGCCAATAGAGGACTTGCCAAAGTACAAGGACCTATACACGTTTACTTCGTACATCAAGGCAGCAATCGATGTCACCGTTAATCTCGCCATCAGCAACGGTTTTGAGTTAAACGGCGGAGACGACGGAGTTCGCCAGTGGCTAACAGATTGGCTTGATGAACAGAACATTCTGCATACGTTGCGCATTGTTGCATCGGATATGCTTGTGTTTGGGAACGCTTTCATAGAAATTTGCCGGGACGAAACCAGTGGTAAGGTTACGTGGCTTAAGCCTCTTGACCCCGTTCATATGCGTGTGCGCCGTAATGAGTACGGTGACATTTTTGGGTATATTCAACTGTTGACTTTTCCGCCTGTTGTTTTTGAGGCTCAGGATATGGTTCATTTCCGTTGGGGCGCTAAAAGCTGGTGGTATGAGAGTAGCTATGGCACGAGTTTGCTTAGGCCTCTGCTTAAGGTCCAAGCGTTGCTTGATCAGTTGGAAGATGATCTTGCCGTCATAGTGTATAGTTATCCTCCGCCAAGCTGCTACGGAAGACGCCTTGTGCTTCCACGCATTACAATCCAAGAAATGAACAAACAACTAAGCATAATCAGCCGAGTGGTTATCCATCCAAAATACCGAACAATAGGCTTAGGCGCCAAACTAATCCGTGAAACCCTTCCTCTAGTAGGCACGCCCTATGTTGAGATGATTGCAGTCATGGCGAAGTATAACCCGTTTGCAGAAAAGGCAGGTATGCAAAAAATAGCTGAACAAAAATCAATAGAAAGCGTTTCAGAGGTTTCTAAGGCACTCTCAGAGTTGGGTTTTGACTTGCAACTCTTAGGCAGTGAACGTTATGTCAAAGAAAAACTCCAAAGTCTAAGCCCTGCACAATTGGACAAGCTTAAAGAATCGTTAATTAAGAATAAGCATCCGCGGTTCAAAAAGGAGTTTGCAGTTAGTCGGCATCAGCCTTATGGAAAAACATCGGACTATATTCAAAGCATTCAGAACGCTGAAATGCCGAAAATTGCAAAACTCATTAAGCTCGTCGGGATACTTTCGCAAACGAAAGTTTACTTGTTTTGGAAAGGACAATAACAAGATATGAAAAAAAGTCGTTATTAAAACCTGTTTCTAATCAATTTTAGTTAGCATGGTATAGTGTAAATAAGCAGGGTATTGGAAAAAAGTTTGTTTTCTTAAACAATTTGCGCTAAAAAGCAAAAACGGTTATTAACAAGGAAACAAGATACGCATTACAGTTCCAAGAGGAAACTGCGGTGATTGTTAAGAGTAATAGAAGGAGAATGACATATGAAAGTACTCAATAAAATAGTTATTATCCTTCTGTTTACGTTGGTAACATTTTCAGCTCTAAGCGTATTTACTGGATCAGTAAACGCTGCTGGAAACCTTAGCTGTCAGGCATCCATTTCAGGCAGGACTTCTGGCGTTGCACAAGCTACATCATATACATTCACTATAAATAACGTGGGTGAAGCCAATCTTGGAGGTGCAATCGTTACAATACCTTCAGGATACAGTAATGTTGGAAATATAGTTATAAGTCAAGAACCAACCTCACAAAATTGGACAATAACCAAAGAAAATAGTGATATTCTTCTCTATGGCTCTGCTGAAGGACTAAGCTCGGGGCAGAGCATCACATTCACTTTTGACGCAACAAATCCTAAACCCTCAGGAAATTACAAATGGATAATCGGCGCTAATGAAAACACGAGTGCAAACGCCCTTAATGCTCCAGAATTTACGTTAGATATTAGTAATCCGATTATAATCAATTCAATTTTTGCAGCAACTTTAATCTTTTTCATCGCAACTGTTATTGCGTTCATAAACACGGGATTAAACAGGGTTCTAATCAACTATTTCATAGGGTGGGAACAATACCGAGTCATGCAGAAAGAAATGAACGAATACCGGTCAGAAACCATGGCTGCCATGCGAGCTAACGACAAAAAACAAGTTGAAAAACTCAAAAAAAGAGAATCGCAAATAAAAAACATGCAGGCAAAAATGATGAAGCCACAGATGGTCCAGTTCGGATTCTCTTTTGTTTACATTATTATTTGGTTTCTCGTGTTAACACCCACCTTTGGAGGCACCTCTATGGCTTACTTGCCAGGTTTCGGCGGTATCCCAGTCCTCTACTGGTACCCCATCGGCTCATTCTTCTTAGGTCTACTTGCATCACGATTAATAGGCATAATGCCGATTGAAACTTGACGCAGAAAACATGGTGGCGCTAAATGGCTAAAAACGCAAAATTATGCTTTGCTGACAAAAAAACAGTAATCTGCATCTCAGGAATGGCTGGAACAGGAAAAAGCACTCTATCAAAAAAGCTTGCGGAAAAATACAATCTAAAATGTTATTCAGGTGGCGACGCGCTTAAAGAACTGGCAAAAGCAGAAGGCTATGACGTGTCACGTCAAGGCTGGTGGGAGAGCCCTGAAGGCTTAAATTTTCTTAAGGAAAGAGCAAATGACCCTAAATTTGACAAGGCAGTAGATGCTAAGCTGCTTAAATATGCGCATCAAGGAAATGTTCTCCTAGATAGTTGGACCATGCCCTGGTTGCTTAAAGAGGGTTTTAAGATCTGGTTGATGGCTTCGATTGAGAAGAGAGCAGCAAGAGTTGCCGAACGCGATAAAATAACCGTTAATGAAGCATTCAAAGTATTGGAAGAAAAAGAAGCTAGAACAAAAGCAATTTACAAGAAGCTTTACGGTTTCGTTTTAGGCGAAGATTTTGCACCGTTTGACTTGGTTTTAGATACCGATAATTTGAATGCCGAAGAGGTTTTTGAAGTTCTCTGCAGAGTAATAGGCAACGTGGTTCTTTCTGTTCCTGAGTCTAACTGAGTAAATAGAACTTTCTTCTATAACATAGTTACTGATTGCTTAAAGCCATCAATAACAAATTAGACCCCTCTTTACAAAGCGCCGTCTGAGAGAGGGGAAGGGAATAAGTGAAAGTATTAAATGGTCTGTTCGCGTTTCTATTTGCAGTAGTAATAATCTTTTGCTTCATAGCCTCATTTCGCCTAATTAACATCCAATCCACAGTCATGTTACTAATTTTCAATGCGCTTTTTATTTCCCTAGCCTTTCAGTTGAACGGTGCGTTTAACGTGAAACTATGCCTTTTAGCATCAGGCAACATAATAGGTCTCTGTTGGAACTTTATCTTTTACTCTTTCGCCATTACAGGAACCGTTTTTTTCGGTAAAATCTTCAATATCCTTTATACAGTTTTCTTTCCCTTTCTATGTTCACTTTGGATCGTAGCGTTTTGGTCTCTAAGCTTAACAGTTCTCCATCGTGAGAGCACAAACTAGGAGATTCGCTTTGATTTCTGTAGTTTTAGAAATCTTTTTCCTACTTTTAACTGCAGTAATGGTGGCTTACCTTGTTAGGCATTATATTTTTACCATTACCGTTTTAAGGGGAGCCAACAAAAACAAAAAACCCGCAGCCATTGAGGCTTCAACGTTTGAACCTACGGTTACCATCCTTATTCCAGCACATAACGAGGAGAAAGTTATTGGACGATTGCTTCAGCGAATCAGTGAGTTAACCTATCCAAAAGACAAACTGCAAGTAATAGTCATCAATGACGCTTCATCCGACCAAACTGGGGCAATAGCAGACGATTACAAAAACAAGTACCCGTTCATAGAAGTGCTGAATCGAGACAAAAGCAACGGCGGCAAAGGAAAAGCATCAGCTATGAACGATGGCTTTAGCAAATCAACTGGCGAAATAGTGCTTTGTTTCGATGCTGACTATTGCCCTCAGAAAGATATTGTTGAGAAACTTGCCAGAGAATTCATTGACCCCAAAGTTGGTGCAGTACAGGGAAGAGTCGTTGTCTTAAATGAACCCGAAAACATAGTTACGCGGTTAGTGGCGCTGGAGCGAATAGGCGGATACCGCGTTGACCAAGAAGCAAGAGATAATTTAGGCTTAATCGTGCAGTTTGGAGGAACCGTCGGCGGATTTAGGAGCAGTTTGCTAAAAAACCTGCGTGGTTGGGATGAGACCGTATTGGCAGAAGACACCGATTTAACTTTTCGCATTTACCTCGCAGGCTACAGAATCCCCTATAATATTGATGCAGAATGCTATGAGGAAGCAGTTGATAACTGGAAAGCTTATCGCCAACAAAGGTACCGGTGGGCAAAAGGGCACATGCAATGCTTCTTTAAACACTCATGGAACGTTTTGAAAAGTAAAAACTTGAATGTTAAAGAGAAAATCGATGGTTTATTATTGCTAAATGTTTATTTTATACCTATTCTGGCTTTGTTTTCGATGCTTATTGGTTTATATCTGATTCTTTCGGGTTTACAGCTTATAAGCACTTTATGGTTTTTCATTCCAATATCTGTGTACTGTTCTGTAGGTAACTTTGCTCCTTTTTTTGAGGTTGGAATCGGGATATACTTGGATGGTCGAAAAAGAGCGCAGTGGCTTATTCCTCTTTTGATATTTACTTTCTTTTACAATATACCTATTTGTTTGAAGGCTTTTCTCGATGTGATGACTTCAAAAATTATGAGGCGAGATGCGAATGTGTGGGTTAAAACATCACACTCGGGTAGTGGAAACTGTTATATTGCAAATTAATAATTAATGTAGATATTAATGATTCAAGATCAGAATTCATTAATTGCTACTCTGATAGCCACAATCGCCATGATAATTGTACTCTTTTTTCTGCCCGCTCTAATAGAATTAAAAAAACCAAAAGATGCAGGACCAAGACTAATAGACGATAACATCCCAAAAATAAGAATCGGCACCCTAAAAGTCCCCATAACAGACATTGAAGAAGAGCAGAAATTTACTTATCAATCAACAACCAAAACTGCAGATTTCCTTTATACTATTCCGAACTTGGAAGTTTAGTTTTCATTCTTTTTGAATATTAACCCCGCGTTTTTCCACTGGTCCATAGCCAACGATAAATAGCCAGATGGGCTTCCCTGAAGAGAATAGAAAATATAACATAGATAGTTACATTGTGTGCATTCATGGTAAGCTTCGCGGAGTTCCTTGAATTCTTGACTTTTCCACATCTTGGGCAAATCAAATATTGAACCAGCAAAATTGTGGCTGTGGCACCCAGCAATTCTGCCTAAATGGTCAACGACTAGGAAGTTACGTAGTGCTTGGCATTTCCATGTTCTCTTATCTTCCTCATAGAAGCTTCGTAAAGCTTTTAGAAGTTTGTTTGTCATTAGGATTTTCGTATTTTTCTTTTTCATTTCAATTAGGGAATTGCAAAGTTTAACCATGGCTTGCTTATCTGTTATAACGAACTCATTGTTTTCTTTGCCAATCCTAAATAGTTGTTTCTCGTCCGCTGCAATGTCATACGAGTAAAGGCAGTACCAGACGGGGATTCCTTTTTTTGTGAAGTAGTTAGTTATATCAATTATTTCATGTAGGTTTTTTTGTGAAATTGTCGGTGTGACACTAACATTTATTCCCTTATTGTGAAGCTTTTCCACGGTTTCCATTGCTCTTTTCCATGCGCCAGGTACATTCTTTATTTCATCGTTTTTTGTTTCGTCCAAACTGTCTATTGAAATTGCCACGAAATCTACATTTCGTAGGACATCGATTTTTTTGGCAGCCATGCTTCCGTTATCATAAACGGTTGTGACGAAAAGTTTTGAGGCGTAATCAATTATCTCGCCTATGTCCTCTCTAAGAAGCGGCTCGCCGCCTGATATTACAAGCTCAACTATGCCAAGATTTTTTAGAATATCTAATCCTTTTTTTATGTCAACCGTTGCAAGTTCTCTCTCGTCTTGTTCTTTCCAGACATTGCAATCTGCACAGCGGTAGTTACATTTTCTTGTAACCAACCATTGAGCATGGTGAGGCTTACCTGGCGCAAGTGAACGTCTTGCGATTGATGCTACTTTTTTGATGTCTGTCGTCAAATAAGTGTCACTAGCCGCTTCGTTGAATTTAATACTCTAAACATTGGAACTATAAAAACAATTATCCGAACCTAAACAACATACTTTTTTGCTTTGCGGTAGCAATGCATCCTTGTTTCTTTGAAATTATTTCATCGTAATTCGCCCAGTCAGCTTTACCCATATTATCTTTTAGTATTCAATATCGACTGTTTCCTCAAAGTATTCATCTTTAAATTGAATAGCATAACTGAGGTTCATAGGGTTTAAGACGTTTTGTGCCCTAATGTTTTATGCAGTAGATTCGCAGGTGCCCTTTGGCAAAAAGGGCTTGTGGTTTTGTTGAAAGTTAACCTTTGGATTTAGGTTTTCTATTGCTCTGGGTTTCAAATGGGCTTCTTCAATGTCTGTGTGCTCTCTACCTACCTGGTAGGTCACAAAATATATACGTTTTGCATATACGTTTGTATATACGCCGAGCATGTGCCTAAAGCGTTTAAGCCTAGTGCGAGGTCTTGTAAAGTTAGTGCTCTTAGCCATCGAAAAAAACCTCTTAATACTGAGGGGCTCTTGAGTGAATACTCCGCGTCATCGTTTCAGCAGGTTTCACGCCCAACTAAGCCTTACTTGCGAACTACTTTTTACGGGGAAAGCCTATAATTCCAGCGAGCGAAACAACTATTCAAGACTGACTACTTCTAGTCAGAGAAGCATTTTAGTAATTATTTAGGAGATTCTAATAGTGTTAGCTGGTTTCTGGGAGCATGTCAAAGAGTTAAAGCATAGACTTAAAATCATTTTCATTGCTCTTATTGCTGCAGCCGCTTTTTTTTGCGCTTTTTCCCTCCAATCCTATCCACATGTTTACAGCTAAGTTTTGGTTGACGGGAATGTACTCACCTATTGTGTCTGTTTTTTTGAATTGGATTAGGAATTTTATTGCACCTCGTGGGTTGCAGATCATCAGCTTGGAGATTGGAGCGCCGTTCGAAATCTATTTCCTAGCGTCAATAATTTTTGGTTTTTTGGTAAGTTCGCCTGTGATAGCGTATGAACTGTACAAGTTTGTTGATCCAGCATTATATCCGCATGAGCGAAAGTCGGTTTATCCATTTGTTGTGGGATTCACCGGCCTATTCATTGCTGGCGCATTGTTTGGGCTATTTGTTTTGTCACCGTTCATAGTTTATACAGTGATTTTGTTTTCACAAATTGTAGGTTCGTTGCCTGTTCTCTCAGTCTCGGATTTTTACTCTATGATTCTCACGACGATAGGTTTAACAGGGTTCGGCTTCACTATCCCAGAAATTTTTGTTCTGTTAGTCAAGTTTGGTATGGTAAAAACAAGCATGATCGCAAAAAACAGAGTTTGGTTCTACTTCATTCTATACATAGTCACGGCGATTATTACACCTGATGGCGGACCTCTGGCAGATATTGCTCTTTTCATTCCTATGGTAGTACTTTGGGAAGTTGCTCTGCTTATCGCCAAAAGATATGAGAAAGAGCCTCCAACATCACCTTCTGTAAGTGGTTTTGATATGTCAAAAAAAATGCTCATACTGTGGGCAGACAATAGACGATTCTGATGTCTTTTGTAAACAATGCGGAAAATCCCAACGATAGCCTTTTACGAATGCTTGAAAAGAAAGAAAGTTTTTGTTCAAAATTCGATTTTACATGCGTTTTGCAAGGAACGGTTTTTAAGAATGGTGTTTCTGGTAATGCTAGAACGGTTTCACTCTTGGTTGAGTGAGCACTGGCGGAGAGAACTGTGGCAGATGGCGTTCAAAGCAATTCAGAAATATTCACCGTAAAAGAAAACGTGCCTTTAGCGCAGCCTCCCGTAACCGCAGAGGAAGTTCTGACTCTGCCAACAGACGAGTTATTATCTCGTCTTGGAACTTCATCTCAGGGTCTAAGTTCCCAAGAAGCGGAACAAAATCTAAATGTTTATGGCACTAACGAATTAGCTCGAAAGAGGAAACGTTCTGGTATAGTCAGTTTTCTACTTCACTTTAAAAGCCCCTTGATCATAATACTTTTGTTTGCAGCTGGGTTCGCTGGCGCCACTGGCGATGTTGCAGACTTTACTATAATAGTTGCTATTGTTTTAATCAGCGTCATTATTGATCATTATCAAGAATCTAAAGCGGAAAATGCCGCTGAACTTCTCAAAGAAAAGGTCAGTACGACGGCCACTGTGCTTCGTGATAAAATTAAGAAAGAGCTTAAACTTTCCCAAATCGTTCCCGGCGACATAATTTACCTCTCAGCTG
This sequence comes from Bathyarchaeia archaeon, assembly GCA_050015395.1. GTDB lineage: Archaea > Thermoproteota > Bathyarchaeia > Bathyarchaeales > Bathycorpusculaceae > Bathycorpusculum. The sequence continues at coordinate 104,085 of JBEKBM010000003.1, forward strand.
GAGATATCATCCCTGCAGATTCAAGAATAATCAGCGCTAAAGATCTTTTCATAAATCAAAGCAGTCTAACAGGTGAATCGTTCCCTGTTGAAAAGACACCCAACAGGTTGGAGTCCATAAACTTATCGTCTAGTTCGATTACTGAATGGAACAATTATCTGTTTATGGGCACTTCGGTTGTAAGCGGCAGCTCAACGGCAGTCGTTGCGAGAACTGGTGGATCTACAGAATACGGAAAAATTGCTAAGAAACTTGTTGCAAAGCCCCCTGAAACAGAATTTGAGCGCGGCGTAAAAGGGTTCAGTTACCTCATCATGCAGGTTACGTTCGTATTGGTTATCTTCGTTTTTATTGTGCTTGCCCTGTTTCATCGAGGATTAGTCCAATCGCTTCTATTCTCAGCTGCCCTGGCAGTAGGGTTGACCCCTGAACTTCTACCGATGATCATTACGATGAACCTTTCCAAGGGAGCTGTAAACATGTCGAAAAAAGGCGTCGTAGTGAAGCACCTGCCTTCGATTGAAAATTTCGGTAGCATGAACGTTTTGTGCACAGATAAAACAGGTACCCTAACGGAAAATCGCATATCGCTTGTATTGCATGTTGATTCGGAAGGTAACGATGATGATAAGGTACTTTTGTATTCCTACTTAAACAGTTATTATGAAACCGGGCTGAAAAGTCCTCTTGACGGTGCAATCCTATCTCATCAGGAAATTAATGTCGAAAGTTTCCAAAAAATAGATGAAGTTCCATTTGATTTCGTCAGAAGACGTGTTTCTATTGTCGTTGAACAGGAAAGACAAAGATTCTTCATAGCAAAAGGTGCTCCAGAAGACATCCTGAAAATTTCAAATTACTGCGAAATAGGCGGTATTATCCAAGATATTAGTGAAGAATTGCGAAAAAAGATTGAGCAAAAATACTTTGATCTGAGTGCAGAAGGCTTAAGAGCTCTGGGTGTTGCATACAAAAAACTCAGAGAAGACAAAGCCATCTACTCAGTTAATGATGAAAACGACATGGTGTTTCTTGGCTTCGTTGCTTTTCTTGACCCTCCGAAGGAAACAGCAAAAGAGTCACTGCGGCTTCTCGCCAAAGAAGGAATAGAGCTAAAGATCTTAACCGGTGACAACGAGCTAGTTACTAGAAAAGTTTGTGAGCAACTTGGCTTCGAGATTAAAGGGGTTGTTCTCGGAAACGACATGATCCAAATGCACGATGATGCGTTAGCTCGAGTCGTGGAAGAAGCCAACGTATTCGCACGCGTAACTCCAGCACAAAAAGACCGAATAATTAATTCGTTGAAAAACAACGGCCACGTTGTTGGCTTCATGGGCGATGGCATCAACGATGCTCCTTCCCTTAAAACATCTGATGTTGGCGTTTCTGTTAACAACGCAGTAGATGTGGCGAAGGAGTCTGCCGACATCATACTTCTAGAAAACGACTTGACAGTGCTAGCTGAAGGTGTTATTGAGGGAAGAAAAACTTTTGGTAACACCATGAAATACGTCATGATGGGTATTAGCTCAAACTTCGGTAACATGTTTAGTGTTGCAGGTGCAGCACTATTTTTGCCCTTCCTGCCAATGCTGTCCATAATGATTTTGTTAAACAATCTTCTGTACACGATCTCTCAAACTACAATAGCTACAGATAATGTCGATGAAGAATACATTGAGCGCCCCAAAAGATGGGACATTTCCTTCATCAGAAACTTCATGATAGTGGAAGGCCCAATTAGTTCAATCTTTGATTACGCTACGTTCTTTACAATGTTCTTCATTTTTGGTATTCCGGTAACTGCAGCAGCAACGGGCATCCCGTTGGCAACAGTTTTTCAGCAACACGAATTCCAAACTGCATGGTTCGTAGAATCGCTTATCTCTCAAACGTTAGTAGTATTTGTCATTAGGACAAGGGTATCGCCCTTCTGGAAAAGCAGACCTGGCAAGTACTTGGTATTAAGTACCCTCTCAATAGTTGCCGCAGCCCTTATAATACCCTATACAGCGGTGGGGCGGCTGTTCCATTTTGTACCTCCTCCGCCCCTGTTCTACGTTGCGTTGTTACTGATGATCGTTACCTACCTGGTTCTGGCTGAGATAGTAAAGAAATGGTTCTACAAACGGCATGCATTCAGAATTGAGCAAGCTTTGATTCCGAAAAGAAAAACCTTCTACCTCAGCAAGAGTGCACGGTTAGTGCAGGATGTAGCTGCCGTGGTATGTCTGCGTCAAGAAAACGAAATTTCCCTTGATTCTCTGCTTGAAGATCTATCAAGAAGCTTAAACTATCCTATCGATTCGGATCTAGTTTACCAAAACCTACAGCATCTTCGCCGTGGAGGATTAATCGATGTGGACTGGCACAACCGAGTAATCAAAAGAAATGCGTCAATCAAAGAATACATTACAAAACAAGTTGTAGCCAGCCAAATGTGGCCATTGATATTTGACGATTGGCTACGCATAAACAGAGCGATTGAAGAAAAATACGGCAAAGCCAACCCTGACTTCCAAGATCTTTTATCGCCAAGGCAGCATTAAATCTTTTTTCTATTTTGTTTCAAACAGCGGCATCGAAAATCACCGAGAGATACACAGAGACAGAGACGGAGGGGGGTCTACTTCCTAATTCTCTTTTTCAGTACTGCTCTTAAAGGATATTAAATTTCAAAATTTTGTTAGGTACGATTACACTGTTTTCTTTATTCTTGATTAAATGTAATCCAATAAGGAAAACCGTGAGCACAAATACCAGTTCCACTCCAATTAAAAGAACCCGTTGAGTTCAAATGCGGCTTGGCTTATTTGCACTTGTATGAGTACAAGATTTTTTACCCAGTCTTCCTGCTTTACTGGTGTTTGCAGTTGCCACTAAGCGGTTTACGAGGCAGTATAACGCGTTAATCATCTAAAATGTTGCCCGTTTGTTACAAGTATATTTATCTACTTGCATTCATAATAATTTGTGCTGGTTATTTGCTTGACAGATACAACAACAATAAGAGTTTCAAAGAAAACTGCAGAAGCGCTTGAGCACGTTAGGGAAAAGCTAAACGCGGAAAGCCTTGACGAAGCTATTCAATCACTAATCAAAAAACAACGCAAAACGATTTTGGAACAAGCCTTCGGTGTAGACCGCGCTAGGATTAAGCCTTTTTCGGAGGGAGACCGCGGTGAAGATCGTAATTGACTCTTATGCTTGGATTGAACTCTTCATCGGAAGCGCAAAAGGCCGCAGAGTCAAAGAAATATTTGAAAGTGCTGATGAAGTTTACACACCTGACACCGCTTTAGCAGAGATTGCCCGCAAATACATCCGAGAAGGCATCGAAGACAAAATAATCAATGTGCGGTTGGAGCAAATAGTTGGCGCTTCAAATATTGCTTACTTGGATGCTAAGCTAGCGTTGGAATCAGCCAAGTGCTATATGGAGCTTGCAGATAATGCCCGAAAAAATAAGCTGAATGCACCCAGCCTTTTCGATGCAATCGTATTAGCAACAGGCAGGTCGCTTGAGGCAAAGATTGTGACTGGAGATGAACATTTCAGGCTCTTAGATGAGACAGTGTGGATTTAGTTCTTTTTTTTTGCAACTGCCGCCAAGTAGGTTGAGAAGCAGTTTAACGCGTTAAAGCAATCCATAGATGGTCTGAGACTGGTCTTGGCAGCATCTCTGCCGTGTTGTCTTTATGCATGAGTATGCGTTTGTTGGGGTTCGGGTTGAATTCGCCTATGACGTCAGCGTAAATGTGCTCTAGGCTTAAGGCATCGATTATTTTGTTTGCGGCTTCTGGCTCCGCGGCTATGAGCAATGCGCCTGAACTAATCAGCTGCATAGGGTCAATTTCATAGTACCTGCAGATTTTGGCGGTTTCTGGCTCAACCATGATTTTTTCTTCAAAAACGCGTATGCCTAATCCTGCGGCGTCTGCCATTTCGTGGATGCCGTTTAGTATTCCGCCTTCTGTTGGGTCATGCATCGCGTGGACTCCGCCTGTTCTGTAAGCCGTTAAGGCGTCTTTTACAACGCTTATTTGGCTGTAGAAGCGTTTGGCGCTCTCAAGTATGGTCGGAGTAAAAACTTTTTTTAGTTGCTCTTCGCGGTCGGAAGCTAAAATTGCAGTGCCTTCAATTCCAGCGCTCTTTGTTAAAATTAGCTTGTCGCCTGCTTTAGCGCCTGCTACGGTAACGTATTTGCCTTTTTCTGTTAAGCCCATGATGCAGCCAACAACAATAGGATTAGCTAAACCCGGAGTTGATTCGCAATGTCCTCCAACAATCGCAATGCCAAGCTCCTTGGCGGCAGCGTTCATTTGGGTGCTTATGGTTTCAACGATTTTGCTGTCAGCGTTCTCTGGCAAAAGCAAGCATGAGAAGAAAAAGGCAGGCTCAACCCCAAACGTAGCCACATCATTAGCGTTAATGTTGATGGCTTCCCATCCGATCCGTTCAACTGCACCTGTGATTGGATCCATGGAAACGATGGCGTTTTTGTTTCCAACATCTAACACTGCACCATCTACTCCAGCAGCAGGACCCAAAACGACCTCGCTACGGTTCGCTCCCAGGTTTTTGAAGACTACTTCTTTTAGGATGTCTATGGGGATTTTTCCGGGTGGCAGTTTCATGATCTTATTCTCTGTTAAATCTAGCTTTTAAGTTGTGCAACACACTCTGCTGTGTGGTTTGATTTCTCCAAGCTTCTGGGAGTCTCTTGCGAAGTATGGTGGCTAATGCAATACCAACTATTCCGCCTACAGCTATCTGCACTATGTTGGCGGGCACTTCGAACGCTGCTGCCCACCCTTCTGATAGCCCGAAGAACTCAGCTATGAAATAACCTGTTACCATTTCTGAGCCTGCTATGACCACAGCTATGACGTCTCTTTTCTTGCTTAGTCTGTTGGATATTAAGCCAGCTATGAGTCCTTCAGCGCCTTTTATGATAAGGGTGAACGGTGCAAAGTAGGCGTATCCGGTAGCCGCATCAGATATTGCAGACCCAACGCCTCCTGCGAACCCACCGACGATTGGACCAAAAGTGAAGGAGCTGACGAAGATCATGATGTCGCCGAAGTTTAGGTATCCTCTTGTGGCTGGGATGTAAATCTGCACGAGGGCGGTTGTGACTGCGACAAGGGCTGCCATGACTCCTGCCTGTGCGATTATGAGTGTGGTTCTTTTTTTGTCAGGTTTGGGTTGCATCTTTTTTCGCCTTGGTATGGTTGTGACTTTAGTATAGTTACAGCTATACTATCAAATAAGCGTTACGGAACCAACAATCACAAAAGCAGCTTTATATCGTCGAATGCTGCCAGAACCTTCCTTCCACGCTCAGTGATTCGGAAGAATTTCTTGCCGTTCTCCTCATAGCCGACCACCAACCCCTTATCTGACAGCTCGTTAAGATGTTGATAGACAGCAGCGCGCGTCATTATCTTGCCCAATTGCTTCCATAAATCATAACCGTACGTGTCCTTTTCACTGAGAATTTTAAGAATTTTCTCTTTGGTACTTACTGCAAGCCCTAAGCCTGCGGTTTTCTGTTTTTTCGTCATCGCCTGCAGAACATCGGTCGCTTTTAGCCCGCTTCCCGTGATGAGGCAGACTACGCTGCTGTCGCTGGAAATTCGGTCAACTTTCAATTTCTGCAATGCTGCCACGGTGGCTGCGCTGGCTGGTTCAGCGAAGACTCCTTCAAGTTTAGCGACTTGAAGCTCTGCAGCCAAAATATCCGCGTCTGAGACGGTTAAAGCTAAGCCGTTTGATTCTTGAATCGCTTTAATTGCTAATTCGCTTTGTAATGGCTCGCCAACAAGAATGGCTAAGGCGCGTGTGGATGGGTTGCAGGATTTTGAAGATGATTGTTCTGTCAGTTCGTTGACTATTGGGGCGCAGCCTTCTGTCTGGACTCCTGCCATCCGCGGTAACGAGCGGGTTAGCCCTAGTTGTTTGAGTTCTTTGAAGCCTTTCCAAAGAGAATAGATGGTCCCGCCGCTTCCCATCGAAACTATAACCCAGTCTGGAACCGCAAACTGTTCATTAATTTCGAACGAAATAGTTTTTTGAGCTTCAACAACCAACGGGTTGAGTTCGGCGGTGGCTTGGTACCAGCCTGTTTCCTTGGCTAAGGCAGAAGCTTTGCGGATTGAGTCATCCACAATGTCGCCTGATTCCTCGATGACGGCGTCGTAAGCAATCATCTGCGCCAGTTTTCCAACATCGACAACTTTGGGAACCAAGACGTGGCATATCAACCCTGCTTTTGCGCTGTAGGCAGCTAAAGAAGCGCCCATGTTCCCGTTAGTGGCGCATACTATTGCCTCAAAGCCTTGGTCAATCGCGTTTGATGTCAAGAAAGCTGCTGCGCGATCTCTGTAAGAGTTTGTGGGGTTGCGGGTTTCATCCTTCAAATAGAGATCTTTCAATCCGACGGCTTTAGCAAGCCTTTCAGCCTTATGCAATGGTGTTCCGCCCTCTCCCAAACTGATCATGTGCTTAACTGGCGGAAGCATCTCTCTGTATCTCCAGAATCCTTGAGTTCCTGAAAGCTTCAATTTTTCACCTTCAGGTAAGTCAGCTATAAATTCGAGTGTACCGCCGCATTTTTCACATTTACTTCTCAACGGGTAAACTGGAAACTCTGTGCCGCAGCGAATGCATCGAAGCATCAAGTTTTATTCCTACTTACTGCATATCGGAAGAGCCTTTTATGTTATGCCATTTGCCGATTAGTTCTGTTCTTTTGAAGCAAAGCATTTAGAAGAGGAAAATCTAAATGGGAGTTCACTGCAAAATAGATACGATTATGAGTGATAATTCATGAGCGTAAGAGAAGACCCAATAAAAATGCATAAAGAAGCTAATTCGCTGATGGAAAACGGCAAATACGTTGAAGCAAGAGACATTTTTGTAAAAACAGCTGAACTTTACTATAAAGGGCAGAACTATTTCGGGTCAGCAGAAATGTACTATAAGGCTGGCGAATGCGCCTTTGCCCTCAAAGAATATGAGAAAGGCGTGGAATTTTTTATGAAGTCCGCTGATATCTCGTTTAATAAGGGATTCGACAGGTACGGCGTTAGCGCGCTTGATTATGCACGAGACTGCCAAAAAGCCTTAGGCAACACAAAGGAAGTTGAAGAGCTAAGCAAGAAAATTAAAGAAGTCAAAGAAAAACTCGAAAGCTCTGGTTTCTGAGAGCCCAATTTTTCTTTTTATCCCGAATTCTAGTTTTTTTAACCTTAAGCAATTAAATAAGTAGCGTACGCGTTATTTTCTATTAGCCAAAATTTTTCGGTTTCAAATCATGCGTGATTATTCAAATCCCTCGCCGAATTGCTTGAAAAAGTCGAAGCGACAAAAAAACGGCTAGAAATCATAGATTTAACCGCAAACTACCTGAAAACGCTTAATCCAGATAAAAGGCAAATATAACACTAACTAACAACACTTCATTCTGGAGAATGGTTAATGTGGATGAGGCAGAAAAGAAAGCGTTCGCTAAAGAATTCTACAGTCGCCAAACAATACTAAAAGAACTGGGCGAAAAAGGACAGCGGCAAATAGCCAAATCTAAAGTTGCAATTGTCGGCGCCGGAGGATTAGGGACCGTTTCATCACTCTATCTCGCTTTAGCTGGCGTCGGCTACATACGCTTAATCGACCAAGACACCATAGAAACTCATAACCTGCACAGGCAAATCCTATACAACACTGACGACTTGCATTATCCAAAGACTGAAGTTGCCGCAAAAAAACTGGAAAAACTCAACCCGCTCATAACCGTTGAAGCAATTCCAGAAAATGTGAACGCAGGCAACGTTGAACGACTTTTAGATGGTGTCGACTGTGTTGTTGACGGCTTAGATAACATGGTGACTCGTTACCTTGTTAATCGTGCCTGCGTAAAATTGAAGATTCCGTACGTTTTCGGCGCAGCCATCGGTATTGAAGGCAATCTCTCGGTGTTTGCTCCGCCTGAAACTGGCTGCTTGGAATGTTTGATGCCTAACCTTTCCGATACGGATTTACTAACGTGTAGTACCCGTGGAGTCCTTGGGGCAACAACTGGAATAATCGGCGCTTTGCAAGCCATGGAAACAATAAAACTCTTAGCTGGTATAGGCTCAACTTTAAAGGGTAAACTGCTGGTCTGCGACTTCAGCGACATGGATTTCACCAATATAGACATTTCAAAAAGCACCCGCTGTCCAGTCTGTCACGGAGACTTATCTTCAGTAGCTAGCGGTGAACGGCTGGTTTGGCTTTGCGGACGAGACACAGCTAACATTAACCCTGAAAAACCATTAAAGCTGAACCTTGAGGAGATTTACCCAATGGTGAACAAGCGGTTTAGTGTTAGTTTAAAGTCACGTTTGGCTCTTATGTTTAATTACAAGGGTTATGAGGTTAGCTTGTTTAACGGTGGACGCATGCTAATCAAGAATGTTGCAAGCGAAAAAGAAGCCTTGAAGGCTTACAGGGAAATAATCAGCACTTTAAACGCTTCTTAAGTAGCGGTCACTAAGGGTAGGATAGTCTAGTTTTTAGCTAGTCAAAATACGCCTAACAACTAAGTATTGGCAGAGGATAGATAGGGCATAATTTTTGTTATTGAATTTCTCTAGCAAATAGTATACCTCTCTTCCCCTCTTTGGCTAACTTCTCAAAAAAGCGTTTGAATCCTCGCTATGAAGTACGTTTTTTCTCAGCGGCTATAGCATTAGGTGAAAGCCCATGCTCAATTCAGCCCACAGCACCAATGATGCTACAGCAACTTCCACTATGGACAATACAGCACCTACTTTCAGGTATTCTTTAAGGCTAAGGTTGATGCCTTTCCGCCGCATCGTTTCCATCCACATCAGAATAGCCAGTGATCCCAAGGGGAAAAAGTGGGGACCCAAGTTGTTCCCAATCACATTGCTGAAAATCAAACGTGTTAATGTTGTTCCAGTTACGGCTGCTTGCTTGATGCTGAGCAAACCTAGAATCGTCATCGGCCAGTTGTTCATGAAACTCGCCCCGACGGTTACAACCATGCTTGGCGCAAAAACTCCTAGCACGGAGGGAAACTTGCTAGTCGTCTCGAGCGCAGAGGCTAACAGGTTGGTTATTCCAGCAGTTTCCAATCCCTGGACCACTATGAAAATGCTAAGCATGAACAACAAGATGTCCCAATTTATGTCCCTTGCCAACCCAGCGAGCCCTTTCCGCTCGCCGTTCACTGAGCCATCGTGCTTCAACGTAAACCAGTAAACCGCCACCAGAAACACCGCGCCGCTGCAAATTACGAGCGAAACTGGAACCCTGCTTAAAGAAGTTAAAATGTAGCCTACATCGATTGCTACAAGCGTAGCCATGCTTATCCTCAACAAACTAGGTGAAATCACGGTTTTTCCTCTGGTTAAAGCATCCGCAGCTTCAACATTGTAAGTCCTTGGTATCCGTTTCCTGAAAAACAGGTAAACCAACAGCAAACTGCTGGCGATTGTTGCCGCTGCCACGGGACCCATAAAAATTAAGTGGTCGATGAAGGTGTACTTGAAAAAATCGGCGCTCAAGATGTTGATTGGGTTGCTTGTAATCAACGGCATGCCAGCAGTATCCGCGATTAATCCAGCACTGAAAAGGTATGCAAGCTTACCCTTTGAGTCTATATTCAAGCAAGTCACAATCTCCAACACAATCGGGATTAAAATCAAAACTGCGCTGTCATTCGCAAAAAGAACACTCACAGCCGCCGTTAGCAAAGCAACATAGAAGTAAAGCCGCAACCCGCTCCCGCCAGCTAACTTTACTACCCGCAACGCAGCCCACCTAAAAAAGCCCATAGCATCCAACGTCACAGACAACGCTACGATTCCGAGAAACGCCAAAGCTGCATCCCAAATGCTCAAGAAAGACTGTGCAGCCTGCCCCAAACTAACCGTACCAAGCAATAGTGAAGCTGCCGCGCCGATTCCAGCCGCGTAGCCAAGCCGCAAACCATGTGGACGCTTAATCATCAAAAAGAGCGTTACCACAAAGACAGCTACTGCAGCAACTCCAATGTAATCCAAGACTAAGCCTCACGTTGTTTTAGCAAGCGATGCTTTCAAGTATAAAAAATTAGCTTACCAAACAAACAATAACTTGATATAGTCAAGAAAGAAATTGCGCAAAAAAGAAAATTAAAAGATGGAAAAAAGAATTTTATTCTTGCTTCTTCTGCTTTCCAGGCCTAAGTGAGCGTACGGTTACGCCTGTACGCCACATTTCGCTGTTACCCATCGCTTTAAGTTCGTCAGCCAGCTTCTGCCTGTAATCTGGTGCTTTGCTTCTTTCAAGCACTATGCGTGTTTCTTCGCCTGCAGCCACCAAATCGTACAATGAATCGAACAGCGGTTTGGTTCCGTCGCGGAAGCGTTCTCTCCATCGTAATGCGCCGATGCGCGCGGTTTCACTGCAGTTGCAGTACATCCAGTCCATGCCGTTCTCATCAACTAAGCGAATTAGGCTTTGCGTAAGTTCCTCGACAGTTTCGTTGAAAGCTTCGCTTGGGCTGTGCCCACGTTCCCGCAACGTATTATATTGAGCTTCCATTATGCCTGCTAAAGCACCCATTAAAACGCCTCTTTCGCCAGTTAGGTCGCTGTACACTTCTTTCTCGAATGTTGTCGGGAATAAGTAGCCTGAACCTATGGCGATGCCGAGGGCTTTGACGCGGTCTTGAGCTTTACCCGTTGCGTCTTGGTGGACAGCGAAGCTGCAGTTTATGCCGCTTCCATCAACAAAGTTTCTGCGGACACTCGTGCCTGAACCTTTTGGCGCGACCAGAATTACATCTATGTCTTTTGGTGGAATGACGCCTGTCTGTTCTTTATACACGATGCTGAATCCATGGCTGAAGTACAGTGCGTCTCCCGCTTTGAGAGTTTTTTTGATGGTTGGCCAGACTTGTTTTTGCCCTGAGTCAGTTAAAAGGAACAGCTTGATGGTTCCTTTTTTGGCTGCTTCTTCCATGGGGAAGAGGTTTTCGCCTGGTTTCCAGCCGTCGGCAACTGCCTTATCCCATTCTTTCTTGAAAACGCCGGTGTTTTCTTGTCCTATGATTACTTTTATTCCGTTGTCTCGCATGTTTAGTGACTGCGCTTGGCCTTGAATGCCGTAGCCAAGTGAAACAACGACTTCGTCTTTTAGGATTTTTTGGGCTTGCGCCACTGTAAACTCTTTACGAGTAATGACGTCTTCTACGACGCCACCGAAATCCATCTTTACCATTTTATTTTTCCTCAAGCCAGACACTTTAGAGGACGCGGTAATTAAGAATTATCCCTCGAAATTAACTGTAGCTTGCGATTTCCATTAAAGCGTGAGACAAAACACTATGGATAATACATGTTGCTTAGGAAAACAAGCCTTCATCGTTGAACCCTCCTGCAGAATTCGTGACTAACTATGGCTGTTCCTTAGTCAACAAATACTATTTTGCTATAGTACCTTATGGTGAAAAACAAATGAGTCAACTATCTAATCCGTTAGAAGTTTTGAAATCACTCTCAGAAGCAACAAGCTTGCTAATCAAGAAAATCTCGCAGTCAGTAGTTAGCGTAAAATCGCAAATGTCACACGGCACAGGCGTCGTCTTAACCAAAGACGGCTACATCGTCACCTGCAACCATGTTCTAGCAGGATGCAACACACTAAAAATAGGTCAAGAAGAAAAAACCTTCAACGCAAAAATCGTTGGATCCGACCCGTACAATGACATAGCCTTGCTAAAGGCGGAGAAAGGCGAATTTACACCCATAGAACTGGGCGATTCAGAAAAACTAAGCGTAGGCCAATACGTTTTGGCACTTGCTAACCCGTTTAATAGAAACCAGTCAACCGCCACCACCGGCATCGTAACTAGCGTAAACAGCACTCTTAGAGGCTGGCGTGGAACACAAATGGAAAACATAATCGCAACTGACGCGCAGCTTAATCCAGGCTTCAGCGGCGGACCACTTGTGGATGTGGAAGGCAGAATCATCGGTATAAACGCGGCTTATGTTTGGCAAAGAGGCATCGCTATTCCAATAAACAAGGTGAAAGCAGTCGCTGACAGGCTAATGACTGGACGAGTAACTCAGAAAGGTTACCTTGGCATAATCGCTAACACAGTGGCTATTCCCGAGGAAATCGCTGAGCAAGCAGGCTTAGAACAGGAAAGCGGAGTAATGATTTTCTCCGTTGAACCGGGCTCACCAGCACGCAAAGCAGGCTTAGCCATGGGCGACGTACTAGTAAAATTCAACGGCAAACCCGTCACTGACTTCTACGACCTACCAAGACTACTCGCTGAAGACGTGATAGATAAAGAAACCAAGCTAACCATCATCCGACGAGAAAACCTAATCGAAGTAACAATTACCCCAACCGTTCACGGAGGCGAAGAAGACTGATAAACCGTTCCCCATTAGAGCTTGAACCACCCGAACCAATGCGCCCACCGCCACTTCGACGTTCACCTTACCCGATGCCGCAACTCAGCAATGCAAGCGCTGTTGCTTCAATGGCTCCTTTCCCATCTGTTTTCGATTAACGAAAGGAGCAACCTTTTTTATTTTTTTAATTCGGCTATGTACTTAACTTATAAGTAAATTCTACCTATCCAATATTAAAGTGGTTTAAATGCACGCTGCGCTTGCTGTCATTATTGGGGTTTTAGTAGCCATTGGGGCACTTCTTTTGTTTGCAGCCGTTTTAGGAATAACTTATTATGGGGTAGCTGTTCCACTTGAAGGTTCTCTTGCAGCAACTCTCTTTGTCGTAGCATTGATTGTAGCGTTGATTTTTTATGCGGGGGTCAAGGCTCAGTTTAGGCGGGTAAAAACAGGCAAAGAAGCCTTAATCGGTGCCAGAGGCATAGCAACAAGTGACCTTAAACCTAAAGGTGAAGTCCGCGTTATAGGCGAGTTCTGGGAAGCCACCGCCAAAGATACGACAATAACTGCTGGCCAAGCAGTGGAAGTTGTAAGCATGGACGGCGTGTATCTTGTAGTTAAGCCAGCCGAGCAAAAAGCTTAACTCTCCAGAGTGCAGAATACTTATTGAAGGTGTGAATTAAATGTCGGCAGTTATAGAGGGTACGATTGGGTTCATAGCTTTTGTAGTTGTAATTTTCGTGTTAAGCGGCATTCGAGTGCTAAGAGAATGGGAACGAATGCCTGTACTACGATTAGGGCGGTATGTAGGCTTGAAAGGTCCTGGCATCATATACCTCATACCCCTCATCGATCGTGCACCCATGAAAATCTCCACTCGACTAGACACTATACAATTCAGGACCGAATCAACCCTCACAAAAGACAACGTTCCCGTAAATGTAGACTCAGTACTATACATGAGACCCGTAGATCTGGAAAAAGCAGTCCTGCAAGTTGAAAACTACCTCCAAGCCTCGCAGCTGGCGTCACAGACTACGCTTAGAGAAGTCATAGGAAAAGTCAGCCTTAATGAGTTGCTTGCTGAACGCGAAAAAGTCGGAGCGCGCCTGCGTGAAATTATCGACGAAAAAACTGAGGCATGGGGCATAAAAGTCACAGCCGTCGAAGTCCGAGACGTCATAATACCGAGTAACCTGCAAGACGCCATGAGCCGCCAAGCGCAGGCTGAACGGGAACGTATGGCAAGAGTAACCTTAGCCACAGCTGAGTTCGAAGCGTCACAAAAAATGATTGAAGCAGCAAAAGCGTACGAGGCAAGCCCAACAGGCCTAAGACTTAGGTGGATGAACATACTCTACGAGTTAGGTCAGCAATCACAAACAAACACAATCATGTTAGTGCCCGCGGTCATGCCGGAAGCAGGCTGGCCTCCAGTTGGAGTCTACGGCTTCAAAGACCTAACTATGGCACAACAGGAAGTGGCAAAGAAAAGACCAATGGCAAAAATAGAACCACCGCCACAACAACCCCCTGAACAACCAGAGTAAACAAACCTTTTTTCCTTCTTTTTCCTTTTTGTCGGCAAGGCCCAGAAACGTTAGAACTTATTGAATTTGTAACTGAAAAAGATGAGCTTTTGGCTTGAACGGGAATCAAAAACAAGAAAATCAGTTATGTTTGCTTGGTCGGAGCTGCTTTTACTGCTTTCACAGTGTGCTCCAGCAAAAGTTGAGCCGCTTCTTGGCTAGGCCAGCCGCCTAAACCGCAGTCAGGACCCGTAAAAGTCATTCGGTCGCCGTATTTTTCTTTGGCAACTTTGTATCTTTTCATTATCGTTTCTTCTGGCTCAACCAATTGCTCAGCTGAAGGTTTAGCGACGCCTTTCTCATAGAGTTCAGCCAAAATGCTGTCAATGTCTGTTCTGGAAACGCCTACTCTGATTTGCTTATCCGCCTTCTCCAGCAAACTTTTAGGAACTGATTCAATGTTGCTTGGCGAAGCCGCATACTCAAACGATAACACATCAAGGTTTTTAACGCAAAGCAAATCATGCACTCCAGAAGCTGAATGCAAGTGAATCTGCCGTGTGGCTCCTTGGAAATCAAATGCTTTCTCAAGTACCTCGCAAATCAAGTCAGGTGTGGTTTGGATGTTGTTGAAGCCGAAGCTTGGCTCGTCAATAGAAACTACTTTGGTTTCGATGTACTTGTTGTTTAAGAGGGCGTTTTTTGCAAACCGCCTAATTGTCTCCGCAAAACCGTCCAGCACATCAGCGTAAGCTGTTTTTCCAACCTCATGCAAATACTGCTCCAGAGGACCAAAAACTGAAACGCGCAACTGAATTTTTTTGCCGAATTCTTCGCTGAGGACTTTGGCTTGTTGATTGATTAAGTGTACTTCGGGAAAAACTGCTTTGTCTTGGTCAACAACAAAGGAGCCATTCGCCATTGCTAAGTGGATTACATCGCCGACTTGTTTGATCCCATCGTACTGTTGAGGAAAGTTAACGACATCTAAGCCCGAAGCGACTTTTTTCTTAAATGAATCAAGTACTATTTGGCTGAAATTGCTTTGTAAAAAGTTATCCTTCGTTATATCCTTGCCTTGGAATATTGCTTCTCTTGCAAGCTGGTACGCCTTGCTAAAGCTTTCTCTTCCAACTCCGAATGGCAACGGGAAACTGCCTATGTCGTCAACTAAAGTCTCCATAAAGTATTATTGACTCTATAAATTCTATTAAAGCTAACCCTACCCTTAAACCGCTGAAAGGTATGACTCTTATGTCCGAATGCATATTCTGCCAGATAATCCGCAAAGAAGCGCCTGCAAGCATAGTTTACGAGGACGCGCAAGTAGTGGCTTTCTTAAGTAACCGACCCGTAAACGTTGGGCACGTGCTTGTGGCTCCAAAAAAGCATTACGAGAATATTTACGAGATTCCAGAGGAAGAAGCAGCTTACCTGTTCAAGATAGTCAAGAAGATTGCACACGCCGTTAAAACCGCAACAGGCATTGAAGGCATAAGAATTGTACAGAATAATGGTGAAGCGGCTGGGCAAGTGGTTTTTCACTTGCATGTGCATGTTATTCCAATGAAACCGTACAGTCAGTTCCGCCATGAAAACGGTTTCAGAGCTATTGAGTTGCTGGATAAGGACGCTGAGAAAATAAAACAGCAATTAATAACCAAAAATTAGTTCAGTAAAAGTTCTCAAGGGAAAAGGTCATGTAAACTTTTAAGGGATTTACTCTATCGGGGTTAAAGTTCGTCCGCACGACGAACATGTTTGGAAACCTATAGCCGATACTAATGCCGAAATAGTGTATTGCTCAAGTAGTGAAAGCTGTCGTACTTTTCTCGATTGGGCAGTAAGCACCAGACCTAATAAGGCAACCCAAACGGCTAAGCAAAAGCTCCCGGCTTTAGGGTATACTTTTTGATAGGAAAATTCGTCAACAAAATTGACCCTCCTCCCCCTCTTTTTAGACCAAGTTCTCATAGCCAAAAAGAGAAGCTCCAGCAGGAAATATCAGCCAAAAACCGTTTTTTCAGGCACAGCTATAAAAGAGGGAAAAACAACATTGCTTAACATTAAAAGCTGGATAAACATGACTCAACCCCCAAACGAACAAAACAACAATACCCAATCAGCACCCCAAATAGAGAAACTTTTAATCGATGATCCCTCACACTTCCAGTTCCACGCAGCATACCTTGTTTACTCCGAAACGTTTGACAAGGTAACTGATGCTCAAGCAAAAAAGGAACTGAACCAGAACCTTGAAGATTTAAAAGCAAACAAAATAGACTACGAAACATTTTACCTAAACATTTCACATTACAGAAAATTAGACATCCCCCGCCAAGAAAGGTTCTCTATGCAGACTCAGCGAAAGAAGGATTGGCGCAAGAAAACACAAAGGCAAGAAAGAATAAAAAGACACAAAAAATAAATCAGTTTAAAACTCTTTAATTTTAATTTCCCAATATTGTTGGATATTTTGGTAAATAAGATTAGGTTTTAGGGCAAGTACAATGCCTGCCGCAATCACCCCGAAACCTTACGGTTTAAAGATTGTAAAGAACAATTGTACTATGATTTGGTGAGCAAGTGCAGGAAATGGCTGAGCGAGGCTACAGCACAGTACTAACTGCTACCAAGCAGTCATCCATATTTGTGCAAGGAACGAGTACCCGCATGACCGTGCTAACAAATGAAACGTCAATTAACTAACAAAGCGGAAATATGATTCAAACCTTTCTCCATTAAGAGTCATTTATGCGAGTCGATGCTAATTTGAAGATTCTGAGAAGATAGTTGACCGTGTTTAAACATGTTTAAACAGTTCATAGGGAAGTTTTATCTATAAAGCCTATATTTCAACATGTTTATAACCTGAAAAATGGAGCAAAATTGAATGCCCAGATTTAGAGCCTTTGATGTTGCCATCATTGCCTTATGTGCGGCCGTGTATGCAGTTATTGGTTACCTTACAAGTTTCGGTTTAAGCTTTGGCGGAGTTGCTTTTTGGCCTGCGGCATTTGTGCCTGCTATTTTCGCTGTTTTGTTTGGACCTTGGGAAGGCGGCATTGGAGCTGCGATCGGAATATTCATCCGAGACATTATAGTTATTGGACAGCCTTTACTGAGTTTAACCGTGGGAGTTCCTGCAAATTTTGTGGCGTTTTTCCTGATAGGCTATTTTGCGCACACAAAGCTTGACAGAAAGAAAACTTTGCTCAGCTTAATCATCGGTATTGGGGTTATTCTTGCGGGCCTTTTGTTGCCAACCGTGTTTCTTTCAAGTTTATCTGCGGGTTATACCGGATTGTCAACCGAAACCGTCGTTATCCTTTTCAGTGTCGTCATGGCGGTATCCTTAATTCTGTTTGTAGCTATCGCAAAATATTGGAAGGAATTCAGAAGTTTTGGGGTAGGCTCAATTACTGGAATGGCGGTCGGTGCTATGATAATAGCATTTGGGGTTTGGGCGTATAGTCAACTGCTCTATGCGCCACATGGGTATTTTACAGCGCCGTTATCAGCGTCTTTGGCGTCGCTTGTCTTCGTTTGGACGTTCGTAACTGAAATACCCTTTGTGCTTCTGGTCTCGCCTCCCGTTATAAAAGCGTGTCAAGCCGCATTCCCATTTATTAGACAACGCCAAGAAACCAAAGAGAAGGCGAAATAATTGTCTCTAAAAACCGCAAAAGCTTTTGCTCCAGCGGCAATTTCCAGCTTCTTTGAAATCCACGACACCGAAGGCAATAAGCCGATTATTGATTTGGAAAAAGTGGGCGCCAGAGGCGGAGGATTTGGCCTTCAAAAAGGCGTCCTGACCAAAGTAACCATCAGAGAAGCAGATAAAAGCAGTAGCATCAATGTTTTCATCAACTCCAAGCCTGCCTTAGAAGCAAAAACAACAAGGAAAGTAATCGAAATTCTTCTGCGCGAAAAAAACGCAAAATACGATGTTACAGTTGAACATCAAATTGAAGTTCCTATCGGAACAGGGTTTGGAACAAGCGCAGGCGGAGCATTAACAACAGGGTTAGCGCTTAAAGAAGCACTAGATTTACCACTAACCTACAACCAAATAGGCAAAATCGCGCATGTTGCAGAGATCGAATGCCAAACAGGCTTAGGTACAGTAAGCTCCTTAACATTCACTGGCGGCTGCGTACTAGTTGTGGAACCAGGAGCGCCAGGTATTTGCCAAATCGACCGCATACCAATAACATCCGACTACATGGTTGTAGCAGGATTTTTCAAATCAAACATCCCCAAAAAAACAGTACTCACAGACCCTGAAAAAAAGCAGGTGATTAACCGCTACGGCAAGAAAACCTTAGAGGCAATTCTTGCTGAGCCCAGCTTAGAGAATTTTCTAGATTGCTGCTGGAAGTTTTCTGAAAAAACAGGCTTAGCAACAGAGAACGTTCGACAACTAGTTAAATTGGCAAAGAAGGCTGGTGCAGTCGGTGCAGCGCAAAACATGATCGGCGAAGCAGTGCACGCGTTGGTGCTTAAAGAAAATGCTAATCAGGTGGCAGAAGCTTTTAAGCAGGTTTTGCCCTCTGAAAAAATAATAGTGAGCAAAATTGATTTTCAAGGCGCTAGGCTGGTAGGGCATGAAAAAATATGAGAAAGTAGCAGTTGGCGGAACATTTGACAAACTTCATAGAGGACACAAAGCCCTACTAAGTAAAGCTTTTGAAATTGGCGAAAAAGTTGTAATCGGTTTATCCTCCGACGAATTTGCCTCAAAAATGGGTAAACCGCACAAAACTGCATCTTACGCCAAGAGGCTAAAGGAATTAGAAGCTTTCTTGGAAAAAAATGGCTTAGCTAAAAGAGCGGAAATAGTTCCACTAAATGATCCTTATGGTCTCACTATATCTGGCAAGGACTTAGACGCTTTGGTTGTTAGTAAAGAAACAGAATCGATAACTGATAAAATAAACAAAATCCGAGTTGAAGCAGGGCTTCCACCATTAAAAATTATATCAATAAGCATGGTTCCAGCGGAAAACTGCAACCCAATCTCCACCACACGGATTAGAAGCGGAGAAATCGACCGAAACGGTCACTTGCTCAGGAGCACACAAAAAAAGTAATTGCTTACTTGCTATAATATTTCTCCTACAACATTAATTGGTTTACTAATTAACGACGTTAAATCCTCAAGGTTCTCTTTGCCCACAGTTACCAGAACAACCGTGGCTGGACCAGCAGACTTGTTCAAATCCAACCCTTTCACCTCAGCAAGCTTCAATTGCCTACCAACGCCATACGCCATCATCCTAGCCGCATCTGCAATGCCGAAAGTGCCTACAGCTACAATGTCATGGACATATTTTTTCTGAGAAAGTTGAGTTACATTTTTGAGGTCAGCAATTTCTCCTTTAGCTTCTGCCAAAATCACTTCATCACCAACCTTAGGCTTGCCAACGGCAACTATTAAGTCGCCAGGGCTTGTTTTTCCAAGCCTTAACTCGTCTTCGTTTGCAAAACCAATTACCGTTAAGCCAGCGCCAGTTTGCACTGTTTCAAAGTTGTCCTCCGTATTTTCCATGATTACCTGGTTTGGGTCAAGACCGAGGGTTCTGGCTTCTCGTCGAATGCCTTCTAATATCTCGTTGCCTGTTGGTTCCTTCTCTACGCCTAACGTGACTGATAAGAGAAGAGGAAACGCGCCTGTCGCTATCACATCCATTAAGGCAACCCTTGCCAGAAACTTTCCCAACACACGCCCATCAACTTTGACTTTATCCATTATTTTTGGACCAACCGCTCCGGACGAGGTTGAACCTGCCACTATAGCGTGGCCTGTGGGTACTTTCAGGATTGAAACGTCTCCTCTTCGTGTATAAGTTATCTGTGCAGGCTTCACTTGAAAAACTATGGGACGCAACATTGTGCCAACGTTCTCTACAAGATGCAAGTAAACAGTTAATGCTTGGCGCATGACCTCTGATCGGCTGAGACTGTGCTTTTTAGCCAGTTTATCTATGTCTGAAACAACTTTATCGGGTAAGCGAACATTTACGATATCCATCTTTTAACCTCCTGTATTACAATAGTTACGCAGTTAATCTTATTTTTTACCATGGAAGAGACCAATTCCAGCTATAAGTGGCATCTGCATTGAGTCGTATGATTAATTAAGTATAACTAATTCTAAAAAAAATTTTGTTTTAAGGAATTTAGCGCAAATGTTATATGCATCATATGATATCAAAAATTGAGGAATAAAGAATTGAACAAGAAAATACTCACTTTAAGTCTCATTTTAATATTAGCAATAATGTGCATATCTTCAATGGCAATATTCACTGTTAAGGCTCAAGCGAGTAGCGGCTGGATAACCAGCTACCAAGTCTATGATTACAACACAAAGCAACTTCTTATCTCATACGATTCTACCACAGGCCAATTCGAAAACCTCTCCACTGTGTTGCCTAACCAAGCCATTTACGTAACATTCACGGTCAACGTTTTCACGGCAGGCTCAGGCGATCTTACCCTTCAAACCAGTATGCAAAGGCTTCTATCAGGCGAAATTTGGGCTCTCAACACTCAAAACTACACTTTAGGCTCTGAATTCAATCCTAACGCAAACCCAGCACAGTTCACTTGGCTCCAAGGAACTTTCAGTATGACGGTTTACGGCACAGTGCCAAATGAAGGCTCTCAGGGGCAAGTGTCAGTTAACCTTGTTTCTCTGCTGGGTCCATCCGGCAGCACTCTTCAGCAAATAACAGTATCAGCAACCAGCTCAGCGATGGCAACCTTCGAAACACTTTACAACAACAAAGAGGCGAATCTGAAATCGCTTATTTCCTCTGGAGTTGATTCCGGATACACCTCTCTGTTAAGTACCATTTTGACCCAAGCCCAAGCAGAAGCTGCCGCGGGAGACACCACTGGTGCAACCAACCTACTTAACGCGATCAACACCTCCAATGCGCCCGCAGGCGCCACCATGCAAGCATTGTTCCTTCCGCTTATCGTTGTCGTAGCGGTTGTAGCGGTTGTGTTCGCGTTTATGTTCATGAGAATAAGAGGCAGAGTCAGCTATATGCAGCTCGTCGTTGAAGACCAAATCAAGGACTTAGAAGGCTTAACGTTGAGAGCTTCAAAGATTGATAGAACAATGTCGTCAAATTTGGAGTCGGTTAAGGATAGACTGAAAAGATTAGTCGGGATGTGATAACCTACGAGAATCTACCAAAACAGTGTACAATTGATAGGGCTCGGTTCGGCTGGAACTAACATTGTAGAAACTTTTTTATCAAGCCAAAAAACTAAGGAGCTGATGGAGAATGACCTTACAAGGCTTTCTCTTTTAGCAATCGACATCGCTGACCCTGAAATCAGAAGTTTACAGGAAACCAATGAACAAATACAGAAGTCGATGGTAAAGGCAGGTATCCCAAGCGAAAGAATGCGCCTGATCGCCCAGTCAGTAAAATTCCCAACTGCCGAGGCAATGTTTGATTTCATCAACCAAAAATACAACGAATACCTTGTAGGCGAAGGGGCAAAACTTAAAAACTTTATTCCTTGGCTACAATCAACAATGGCTATTCCACCGATGGCTGGCGGCGCAGGCAGAAGAAGAGCCTTAGCAAAAGCAATCTACGCCCTAAACTATTATCAACTTGGAATAATCAAAAACTGCATAAACTCATTCAAAGAGCAAGCCCTTTCATCAATAATTACGCCGACAGTGGTTTTGATTTATGGATTAGGCGGTGGCACGGGAAGCGGTATATTCTTTGATTTCGCTAGGCACTTGCGAAAAGTTTTAGGCTCCGGTGTACCGATCATAGCCTTTGTTATAACTCCTTGTGGTGGAGATGATCCGCCGGCAAAAGGATGCTCCGCATTTGTGTCAATGAATGAGCTTTCGCTGTTGTTGAATAAGGATTACAATGACTTTGTCATCCAAACCTACGGTGAATACTATAGAAATCCTTTGAATGCTCTAATCTACTTGCCACTATTACCTGCTTTCTCAAAAGTAGGCAACATTGTTAATGCCCGAAAAGAACTGGACGACATGGTTGTGGACATGCTTTACACCTTAATGGACTTTGACTTGGCAGACCTTCTAGGTGGAATCGGCACAGAAGTCGGACTCACCACCAATTCAGCGCACACGTTGGGTATGGTTAAGGTAGTCTATCCTGTTGAAGAATACATCTCAGCTTATAAGTTGAATTTCGAAGGACTTGAACTTCTACAGGAGCTGAGAAAAGAAAAACTAGATGTCCTCGATGAAATCGGCAACATCGTAAATGTGGATTATGAAGTAACAAGGGACCTTTTCAAGAATTATCTTGTAAAAACAGGCACTTTTAACGAAGAGCAGTTCGAGGAAAAACTTGCGACAATCATTAACAGCAATCCACGGCTTGAAGATGACTTAGAATTACATGTTAAAAGCATCGAAATACAGGTTAAAAACTGGTTAAGCGAAATCATGAAGTTCCTGTCAACCATAAAGTTAATGGGAAAAACAGGGCCAATCGAAGACGCCATAATAAACCTAACATTGCGCAAAGATGGCTCAAGAAAATTAGATAATATAGAAGCCTTACTTACCACCCTAACAAAAACACATTTAGAATTCTCTGAAAGAAAGGCAATTATTTTAGATCGGCTTAAACAGTTGATTCCTAGCTCGCAAGTCTTTACCTTAAGGCAAAAGAAGATTTTGGAGGATTTAGTAAATCTAGCAGAGCTTGCTGAAAAATCCCTCAACATCCTGAAATTCTATGACGCAACAAGATACCTAACTGACGCTTTAATAAGGTACTATGAGGTGCTTCCAGAAAGCCAACGCGAACTAGAAGACTTAAAAGACATTCAATCAGAACTGGCAACAATCTACCTTGTAGTTCAGATGATTCTTAGAACGCCACAAGACGAGTCAAGAATGATCGATGAACACTTAACATACATTAACGAAATAATGGCAAACCGCATGCAAAAAAGGGGCAATTTCGAAAACGAAGTCATGAGAGTGCAAGAGACAAAGAAACGAAAAGAATTTGATAAGTCAAGATTGGAGATGCAGCTAAGAAAACTTTTCAACACAAAACGTTATGCTAGAGAACAGCTTTTGGAGCTTGAGCGGGACCTGAAGAGGATAGAGGAAGAAGAATCTTATGCGCTTGATAACCTGAACAAAGTTGACAGCACAATTAAACTTTACGAAAAATTAGCAAGGAGATTTGAACTTACGGCTGATTACCGGAAGAGACTAAATAAGATCGTAGATTTACACAGGGAATATAAAGAAAAGATTGCTGACATTGTCGCGCCTAAGAAATACTATGTGAAGTCAGCTGACCTCACTGAAAGCGAACAACTTAAGATAATCTTCAAGATACTCACTGAACAGGAAGAGAGCCTTACAACTGACGTAATATTCAAAGACATACTTGACAAGGACCACTTTAAGGATTACATGAAAAGTGTAATTAGGACTTTCAAAACGCCAAGCGTCATGGGCTATAAACCAGTTTACAAAACAGATTACCTTTGGGTTACCGTACAAGCACCTCCAAGCCTGTGGACAGAAGAAATGTCTCAAGAGATTTACGTTGCATTAGCAGGCTACGTTACCAGCGAAGTGTCAAGAACAATTACCGTTCGTGTAATTGACTCTCGTGATCCATGGGAAACAAGAGTACTGGTTCTAGGCGGTAGAGGAAAAC
Organism: Bathyarchaeia archaeon; assembly: GCA_050015395.1. Classification (GTDB taxonomy): domain Archaea; phylum Thermoproteota; class Bathyarchaeia; order Bathyarchaeales; family Bathycorpusculaceae; genus Bathycorpusculum. The sequence continues at coordinate 127,743 of JBEKBM010000003.1, forward strand.
CTGAAGACATGGAAGCCTACGACGAAATGCAACTACTTTACAACAAATCTAGTGATTTCGAAAGGCACCTATCCAGATCTTACCTGCTTGAGCACGGAGTTTCCGCTACCGAAATCATTAAAGAAATAAATAACAACAGCAATCACAGCAACAGCAATAGCGATCAAAACAAAAAGTAAACTTTAGGAAGGAGTTTACTGCTCCTTCTGCTCTTCCAAATTTTTCATTATGGTCTGCCAGTCTTCCTCTTTTATGAAACCTTTTTCAACCGCGCGACTTTTCATGTTCTTAACTTTCTTATCTAAGTCAGTGAACATTTTGGCGGTGTCAAAACCGCCGACGAACAAGATTAAGTCTATTCGGTCGCTTGTGTCTTCAACGTAGATAGGCTCGGTTATGTATATGGATTTGAGGTTAGCTTTTTCCTTAAACCAGCCTGCTATTGCTAACTCGATTTTTCCTCTCGGAAGCTTATCTTTGAGGCTTGTAGGCATGCGGAGAAGAACGTAAAGTAGTGAAGCACTTGATAAATCAAAGGTTAAAAGGGGCTTAAGCAACATTGCGTTTAACATGTTTTCTAAGGAACCGTAAATTTTGATGCTTGCACCTGTCGCTAATAGAACAGAGTACATTTTGACGTTGAATGTTCTAGATAACTCTGATATTTCTTGGACAAGTGTTTCCTTAGCTAGCAACAGGTTTACCAGGTAATTGGCAACCATGTTACCTTTTATAAGGGAGCCATTTCTATCGACTCCTTCATAGTTTTCAAGCAAGTCTCTGTCTAAAAGCACAACTGTTGCGGCATCAATAGACGCACACATTCCCAATGATGCAAGCATGTTAAAGTACGCGTCTGCAAGCTGTATTTTTGAAGGCAATATGGCTATGGATAATGAATTTATGTTTGAGGCCTTGAGTTTCGATATCAGGGTCGGTAAAGAAGCGCTGCCGATACCATCCCATATTGATGCCAACATTATTGCGCTATGCAGTTTTTCGATGGGTTTTTTCTTTAAACCTTCAATTAACGTTTCGTCCTGTGAAACAAAGGGTAATACATTATACCAGAAGTGAGTATCAATGTTTGCGTCTTCGAAGCCTAAAACAAGATACGGGTCAAATCCCTCTGGAATCCATTTGAAGATGTCATCACTCGATTTTCCGAGGAGAATCGGCAACATTTGGTCAGTCTTATTAACATAAGGTTTTTTTAACAATATCTTAATGGGATATTCGCCAATGCAAACCAAGGCTTGCTTGGGTAGCAATGGTTTTAAAGTTTCTATGTGTTTCTTAACGCTTTCCAAAACATCAAAAGCGCTTTTTTCATCTGTCATTAGAGGTACCTACATAACCTTTAAGAAGAGTTAGTTAAAATAAGGTTTTAGGTATACCGTTTGAATAAAGCATCCAAGTTTCCTAGTATTAGCTCATGGTACAATGAAAGCAAGCAAAAAAGAAAACAAAAGAAAGAAGAACGTATTGCTGAGCCACAACTACTTAAGATAATCACTTCTTCGGTAACGTTTGTTACTATGGCTATTGGATTATCTGTAATATCACTTTTTTCCCAACCCTTGCCAATTCTATTAGCTGTTCTGGTCGCGTTTGTCACTTTTAGAAGCCCAAGGATTGGAATGCCTATTGGAACTGGGCTTATCGGTTTTGGCATGATTTACCACTTGGCTGACTTGAATTTTATTTCCATGGTTGGTAGCATTGCTGTCCGTGAATACTTTATTATTATTTTGATGACCGTATTTGTCCTGCTTCCTATAATTTTTAACCATTACAAGGATGCTCTTGCTATAGATTTAGGCATCCTTGCGGTTATGCTACTATTCTTTACTTCAACGTATTTTTTGGCCATTCCATTAATTTTGGTTTCAGCCGTGTTTTTCAAGAAAGGTGTTGCTCTCACAGTAGTTTATTATGCTTTGATCTCGGCGCCTTTTCAAATAGTTCAATATTTCGGGTATATCTCAACTATTGCTAGGTCTGATTGGTGGAATGCATCTGGGGCAAGTCCTCCTCTTTTTGTTCCTTTAAACTCTATTTTTCAACAGCTTAGTCTTTCAATGGGTCAATTTCGCTTGTATGATACATCTATAGTTGTTAATGCTATTACTAGTCAGGTTACTTCTACTGCTGTTCCCAAGGGGCGCAGCATTGGGAATGCGTTAAGTCAGTATCTTGATTCTGCACCAGGCATTTTTCTTTTCATCATGATTGTTGTGGGGCTTGCTTTGGCACTTGTTTTCTTATCAAGTACACTCTTTAAAAAAGAGGGCATGTCGTATCTTGAAAAGTTTATTCCATGTTTCATTGCCACATGTGCCGCAGCCTTATTCTTTATTTTTGCGGGTGCACTTCAGGGTGCGTTGGCTTACACCGCTGATGTTAGCGCTGGAACAGTAGTGTTGGGTTCTTTGGCGACGCTTTTGTTTACGCTTCCTGTAGCCTTCATTGAATATACTCCTAAACAAACGACTACAACTCCAGAGATTACTGATAAAACTAAAGCACTTATGGGTAAGTTGCAGGTTTTTGAGGGTCAATTGAATAACGTTAAAGAGAATATTCCTGTGGTTGTAAGTTCTCCGGAAGGAAAAATGTTAGTTATCAAAGATTCGCTTGAAGACACTTTGCATAAGTCTGAGCTGCGATTTTATGAAGAGTCAGATTTAAACAAGAAATTTGAGGAGTTAGAAAAGTTCGGAAGGGACATTGACGGTTTAGAGTCCGAGCTCGACACTATACTATCTGAATACCAGATTTTTGTTAGCTGTGAATTTTCTAACTGGATTGGAAAACTTAAAGACATCGGCTTAGAGGTGAAATCAACGGTGAACCCTGATTTTCAAAAAGCGATGCCGCTTGATGCAAGAATAGAAGCCATTAAACAAATCTTAGAAGGAGGAAGAGTTCTTGCCCAAGATGTTGTTCAGGTTGCTGAGCCAATTTATGGGATTATTAGACCTTTGTATGATCCGAGTCTTCCAGAGAAAAGCAGAGCAATAGAGTTTACCTTGCAAAAGCTTGAGCAAAAAGAGCCTCCATGGATTGCTATTGACGCATTGTATAGTTCGTTGAATAATTGGGAGAGACAATATGGCGATGAAATATTGACATCAATGAAGTATCTTAAAAACTCCTTAACGCCAATTGCAGATTTGAACAGTGAAAACGAGGTTTTGCCGCCGATTTTCGGTGAGAACATGCCGAAAGTGCTGGATTACGCCAAAAAAGCTGAGGCAATGAAATTAACAGCAGAAAAGACGATTGAGAAAGACCAACTGAAAATTGTAGATGTTATCGCATTGAAGGATGACATTCAATCTTTCCTCGGCATCGCCAAAGACGTGCTTTCAATGCTGTATACTGCATTGATTAGTGAGGAAGACTCGATTGAGCGTTTACTGCCAACAAAAGATTATCTGTGGGAGAAAAACAGCACCTTGCGTGAACGCCTAAAGAAAGCAACCGAAACTCTCTCAAACCCATCAAACTACAAGATTAACCAAATAATGGAAAACTTGCCCATTTACGTGTCTTACGTTGATGAGGCAGTACAGACATTGGCGGTCAATAATGAGCGGAAAGAGTTTCTGCTTAACTATCCAACGGCGGAAGCAGCCATCGAAGAACGATTAAAACAGAAGAAGCGTCTTTCACCGCAAGACCTTCCATTCCAAGCAAAGTTTGCAGGCGAATACCTAAGACTCTACTATACACAAAGATTCAGCGAATTCGCCTTCGACAAAGAAAACATGCAGCTGACCAAAAAAACCTGACAAATCGAACTTGAGTGTTCTTTGTGACTCTGCCTCCTTAATCGGTTCTGGGGCATCTTTGCGTTTTTGTTTTCCGTGGTGTTAAGCGGTGAAAACGTGGAAGCCTTAACTTACAATCTCTTGTAACAACTTGAAAGATAGCTTCGCAAACAAGTTTAGATTTCAAATATGGATTGTGATTTCATAAACCGTTTATCTATCTATATCTATCGTAGGTATACGCTGACATGGTATGTTAAATAAAGGTAAACTACTAAAGCTATTCGCTTCGATAGGCATTAAATACCAAATATTGGAGGTTTGGAAAAGATGAGTTTCTTACGAAAACCAGTTCCAGCATGTGTGATGTTGATCGTTGTAGTCTTAGCAGGATTAACAGGAGCAATGGTAGCATCTACTGCGGTTACAATCCAATCACGCTCCGTAACGACTATCAATGGTGAAGTCTTCACCATTACAGGGGACTTAACTGTTAGCGGTTTCAGTACTTCAATCTCCACAGCACCAGCCACCGCTGCGGGCACAAGTGGGACTCCCGTTCTTATGACATCAGGAGGTTCCATCGCTAATACTGCTATTACTTTGGGGCACTATGTGTATAACGTGACAGTGACAGTCGCCCATATCGTAGATTCCCAAAAATACAACGTTACTCTCGTGCAAGCCGGAACCAGTATAGGCAGTGTGTACATTGCACAAGGACTTAGTGCAAGCGAAGGCGATAAGGTCACAATTACATGGGATCTAGGTACATCCTTGACGATTGGAGCCTCAGTATACGAGGTATATATTGTCCCCGCTTCATAACATCTCTAATATCTTTCTTTTTTCTTAATTAAAGTGATAGAATTTTTGCTGCAGCGTTTGTCATAGTAGCTTGGAAATGCAGGAACAATGGGAACGTTAGCTTGGCTCTTTAAATTAACTTCCAGAAGAGTGGACGAAATTACGGTAGAGAACCTAAAGGCAAATAGAGGACGGCTGGGACAAAAAGCGTTTTAAAATATCTCCTGCTCATAACGGTTGTTTTCGCTTCCGTCAGCGTCTTCCTTTTTGGTTTTAGGTTCTTCCCTGAAAATGAAATATACTTTAATCGTTACTGAAGGTACGCGTATGGAGTCCAACCTCTCTTTGGAATCTACAATAGGTATGTTTGCGTATTCGGTAGCTTTAGAGCCATTATTAGCGGAGCTTTGTTGATAAATGAAAGCTTTGCAATAAGGAAAGCCCTCGCTTTTTCGTAGACCCATAAGAACTTAGTTAAAGTATCGTTAAATCCTTCGTTATAAAATTAAGGGTTCCTTCTTTAGCAGTGATTTGTTTTTTCTGCCTCTTAATATTTTGGGTTTCCAAGGCATTTACTGTGGTACTAATGCTTATAGAAGCCCAAAGGTAAAAGAGCTTTTGAAAACGAGTTGCATCTATAATGCATAACACTGCTTTTATATCCCAATCTGCTCTTAATGAATATAGTAAAATTTCTGAAGAGAAGAAAAATGGCTTATTTTGCTGATAGAATTGAAGCTGGAAAACGTTTAGCTTCAGCCTTGGCGAATTTTGCTGGCAAAAACGCGATTGTTCTAGCAATTCCACGGGGCGGCGTAGTTGTAGGCTATGAAATCGCTAAAGCGCTAAACCTTCCTTTGGACGTTATTATTCCACATAAAATTGGTGCGCCTGACAATCCTGAGTTGGCTATTGGAGCTATGACTGAGGATGGAACAATAATCCTAGACGACAACCTAATCACGTACATGGGAGTACCAGGGGACTATATTAAAGAAGAGAGCGAACGGCAAAAACATGAAATCGAGCGCAGACTAAAATTTTACAGGCAAAACGAGCCTTACCCCAACTTGCGAGGTCATGATGTTATTATTGTGGATGATGGGATAGCTACAGGCTCAACCATGAAAGCAGCTTTGGCTTCGGTCAAAAACAGGGGCGCAAAAACCGTTACCGTTGCCGTTCCAGTTGGTCCACCTTCAACCATTAAAGAGTTAAAAAAACAAGCAGACCGCGTCGTATGCCTCTACACTCCCGAATATTTCCAAGCCATAGGACAATTCTACAAGGATTTTAGCCAAACCACCGACGATGAAGTAATCCAACTACTCAAACAAAGCAAACAGAAAAGTCGTGAGAAACCAGCGGGGATAGTGACGGCATGATTCATCTAGAAACTGCTGTTAGAATTCCTGTTGGCAGTGTAGTTGTAGAAGGCAACTTGACCGTTCCTTCCAGCGCCAGAGGCGTCGTGTTATTTGCCCATGGAAGCGGCAGCAGCAGATTCAGCTCAAGAAACCGATACGTCGCAAAAGTCTTCAACGCCCAAAAAATCGCAACGTTACTATTCGACCTGCTCACTAACGAAGAGGACCAAGAAGACATAGTAACAGCAGAGTACAGGTTCAACATCAACTTACTTGCTAAGCGCCTCATAGGCGCCACCGAATGGCTCAAAAAAGACCCCCAAACAAAAAATTACGCCTTCGGCTACTTCGGAGCAAGCACTGGCGCCGCAGCAGCTTTAACTGCGGCTGCAAAACTTCCAAACGATATTGCGGCTGTGGTTTCGCGCGGAGGACGCCCTGACCTAGCAACTGACTATCTTCCCAGAGTTGCGGCACCGACTCTCTTGTTAGTGGGCGGTTTGGATACAGAAGTAATTGAGTTAAATAGGCAGGCGATGGCGCAAATGTCGGCTACAAAAAAACTGGTAATTATTCCGGGCGCAACTCACCTTTTTGAGGAACCAGGCAAACTTGAAGAAGTCGCTAAACTAGCAACAGACTGGTTTCTACGTTACCTAAGATAAGATAAATCCTGAAGTTAGCTATGCTTTTTATTCGCCCTTTGGCTGCTTGTACATTTTGAATAACGTATAGTTTTCCGCCATATCCGTCGTGTACAGGAACCTGAACGCTAAAACCTCTTCCCAAGGAACGTTCATGTAAACCTTATCCTCAGAAACATTTACCGCTCTAGTCTTAGAAGTTAAAATCACCGTTAAAACATCTCCAACCGCCAACTCATCGCCGACTTTATCCCCATCCTCAGAAGCTTCATCTAATGCTATGGCTGTTTTCCATGAACCGCCAGCGCCAAAATCAACAATAACATACGGGTGTCCACTTTGAACAAGAGACGAAATAGAAATTGACGGCATGCATTGCTTGCATTGACCTGCAGGTTCATTCATTTCTGTATCACTTAAGGGCACGACGAGGATTTTATGTTTAATATTGGATTCATCAGTTACAGTAAAAAACTGCATAAAATCACAAAATAGTTATCTTTTCAGAAGCTATAACTTTTTCTATTTCTAGCCAAAGACACTAGTTAAATAGAAAAAACGGTTTAAAGCTGACTTAAACTCTTCCTTAATTTCGTTTAGCAATTAGTTTTTGCGCTTTCAGATCTGGCGCCTAAATCTTTTTTAGCCATTTAGGCACAGTTTAGGATGCAAAAAGGCAAGATGCAGAATGATGCCTTGAGCGTTTTCGTACTCAGAGCTAAGGTGAAAGTGCATAATTGGCTCAGATATAATATTCCTTTAGACGGAACATTCCAAGATTGGTAATATCAAAGATATTGCCGAAAATTGTTGAGAACATGGGAAAGGAGACGACAAAGCCATGAGGATGTTTCTGAGACATCTTACAGACCTGATTAAAAGACCTGTTTTCAGTTCAAAGTGGCTTTTTTGTTCCTATGTTTTCTTGGTTGTTGGGGAATTTTTGGATGGTTTGACAACTAAGATTGGCTTGGATTTAGGGCTTACTGAAGTTGGAACGTATGCAAAGGGAGTTTTAGGTAACTATGGCTTTTGGGGTTTGATGGCTTGGAAATACAGCATCATAGCCGCAGTGGGAGCGATGTATTTCTTGTTCTATTACGGAGTGAAGAAGTATGACCCTGCACGTCTGAAGCCTGTCAGTAATATTCTGACCATTTGCTGCTTACTTGCAGGTATGGTTTCAGTTCAGGTCGTCGTCTCCAACATCCTTCAGATTGAGCTTGCCCTGCATCCTTGAGCCGTCTCAGCATTTTTTTTTACTCAAAAAAGCCAAATCTAAATGCTGCAGAAACCCACAGTTCCGAATCAAGGTCTTAGGATGTACGTGAGCCAATAGCAAACACTCAGTTAAAAAATAGAGAAACACATGGTGAGAGGTTGCGCTTACTCCTTTTTCAGCAAACAATCTGAGAACTTCTTAGATAGCTTACAAACCTTAAAAGTTTAGAATTAACGTGCCATTTGACGCTATTTCTCTTTGATAAGCTGGAGCTTTTTATCAAGTTGATGTGAAACAAATTTTAAAACTGCAAACAAAAGGCAAAAAATGTGCAATTATGGAACAAAAAGCGGGTCCGACGGGAATTGAACCCGCGACCCCCGGATTAAAAGTCCGGTGCTCTAGCCTGACTGAGCTACGGACCCCGCTTAAATTGTTGCGGACTGATAGAAAAATGAGAAGGGGTTTTTTAGCGTTTCGATTAGAATAGAGGTAAAAAAAATAGGTTACTGGATTGTTTGCGTTTTCAGCATTGTTGTCATGAAACTTCTGATTTTATCCTGCGAGTTAAGTATGGTTTCAATGGTTTTCGCGCCTTTTTCGGTTAGTTTGTAGACTCTTTTTCTTTCAATCCATACCCCTTCGACTAGGCCGTTTCTTTCAAGAGAGTACAGCAGTGAGTAAACTGTGCCTGAACTGACTAGGAAGCCGAACTTGTTGTGTATGAATGATATTACGTCGTATCCGCTTATTGGTCCGTTTTGTAATTCAGCCATTATTATTGTGTCCATAAAGCTTTTGATTACTTTTTCATGCATTTTTTTTAATATTTTTGCTTCTGATTTTTCACCGTTAACTGTTATTGTTAATGCTACCATGTTTTTTACACGCTCACTATTGTTTATTCGTGTTTAGATATATAAGACTTATTCGGATTTAGAACAATATATTATAACAAAAACTGAAAAGTATAAACAAATTAAACTTGAGCACAGTTAATATCATCGCAAAACGGTCATTGCGCATTTTCATGTAATATGCCATAGCATGACAGCGAATACGCGTTATTTTACATGGAAATGTCATAGCCTTGAAGTAAAACTTAAAAAATTTTCAATTTTTATATACATAAACACGCACAAGCATAACACAATTTTAACGCAAAATTTCTATTTTCCTGCTTCAGAAGCTAATTTTAATAGTTAGCGATATATGTGCATGTTAAGAAACGTTATCTCTTCTTTTACGCTAAAGATGTTCGGTGCCCTAAAATTGATTTCATGGAAATATACATTTAAACGATTAAATGAAGAATACGAAATAGCCAATAAAAAGAAGCAAGCGCTAGATAAGCTTGTTGAAAGTGGCAAAATTTCTCAATCGACTCGTGACTCTTTTACCAATGACATCAATGCGGCAATTGTGCAAATCGAAAAACAGCAGAAAGAACTAATTGAAAACATGCAACTAAAAACCCAAGAATTAGAAAATCAAATTAAAACATTAGAAATACTTCTTGCTAACTATGAAATTCAACATGTAGTAGGAGAAATTGACGAGCAAATTTATCAACAAGAAATAAACCTACTCACAACCGGACTAGACACAACCAGAAACGAACTAAATGTAATAAAACAATCCGCAAACCAACTGTGCTCGCCACCATCAATACAAGCGCCCGTAGCCCCTGAACCAGTTGCTCCAATAATCGAAGCTAAGGTTTCAGAACCAGCGCCGGTAGAACCAACCCTGGTAGAGGTTCCCGTTGAAGCCGCCCCAGTTGAAACTGCTCCCGCTGAGATTCCAGTTGAAACTGCTCCCGCTGAGATTCCAGTTGAAACTGCTCCCGCTGAGATTCCAGTTGAAACTGCTCCCGCTGAGATTCCAGTTGAAACT
>JBEKBM010000004.1:0-127264 GCA_050015395.1 Bathyarchaeia archaeon
AATTTTGAAAAGAGATGCCTGAGCTTACTTGGTATACTAGTTATGAAGCCGAACATAATCCTGAGTATAAACGATTAGCAAATAAGCTTTAGACACCGATTAACATGAAAACGCAAACAGTCAGTTATGTTAAACTTTTTTGCTTCGTTATACGTTTAGCTACAACTAAGGATTTTACGTAAATAACTTCCATGTAACCTCTAACTTTTCAAGCAACTGTGCGAACTTGCTAAGATTATTTCAAAAGTTCGCTCTCAGTTGGAGGCTGCTTAATTAAGCCATGCTTCATCAACAGTTCAGTTGATTGCCTGGCGTTTTGTATTATGGCGGAAGCCCGTTCGTATAATTCTTTCTTGCTGGGTTTTACTCTTGCAACGCCTTGCTCGATTGATTTTAATGCGCATGCAACCGCTTCTCTTGGAAAAACTTCCCACTCATCCATTCTCGGCAAGATATCCTTCTCGTTTATTCCACGTTCTTCGGCGTAATTTGCCAGTTCCTGCGCTGCTGCAATGCACATGTCGTCTGTGACAGTTTTCGCCTTTACGTCTAAGACGCCTCGGAAAATACCTGGAAACCCTAAGCTGTTGTTCACTTGGTTGGGAAAGTCGCTTCTGCCTGTCGCTACAATTCGTGCTCCTGCTTCCTCTGCGTCCCAAGGCCAAATTTCAGGTATTGGGTTAGCGCATGCGAATATTATTGCATCTTTAGCCATTGTTTTAATCCATTCTTTCTTAATGGTGCCTGGACCAGGTTTTGAAGCAGCAACAACTGCATCCACGCCTTTGAATGCTTCTTGGATGTCGCCAGTTCTGCCTTCAGCGTTAGTTTTCTGTGTAACATCATATTTCCATGGGTCTTCTTCTTTTGTGATGTCTTTTCTGCTCTTATGAACAACGCCTTTGCTGTCGACAAGTATTATGTTGCCTGGTTTAACGCCCCACTGCATAAGCACATAAGCTGTCCGAATATTTGCTGCTCCAGAACCAACCAATGTGATTAAGCTTTCTTGCGGTTTTTTGCCCACGATTCTGAAAGAGTTAATTAGCCCTGCCAAGATTACCGTGGCGGTTCCCTGCTGGTCATCATGCCAAACAGGAATGGTCAGTTGTTCGCAGGTTTTTTCAAGAATATGAAAACATTTTGGTTTCTCAATATCTTCAAGGTTAATGCCGCCGAAAGACGGCTCAAGAGCTTTGCAAATCCTAACTATTTCATCTGGGTCCTTGGTTCTTAGGCAAATTGGAAACGCGTCAACGCCGCCTAAATACTTGAACAGAAGCGCTTTTCCCTCCATCACAGGCAGCGCCGCTTCAGGACCAATATCGCCTAAACCTAAAACACGCGTTCCATCTGAAACCACTGCCACGGAATTCCAGCGATTAGTTAATTCAAACGATTTGTCAGGGTCCGCTTGAATTTCTCTACAGGGCGTAGCGACGCCTGGAGTGTACCAGATGGCAAAATCGTCAACGCTTCTGATGGCACATTTAGGAATGACCTGCATTTTTCCCTCATAAAACCTGTGCATTGGAGAAGCTAACTGTGCAGGCTTCTTGGCTTTCGCAAGCAACTCATCAACGGTTGGTTTAACCTTTTCTGCTGAAACCAAAAGAACATCTCCTATTCAACCGCTAAATATCAACTGGTAGTTTTAAGCGTTTCCGTAAAGCGGGATTATCAGCTAATTCAGTTTATCTTTAGGGTTCGCTGTACTTCAAATTTTTTAGTGTAAAACAGCGTTTGGTTTGGGTTTATTTTAGTGAACAGGGCTTGGTTTTGGCTCTTTTTACCTGTCACACACGTTCATTGTTACTAGTCACGCATATTCATAGTTATACGTCACTGCAGCGCCAAATATTAGGACGACATGTCAGCTTTTGTGCTAGCGCAATCAGTTGTAAATAGTAGCCTCTCTCCCCTCTGTGAAAAACGTTGTTTGGGTTGCTTTTTTGGTTCAGGGCTTGAATTGGTTGCAGGTTGAGGCTAGAAAAGGTGCAAAAAGGCTAGAAAAGGTGCAAAAAGGCTAGAAAAGGTAAAAAAAGGTTATCGCCAACATGACCTAATCATGCTCCCGTTTGTGTGCGCACAAGCCTACCCCTCGGTCTAATAGATACTTCTAATATGCCCTAAATATGATTCAACATAGATGTGCATAGAACGAAGACCGCGCACTTTGCATGCAGAATTGGTGAAATTACATGTAGAATTGCGTGCAAATTTGTTAACTTAACATCTTTTCCTATAAAATTGGGTCAGCGATTATTGACGATTTCTCACAGCTTAGGGCTCGAAGCCGTCGCCTCACATCATGGAGAGGCAAGACCCCGAAATGTACCTTTTACGCGATTTTGAGAAAGCCGAAATAGTAGGCGAAACGCTCATTGCATATTTCAAGGGTAGGCAAAATGCCAAGATTCGCCTTCAGTTTTATTCGCCTGCATTACTTCAAGAGGTCAAAGACTACAATTGAGGAATCAGCAAAATACTGCAAGTAACTGGCATGTTTAAAGCTATTTAAAAAGTATGGTATCTAAGAGGTCTATTTCTTCGCTGGTGTTTCTTTCAATTTTTGCTTTTCTTGCTTTTTTGCGTCTTTAGCTTCATCTCGATCTTGATTTCAAGGAACCTTTAAAGAGCAAAGTATCGCACGGATATCTCTTTTTTGAAGCGTATAATCAGATACGGCCTTATTCAGTGTCTGATAAAAGTTCCAGGCGTTAGGTTGAGATGTTCTATCAGACCCAAAATCTAACATGAGTGTTTCTTTGAAGGATTGCACTTTAAAGAGATGGTTGAATGGAGCTCTGACTCCTGTGAAATAGGGTTTTCCGATAGTGACAATTTCGCTTAGAAGAGCTTGGCTGCTCTCATAAGTTGAAGTTTGGGATAACTGAAATTCTTTGCGAACGGTTAAAACTAAAAGCCTCTTGTCAGTTGCAACATAATATTTGTTCGTCAAAAGACCGCTCTTATGGAACAAGAAATAGATGAATTCATTTGGCTCTAAGAGTGAACATGCTTCTGGGTATTGTTTTTTTATGTCTTCTTGGATGAAGAGTACCTTTTTTTGGATCTGTTTTAGGTGTTCAACGTCTTTGGTTAGCACTTCTCCGCATTTAGGGCAGAACCAAGCACCGCTGGCTACAGGATTGGCGCATTTAGGGCAGTTGCTGGTCTGCTGAGGTACCAACGTTGTTTTATCTGGAGTAAGAGAAAGGCTTGCTCCGCAATATTCACAGTTCATACTTTCGCGTGGAATTAACGCTCCACAATTCGGACATTTTAAAGCTGCCAGAGTCATTACTTTTTTTGCCTCTTTTTAGACTCAGCCTTGCGGTTGCGTTGCCTTTCTTGCTTTTCTTAATACAAGCATAACTGCAACGGACACTGCTAATATGATGAACAGCGACAAGATTACCGATGACGGAAACTCTGGAACAGTAGTCGTTGGAGTGGACCCAAGTGCTATAACTATTGTGTGGCTACTGTGATGATACGTAAAAGTTATTATCCACACATTGTTCTCTGAAACGGAAGTATAATTAATTGCCCCCCCGTCTAATGTGACATTAATTTTTGAAATATCTGGGATAAGTGATTGTGGAATGCAAACTTCTGTAAATCCCGTTGTTCCAGAAGGCCCAGAGACGCCGAAGCTTAACTCATTTGTTGTTGAGTCAAACGTTAAGCTTGTAAGTGTTGAATTTGAAGTTACAGAGAAGACATTTTGATTTTGATTATTGAAAGGTGCTACTGCAAAGTTGGATATTGTGCTTACACTTGAGTAGACGCCGTCTCCTGGCCATGTAGCTTTAATGACATCGTTACCTGAAGCCGAAGGCGTCCATGTAACAGAGAAACTTCCATTATTATCGGTGTTTACATAAGCTAAATCTTGCCAAGTAGCTCCTCCTGTGACACTGTCAGAAAGCTGTATTCCAGCACCAGATAAGCCTACTCCATTATATGTCAATGACCCCTGAATTTGAACGTTAAATCCAGAAGTTGTCGTAGAACTTATGCAATAGAATGATAAGTTCGGGGATGGCAGTGGATTCACTGTAACTGAAACAGCGTTAGAAGCAGCAGACGTAACTGGTGTATTAGCACTATCAGTAACTTTGCAAGTAACCGAGTATGAACCAGCCGACCCGCTGAAAGAGTAAGTGTTGGAGTCACTTCCAACAGGTGAACCGTTCAGGTACCACTGATAAGTCAGTGTTCCCGTACCGCCAGAAGCACTGGCCGTAAAAGTCTGAGCTTGACCCGCATCCAAAGTAACTGGACCAACCGGCGCGATACTCACAGCCGGCACAGCACTCACCGTAATTGTAACAGCGCTAGAAGCAGCAGACGTAACCGGCACAGAAGCACTATCAGTCACCTTACAAGTAACTGAATGTGAAGTTCCCGAAGCAGTATAAGAATAACTTGCACTGTTAGAGCCAACCGCAGAACCGTCCAGATACCACTGATAATTAATTGTGCCTGAACCGCCACTGGCCGTAGCCATAAACACCTGAACTTGACCAACATCCATAGTAAGCGGACCAGCAGGCGCGATACTCACAGTCGGCGAAGCACTCACCGTAACCGTAACCACGTTAGAAGCCACAACAGCCCCAGCGCTGTCAGTCACTTTAAGCTCAAAGCTCCAAGACCCCGTAAGCGTAAGGCTGCCAGTGGAAATGCTCGTTGCACTCGAAGTCGCATAGCCAAGCGTTGAATAACTTAAAGCTCCAGGAGCCTTCGCCATCCACTGGTACGAGAACAGACCAGCGCCACCAGAAATATCACCAGACACAGAAAGCGTGGAAGTCTGAGTCTGATCAACCGTAGTCGGAGAAGCAGAAACAGTCGGAGCAGCCAAAGTATCCACCACCGACATCGTATTGATGCCGCCATTTGTAACATATGCGTATGCGCCGTTGGGCGTTACAGCCACACCCCAAGGAAAGCTTCCAACGGGTACCGTCGCCGTCACCGCCACCGCTCGAACTGGCTGAGGCAATAATGCGAAAGCGTAGAACAAGAAGAAGATGACGAGAAGGATGTAGCCAACTCTCACCGTCTTTGTTGTCCCTCGCTTCATTCTTTCACCCCACCATTAAACCCTTCGCTGATGTTAGCCGAGTAGACTACGCCGTCTACAACAGCAGGAGACGATTCAACCACGCCGCCAGTAGTGTAGTTCCAGAGCAGCGTACCAGCAAGCGCTGGATTGCCTGTTCCTGCGCCGCTTTGAGCAGGGCCAAAATGCACAGTAACAACTAAAATCAATACACCGATAATTATGTCTGTCAGGAATGCGCTCAATAGTGCTTTCTTTCTCATAGGCAACTCTCTAACATTCGAATTTGCCTGCTTTACTTAATCTAATGTATGTTCTATCTCTTGTTTTAGCTTATATAATTTTTCGTGTATAAGTGAGTATATTTGAGTATTAACGCAATAAACATGAATGATGTGATAAGCTTGAACGAAAACGACACGGTTGAAACTATGGCAAAAATTAGACTCCAGGTAACAGTAAGAGAAGACCTTGTAAAATGGACTGATGAACAAGTAGAGAAGCTGAGATTCGCAAGCAGGTCCCACGCTGTCGAATATGCATTGACCCAGTTAAAGGAAAAAGAGAAGATAGACAAGAAAGCTTGAGCGCGATCAGATGCATTGTCCTCAAGCCATCGCTATTTTTCAGTAGCACATAAGCATCCGCAGGCCTCAAAGCACTAATCGACCAAAACAAGATCATAATCCGACAAAACGAACTGCTCCTAAGAGCTCTCAAGAAAAACCCTTTAAGTGCCTATAGTAAAATGCACAAACTGTGGTCTACCGATCAGCAGCAAAAAAAGGCAGAGTTACATAAACTTGGATTAACATTTATTCCAGTTTTTCTATAATTAGCCGCTTGTTTTCTACGTCTATTTTGACTTTTACTTTTTCTTCAAGTCTAAAAGGAAATACGCTATCTTTGGCGACTTCTGTGGGTATGTAAACATAGTATTTGCTGTAGAGTTTTCCAGCGGTTTGAGTTGGTCTGTTAACCAATTTACTTTCGCTTTCCAAATGCTAAAAAATAAGTTTGGGGAAAATAACCCTAAAAAGGTCAACTATTTTTCTCTTTTTTCCTCATCAAGAAGCGGACTTACTCGCCAAGATTCTCATGGGAAATGGAGAGGCAAGACCCCGAAATGTACCTTTTACGCGACTTTGAGAAAGCCGAAATAAAAGGCGAAACTACTCTTAACATGGAGAAGCATCCCACGAAGAGTTAATAGAACCTTTGTTAGGATACTGTTAAGTTAAGTGACCCAACAGAAATATAGGCAAAAGTTAAGTATTGAATCTAATAATCTACGTCTACATGATTGACGTACCAGAGCTTGATACTTTTCTAAAATCTGTCTTTTATGCCTTTAATTGCAATGCGCCAATTTACAAAGGAGTACTAACTAAAGAAACCCAAACATACTGTTCCTTTATTTTGTCTCAACAAGGAACATTTATGCGTTTTAAAGAATTGGTTGAACAATCAGGGCTAGGATTTCTATTTACCGTGGGGAGATGCAATTCAATGTATGGGGTTAACGAGTTAAAAACGCTTTATGACCCATATCTTCTGCTTGCAGCGCCCTTCCTAAAAATATATCCTAGATTACTTTATTCCAACGGTTTTATCCAAGAAACTCCTAACTTTGAAAAGCATGATTATTACTTCAGATATTATCCAAAGATGCTTGTCAAAATGTACATCAAGGATGGAGAAAAAATAAGATTAATTCCTTCAACACATTGGATTCTTGGAACACACAATTTGAACAATGTCACCGGAAGAACTATGATAAGCTATAATGTGGCTGTAAATGTTAATCTAAACACTATTGTTGAGGAAGAATTACATGGGCAAATCCAAAACTTACACAGCACTAGCAATACTCAGACAGTAGTTCGGCAAATAGAAATGGTAAACATAGGTCTAAAAAAAGAAATAGAAGAAAATCTTAACAGAATATTGTCTACTGAAGAGAAGAAATTCAAGGAACTAGGTAGCATCATTCATACAGAATTTGCATCTGAATTACGAACTATGCAGTGCTTTATCGATAAATTTGAATATGATGTACTCCAGAGTACAGAGCTAAATCTGCTACCTGATCCCACTGTTCAACCAGATGCGACACAAAAAGCAAATTAATGAGAATAACAGTATTACAATAAGGGATATTCATGAAGCAAACTAAACAAGAAAGAAAGGCACAGCCAGTTGATACTCTGCTTTCCGATAGTTTTTGCAGCAATCAAATATTTTATAACGACCTAGAAAAGCAACCTAAACTGTTTTCAAAACAACTGGCTTATGTAACCGCCAAGTCACAATAGCTATTTTATTTTTATTCGTTGTTTTATCTTCTTTTCATACTCTTTTTCCGTTATGATGCCTTTCTCAATGAGCAAGTCAACTAAGGCAGAGTGCATAAAGCTTGCGATAATTTTTTAGATTTCAAAATAAATTATGTGTATGTTGGTTTTATTATTGAGTCCTAATTTTGCTAGGTTTTGTTTTAACTCATTGATGCATGACTTAGGTATTCCAATGTAGAAGGGGCAAGTTTGGTCTTTCATGTTCCCACTGGCAACGGAAAGATTTGAAAAGATTTTGAATTGGTCATTGGTTCTTTCGTTGTCTAAATCATCGCATGTTTTTGCTTCTCCTATAGCTATTAGCCCTTGTGAATTTTTTCCCATTATATCAGGAACTCTGCCTCCAATATTATCGCATTCAGGATAGCCATCCCGAGCAGCAGCCTTGTAAATTTCAAAGCCTTCCTTTTTTAAATAATCCATAAGTCCATTTTGGATTTGTTTGTGTTCAGGGCTTTCTCCCGTTGACATATGAATCGACTCTTTCTTTCCTTATGTTATCAGTAAGAATTTAAAACTTTGGAAGGCTTCTTATGTTGGGTCACTTAACTTAACAGTATCCTTTGTTAGTAACCTTTTAATCTACTCACTGCACTAAGCATAAAAAAGGTAAACAACATTGAACGCCGAAGCAAAATGTGCAAAACCGGAATGTGACAAGTTTACAGCCATAAACGAGTTAGCACGCCGCAGAGGATTTTTCTGGCCGTCATTTGAGATTTACGGTGGTAGCGGCGGCTTTGTAACTTATGGTCCCCTTGGTGCACGGTTGAAACAGAATATTGAAGCCAAGCTTAGAGAGCTTTTCGTCAAAAAAATCGGCATTTACGAAATGGAATCATCGGTAATTGCGCCCGAAAAAGTTTTCGAAGCGTCAGGTCACGTGGACCATTTCAAGGAGCCGATGGTGGAGTGCCAAAACTGTCATGGTCGTTTCCGAGCTGACCATTTGCTTGAGGCAAAAGGCATTAGTTCGGCTGAAGCTGAAAAAATGAGTTTAAACGAGATTAAAGAAGAAATCGAGCGCCATGGCATAGTGTGCCCTGACTGCGGAGGCAAATTTGGTGAGCCCCAGCAGTTCTTAACAATGTTTAAAACCAATATTGGACCTTACTCGGAGGCTGTTGGTTACGGGAGACCTGAGGCGGCACAAAACATTTTCGTTGAATTCAATCGCCTCTACAATGTTGCGCGCGAAAGGCTTCCTTTCGGAGTTATCCAAATCGGTCACGCTTTGCGTAATGAGATTTCGCCAAGGCAAGGCTTGATTAGGTTGAGAGAGTTCACGATTGCTGATTTAGAGTTCTTCTTTGATCCTGAAGAGCCATGCTGCCATCTGCTTAGTGAAGTGGAAAACGAAGTATTGCCCATTCTACTATGCGAAACAAGGCTGAAGAAATGCGAGGACACAACAGACCTCACAGTTAGAGAAGCGCTTGACCGGAAAATAATTCGCTCAGAATGGCAAGCGTTTTTCATGGCGATGGCGAAGAAACTTTTAATGGATCTCGGCGTACCAGCGGAGAAACAGCGGTTTATCGAAAAACTCACTTGGGAAAAAGCGCATTACTCAAGCCAAAGCTTCGATCAAGAAGTTTTAGTTGACCGTTGGGGCTGGGTAGAAGTCTCTGGACATGCGTACCGAACAGATTACGATTTGAAGTGCCACATGAAAGCAAGCGGCGTCGACATGACCGTTTACAAAGAATACACTAATCCCGTCGAAAAAGAAGAGCTCACTGTTAAGCCAATTATGGCTAAGCTTGGTCCAGTATACAAGAAAGAAGCCTCAAAAGTGGCTGCGCTGCTTGCTAAGGTGCCTGCGCAGGAAGTTGCTGACGCCATGCAAAAGCAAGGTTACTTTAGGGTTGAAAACTATGAAGTCAAACCTGACCAAGTAGATATTAGCAGGCAAAAAACGATTGTTCGCGGCACCCGCTTCATACCGCATGTAGTTGAACCAAGTTTTGGCGCTGACAGGCTCTTTTACGCGGCATTGGAGTATGCTTACGGCATCAAGGACGACCGAGTTGTCATGAGTTTTCCAAGAAGCATTGCACCAGTTCAAGTTGGCGTTTACCCCTTAATGAGTAAAGATGGCTTAGACATAAAAGCAGTACAAGTGCAAAGGATGCTGGCGAATGAGGGTTTCCTGGTTGAATTAGACGAAACAGGCTCCATCGGTCGCCGTTATGCAAGAGCTGATGAGGCAGGCGTACAATTAGGAATAACCATAGATTACGATACGTTAAAAGATAACACTGTAACCATACGAGACCGCGATAGTTGGCAACAAGTTCGAACCCAAGTCAAAGACCTACCAGAGCTCTTACGCAGTTACTTTCAAGAAAAAATAAACTTCGGAAATTTAGGTTTATTAATTGAAAGTTAAGCAGCTAACTTTTTTAATGAACACTTGATAGTAACATGATAAATCAGGGATAGTTATAGGCGGGGGAACAAGTGGTACTTCCATCAGAAACAGAAGAGCGCGTGAAACGGAGAGCCCTAAACGCTTGCCAAGATAACCTACGCAAGGTTGTAGATGTCTCAAGGAAAATTCCTCAACTTGCTGAGTGTTTTGCAAGCGGCGACAGGGAAAACGCTAGAAAGCTCTTCAGCGAAATCAGAACAGGCGAAGAAGAAGTTGTCAAAGCAAGACGCATGGTTTCTCAAGAGCTAGCAGAGATAGGCGCCATTTTGATTGCTCGTGAAGACTTCTTGAGATTTACAAATTTATCAAGCGAAATAGCCGATTTCTCAGAAGGAATCGCTTATTATTTAGTTGAAATAATGGAGCACAACTGGAACATTTCACCAGATGTCAAAAAAGACTTGCTTAAGCTGTCTTTAGCTGTCTTGGACACGGTGCTTAAGCTCAGGGAAACAATGATGGTTCTAAACTACGGCTCACAAAAAACCCTGGAAAGAGCTAAAGACGTGGAAATCGCTGAGCGAATAGTTGACGACCAGTACCGAGCATTAACCATAAAAGTTCTCAACGGCAAACTTGACGTTCCAGTACTCCTACTTCTAAGAGAAATCCTTCAACTGCTAGAAAACAGCGCTGACAAAGCTGAAGACGCTGCGGACGCCGCACGGATGCTTTCGTTTATCATGTAACAAGAGTCGACTTCAATGTCAAAAATAAAAGTTGAGCTCATCGATAACTTCTTAGTTGTGTGGGATTCTACTGAAGGCTCTCAACTGTACAGAGCGGGGTATTATGGGAAGCCAGTTGGGATTCCTAAACCTAAAATTCCAGAGTTTGATGCTCCACTAATTTTGGATTTGATGGAAGGCTTATACCTTGTTGAGAACAAGAAAATAGAAATTTACGAGGATCCTGACGTGAGCAAGGTTAGCCTCAAAAAACTGAGACAAAAAGCTAAACAGTTATACGATGAATTTGAAGAAAAATACGCTGTTTACCACGACCTCCGAGACAGCGACTTAATCGTTACGCCCGGAATAAAATTTGGCTGCGACTTCGCCGTTTACAAGTACGGTCCAGGCGTTGAACATGCCCCTTACATGGTCTCGGTTAAGAAGGCAGGCTCAGACATTTCAGCCACAGAAATCGTCAAGGCAGGACGACTAGCCACAACAGTGCGGAAACGCTTCATAATCGCTGTCCCAGATTTGGCTGCAGAGAAAGTGAAGTACCTGATTTTCAAATGGTTTAAGGCGTGAATTTAATTATTCCCAAATTCTCTTAACCCAATCTATTCTATCAAAGTCTTTGTCGCTCGAGTATATTTCGTTAATCTTGTACTCGCTCATTATTTGCAAAGTTAACGAATCAACGAAACTGATCTGTTTTTTGTTCATGACTTCCAAAGAGGGAAGAAAATTTTCCCACGCTACACTTACTTTGTTTATTGATATGTATGAGTTGATGGCTATTAGAAAATTTCCGATTTCCTTCTTCCGATGATTGTACTCTAACCACTTAATTACTTCCTGAATAATTGACAAGCTTATTGCGGCTTCCTCGCCTCTTTCAATTCTTTGAAGAATCCTTTCGGAAATCTCATAATCTTCTTGAGGAGATTGCATTATTTGATAAATGAAAACATTTGCATCTACGAACCTCATCTACTTAGCCCTCGATAATTTTTCTTCTATTCCTGCCGCCGACGCTTTTAACAGCTCTTGATTTATTGGCTCCCTAACTTTCACGCCCTTAGCTAAACCTCTTAGCAGTTCTGTTGGGTTTGGAACAGTATTCGGGGGCAAAATGACTACTCTGTTATCTATTATTTCCAGCGTCACGCAGTCGCCTTCATTTATTCCTAGTTTTTGTCGGATGCTGGCTGGGATCGTAATCTTCCCCTTTTGGAGCACCTTAACTTGTTCACCCAAAATCGGTCACCATAATATCATAGACGGGGTTACTTAATAAGATTACATTTTTATGATTACAATTTTAGGAATTAATTTTTAAAAGAAAGGGATAAGGCAGATAGCGCTTAGTTTGCTATTATTGTTTGGTTTTGGAATTCTCCTCGGATGTATTGGTGCGGGTAAATCTTTGACGCTACGAGGGAGCATCCTTCTTCTAGTTTTACGTCGTCTGCGATTACTGAGACGGCGGTTATTTTTGTTGGTTTACGCTGGCTTGAGTTAACAACTACGTGTCTGCCGATTATGCTTTCGAATACTTCAGCGTTTTCTCCGATTATCACCCTGTCCATTACTGCTGAATTGGATACTACAGCGTTTTTGCCTATTCTAGTGAAATTGTCAATGCATGAATCCACGATTCTTGCGCCATCTTCAATTTGGCAATGTCTCCCAATCAAAACAGCGCCCTCAAGGGTGATTTTCTTTTGTTTTATTTTATGGATAATTTCTAGACGGCATTTTTCTGAATCATTGCTTTCTCCCTGAACCCAAATTTGGCTTCCCTCATTTAATCTTCCGCCGAAATCGTTCAGGGTTGAGAAGCCGCCGTGCAGCATGTTCTTCATGGCTTCTAAGTAGCTTTTAGGTGTGCCCACGTCAAACCAGTTGCCTTTCAACGTGTAACCATACACTGGGCGTCCAGTCTGAATCACGTAGGGAATGAAGTCGTAACC
This sequence comes from Bathyarchaeia archaeon, assembly GCA_050015395.1. Taxonomy (GTDB): domain Archaea; phylum Thermoproteota; class Bathyarchaeia; order Bathyarchaeales; family Bathycorpusculaceae; genus Bathycorpusculum. The sequence continues at coordinate 12,513 of JBEKBM010000004.1, forward strand.
GAAGTCTAACCTGTTTCTTTCTTTAATGATTTGTTGAACGCCTTTTTCCTTGAAAATCTTTTTCACTTCAGGTGATAACACGTACAAACCTGTGTTCGCAAGGTTACTAGGAGCGTCTTTAGGCAGTGGCTTTTCGACAAATCTTTGTATGCGACCGTTCTTGTCGATGTCAGCTATGCCTAAGCCTTCAACGTCCTCAACTTCCCGCAGGACGATGGTTAAAGCGGCGCATTTTTCCTTATGATAATCAATTAAGCTCTTCACTTTTATGTCAAAAATGTTGTCGCCTTGTACTGCGAAAACTGGGTTGTTAAGTTCGTAATACTCCATGTTTATTCTTGCTGAATCAGCGCTTCCCAAATCATCAACGTTAGGCTGATATTTTATGTGGATGCGTGGCTTTATGTTGTAGCGTGCTGAGAATCCGTAGCCTGACTCAAAGTAATCATACAGGTCTCGGTAGTTGGTGTAGCCTTTAACTCCGAAGATAAAGTTGCGAATGCCCTGACTTGCCAGCGACAAAAGAGAAAACTCCACAAGCGGCCTGTTCAAAAAGCGTAGGCAGGCTTTGCTTGTTTCAGCCGTCAACGGCAAGAGGCGTGTTGCTTTTCCGCCTACTGGAATGATTACTCTTATCTTTTCAGGAGCATAGCTGTCTCCTACTAGAGGGGCATAATGGTCGCTCAACACTTCACCAACAATTTATAGTTATAAAGATAGGTTGTATGCTAATCCTTTTAATGTTTCTTATGAACTGCAATGCATAAAAAAGCAAAGCCATTCACCAAATTTATTTTCATGAAGTGTCCTTTACGTGGCGTAAATCCAATGTTAGGGGGGACATTAATTTGTCACATTTTTTGCCATTGAAGTTTCGGGTGAGTTTTTAAATTTCTGAGTAAAGATGGGCAAGAATGCAGTTTGGACCGACCTTTGATGGACCTGTAGGACTTATGCGGTAGAGTGAGGTTATGGGTTGATTCTTGCGACTATATCAGTTTTCAGTGGTGAAAAAACAAGTCTGGGTTCACTTTTGAAGGCTCATACACCCGACAGCCCATTCTATTTTGTTCTCGTATTTTTCAGCGTGCAGGCGGGGAGTGCTGGTCAATTTGTTCTCGAAATTGATAGCTAAATGAGGAGAGGTGCAAGATAGTTTTTAGCTGGTGAAACCGTGTTTAAAAATGAGGTACGGATAGGTATGCGCACTATTGAGTGAAAATTACCTCAAAAGTGCGGGTATGCCTCGCTTTGCCAGTGTCTCAAACAAGCCTTTGTATGCCAGTCACGGCCGCATGTAAAAAATAGTGTTAAGATGGTTAACCTATGGTTTAGGCTGTTTAGTCCACTCTTCTTTTACGAGTTTAGTAATGTTATCTAGGTTTGGCTGCGCTGTAAGGTCGGCAATAACATTGTTCAGTTCGTTCTTAATTAACAAAGAGACTTCATTCGGTCTTAGCGGTTCTGGTCTTGTAGCTTGATAAACTCTCAAGGCACGCAAACAAAACTTGACCATTAATTTTTGCTGTTGGTTCTGTAAATCTGAAAGTTCGTTTTTGCTATTTTTCATTAGCTTGTCAAAACTATTTGAATCCCATTTTCCTTCTTCGGTCATTTTTAAACAATCCTTACCGTCTCATGTCAATCATGGATTATAGCCTTTTCTACTAATTGCTCCTAATTGCTAAGAAATAATGGCTTTTGGTTTTCCAAGCTTCTTATTAATGCATGCTTGGATAAACCCGAAGTATTCAGGTGAAGGTCTTCCAGGTCGGCTCTTGAATTCTCCATGGAACTGAGAGGCAAAGAAGAAGTAGTTTTTTGGCAACTCTAAGGTTTCCATTCTTCTGCCGTCAGCGCTTTTGCCAGTGAAGCATAAACCATTGTTTCTTAGGTTTTCTTGGTAGTCCAAGTTAACTTCAAAGCGGTGTCTGTGGCGCTCGTAAATTTCTTCCTGCCCGTACATGCTATAGGCAAGCGTACCTTTTTGCAAAACCACTTTGTGCGCACCCAAGCGCATCGTTGCGCCCTTAATTTCTATACCACGCTGTTCAGGCATAAGGTCTATGACTGGATGTGGAGTTTCAGGATTAATTTCCGTGCTATTTGCATCTTTTAAGCCGCAAACGTTTCGGGCGTACTCGATGACTGCTAATTGGAAACCGTAACAAATGCCTAAGAATGGAATATCATTCTCTCTAGCAAACTGGACAGCTGCAATTTTGCCTTCAGTTCCTCTTGGACCAAATCCGTAAGGAACGAAAACTCCGTCAAAATTGGCAAGGTCTTTTACGCATTGAAGTTCGTGCTCAAGTTTCTCAGCTTCTAAGTAAGAGATGCAAACCTTAGTCTTGCATGCGCCGCCACCGTGCCGAAGTGCCTCGGTCATGCTTACGTAACTGTCAGTTAACCCAGCATATTTGCCTACTAACGCTATCTTTACTTCATTTTCTGGATTTACCAGACCGTCAACGAACTGTTGCCAAGCACCGAAATCTTTAGTCTCACATTTAAGGGCTAATCTTTGACAGATAAAATCGCCCATGCCCTGCTTATCTAAAATAAGCGGCACCTGATAGACGGATTCAGCGTTATAGGAGCAGAAAACGGCGCTTTCGGGAATAGTGCCGAATAACGCTATTTTTCTGAGGGCTTCAGCATCAATCATTTTGGGGCTTCTAGCCACTATAGTATCTGGTTGAATACCGATGCCTCTTAACTCATTAACGCTGTGCTGTAAGGGTTTAGTTTTCATTTCACCAGTAACATCCAAAATCGGCACCAAAGCCAAATGTACATAAAGCGTATTCTCATAGCCTTCCTCCATACGCATCTGGCGAATAGCTTCCAGAAACGGTAACCCTTCAATGTCGCCAACTGTTCCGCCAACTTCAGTCAAAACAATCTCGGCGCATGCGGCTTTGCCAACGATTTTAATGCGATTTTTAATTTCGTTAGTGATGTGCGGCACAATTTGTACACATCGTCCTAAAAAGTCGCCTCGCCGCTCTTTCTCAATAACAGCTTTATAAACCATGCCAGTGGTTAAGTTGTTTTCTTGTTTGAGGCTTAAATCTAAGAAGCGTTCGTACCAGCCTAAATCTAAGTCGGTTTCTCCGCCGTCGTCGGTCACAAAGACTTCCCCATGCATATAGGGATTCATCGTTCCCGCATCAACATTTACGTAAGGGTCGATTTTTACAACTGTAGGCTTTAATCCTCGAGCCTGAAGCATTTTACCGATGGAAGAAGTCAATATGCCTTTGCCGACCGAACTTAACACGCCGCCTGTCACGAAAATATACTTAACCATTGCTTTCCCCCACAATAACCTACACCTTTCAAGCTGACTTAATATAACTCTTTTGTGTACGGAGCTGCAAAAACGTGCAATCAAGAATGATTTACTTTAGACGGGTGAACAGACTAATGAGGCGCCGGTTGCCTGTATCTGCGGTTGTGCATCAACCCGCGCATAATAAACCATTACCAATCAAGATTAATACGATAGGCCAAAAACAAGAAACCGCTTCTCATGGGCAGGATTAAGTTACTCCTTGCATCCTTATCATTGGAACTTTCGATTATGCGATTAGATTGGATTATAAAGGCATAAGTGGAAATCACGCAACTTAGCGAAATTGGCTTTTGCTTTTTTCAATGGCTTTTTTTGGCGATGCTTATTTGCATGATGGCTTAACTACTTTGAGAGCGCTAAGGGAAAGGGGAAAGTGAATCATTGAGTACTGAGCATCCTAGAATTAAAAGGGAAAAAAAGACCATTGAAGCAATGATCCGCATCTATTGCAAGGGCGGCCACCATGAAACAGAAGGCAATGAGTTATGCCAAGAATGCAGCCAACTTTTCGAGTACGCAAAAACGCGGTTGAATAAATGCCCTTTTCAAGAGAAAAAAACGACCTGTGGAAAATGCCCAGTACATTGTTATCAGCCTCAAATGAGGGAGCAAGTAAAGAAGGTTATGCGATACTCTGGACCACGTATGCTTTTGCATCATCCAGGCTTAGCTATGCATCATGCTGTTGACGGGTTTAAGAAACCGAAGAAAAAAGCCGTGAAAAACCAGCAGAAGTATTCAGCGGCAGTCTGAATCGCTTTAACTGTAGAAACCGTCGGCTAACAAAAAGTTCTGGCCTGTTATCTATTAACACATGAGATATTAGAAAGATTTTTATATTCTCTCTGACCTCCATATAATTGATTATAGTTATGGGAATAAATAAGATAGTAAATTCTATTGATTTTGCTCAATCAAAGCCCGATAAGCAGACTTACCCATTAATACATTCTTCAAAAATCTCTCCTTTCCAAGACATAGATAACGGTGATAACAGCAGGGATTTGCTTGAAGAGTTAGGAATAAGCAGTCAACAATTCCGAATTTTATTTGGCAATCTACCTCAAGGCGTGGCTTTGTATAAAATGGTTTTTGACAAAGACGGCGCGCCTGTTAATTTCATTCTCCTTAAGAGTAACAAGGTATATGATGATATTCATTCTTTTAAAAGACAACGAATTGGAAAGAAAGCAATAGCGTTTAATCCTAAAATAAAAGATGACTCCGTAGACTGGATAGGCATTTACGGCAGGGTAGCTATCACTGGTGTGCCAGAGCATTTTGAAGCTTACTGTAAGCCTCAGGATAAATGGTATCAAGTTTACGCTTACAGTCCAAAGAAGACCTATTTTGTTTCAGTATTTATGGATATAACTGAGCAAAAACAGAAAAATGCAAGAGAGCTTGAGGAACGAGGGAGATGGGAGCAGCAACTTGTTATTTCAGAAAAAAGGTACCGCATGCTCTACGAGACATCTCAAGACGGAATCATGGCACGTGATCTGCAGGGACGAATGATTGGTTGCAACAAAGCCTACGCGAAAATGTTTGGTTACTCAAAAAAAGAACTAAGGCACATAACTGTCCAGCAGTTACTGCCTGAGAAGTGGCAGGAACAAAGCGAAAAAATCGTTAATAAAACGCTGCGAACTGGGTGCTCCATTGTTTTGGAAATAGAATACAAGCATAAGGATGGCTCGGTTTTTCCGGCGTCTGTTAGAACTTGGCGGTTGACTGACGGAAAAGGAAAAGTAATAGGCATATGGTGCATTGTTCGAAACATCACCGAACAAAAGGAGTTTCAAAAAAATCTATTAGAACACGCGGGAATTTTAGAAAAAATAATTGAGGACCGAACTAAGCAGCTTAAAGATTCTGAGCGTTTAGCAGCTATTGGTCAAACTGCAGGTATGGTTGGGCATGACCTTCGCAATCCACTGCAATCAGTAATCGGCGAATTATATCTTGCAAGAAGTGAAGTTGAAACGCTTCCTCAAAGCGAACTCAAGAGCAATTTACAGGAAAGCATACAGATAATAGAAGAGCAAGCGGTCTACATGGACAAGATTGTTTCTGACTTGCAAGCGTTCGTACGCCCAGTCAAAATAGATAAACAACCAATCAACCTAAAGGAACTTGTTACCGTTGTCTTAGGTTCCGTTGCCATTCCAGAAAACATTAACATGAACGCTTGCATGAAAACAGCTTTTCCACAAGTGAAAGCTGACCCACAACTCCTAAAGAGGGTTCTAATCAACCTAGTAACTAACGCGGTGCAAGCCATGCCAGACGGCGGAAAATTAACCATAAGCGCACAAGTTAACAGCCAAAGTCAAGCAGTTGTAACCGTGGAAGACACAGGCGTAGGCATACCTGAAAAAATTAAACCCCAAATCTTTACGCCTTTATTCACTACTAAACCAAGAGGGCAAGGCTTCGGCTTAGCCGTCTGCAAACGAGTAATAGAAGCGCACGGCGGCTCTATCAATTTTGAAAGCCAAGTGGGCAAAGGAGCAAAATTCACAATTCAGTTTCCAGCCAGTTAAGGCTCAACCATTTCCTTCTCTTTTTCAGTTCTTTCCAATTTCTGCCTGAAACTGTAAACGAAGGCTATGAACCAGAATGCAACGGTTGCCCATCCTAAAGCGAAACCAATTATGTTTCCCAAAAGATAGTAGGCTACTTCAAAGCCAACGATGGAGACAAACGTTAAGAAAGAACCAATGATGCTATAGCCACGTAGCACTTTTCTGTTTTTAATAACCGCTCTTAACATTAACATCAAGGCGGTAAAATTTATTATGCTCGCGAAACTTAAAGCTAAATTAGCCGCGTCCATTTTACCCTTTTTCCTTAAGCCTCAACGGTTTGCCACAACTTAAGACTTACGGAGACACCAAGCTCTAAGATGTAAAATACCTTAAATCCAATCATTACCATTGTTAGCTAATCCGCGAAGGAGAGGAGTGAACAAGAAAAAGTGATTTCGCGAGATTGTGACGGCTGCGAGCTACAGAAGACATGCATTAAACGCTACATAAAAGTTTCTGAAGGCGAAAAAGTCTACTGTCCAGACGGAACAGCACACTTAGTAGACAAAGCAAGCACAGCAGAACCGCCTGTTCAAAGAAGAGTAGCCTAAGTGTTCTTCATCCATTTTATTTTCCAAAAGTTCACGAACGGCTGGGTCACTATCTTTTTTTGTTGTTGGAGTGGGCAGCTAATAGTAGGTAGGTCCTATAGGTAGCGGCGTTTTGAATCTGGGCTGTTTGCATTTGCTGTTTGTTGAATGGCATGTTGTAAATTGGTTTCCTTCTTTGGCTCGGGATTGTTTCTAAGGAGTTTTTTGCGTAATTTTAGGTATAAATGAATTTATACCAGTGAGCAATGCTAAAAGTTATGCGCCCAATCGAAAAATACACAAACGAAATACCCCAAGAAATCAGACAGCTAATAGCAGCACTCGACAATCCAATCCGACAAGCAATCCTCGTACTGCTGAGCGAATGCGGAGAACTATCCTTCACAGAAATCCAAAAAACCCTAAACCTAGACAAACTAACACTAAACTTCCACCTCAAAAAACTATTCTCCAGCGCTCTGATAGATCACTATTTCAAGCATAAACTGGGAAACCCAACCTATTCCTTCTACTGCATAACACCGCTTGGAAAACGTGTTCTTGCAAGTTTGAACGAAGCACTAATGCCACCGACCGACAAAAAAATAAGTTAAAACAACCTCAAAAAAATTAAGCTTAAATTGTTGCATGGGCAAGGATTTGAATCCACGGGCTTTTTATCCTACTTTATTTTTTTGGTAGGAAAATTTTTTAGGTAGGATTTTCTTTTATGGTTTGAGTGAAAATTATGCAAAAGTTGGATGGCAGCTTAGTGAAAGTTACGAGAAGAGGACAAACTACAATCCCTTTGAAGATCAGGCAGCAGTGCGGTATCAAAGAGGGTGACAAATTACTAGTAGAAGTCACAGAAAGAGGAATACTGTTCAAGCCTATACCGAAACTGCTGGATATGGCTGGGTTCATGGCTGGGCATGGGACACCTGAGGAAATAAAGAAGGAAATCGATAAGCTTAGAGAAGAGTACTGACTTGAAAGAAGTCATTGACACAAGATTCTTGGCAGAATACTCCAACAGCACTAGCCCAGACATAATAGAGAAAACACACCGAAAAATGGAAAACCTAATAGCAAAAAAAGACGGCATACTTCCCACCATAGTCATCGCCGAAATGGTACAGATCACCTGCGGAAGACTGGGAAAAGACATGGCTGGGAGTCTCTTTCAAGCTCTAATTCAAAGCGGATTGGAAATTCAGAGTTTGACGCCTCAGATCGCCCAGCAAGCGGGTTTATACAAGTGTATACACAAGAATTTGCCAATGGGGGACTGCATAATCGCAGCCACGGCGCTGCTGAATCATGCAAGAATACTCTCTGATGACCCGCACTTCGACAGCATAGACGAAGTCAAGCGAGTTTGGATTTAATCAGTAGAACTAGTGGACTGGGCGGGATTTGAACCCGCGGTTCCGCTTATCCCCCATGAACTGAGAGCGGATGCTGCTATCGTTTCAATGTCCATACTTTTTCGGTTTGTACTATATCGAGAATTGCTTAAAGAATAGTTGAGAAAATATTCTACCTGAATTTTACCATCAACCGAGCAGTCTTAGAGTTGCATCAATGGAATCCAAGGTTTCTTGATATGCCCTTTTTCTCATCTCTGGGTCGTTCAAAGGCATTCTCAAACTCTCGATTTTAATCCAAGTCTCCATTATACTCTGAGATGTTTTAACGTCCAGTTTACGGATTAAATCTGGCTTCAAGTTCAGATACACGTCAATGAAAAAGGCTTTACGGATGTTTTCATTAGTTTTTAGGGGTGTGCAGAATTTAAGGTGCTTCTGAATATTGTTCTTTTATGGAAGCCTGTGAGGTTGTCAGGCTTTTCGTCAACAAAGCAATAGTTCCAGCCGAGCCTAAAAGAAGAGGAAACCCTGGTTACGGAAGAGTCAAAGCACTTAGAGTTCTCGTCTACGCTAGGCTGAAAGGATTAGATAATGACACTCGAGCAGTTGAACATCTGAAAAAACATCCGTGGACAGCTAAAACTCTTGGATTAGACACTGTGCCAGACAGAACCACTGTTGGCAGATGGTGGAGACGCTACTTTAGCCTTCTAGAGGAGACTTTCATAAAGATAGCAGATATACTTCAACTTGCTGTGCCAACAACAATCGCAGTTGTTGATTCAACACCGCTGGTGGATCTCTATGATATGGAAGCAGGTTGGGGCCATACGAGTAGGGGAAGGTTCAGAGGCTTTAAGCTTCATGCCGCCGTGAACCAAGTGGGCTTACCGTTGAGAGCGCTGGTTACGCCGGGTAACCGTTATGACGGACCGTTTCTTCCAAAACTGATTGAAGATCTAGAGGCTGATTACGTTTTGGCTGATGGGGCTTATAGTTCAAAGCAGAACTTCAAAGCGGTCAGAGCAATAGGCGCTAAACCTGTCATTGCAGATAACCCTCGGAAAAAAGGAAAAGGTCGCAAAATTGAGTCTGGTGAGCTTTTAAGGAAAAAACGTTATGTAATCGAGCAGTTCAACGGTCTTATCAAAGATAATGTTTTGGACGAGTGCTGGATTAGGCCAAGAGGTATTGTCAAGAAAGCCGCGATGGTTATGGCTGGGCTCATAAGCGTCGATGCCAACGCCATAGAAGCCATGGTTCAAGGCGAAAAGAGCCTGAAAACAGTGAGTAAGTACTGGGATTAACTGATAAGCTCAAATGGTACAGTTCAAGCCTCGAAATCTTGGCGATTCCCAGATTAACCCCAGCACCCGCTCACTAACTCATTTAGCAGGCAAACTATAAAAAAGAAATTGTGCACACTTCTATAGTTTTGATATAAGACTCGATTTCTGGCTTAATCATCTCGAAGTTTTCTTTCATGCGGTTCTTCAGTTCTTTCTTTTCATTTTTGTTTTTCCAATTTTCCAAGCCCACAGAGCCAATGAATCCTATGAAAGCTCCGAGAACAGCACCAACAGCCAACGTAACTAGGGTTTCAATCAATGATGGGCTTATGTCCAATCGGTTCACCCTCTTTATCGCTTAGCGGTCACCCAATTATATTCGTCAATGAGTCGGGTCATTGTTCTGTTTTGGTGTTGGCTTTTGAGTTCTTGTTCAATTACATCAATTGTTTTTCCCGTTTCTCTGTGATATTCACTGAGAATCAATAGAAACCCCTTTTGAGCATCCTTCAAAAACTCCAAGTACCCATTAGCTGAGTAATCTATATGGCGATTTAGCTTGTGATATTCTCTTTCGATAGCGTTATCCCACATGACAAAAATCTCTGGATTAAGCAGATGCAGAATCTTGGATAATGTTGTTGGGCTTCCAAGATAGGGAATTGAATCCAATTCTCCGTATATTTTCTTAATAGCATCAAAAACGGCTTTGTCCTCAAATAACCTTGGTGTAAGAAACCTTTTGTTTCTGAGTACTGTAAATTCGGGTTCCAACTTGCGTATTGAATCAGCTAATCTTTTCCAGTCAACGCCTTTCCTTCTTACTACTCTGTTCATTCCCCAACAGATAAGAAAAAGTTTCATGACTCTCTGAACGTGCTTAACATCGTCTAATCTACTCACGTCTTTCTGTACATCTTTTAGTCTTTCAATAGCGCCGAAATAGACTAACTCGGTCAGTTCATATTCTTGTTCAAGGTCGGAAATAGTATCGACAAATTCCTTATAATGCATCTTCCAATCCCCATTGCCATTACGCTTCTTTTGGGTTAATAATTTTTGGGCTATTGGGATACTTCCGAGTCTGCATAAAAATTTTTTTGATATAGCTTTTATCCAACTTTAGACGATTACTGAAATGAGGTGTATATATGAAAACAAGTTCACCAATTAAAAAGAAAGAATATTCGGGAAAGGGTAGTCTCAGGGACTTAAGTGTAGAAGGCGCAGTGAAAGAAGAATTCTTCAATCCGACGTTCTTAAAGCTGAAAGAGAATGAATGTGTTGCAATTGTGCATCCAGATGGTAGTGTTGACCAAGTTTGCCGAATAGAGAAGCATTATGTAGCAAATCCTTTACTCGAGAAGTAACTCACTCGCCCAATCTTCACCCTCAAGGAAAAAGAGCACAAAAATAGACGAGGCGGGATTTGAACCCCGCATAAGAAGCTGTAATTGCTTTCTGTCGTTCTTTGATGCATAATGCTTAAATGTTTTCTGTTCGTGCTATGTGTGGCTGAGGGCTGGTAGATCAGTCTGGTATGATCGCCACGTTGGCATCGTGGAGGTCGCGGGAAGCTCAGCATTAAATGGCTGTGCTCGCGAATTCAAATCCCGCCCAGTCCATTCTGCGGGTGAAGGGGAGATCCCTTCCCAGCCCATCCATAATTCTTGCTGTGTTTTATGGAAAAAAGTCGTTGCTTTTGCAAGCGTTTAAGAAATCCGTTTTTCTTAGTAAACATGAAAGACGGAGTAAACGTACTTTGTGAAAGAACACAGATGAATAAAAATACATGAAACTCTAAGTACCTCAAGCATAATCTCTTAGAGCTTTTTCAAGCAACAAAACATCGTATAAACCTTATATGCACTAAACAACTATTGAAATACGGGTTGATTGGTTTGGCAGTAGATGCATCGAGAACAAAGAAACCGAAGCTTCCTAAAAAGCGGTTGCTAAAGAAAATAAGACAAAGATAAACCATTGGTAAGCTTCGAGTTTGCGCAAGCTTTTTAAAAATTGAGTTGAGAAGATGCCTTTTTTTAATTTTTTTAACTATGCGTTTTCGTAAATAACATACAAAGGCTCGTTTGAAAAGCTGGCTAACCTGTAGTGGTACTCTTTTTGGTAGTTAAATTACCAAGCAAGTGTATATTTGCTATGAAAATCATCAGTACAATGGAAAGAAATTTTCATGCCGCTTCTATGAACGCTTGCGTTATAAACTTTAGCTCTTGTTTTTTCTTCTTTAGTGCTTTTTTTCTACATCAAAAAACAGGCTTTTCTATGTTGAAAAGCACCGTTCTGCATGCAAAGTGCGCGGTCTTAGTTCTATGCACATCTATGTTGAATCATATTTGGAGCCATTAGGATCATCTAGTAGACCGGGGGGTAGGCTGTTGCGCACACACAAATGCCCTAAGACAAATCATACCTTGATAGAAGTTATATTAACCGAGCAAGCGCATTCTAAAACCATGAACGCTTGCGTATTATACTTTTCAAGAACAGGAAACACCAAACGACTAGCACAAGCAATAGCCGACACAGCAAAAGCACCCATTTTTGACATGACATCAACTGAGCCTTCAGCCGTCGAAAACTTTGACCTCTTGATCATAGGCACCCCCGTTGAGGGTTCCAGACCTGCAAAGGAAACCTTAGCTTTCATAGAAAACATGCCTAAGAAAGAAGGCAAAAAAGCAATCCTCTTTTGCACTTGCCGCCTTTGGAAGGGCAGAACTTTTAAGATTATGGAAAAAGAGTTAGACTGCAAAGGTTACGAAACAATATTGGGTGTTTCTAAGAAGGGGATGAAGCCGGATAAAGAAGCTGATTTTTCAGAGGTCCTTGCTGAAGTAAAGAAAGCATTGGAAAAGCCGCAAATACAATAAAGTAAGTTAGCTCTAGCAAAGTTTGCATTTCTGGCTATCTTTTGTTGCTCAAATAATCCTTAATCATTTTGTCATGTTCAAACGCTAGCGGATGCGGCAGCTCCTTTAAGCTGAAAAGCTGGATTTCTTGGATTTCGCTCTCTTGCCTTTTTATTTCTCCGCCAACCGTTTTAACAAGGAAACATGTAGGATAATACTCGTATTCCACGTCATCTTTTACTCCCTTCTCAACATACTCGCCTATTTGGCGAACCACAGTTACGTCAAGACCTGTTTCCTCTTTAACCTCACGGACAATGGTTTGTTCAACGGTTTCGCCAGGATCCATTCTGCCGCCGGGCAAAGCCCAGTAACCCTTGAAGGGCACCGTATTCCTTTTAACAAGTAAAATCCTACCCGACGGAAACGGTATTATTGCAGTAGAGGTCTTGCCCGTGTACTTCTTCATGTTTCAACGCCAACTAACTATAGTATCAGACGCGAGGAACACAAATAAGTATTTTGAAATAGCCAAACAATAGTTTCGCTAAGCATGTGCCAAGCTACTGCTTAAAGCTTGGTATTCTCGGTCTGAAAGCCAGCCTTCGTGTTTTAGGTAAACTAAGCCTTTAGCTATATTGTCACGAATCGATTCTGTGTTCAAGAGATTGTTTTTTTCACCTAAATCTCTAATTTCGTTATCTAACAATCTGTCTTGTTTAGCAAGCACTTGGACTTTATCAATTAAAGCTGTTATTTCTTTGAACCGTGGAATAAATAGCTCTTTAATTTTCGACCTGCCGAATGCACCCTTAAGTTTGGCAGCGAAACCGATGGCGCTTGTCATCGACGGAGGCAGAAAAATGTAGCGTTTAGTTAATCCTGCTTGATAGCAAGCAACGTAAAAGGGCACATAAAACAACGCTGGGCTCTTCAACTGTTGGTCTCTAATGCCTAGCATTTCAAACCTAGCGTTAACTGTCTCTCCCAGTTTAATGGTGCCATTAAGTCCTTCAATTACGGGTTTTTCCTGTTTAATTAACTTCTCAGTTTTCTGCTTAAAGCCAAGCACTTTAGCATCACGGGCAGCTTCAAGGTCAAGTAAAGGCTGGCGAGCTAGCTTAATTTCAGCTTCAAGTTCAAGCTGTAGCTTGGATGTTTTTTTAGTTTTTTGTTTGTTTAGGTTTTTAATGCTGTTTTCTATTCGTTTTAGTTCTTTTTTTAGTCCATCGATTTCTTTTTTAGCTTGACGGCTTTTTTCTTTCCACGTCTTTTCATAAATTAAATGTTTCTTTTGCGCTTGGGTCTTTGCTGCTCGGTTGAAAAGCTTGATTTTTTCTTCATTGCCCTCTACGAATTTTATTGTTTTTGCTTTTAGTTTTTCAAGGCTTTCAAGTTCTTCATCAAAGCTTCTGGTCACCTGTGCTATTTGGTGTTTGTATTCGCTGTTTAGCTTGGTGATTTGGGGGTTTACAAATTCTTCTTGAGCTTTGATTTTAGCGTTCGCCTCGTCCCTTACCGCTTCTGTTACATAATCCAGTTCCGTTATGTATTGGCTGGTTGTTTTGTTTATGAGTCTTAGGCATTCTGAAAGCCTCTGGGCGTCTTCTCTGAGGAACGATTGTAACTTATTCATTTCAGTTAACATAGAAGAAATCGTTGCCTCTTCTAGGGTTGGAGCAAGCGGCGCTAACTTTGCAGGCTGACTCGTGACTTCTATGGCTTCTTTGCGGTAAACGCTGAATTCTTTTTTAAAATCCAAGCCAGCGATTAAGCCTCGCAGTAAGAATTCTTTCTCTTTCTTAGTCTGCTGAAAATAACTGTTATGGTCAGATAGAAAAGTCATGTAGTCTTCATGGGTTTTCGAGCTTCGCTCAAGGCTCTCCGCGAATGCTTTAGCACTGGGCAGATCAACGTAGTTCACTGAATAGCTAGAGTTGTTTAAGCCGTCGAAGATGTACGCGGTTTCGCTCTTAGGAAACAGCCACAGTGGATAACCTATTTTCGTTATGAATAAAAGTTTTTCTTCATGCTGCTTTACGATTAAGCCGCCGCCTTTTGCTTTCTCAAGCTCTGTAAGCGCGTAAACAGCAGCTGCCTCAGCGTCAAGGCTAAACAGTTCTCTACTTTTCCCTGGTGAAAAGGGCAAAATGAACCGTTTAACCGCAGAGTTTAACATTGAACGTCAGGTCAGAATATGAGGGTTTGCTTTTTTAAAATTTGTTATCAAAATAAGCTTGCCTTCTGCTGTTTATTGAGAAGTTGAAGGCTTGGGAATATATCGGTTTTCGATTCATTGTTGCTTAGGAAATTTTGCTTATATTAAGCTTTACGACACTGCCATGTATCATAATAAAGAAGACGTGTGACATATGAAGAAAGAAATAGCATTAACCGCCCTGCTCTTAGGATTAATAATTACAGCGATGAGTACAGTCGCTTTTGCTCAAACAGTTAACGTCACCATAGGATACCCAAGTAACTCCAATGGCGACCTAGGCATCACCACTTCAAACAGCTATTGGATTGGACAATTCCCCATCACAGTAAATGGAGGCTCCCCAGGTGAAGCCTACTGTTTAACCCCTGCCGGCACCATTTATGAGGGCTCTACCTACACAGCAAACGAAGTCACAGTACCAGACAACTCAACATGGGAAGCGATCAGCTACATCCTAAGCTGGAACGCCCCCACAACCAGCGAACAAGCAGCAAGCGACCAAGTCGCAATCTGGGAGATCCTAGGCAACAATCCCCCCTATGCTGACTTCACTCTGGACTCCACAACAATAGCGGATGCAACCGCCTTGGTATCTGCCGCCAGCGGCATGAATGTAGCTCACTCTGGTGACACATTAACTTGGATATCACCCAGCACAGGCAACACTTCAGCAGTTCCAGGTGAAACAGTAACTTTCCAAGTGCAACTCAAAAATTCCTCAGGCACGCCACGACCAAACGTCCAAATTGACTTTAACGCGACACTGCAACCTCCCTCAGGCCCAAGCATAACGTTAAACTCAACGTACGTTAACTCAATGCAAGCCTTCGCTGACAGCAACGGAAATGCTCAAGTCAGCGTTACGGTGCCTTCAGATGCAGCTTTAGGCTCAACCATCCAAGTTCAAGCGTCAACCCAAAGCGTATGGCCACAGGAATACTTGGACCTCACCAACAACAACCCATCACTCCAAAACATAATCGGAATAGGTCCAGCTTTATGCTTAACAGTATCAACCAGCATCTCAATCACGGGGTTCATAATGGTGACGCCTGAATCAGCAATCGGAGCACTCAGCATGATAGCCGCGTTCGCCGCAGCCTTCTTAATCTACACCAAACTCAAGCGACCAACAAAAAAAGCAACAAACCTCTAAACGTGTCCCTAATCTTCATTGCTGTTCCACTTAATCACGTTTTGTTATTTTAAAGTTTGTAGTTAACTTAAGCTTTGAAGAAGTCTGATATTTTCTTTTGGAACAGCGCCCGCTTTAACAGTTCACTTTGCAATATCCACCTTTGCATCGGAATTTCAAATCGTCCACCAATAAACTGCAGGGATTCAGCGAGACTTTTGAAAAGAAACGGTTTTTGCCGCATGGCATTTCTCACGTTCTCGCGTACTTGCCAGACGCCGATGGGCATGATGTATCCTGGTCTTGCTTCTCTGAGTACAATGGCGGTGGCTTGGCGCTGTTCCTTGACTAATTGCTCGCAAACTGCTAGACGCGCTGAGTAGTAGCAACCGCCTATCTGCGCGTACGTGGTTCTCCCACTGTTGCCTTCCCAATCAGAAAAAATCGCTATGCTTTTTCCATTCGGGTTCCAAACGGTGCCTGGATACCAAGCTTCCATGGACTCGTAACTCCACTGCTGTGGAATCATTAAAATCTCAAAAAAATTATCCAGATAGATTGACTCGTAAACCCTGTACTCATTGATTTCAGGAAAAGTCTTTACTTTTTCCCTGAGGCTTTTGGAGATGGTGTCGTCGACGGCTGTTATGCTCCAGCGTGTAGGAACCAGGCGTCTGTTTTTTTCCACTCCAAAAGCGCCGACGCTGAAGGCTTTTTGAATCTTTGTTACCATGACGCCTCGATTGTAGAGTTCCACCACTGCCTGCGTAGCCCGCAAATCCGTATCGTAATACGCTTTCTCTATCTTATCATCGTACCGTGCGTTGCCAACGTGCAGGTCTCGGATGGGCGCTGAAGGACCAAACGGTTGAACATTATCATCCATGAAAATTGAGCCCCGAGGCTTTTTTGTAAGGTTCAATTCGATGTCTACGCTGCTGTCTGCAAGGGCTAACTCGCGTGTTTGATCCAGTATTTTTCCTGCATCCATGAACTTTTGGACGTTAACTCGGTATTTACCACGTACAAGCATGCTTCGGAAACCAACAATTTCATCCATGGATTTCCCAAACCAACGTTCAGGCAAATCGTAAATGCTTGTGTCCTCATGTACAGGCGGCACAAGTGGACCAGCATAAACGTTGGGGTAGCCGATTCTTCCTATGAAAACGCTTGGCGGAGACATCCCGTTAATGTCTTCACTTGCCATCAGCGGCACGCTTTTGAGGAAATAGTTAACCTTAACCATTATTGGGCAACGGGTTTTGCCGCATAGAAACCTGGCACCTTTGCACAAAACACATAAGCTGTCATCTCTGGCTCGGGCAACTATTTGGCTATTATCCGCTAAGTTACTGCTCTTCAGAATGTCTTTTAACCAGTTATCTGAAGCACGAATGCTTTGCGGCGGTTTTGAAGTAAGAGTCATATTATATTTGCATGATAATTGCATCAGCTTGATATATTTTCCGCATAGCAAAATGTAAAAGATAAACCTAACCTGTTAAGTTAACCCTAAACTTTCCTAACTTCCCCTAACAGTGTTTAGTAACCGCGACTTCCTTATCGCTTTTCTAATGGGCGGCGGCAACCTGAGCTTAATAAAATCAGCTGTTTTCCAAAGCCCAAAAAGACCAGAAGGCGCAATGCTAGCATCAATAATTTTCTACAGTCAGAGTTTCTTGATCAATTGCTAGTAATTACGTTAGTTGTTTCTATGATCGTAGTCTTGTCTGTGGTTATCATTGCAAAGAAGAGGATAACTTGGAAAACCCAACGTGGCTAGCACATTTGAGGAATTATGGGGGCGTTGTGAGGTTTCAGGCGCTTTTGCTTTATTTGCCGACGGGGTCTTCGCCATAGCACGGTTAGAGAACCAGAAGCAAAAGATCTTTAATAGTTCTTTAACGCTAAATGGTAAGATGGCGCTTTATACACATGAACAGGTTACGTTTTGTTGCAGCATTGGTTTGCATAATTTTTCTTTTCAGCCTAGTTTTGATTCCGTTTGCAAACGCCGACTGGACAATGTTCCACGCGGACCAATCTCACAGCGGCGTAGGAACAGGCACTTTAGTGCTCAATCCTACGGAACTTTGGAGTTACACTACTGACGGTTTGGTGGAGTCATCTCCCGCTGTTGTCAATGGTGTAGTCTACGTTGGCTCTTATGACCATACTGTTTATGCTTTGAATGCTACAAGCGGCGTCCAACTTTGGAATTACACTACTGGAAGCTGGGTTTGGTCGTCTCCTGCTGTTGCCGGCGGCGTAGTTTACGTTGGCTCAGAAGACCATAACGTTTATGCTTTAAATGCAGCTAATGGTGCCCAACTCTGGAATTACACCACCGGCGGGAAGATTGATTCGTCTCCCGCTGTTGTCAACGGCGTAGTCTACATAGGCTCGCGGGACAGCAGCTTTTATGCTTTGAGCGCAGCGAACGGCGTCCAAGACTGGAACTACAGCGCCGGCGGCGGTTTTGAGTCTTGTCCCGCTGTTGTCAACGGCGTAGTCTACGTTACCGCAGACGATGGTACCATTTATGCTTTGAGCGCAGCGAACGGCGTCCAAGACTGGAACTACACTGCCGTTAACGACTGGATTACTTCCCCTCCTGCTGTTATCGGTGGAGTAGTCTACGTCGGCTCGGCTGATGATAACGTTTATGCTTTGGAGGCTTCTAGCGGCGTCCAACTTTGGAATTACACTACCGGCGGCGAGGTTGATTCGTGTCCTGCGGTTGTCAACGGCATAGTTTACGTTGGCTCAGAGGATGGCAATACTGTTTATGCTTTGAATGCTACAAGCGGCGCCCAACTCTGGAATTACACTACCGGCAACGTGATTGATTCGTCTGCAGCTGTTGTTGGCGGCGTAGTCTACATAGGCTCGTGGGACGATAACGTTTATGCTTTGAATGCTACAAGCGGCGACAAAATCTGGAGTTACACTACCGGCGGGGCGGTTGTTTCGTCTCCTGCCGTTGACGACGGCGTAGTCTACATAGGCTCTAATGACCATAAAGTTTATGCTTTGGGCACTTCAACCACGCCTTCTCCTTCGCCTACGCCGTCTCCTTCACCTAGTCCTAGCATTTTGTCCTCGAACGCTAACACTCTATCCATTATAATTGGGGTGGTGGCTGCGGTCGTTATTATTGCCGCACTGGTTTTCTTAATGTTTCGAAAAAGATTGAAAACTAAGCCGAAAAGTCCACAGGCTTCACCACAGGACTCTAGCTCAGTTTCCTCTGTTCAAAATCCTGAAGGTAGTTTCGGTAATCGTGGATCGCATGTTTCAGGATGATTAACGCTTACCTGCTTGAATCCTCTTTGTCTCTAAGTTGACTTGCGTCTATTCCTTTGATGAATCCTCTCATTTCACTTATTGGTTTTTGAGGAATCAGCTGAATTACGCCGTCCTTTTCGATGATAACAATTTTTTGCCCCGGTTTCAAATTAATTCTTTTCCTAACATCTTGCGGTATAACTATCTGATACTTCGAAGAAACCACCACTATACCCAATACCGAAGCCTCTATAGTTTAACGATTTGTCATCGGTTAAAATTTTCCTACACTTTGAATCCGCAAAAAAATACAGAAATTACTGATGTGGCTAATAGGTGGCAGATTAAAGAAAGAGCTGTTTTATCAAGTCATGCTGACTTGGCATAGTAGTTAGCTACTGCTTTGAACGATTCTTTTGGTTCCCATGTCATGTCTGGGTAAGTGGTGCCGTGCTTTCCGTCAGTGTAGCTCTTAACGAGACTGAAGCTTGCCATGTCAAGGTCGTACTTTGGGTTGTCACTATAAGGAGAAATTTGAGAGACAAATTGGAATACGAAGGCACCATCGACGCCTGCGCTGTCGAGTACGCTGAGCTGGTCAACGAGTTGGCGCGCCTGCCAACCCTCATCGCGTATATGAGTGCCTTTCATCTGCGGACGTACAAATCGACCGAAGAATGGTATCGTGTGCAGAAACAACCTCATGTAGTCAACGCCGCCTCCTCCTATCAAGGTCTCAGCCATACCCTTGTCACTTTGAAAGGTGCCATAGCCGAACTCAGTTATGACGACTGGCTTCCCATAGGTAAAAAGCGGCTTGAGCATTTCCACGTATTTATCTTCGATTCGGGCTGCTCGATAATGGTCAACACCGACAAAATCGAAGAGTTTCCAATCAACCGCTTCCCAGATCAGTGATGCATACGTTAGTTTTCCATGAAACTCTTTTCTCACAGCATCATTCACTCTGGTCAAAAATTCATTAAGTGGCTTGTTGTGCTCTCCAGCTTTGACGCGCACCCAATTTTTGGGATTGCGTAGTCGATCCATGAGTCGCCTGCCTTCTATTATACCATGCATGAAGAGAGTGAACTCGGAACCGACGCTGAATACCAGCTGATCTGGCCATTGCTGACGTAATGATTCTGCTGCTGTAGCCGCCTTCGTAACGTACTTAAGCGTCTTCTCTTGGCTTTTCTCCCACAGCTCTGGCGAAAGCCAAACTTCCAGCCCCTGTTTCAAGGCGTCCTCGACGGCAATCATCAGGCGGTCGATATTGAGGCCGCATATTCTTACGGCATTGCAGTGCAAGTCATTTTTGATAATCTCGAGCTCACGATGCACAACTTTTGGGTCAAAGTTAGGACGCCAATTAATTCCCATCACTCGGCCTGCATCATAAGAAACCCCTTTTCGCTTCATTGAGGTCGCTTTCCTTCCTGCCCGTCTGGCTTGAGTATTCGCATAATAATTTTGACTTCGGGAAAATGCTTTTTTGCGTCCTCGGGGTCTAGCCAAGTTGTTCTTTTTACTAATCCGTCGAAACATGCCATCAGGGCAGTCATCAGCTGGTCTGGGTCATCCTTTGCAATCTCGCCGGATGCTTGGCCTTCAACGATAAGCTGCCGCATGATGTCTTGAATAACACGGCCATTACTTTGAACAAGCTGCCGAAGATCATTAGGCATAGTATCGTCAGCCAAAACCTGGTAAAAAAACTGGTAGAATCCTGGGTGTTCGCGTCTATCTTCTAACAAATATGAAACTAAGAGTGCAAGGCGCTTGCCCGGCGTTCCTTGGATTTCCCGGATGCGTGCAGCAGGTCCGCCGCCGTCTTGCGCCGCCTGCTTTACCAGTGTGGTTAACATTTCCTCTTTGCTGGCAAAGTACCGATATGCTAATCCCTGACTGACTCCAGCTTCAGCAGCCACGTCAGCCATGGTGGCCGCCTTGCCCTTCCGTGCAAAGACTTTTTTGGCTGCGCTCAGGATTTTTGTGCGTTGTTCTTCGCGAATTTGTTGATTTGCTTCGTCTGTTTTTGGCATTTCGTTAAACCTTGTAGATGAATGAATAATTCATTCACTTAATAAGGGTATCCGCTTGGATGGTAGACCAGCGAATAGTGCAAAGCAAAACTTGGTAAACTAAAAAAGAGAAACTCGAGAGTGCTATCACCATTGAGGTATTTCAGACCCAGCGGTCCCACCACAACCTCAATTCTGCCTATTCTATGAAAAACGTAAGATCAAGATTTAGTGATTATTTTAGCATGACTGCTTCTTTCAAGTTTTTGAAGTGGGGGTCTCCGGTTAACACTTTGGATTTCAGTTGCCTTGCAGTAGCTAGTACGTAGGCATCAGCAAGGCCAAAGTCTTTTTCAGTTTTTCTCATTTCAGCATGGAGTAAACCTGTTTTTTTAGAGAGTTCTTCGTCAGCATTTAGAATTTGGGAATTACTTAGGAGTATGTCAAAGGCTTTTTCAACGTCTTGTTTGTCTCGTGCAACTTTGCTTATGACTTCAGCAACCGTAACAGCACATGTGTAGACCTCAACATTTTCTTTCTCTATAATCTCGTTAACTTTAGCGCCCACATCACTTCCAATTAAGTATTCAACCCAAGCATAGGCGTCAATTACATACCTAATCACGTGTCTTCAACTCATCCTCAACAGTGAAAGCCGACAATTTTTTTAAAGCGCCAAAACCCGACTTTCGACATTTCTTAATCGTTAGTTCCACAAATTCGTTCTCTTTGATTTTTTGACTTTTCACCAATTCACTGGGCAGAGTAACAACTATTGAGCCTCCGACCTTGCGAGTTTTGGCTAAGCATCCGACCAAAATAACACAACCATGATTATTTATTATACACTAGTGACATATATTTTTTGCGCAGAAACTAAGGTTAACCATGCCGACCATTGGTTCTGCGAATGCATGCTCCTTCTATAATATCTAGTTCCCCAGATCACCCACATCAAGCCGATCAGCAGACCCGCGATAGCTAGCGAGACTATTGTCACGATGACGTTCTGAAACAGGCTAAAACCCCGCGACCAGTAGAGCGCGTAGAAGAGAATGAAGACAAGCCACGCTATTACGCCGAGGATTGAAAAAATGATAGGTGCGATAGAGCCTCCGTACCATTGGGATTGGTTAGTTTCGATACTATTAACATGATTTGTCAATTCCTTCACCTTTAAGGATAAATGTCAATTTTTAACTTTATAAAATCATCGTTGGTGATAATAAGTATAGGTAGCAGTAAGCGTGGAAAAAACGGATGAGTATACTAAGCAGAATGAAGAGCTGTGGGATTCGAGAGCTGAGACCTATGATAGAAGGTTCGGTTTTACCCGCTGGACGCAAAAGAAATTGGTCTCCATTTTGGAATTGGGAGAAAACCCGTATTTTCTAGACATAGGTTGTGGCACAGGTTGGGCTGTGCGCTACGCAGCCAATTTGGCTCATGGACGAGGAGAATTCTATGGTATCGATAATTCGTCGAAAATGATTAAGACGGCAGAAGCAAACTCTTCAAGCCATAAGAACATCCATTTTTACAAAGCCAACGCTGAGAGCCTTCCTTTCGACAATAACTTCTTTGACCTAATCATTTCCACAAATGCTTTTCATCACTTCGCCAGCCCTGACAAAGTTTTAAAAGAGGCATACCGCGTGTTGAAGCCAAAAGGGAGAATCTACATTTTCGACGTAACTGCAGACAACTTCATGATTAGAATCTTGGACGGATTAAGTAAGAAGCGAGAACAAGGTCATGTAAAAATATATTCAACACGGGAATACCAAACTTTGTTTGAAAACTCGGGCCTACAATATGCGGGTCATAAAACGGTAATAGTTTCCATGAAAACTCACATCGGCGAAAAAGTCTCCCAGTAACCGAGTCATCTTTTTTTATGTTGCAGGAATCAGAGGTGTTATGCTGATTTCCTATTTCTTAGTGTTTCGATGGCTTTTTCTGCCCATTTCGAATCACTCCAAAGCGCTCTGCCCACTGCCACCAAATCAACTTTTCCTTCACTTACCAGTTTATCCGCGAATCCAGGCTCGCTGATTCCTCCCACACCGATAACGGGAACGCTAACTGCTTTCTTAATTTCACTTGCCTGTGGAACAAAATAGCCTTTTACTTGCCGCAGCTGTTTAGGTTCGCTTCCGCACATGCCCCCAGACACATCAACAATATCCACTCCAGACTGCTCAAGCTTCTTGGCAAACGTCACAGAATCTTCTATATGTGTTCCGCTGGGGGCTAAATCGTCCGAGCCTAACCTGTAGAGCAAAAGTTTGCCCTTGAGGCGTTCACGCACCCTTCCAACAATCAACAGGGGAAAGCGCATCCGGTTCTCTAAAGACCCACCATACTCATCACCCCGCTTGTTAAACAAAGGCGAAAAGAACTGGTTAAGCAAGTAACCGTGCGCTCCATGAAGCTCAACCCCGTCAAAACCAGCTTTAACCGCACGCTCAGCAGCCAAAGCAAACTCGTCAGCGATAGCTTCCATTTCATTTACTTCCAACATGCGCGTTTTATCCCTTGCTGAGGGTCCAGCTGGTTCGGCGCCGATGACTTTTTTGTTTGTAACGCCCCCTGCATGAGATATCTGTACAACCGCGGGAGCACCAACCTCATGTACCCGCTTTGCGAGCTTCTCAAAACCACTAATTAACGAGTCATCATAGATTCCAAGTTGCTTAGGGCCTATCTTTCCAGTCGGCGAAATATAAGCGTGTTCAACAATGGGCAAACCTAACGCTGATGAGCGTCGAACGTAAAAGTTAATCAGCTTGTTAGTTACGGCGCCTTCAAAAGTTGCCCTTCCCGTCTGCATGGGCGGCATAACAATGCGGTTCCTAAGAGTGTAACCCTTCACTTTCAGAGGCTCAATTAAACCTGGCAAACACTGACACCGTTGCAATGAATGGGTGATGCGGCGCTATAATAACATATCAATCAACCTGAGTTTTTCCAAAATTTTCATTATTTTTAGGTTGCGTGTCATGTGAGACGTCACCATTATCCATAATCATTCCTTTGGATTGCGAACATGGAAGAAGCATTCTTTCAAGGCATTGACGAATAAATACTTGGGTTTGGCAATCAAATTGAAGGTCTCCCGATGGTTGAGGTTGCGTCTACCCAAAAGGTTTATTTTTCTATTGTAAAACATTGCTCTGTGATTGTCATGGATATTCTTGAAGTCAAAAATTTGACTGTTAAGGTTGAGGGAAAGCCTATCCTCAAAGACGTGACTTTCAGCCTTAAAAGCGGCGAGAGTCACATTCTTTTCGGACCGAATGGTTCTGGAAAAACGACCCTCATAAGTGCAATTATGGGTCTTCCAACTTACGAAGCAACTTCAGGAACAATCTTGTTCAATGGAACCGACATTACCACCAAGACTGTGGAGGAAAGGGCGAAACTTGGAATGGCTGTCAGCTTCCAAAATCCTCCTGAAATCACCGGCGTGAAGCTCGTAGACTTATTGAAGCTATGTCTTGGCAAGAAAACGGAGGATCCGTTCAGCGCAGAAGAACAGCGGCTTATTGAAGCCTTCAGATTAACAGACTTCTTGAACAGAGACCTCAACGTTGGCTTCTCCGGCGGCGAAAGAAAACGCTCCGAAATTCTTCAGTTGATTTTCCTTAAGCCCAAGCTTCTCCTTCTGGACGAGCCTGACTCGGGCGTAGACGTAGAAAGCCTGAAGCTGATTGCTACTGAAATCCAGCGTTACGTGGAAAACAGCGGAAGCTCAGCTTTAGTGATAACTCACAAAGGCGATATACTGGAGTATGTTAAAGCGAAGTATGGGTGCATCCTTTTAGACGGGCAGTTTCACTGTTTCACTCACCCCATGAGAATATATGAGGACATAAAGAAGGTGGGTTACGAAGAATGCGTAGCCTGCAGAAGAAGAACAGTCGGGGGCTGGAAAACTGACAAAAGAGAGTGAATTGACAAAACTTCCGCACAGAATTCTTGAAGAAGCGCAAAAGGCTGGCATTGAACCAAACGACAAGAACCGTTCAGGCACCTATTTCCACTTGAACCAAACAACCGTCCAGACAGCAGTCAACCAGCTTTTCGAAGGAAAAATCGAGCTAATGGACATTAAGGATGCCCTGAAAAAGTACTCCTGGCTCAACGATTATATGTGGAAAATAATTGACCAGAACAAGGACGAGTACACCAAAAGAGTAGCTGAGGACTACAGCGGAGGTTACTTCATACGGATACTTCCAGGCGCCGAAGTGGAGTTTCCTCTCCAATCATGCCTCATGATCACGCAGAAGAATCTTGAACAACGAGTGCACAACATCATAATCGCCGAGGAAGATTCAAATGCACACATAATCACCAGTTGCCTTCAGCACTCAACGGTTGAAAACGCATCGCATCTAGGTGTATCAGAAATCTATGTCAAAAAAGGTGCTATGCTCAACTTTACGATGATCCACCAATGGAGCGAGAACACTTTGGTACGACCTAGAAGCGCCGCCGAAATAGCTGACAAGGCCACATTCGTGTCGAACTACGTATGCATGCGCCCCGTCATGGACATACAAATGTATCCGGCAGCGTACTGCAAAGGCGAAGACTCACGGGTAAGCTTCAACAGCATCTTGTACGGGCACAAAAATTCGCAGTTGGACATTGGATCCAAGGCTGTTCTGACTGGAAAAGGAAGTAAAGCAGAGATGATTAGCCGCGCCATCTCCCGTGAGGGCTCAAAAATGACAATCAGAGGCATGATAGAAGGTGACAGTTCAGACTGCAAGGGCCATTTGGAGTGCCGTGGCTTGCTCATGGATAACGAATCGTTCATGGAATCCATACCTGAACTAATCGCAAAAAAGAAAGGCGTAGAGATAACTCATGAGGCAGCAGTGGGAAAAATCTCGGAAAAAGAAATTACCTATCTCATGACACGAAAACTATCGCGCGACCAAGCCGTTTCGCTGATCATACGCGGTTTCATGGATGTAGGTATACTTGGCCTGCCAGACACTCTTAACGCAGAGATCAAGAAAATAGTAGAAGCCTCTACAGAAAACACATAGCAACGCATGGCAGTTTAGTCAAACAAAAAAGCGAGCAATAAATGAAGTAGAGTCTCTTGCGCACCAATATTTTATTTTTACGGCTATAAAAATAGCGGCTCGGCTCGCGAAAATTTAAAGAGAGCCATTTAGGAAAGATAAGTGGCGCCCAGGCCGGGATTTGGACCCGGATCAGGCCACGATTTTGTTCGTGATGTCCTGCGGGCGACAGCCGCATATACTAGACCGAACTATACTACCTGGGCTATCTGTATGATGGCCTAAGCGCCGCATCAATACACGATAATTTAACTAATTAATCTTTTCTCGGAAATGATGTTGAACAGTTTGTTAGAAAACCTCTCTTTCAGCTTGCTGTCTTTAAAGGGTGAATTAGCGGCAATTTTAATATGCCACAGGTTATTTATTGATGAAATTGAGGGTAGGTGAAGAGGGTAATAAAGAGCACTGCTTACTCAGCGGTTCTGCAAAAATACTGGATCGCAATATTGCTATTGCTGCTGGCTTTAGCGTCGTTTCCCTCAGTTTACGTCGCTCTCTTAACCGCGTTAATCTTCACTTTTCTGGTTCCAGGCTTGATTTTCTACCGGTTTTTCTCGTTGAAATCTCATGAAATATGGGCTTTTGTGCCTATTTTCAGCGTTTTAGTCTCTGTCCAATTCATTTACTATTTATCGTTGGCGTTTGGCTACTCGCGGGACACAATTCTCTTTAGCTTTCTCGCTTTAGTAGCACTCTACACGCTGGTGGTTTACAAGAAAGGCGAACCGTTAAAGCCTCCAAAGTTTCTCAAGCTAAAACAGATTAAGAAAACAAGCCTTCTGCTTTTCACCATAATTTTCCTCATTTCCCTTGTTGTTCTGGTCAAGAGCGTGTGGGTTGGCAATCAGTATGGTATAGTTTTGACTGGTTCTAACTGGCAAGATACACCTTTGCATTATGAGATAATTGAGAGTATAAACAACGGTAATTTTCCGCCGCAAATGCCCAATTTTGCAGGGCAGCTGGAGACTTATCATTACTTTGTTGATTTTCACACGGCCATAATGGAGAAGGTTTATGGTTATTTGCCGACTCTTTTGCCTGTTTTAAACGCGGTTTTCATACTTGTTTTTGCCCTCGCAATTTACGCTTTAGCAAGGCCGAATGGAAGGCGCGCCGCAATAATTGCCACTGTTATCGCCACGTTCGGTTGGGGGTTGAGCTACTTTGGGCTTTTTTCCGCGTTGCTCCACGGGTCCTTTAATGTGAACCAAAATTACATTTACCAGTATGGCGGCACGTTTGGTTTGCCCTCGATATTTGACAATTTGCTGCAGCAGAGACCTCTTCTAATGGGTTTGCCAGCGTTTGCGTTTGTTTTAGCCTTGCTATGGAACATGGATGACAAAAAAAGAATGCTGTTAGCTGGCGTCATCACTGGTTTAGTGTTCGAATTTCATAACGTGGCATTCCTTTGTTGCTACGTCGCCTTCTTTGTCGCCATTTTATTTAACTTTAAACGCTCCAACATTAGAAGTTGCCTGTACTTTTTGGTGCCAAGCGTCTTCGCGCTACCTTTTATTTTACATAATGGACCTCCACTATCAATTACGCTAAGCACTGTTTGGATAGCTAATTTCGCGAAGGACCCGTTTACTTATTACTTTTTATGCTTGGGTATTCCCTTCGTTATAGCTATTGTTTCTTTTGTGAAACCTGGAAACGAGCTTCTGAAAGGAACGTTTCTCTTGTTATTCCTTGTTCCCAACATTCTTTTGTTGACGCCTAACCCGTGGGACATGTACAAATTCTTCATTTTCGCGTGGATTCCAATAGCCGTACTGGCTGGCGTAATGTTGGCTAAGACAAGAAAAGTCCTCCTTTTAACACTGGTCCTGCTTTGTATTCTAACTTCGGCAAGCGTTATCATCTATAATGTTGGAACAAATTATACAGCGGCAAGCTGGAATGAATATCAGCTTGGGCTTTGGGTGCGGAATAACACGCCTGAGCGTTCTGTCTTTTTAACGTATTATTCTATTCAGACGCCTGTAGCGTTTATTGGTGGCAGATTGACCGTGTCATCTTACATAAATTGGCCTTATGGACAAGGAGTACCGCTTAGTGAAATTTACCAACGAGACGCCGCTATTGATAGTGCATACAACGGGACTGCAAGTGACTTAAAGGCGGTTATACTCGAGTACAATGTTACTTACGTGTACGTGGGGGTTGATGAGCTGAGCCATTATCCTGGTTGCGAGGCAAGATTTGATAATATAACTTGGTTGACGCCGGTTTACACCAACCAAAACCTAGAGATATACCAAGTAAATTTAGCCCAGATGGGCACTTAAATTGCATGCAACAGAAAACCTTGTTATTCTTCACGTGGTTGTTCGCTACTGGAGCTTGGGCATTCTAAAAACCGCTCTTATTCACTTTCTTTGCTTTCACTGCTTGACGATTTAACGGAGCTGTTTCCTCGGAACACATAATTTAACTCTTGCAATCTTTCCCTGTTTGGAGAACCCTTTTTGCCCGTCATGTACTCGATGTCGATTCTGCCAATCGTTGTCTTCTCAAGCTTCTCAGGTTTAATCTTAGCCAGCTTCATCTCGGGATTAAGTGAAAGTTGCCGTACTATCACTTCAATTGCGTGCTGCTTCTCGCCCAATTCGTCGATTAGATGCATTGTGCCTGAGAAGTGGACAGAGGTGTAAACGTAGTCGCACTCGTCAGTGACGCCGAAATCCAGCACAGCCTGCCCCCAAACCCTATTGTTCGCTTTTAGGTAAACGAGTTTTTTGCCTTCAGGAGCACAGTGAAAATACACGCAGTTTTTTGTTTCATCATAACCATGACTCAACGCAACGAGGTAGGGCTCGTTATCCATGCAGAGGGCAACAGTAACGTATTTGGTGGTTTTCAGTACTTGCCGTAACTCGTTTGGATCAGTGATTTCTCGGTCTTTGCGTCGAACATGAAAAGACATACTTCACCGTTAAGTAGCAAGGCAATATTAACTTTTAGAGTTTCATTAGCTTCAGCTTGTGGTTGGTGTTAGCTCTTTGGGTTTTGGAGAGGCATTCCGTGTCAGGGGGCAGATTGAAACTGCTTCAGCAGGATATAAATTTATAAGGCTTGTAATACAAATATGTATTACAGTGATCTGTGATGAGTGACGTTATTACTATAAGGGTTCCACGCAAAACTAAAGAGAAACTAAAAAAATATAATGTCAACGTTAGCGAGACAGTACGAAAAGCGCTTGAGGACTGCCTCAACGAAATGGAACAGAAGGACTTGGAAGAGAAACTAGAGCAAGTCAAACGATTAGGTGACAAAATAGACACTCAATTATTAACTAAACTTATACGCGAAGACAGGGAAGCCCATTGAAGTTTCTTCTTGACGCCTCAGCAATGCTGCCCATCGTAACCCGAAGCGGAAAAAAATTAATTGCAGACGCTGCCCAGGCAGACTTTATCACTACTGATTTGGCAATTTATGAGGCATGCAATGGTCTTTGGAAACTGTCAACGCTTCTGAAAACGATTAGCCTTGAAAACGCCCAAGAAATAGTGGAATTACTAAATGAGCTAACAACCAAAAACTTAATCCAAACAATAAACTTTACAACCATAGACCTACTCAGTACACTTAACCTGGCGCAAACAAACCACCTAACATTCTACGACGCATCATACATTACAGCCGCACAAAACATCAAAGCAACTCTCGTAACGGAAGACAAAAAATTATTCAAGACCGCAAACAACTACGTTAAGACAATGTCCGTTGCTCAGTTAGAAAAAGAATTTGCTAACAGCACATAACTCAAGCTTTGGGTAGTGATTTCTCAGTCTTTATGCCTTAAATGAAACGACAGGCCTTCAAGTGAGTAGCCGAAACAATTTAACCTTTAACCTTTCGAATCCGCCAAAATAGCATAGCGGTAAAAACGTGCATACATGGTTAAGCATGCAGGCCTAAACCGAGTTAGCGCTCAGTAATGCTTAATATTCAAATAAGAGAATTAGTTTTGTAGGTTAGGCATCGATTTGAGGATGTGAGATTATTAAGACAGAATCGTTTGATGTTGAGAAAACTGTAATGGAAATGATTTTAGAGGATGATGTGGCAAAGAAGAGGCTGTTAGCCGAAAAGATTTTTGACGCTGCTTACGCGGAGGGGATTTATCCCGCAAGTATCCATGAATTTTATATGGCTCGTGGCAGGGGCGAATTCGCTGGTTTCACAGTTCCCGCGATAAATTTGCGGAGTATGACTTATGATTTGGCTCGTGCAATATTCAGGGTTGCAAATAAAAATGATTCTGGCGCTTTCGTCTTTGAGATTGCCCGCTCTGAGATCGGTTATACTAATCAGCCGCCGATCGAATTCGCAAGCATGGTTATGGCAGCAGCGATAAAAGAGGGCTATTCCGGTCCAGTCTTTATCCAAGGAGACCATTTCCAAGCCAACGCAGCCAAGTACAAAGAGAATCCCAATAAAGAAATTGAAGGCTTGCAAGCTTTAATTGAGGATGCGGTTAGTTCAGGTTTCTTAAACATCGATATTGACTCATCAACACTCGTCGATTTAACCAAACCAAATTTTAAAGAACAACAGCTCCTAAATTATGAAGTCTGCGCAAAACTCACTCAGTTTATCCGCCATCTTGAGCCGAAGGGGATCACGATTTCGGTGGGTGGAGAGATTGGCGAGATTGGGCATCAAAATTCGACACCTGAAGACCTGCACGTCTTTATGGACGGCCTCAAAGACAAGATGGACAAGGGTGTGGTTGGCATTAGTAAGATTTCAGTTCAGACGGGAACAACTCATGGCGGCATTGTCCTACCTGACGGGTCAATCGCGCAAATCATGCTTGACTTTAACACGTTGAAGACTCTTTCTGAGATTGCCCGCAGAAAATATGGGCTGGCGGGAGCTGTTCAGCATGGAGCGTCAACCCTGCCTCCTGAGGCATTCCACAAGTTTGTCGAATGCGAGACCGCTGAAGTACACTTAGCCACAGAGTTCCAGAACATGATTTACGAATCAAAGCATTTCCCAGCTGATCTAAAGAAGAAAATATATGCATGGCTAAAAGTCAATGCCATAAACGAGGCTAAGCAAGGCGAAACTGAAGATCAATTCCTCTACAAGACCCGAAAAAAAGGGTTAGGCCCTTTCAAGAAAGAAATTATGAGACTGCCACAAGAGACGCGCGATGCAATTGCGGCTGAAATCGAGACAAAGTTTGATTTCCTCTTCAAGCAACTCAACATCGTAAATAAGCGAGATCTATTGAATAAATACGTACACGCCCCATCAAGCAAAGAAAACCGTATACCATAACATTCGAGCGGCACCCATGTAAAGACTGTTACTAGTCTTTCCCTTTTTTCATTCGTCCCATAATTCTCTGACAATGAACCCCTACATTCTTCTAACATTGTCATAATTTCCCTTATAACGACCTTTGCAACTCCAGTTAATCTGCTCAATAGAAAAGCGGTAATTGAAGGAAAACTCGATGGAAAAGAAACGTTCTTGATCAAGATCATGAAAACTGCAGTGAAAGCAGGGCTACTCTGGTAGAGGTTCCTTCTTAATTGCCTCCGATAAAAGAGCATCGGCAACACGATATTTTCCTTCCTTTACCGATACTATTCCCGTCTTCATCAAGTTTTTCAAAACGGTTGACGCCACATGGCTTGTCACCGATTTCTGTTCCTTGGATTCGAGAACAGCTCTTGTCTGTGACCAACTTGCTTCGTTAACTTTCACCAGAAAATTCAGAACAACTGCGTAACGTCTTGACAAAGCAGTCATCTTAAGAACTTCTGCCCGCACCAATTCCTTTGCCTTAGAAGCCACCTCATCGACAATCAGGCTCGAAGATACATTGCTTTCCTTGCATCTGACGCCAAACATAGTAAGCCAACCTGGGACGCCGTCCAGCTTTTGAACAGCATAATTTAAAACATCTAAAGAAGCCGACATCTTGATCTGCCTGAAACCTTCAGCTAGGAAGTCCATAGCCTCGTTGGCGGAAAAATCCTTCATTTGAACCTGAACGTAATGTCTGCCGAACAGCGGAGAATCAGGATTATCAAAACCCAAGAAGTCAAATAAAACCCCAACCTCCGATCCAGTTACAACTATTGGGACGTTGCGGTAGGTGTCAGCAACATGAGCAAGAAAGCCAAGCATCCATTTGTCGCCGCGAATTACCTGAATCTCATCGAAGGCAATTACGAACTCCATGTGCCTATCCGTAGCCCACTTATTAATTTCCAAAAAAAGTTCACCAAGGTCTATTCCTGCTCTGCCCCATTGAAAACTAAGCTCGTTACCTAAGATGGATACACCCCTAAGATGTTTCAACGCGCCTGTTAGGTCAGAAAACCATTTCCGGTCTATCTGTCTGAAGGCGGCCTCAAGTCTGCGCACGACGTCAGACTGGGAAGGGTTGTAAGGCAGTTCACGTAGGTCCAAGAAGGCATAGGGAAAACCGCTCTCCTTCAAAGCTACATTAACGAAAGAGGTTTTGCCCGTTCGTCGAAGCCCGGTCACAACTGTCACAGGTGCAGATGAAAGAGCACTCAAGAACTGTTTAAGTTCAGGGTCACGATCGTATAAATCTTTCCTGTCGGTCTTAGGGTGTGAATCGAAATACATGTATAGGTACCTATACTGAGTATACCTCCCTATACTAAAAAACTTTCCCTCGCACTAAAGGTCAAGTTCGTCTTCTCTGTCTGCGAAGTCTTCGCCCGTCACGATTGTTCCGTACTTGAACGGGTTAGGCATTGTAGTTCACCATCTTCTCCGCTTTACAAAAATGTGCAACACATTAATGTATATTTTTCGCTTTACATAACTGTGTAACACACATTTGTAAAAGACCCTAACACTGCTTTGCCAGTCAAATGCTTGCTATAGTGATGTCAGGATGCTTAATCGGCTCATCTTCTGAGAGAACATCTATAACACCACTTTCGCCTACATGAAGATATACACCACCGCTCATGTTTTCCATTACAGCACGGAGCGCAAAAAGTTCGAGGCTGAACTCGAAGACCTAGAGAAAAAATTTGAAGAAGACAAGCGGCAGCGACAGCTTTCGGGGACTCCTCAAGCTTAGCCTTCCTAATGAAACTAAATTCTGATAATTCGAAATAATATTTAGACTTTGAGAGTTTTTAGCCATTCCAGATAAGTTTCTCTCATTTTTTGCAGGTTTTCCAGTACATGCACGTCTTCCATGCTTTCAAGTTTTCGGACTTGGTCAGCTTCTTCCTTGCGTACTCTTAGCTTCATTTCTTTGCCGTTTGGAAGTTTCGTGTAAACGATGCTTTCCTTGTAATCTGTTGGCAGTATGTAAACGGGCACAAAAGCCTTCAAACTCATAATCGCCGAGTTCGTTATCAAAGTGTCACCTATGCCATTAACGAGTTTAGCAACCGTGTTTGACGTTGCAGGGGCTATGAGCAAAAACTCGTATTTGCGCATTTGCATCCAAGCGGCAAGAAAAGGAGAATTAGAATTAAGCTCAACTTGCACTTTCGGAAAATTCCTCTTCAACTCATCCTCAAGCCTATAAAACTTCAACACAATGTCAGCAGCTTTCGAAACATAAACATCAATCTCCACAACATCTTCCGACTGCTTCTTTAAATCCTTCATTACTTCCAATATTTCAGCTATTTTATCGCCGGCACCAGTGATTCCCCACGCAACCTTACGCTTTTTCGCTTTCACGCTTTCAACCATAACGATCAATCCATTATTTTTCTCCATACTTCTCCATGTAAGCTGCAAACCGCTTCACAGTTTTCCTCAAACTTCTAAATCCTTCCTCATCCAACTTGACACCTTCCAAAGTGTCCTTAGTCCAGAAAGTTGCACCTAAATTAGCGCCAAAAAACCCGCCGCTAACAGGAACCGCGCCATTAAGAATGTAGAACGTTAAAATCTGCATTAACGCGTTCTCTTGTCCGCCTGCCCTGTCACCGCCCAAAGCAATTCCCATGCCGATTTTGCCCCTGAAAAAGTCTGGGTCACCCGCCACAGCGGCTCTACAGCGGTCCATTATTGCTTTGGTTTGTGCGCTCACTCCACCATTATAAACTGGCGTAGCAAAAATTATCCCCTTAGCGTCTTTTAACAACGCATAGACTTCTTGCATGTCATCTTTGAATGCGCACTCCTTGTTTTTCAGGCAGAAATCGCAGTGCGTACAGAACCCAACGCGCTTTCCTCTGATTGTCCAAAAGCGGGTTTCAAACCCTTTCTCTTGGAGCATTCGCAGAGCTTCTTTCAAAACATAATCAGTGGCTTGTTCTCTTGGGCTTCCGCAAATTCCAACTATCATAAGCTTCAATAAACGTTAACTGTTAATTTGCATTAAAGCATTACTCCAAACACAACAGAAAGACGCTAAACTTAAGAGCGAAATTTGAAGGGTGAACCGAAATCCTTGATGCGCCTAAGACTTACTTAACTTTTACTTTTGCGATCTCCGAGAGCACTGCAAGTTTTTGTTTTTCATTCGTTCAATGATTCATCCAACCGAAGACTTATTAACTTTCGCTTAAGTAAATTTAAGGTCAGGTTGAATAACTTTGCCTAAGAAAAACCAAACCCTCCTCCTGCAAAACAAAGGCGAATTCACAAAATTCCAAATCCTCCTCGAAGTCATGCACAACCAACCCCACATAAAACAAAAAGACATCGCCGACGTAATGGGAATCACCATACAAGCCATCTCAAAATACTTCAAAAAACTCACAAAAGAAGGGCTTCTTGAAGCGGGCTCTGGACGCGCAGACTACCATTTAACCCCAAAAGCAATAGGTAAACTTCATGATGACCTAAAGGGTCTGGAACGCTACGTTACCTCCATCAGAAGCGAAATGAAGATTGAACGCGCTCTGCCAGCCATAGCTACTCAACCCGTCAAAGCAGGGCAAACAGTCGGCTTAATCGTCAAAGAAGGCGTCACGTACACTGTTGACCCGAACAATCCAGTTACAGAAGCAAAAGGGATAGCCATGACAGACGCTGCGGTAGGAGAAGATTTGGGGCTAAGGAACCTGCAGGGCAAAATGAAACTTAAACAAGGCAAAATCCTCATCGTTAAGTTGCCCAGCATAAGACAAGGCGGCTCAAGGGCAGTAGACATCGAACAAGTCCAAACGCTCTATGAGGAGTTTAAGCCGGACAGGATAGCGGTCATGGGTGCAGTTGGCAGAGCAGTTCTGAACAAGCTGAAGCTGAAGGCAGACATCGAATTCGGCATCAGCCGTGCCGTCGCCATAGCAGCTTCAAGGGGGTTAAACGTATTTGTGCTTGTTGTGGGCAGAATGACCAACCGCATGACCCAGGAAATAGAAAATGTGAACATGAAAAGCGCAGCCAACATAAGCTACGAAGTAAGAGACGCAAAAACCCCCTAACCCCAACTCACCTCGCGAAGTGACGTGAACGTTACTTTTTTTTTATCGCGCGCTTGGTACTTTCTGATCAAAGAGGCGAAGGCATCTTCCACATCTTGATTTTCCAGACCGCGCCAGCTTGTGGAAGCCTTGGTTGTGTTAATTTCATTATTCTATCCCGCAAAAATTATGTAGATTCCAATTGCAGCAATGACAAAGCCCACAATAGAATCGTTGTATTTCTCAGGGACATGCTCAAACGTTTTGGCAAGTCCCTTGGCGCCAACTTGAACGAGAACCAATTGAGACAGAATTGAAGTTACGACAAAGATGATGAGAAGATAGACTGCAAATAGCAGACCAACTGTGATGGAAGCTAGGAAGATGGGAGTGATGCTTAGATCGGGAGAAAGTGCAGCTCCAAGAACAGCAAAGTAACCAATTCCATTTAGTCTCGACGCATTCTTTTTTTCCTTCTCAAGTAATTTCTCCCCCGGGGTAATCTCTTCTTTCTTTTTAGACACAAGAGCCCTGACACCGATGAAAAGTCCAACTGCAAGCATTATGAATCCAACAGCGTATGAAATGTAGGAAGAGATCAGCCTTGAAAACAAAAGTCCTGCTACAGCGATTCCAAATCCCAACGCCGCCGAAAGAACTGCGTGACCCGACGCTGTTACAAGTGATATGCCGAACAATTTTTTACTATTCCAACCCGACTCTCGGCTCAGAATGCAGAGAGTAACCCAGTGGTCTGGAGCTGACATATGCAAAACTCCAACAAGCGCCGCCCCAACCAGCAAAGGCCAAATGTCAGTCATGTGAAACTTATCAACCTGCGCAGTTCACAAATTAGCTTTACGCCTGTCCTTTAAGCTTTGTTGCATTAATAGGCAAATTCCACAAATCAGAAACGATTGTACCTATGAACTCTGAAGAGGAAATTGAAGAATCCATCGAGGATTATCTTAACGCCAACAAGAACCTGACTTATAACACCCAAAACAAAACCGCTCGTCACCCGACTATTGTACCGGAACCGTCAGAGCAGGTCAGCTATAAAATTAGTGAGAAACTTGCAACTAGCCTTAAGTAAAAATTTAATTAAAAAAGAGTATAAGGCGGTTAATTACTCCGATTCAAAGTACTCTTCTGGTTTCGGCGGAACCGGTGGCAAACCTCTGCGTTCACGAATCTTTTTTATTGTGTCAGCTTGCAACTGCTCTGGAACTGGTGCCCAACGGCTAAACTGTGTCGCCCAGAAAGCTCTACCCGAAGTGGAACCGCGCAATTCATCAGCGATGCCGAAACTTTCGGAAACTGGCATTTCAGCTTTAACAGTAATCATATCTTCTTCCGATGGCATGTCTAAGATTTTGCCGCGTCGCTTGTTAAGTAAAGTGATAACGGAACTGACGAATTCGCTTGGAACCTTGCATTCGAAACTTAAGAGCGGCTCAAGCAGTTTTGGATCGCTCAGCAGTATAGCGCAGTATATTGGTCTCCAAGTCATTGGGATAGCCTGTGCTGGGCCTCTGTGAACCGGGTCTTCATGGAGCGTAATATCTTCAAGGTTGATTTTTAAGCCGTAAGCTGGTTCTTTAGCTAAAGGTGAAGTGTGCACAGCCTCGCGGAACCCAGTTTTAACGTGGTCAAGGACCTCCTCCACGTACTGTCTTCCTCTAATACGATTGCAAAGAATGTTGTTTTCTTCAACACATACTGCACCTTTAGCTTCGTCCGGTGCCCAACCTAACGAACGTAGTATTTTAGTTCGTTCATCTTTATTCTGTATGTCATTAATTTTATCAGACTTTATTGCTTCAATCACTTCATCTGACAGTTTCTCAATAGTTATCCAAAGTTTATTGTGTTTGTTGGGGCTTTTACCCATTATTGCCGGACCACGATAATCGTGACTTATGGTTTCTCGGTAATTAACAATTGGTTTGCTTAGTTTAACTTTCAAGCCTGCTTCCTGCATGCGGTAAGCGGTGATTTCAAGGTGAAGCTCACCCATACCTGACAGGAGGAATTCGCCGCTTTCCTTGTTCATAATGAAGTGCAGGTTAGGGTCTTCTGTTGTAAGTTTGTGCATGACTTTATCAAACAATGGCAGGTCTTTGACGTCTTCTGGTTCAACAGCTACTGTTACGACTGGGTCTGAAACGTATCTTAAGCCTTCAAACGAGTGCACCTCTGCACCGTCTTCAGCAATAGTTTCGCCGACATGTATGGCTGGTAAACCTGAAATCGCGCCGATGTTGCCTGCTGGAACACGGTCAATGATCACTCGGTCTGTTGCCATACTCATGAAAACCTGCTGTATAGTGCCCTTCTGGCTACTGCTTACAAGTTGGACTACTTTTCCTCTGGTGACTGAACCACTGAAAATTCTGCCGATTGCAACTGTTCCGCTGTGTGGATCAACTTCAATTGTGGATATGCACATGAGCAAAGGAGCATTCGGGTCCACTTTCGCCATGCCTTGTCCTGTTGGACTGCTGACGTCTCCTGGCCAAATCTGAGGTTGTCTGTATGGTTGCGCTTGATAAGGATTAGGTAAGTGCTTGCAGAACATGTCCAAAATCGGTTCATGTAATGATGCTCTCTTGCTTAATTCATCAACTTTTCTCCCAACATCCTCAGGTGCACCAGTGTAAGCGTCAATGATATCTTGGAAGGTAACTTTCTTCAGTTTCATATAGTCAACGTTCAAACCCCATTTATGAAGCGCTGAACCAAAAGCCACACGACCATCTTCAACTGTGACCTGCCAATCCTTCTTGTGCTCCGCAGGTGCATACTTCTCAATTAAATTGTTTACTCTCATGAGAATCTTAGCGAATTTTCTTTGAATCTCCTGAGGCGTAAGCTTAATTTCCTTTATGAGCCTGTCAACCTTGTTTATGAAAAGAATTGGTTTTACACGTTCACGCAAAGCCTGCATCAGGACAGTTTCTGTTTGAGTCATGGGTCCTTCAACGGCATCCACAACCACAAGTGCACCGTCAACTGCTCTGAGACTTCTTGTTACTGCACCAGAAAAGTCAATGTGCCCAGGCGTATCGATGAGGTTGATGAGGTAATCTCGGTTATTGTAAGTGTGGACTAGGCTAACGTTTGAAGCGAAAACGGTCATTTGGCGTTTCTGCTCAAGATCCCATGAGTCAAGGAACAATTTTTGTCCAGCCGTTTGCGTGCTGATAATGCCTGCCGCGGCTAGAAGGCTGTCGGAGAGAGTGGTTTTTCCATGGTCAACGTGCGCGATGATGCTGGTGTTGCGTATAATTTCTGGGTTGTCCATCAGTTTAACAATTTCATCTGTTTGCCTATAACGCGCCATAATTATTCAGTCTCCTTTTTGATTATATTTGTAATTTTAAATGTTTGTTTTTTAATTATATGTAGCATTTTAGTAATCTCTCGAAAGTGATAAGCTACATGGAAAGTGAATTTGTAGCCTATTAACTTTATGGCATGCTTTTTTGAAACACTTTGGAAATTAACAATTGCATAATCAGCCGCAATCATATTTTTCTTTCAAGCAATTTGGCAATAATTGCCAATTTAGCTTCATCTGGCTAACGAGTGAGCGGTTGATTGTACTTTGCAAGTTGGTTAAGCCTAGTTCGCAAAAAAGGATAAAAAGGCTCGATTTTTCTTATAAGAAAATAATGAATTTGAAATGGGAAAAAGAATTGAATGAATAAGAAAGCTGTTGTCTGGTTAAAATTTGCTAAATCGCGGTTAAAGTCAGCTTTGCGCCCGATTAGTTTAAATTCAACAATCAACAATAAAACGAAAAATAGTCTAAAAATGACGGCAATTAAGTTAAACCGCTGAGGATATGAATGTGTTCTCAATCAATTCCAGTCGAGGATATGAATATTTAGTTAAGTCTTTAGCATTAATTTTACTCTCTTATTATGAGGTTGCTATATAACTAGTCAATCTTGAGGTTTGGCGGAGTTTATTTGGAAAAAGCTGCATCTATGCCAATTAACGAGGTCTTCGACGACCTAAGGGCATCACCCAATGGTTTGACAAGCGAAGAGGCTAAACTTCGCGTAACAAAATACGGCTACAACCAACTTTCCGAAAAAAGGCAAATACCCTTCATTCACAAATTCATCAGACACCTTCGAGACTTATTCGGCATCCTGTTGCTTGTCGCAAGCATTTTATCTTACATAAGCGGCAGTCCAGAACTTGCCTTAATCATACTTGCAGTTGTTTTCGTAAACATTTTTGTAAGCATGTTCCAAGAGTCCCGTGCAGAAAAAGCTATGGCAACCCTCAAAAGCTGGATGCCAGAGTTTGCCAAAGTAATCCGAGACGGAGAACTCAAAAAAATCTCAGTCAGAGAAATTGTCCCCGGAGACATCATATCTCTGGAAGAAGGCGACCGTGTACCAGCGGACGCACGCTTAATTGAAGCTTTTGACTTATGGACCAATAACGTCCCCTTAACAGGCGAGTCGGAACCGCAACCGCGCGTTGCCGAAGTCGTGAAAACAGTTGAGAAAGCCTACGTGTATGCGCCAAACCTCGTTTTCATGAGCACAAGCGTCGCCAAAGGTCAAGGAAAAGCAGTTGTTTACTCAACAGGAATGAATACCCAGTTTGGAAGAATCGCTAATTTAACTCAGACAATCCATGAAGAAGAAAGCCCGCTCCAGAAAGAAATCGCTTTAACAGCAAAGTACGATTTCATAATTGCCGTTGCCGTTGGCGCAATATTTTTTGCCGCTAGTTTTCTTTTCTTACATGTCACTTTGGCTACAAGCATTTTCTTCATGATTGGGGTAATGGTGGCTTGCGTTCCTGAAGGGTTACAAGTCACCGTTTCCAGCGCCTTAGCCATCAACGTTCTAAAAATGGTACGGCAGAACGTTTTGGTAAAACGGTTATCAGCCGTGCAAACCTTGGGCAGCGTCACCGTAATCTGCACGGACAAGACAGGCACAATAACCAAAGGTGAAATGACTGTAAACAAGCTGTGGGTGTACGACTACGTTGTGGACGTTTCTGGCTTAGGCTATAAGCCTGAAGGCGATTTCACCGTAAACGGTCAGCTATTGCAGGAAGGTCAAACAGGTTCTCTGGAGAAGCTTATTGAGATTGCTGCACTCTGCAACGGAGCGAAGCTCGATCCTCCTTCGGATAGAAACAGAAATTGGAGTGTGATAGGTGACCCAACTGACGGCGCTTTGCTTGTTGCCGCACTTAAATCGAACGTGAACGTTCAGAATGCTTTAGATGAGAAACCGATTGTGCATGTTTTACCGTTCAGTTTTGAGCGGAAACGCATGAGTACCGTTCACAAGCTGAACGGTGACGTTTACATTTATACAAAAGGCGCTCCAAGGAACATCCTGGACATCTGCAGCAAAGTGCTTGTTGACGGCAAAGTTGAAGAATTAAACGAAGAAAACATGACGATTATTGAATCAAGGATTCACGAGTTTGCCAATCAAGGCTTGCGAGTCATAGCTGTAGCATACAAGGAAATACCCAAAAGCACATACAACAAAGACGAAGCAGAAAAAGACCTAATTTTCGTCGGCTTGGCTGCAATGCGTGATCCTCCACGAACAGAAGTTAAAGATGCCGTTTTGGAGGCAAAGCAAGCAGGAGTGAAAACCGTAATAATCACAGGGGACTATGGTCCGACTGCGCAGGCTATTGCTCAAGAGGCTGGAATTGTCGAGCGGCAATGTTGCCAGATTATTCGCGGCGTGGACTTGGAAGATTTAAGCGACCAAGCCATCGTAAACGAAGTTCGCAAAGGCAATGTGATTTTTGCTCGTGTTTCACCTGAACAGAAACTTCGCATAGTTAAAGTGCTCAAAAAGAGCGGAGAAATCGTCGCAGTAACTGGTGACGGAGCAAACGATGCACCTTCGCTTAAGGAAGCGGACATCGGCGTTGCCATGGGTGCGTCAGGCACAGATGTGGCTCGTGAAGCCGCCGACATTGTTTTGCTCAATGATAGCTTTGCATCCATTGTGAAAGCCATTGAGTCCGGCCGTGCAATTTATGAAAATATCCGCAAGTTTATTGTTTATGTGTTTTCGCATAACTGGGCTGAACTGATTCCGTTCATACTGTACGCAGTGTTAGGCATCCCTTTGCCGCTGCTTGTACCGCAAGTGTTAGCCATTGACCTTGCCATTGACGTTATTCCTTCATTGGCTTTAAGCCGTGAACCTCCTGAAGCAGGGATCATGCAGGAGCCACCTAGAAGCATCAAGGAGAGACTGTTTACCCGTAAGGTTCTGCTACGATCAGTGTTCATCGGAGTCATCATTGCCACAGGAGCTATGATCGGGTGTCTTAACGCTTGGGCTGCGGGCGGATGGCACTTCGGAATGGCATTAACAAGTACAAGTTCATTTTACACTAGCGGAGTTTACGCCAAAGGTGTAACTATGACTTTCGCTGGCATAGTAGTAGCTCAAGCAGGCAACGTCTTAGCATGTCGAACCAGCAAGCGATCAATCTTCAAGACAAGCTTGAAAACCAACAAGTGGATAATCTTCGGCATCACCGCGCAAATCGGAATCCTCTCACTACTCATCTACCTTCCAGTAATGCAGCACATCTTCACAACAACAGCGCTCTCCCTAAGCAACTGGGCATTTCTAGTGTCACTGGCTGTAATCGTTGTTTTCGCTGAGGAAATCAGAAAGTTCTTCAGTCGCAAATTCACTAAAACCAGTGCTGAAGCACTTAAGCTGCATGACCACACTTAAACGGATATGCATAGCCGTAGTATATGCAATTAGTGGTTGATTGTAGCTTTTAACGTAACTCTCTTGGCATTTCTTGAAAGGTTTTTATTAGGTCAGCGGCAATGTAGATTTAATGTCGGGCAAACAATTTTTCATAGACCGCTACGCAGAACTTGGCTGGAAATTTAAGGAAACAGAGCTCAGGCAATCAATACGGATAAACAAAACAAACGCTAAAAGCAAAAACCTCCCGGAAAGGCTCCATAGTTTAGGAGTTGCGCTTGAGAAAATACCCTTTTTGCCAGAGGGGTATTGGATAGCCAAATCAAAGGTTTCAGCTGGCGCCACAGCCGAATACCTGCTTGGCATGTACTCTATTCAGGAGGCAGCCGCGCAAATTCCCGCCACACTCTTCACCGCATTGCACGGCAAAATGGTGCTGGATGGATGTGCGGCGCCAGGAGGAAAAACCGTTCAACTTGCCGACCTCATGGAGAATAGCGGTGCCATAATAGCCTTAGATGCGAGTAAGCAGCGGTTAGTGGTGATGGCAAACCATTTAGAGCGTTGCCACGTCAGCAACACAATCATCTATAATCTAGATGCACGGCAAGCCACAAAACTGAACCGCACGTTTAACCGCATACTGTTGGATGTTCCCTGCTCAGGCAACTTCGCTTCTGACAGCCAATGGTTTTACCGAAGAACACTCGCCGACCTAGAGCAGAACTCGAAGGTGCAACGGGAAATTCTATCTGAGGCTGTAAAATGTTTAGCGTCAGAAGGCGAAATGGTTTATTCTACCTGTTCGCTGGAGCCCGAGGAAGACGAGTTAAACATGGATTGGGCTGTCAAAAACTTGGGGCTGCAGATTCAGCACATTGATTGTATTGGGGTAAATGGGTTAACTGAGGTTTTTGGCAGAAAACTTGACTCTCAAGTTGCCAATTGCAGAAGAATCTGGCCTGAGAAAACACAGGGTTTCTTTGTATGTAAACTAAGAAAGGTGCCAGTGCAATGAGACCGTATGAAGTTTTTGCTTCTCGTTTTGGAGCCAAAGTCGCCTTTAACTCCCAGTTTATACTCGAAAAGAGCCAACGTTATTATCTTTTGAATCCTCGCCTGAAAAAAGTTGGGCAAGAGGACTTTTTTTATGCTGGCTTGTACCTTGGCAAAGTGGGCAAGAACGGGGGTTTCTTTCCAAGCTTCAACCTGTTGAATATGCTTGTGGATGTAGCAGCGAATAAAATTGTGGTTGATCGGAAGGCGGCTTGGCTTTTCATCTGCGGAAGAGATGTTTTTCGAACGGGAATAGTGAAGGTGATGGGGTCTAAACGTAAGGGCGATGCTGCTTTGGTGCTTAATGAGTTCGGTGAATGTCTTGGCTTTGGCTCGATAATGGATATTTTAAATGAGTCGGAGGGAAAGGTTGCAGTTAAAAACGTGTTAGATATTGGGGATTTTCTGCGAAGAGAAACAAGAGGAAAATTCTAGCTTTTCCATATTCAATAAATCTTTCAGTTTGTGTGAACGCATCTAATTTTTAAATCAGCTTGATTGCCTTAGAAAATTCGTTTTGCATAGTGAACGTTTATTCAAACATTTTGGGGATAAGCTTATATATGTTTACGTTTTAAGTGGATTCTAAAACATATGATTTAATATGGTGAAAGTCATGGATGAACAAGTAAAGAAAGCAATTGAAACTCTCAAAGCAAATAATATTCGATGGGTGCATTCGGCATTTGTCGATGTTCGAGGTATACTTCAAGACATGGTTTTGCCTGCAAGAGAATATCTGAGCGGTGCAGCCTTCACTGAAGGTGTAGGCTTCGACGGATCCTCAGTGCGCGGCTTCAAGTCAATTGAAGAATCAGACATGATTTTTATGCCAGACGCAAAGACACTCGCCATCATGCCCTGGGTAACTGATGAAGCTCAAAAAAGCGCAATCATACTCGGTGACGCTTTGGAGGCTTTCGGCGGAAAAGAGCCTTCTGTTGTCTGCCCAAGAGGTTACGTAGCAAAAAGAGCTATAAAAGCAGCTAAAGACATGGGATACACTGGAATTTTCGCTCCTGAACTTGAACACTTCGTCTTCTCCTCAATTGATCCAACTAAGCTGACATGGGACCTTTGGGTTAGCCCAAAAGGCGGCGAAGGAGACTCATGGGGTGCACCACGCGTTGTGCCTAATTCCCAAGAAATAACCCCTGGTGGCTTCGTCCTAAGACCCAAAGAAGCCTACTACCGAACCCCGCCTGAAGACACAACCGTCGAATACAGAAACGAAGTCTCGCAGGTACTTGAAGACAACTTTGGATTAACAATTGAGAAACATCACCATGAAGTAGCCACAGTCGGACAAGTAGAAATCGACTATAAATACGGAGAACTCCTTGACACAGCTGACAGAGCAATATACTACAAGTTTGTCGCTAAAAACATCGCGAAAAAACACGGTTTAATCGCCACATTCATGCCAAAACCAATCTATCTAGACAATGCAAGCGGTATGCACGTCCACTCAAGCATATGGAAGGACGGCAAAAACGCAATGTATGACGGAGAAGATGACTACGCAGAACTCAGCCAAATAGGCAGATACTACGTTGGAGGCATACTTGCCCACGCTAAAGCCTTAACTGCAGTGTGTTGTCCAACTGTCAGCAGTTACAAGCGACTTGTGCCAGGCTTCGAAGCTCCAATATACGTCATGTGGTCCAGAGCTAACAGGTCTGCACTCGCGCGCATTCCTATGTACTATAAAGGTCCTTCGCATGCAGCACAAAAG
The DNA here is from genome assembly GCA_050015395.1 of Bathyarchaeia archaeon. Classification (GTDB taxonomy): domain Archaea; phylum Thermoproteota; class Bathyarchaeia; order Bathyarchaeales; family Bathycorpusculaceae; genus Bathycorpusculum. The sequence goes on from JBEKBM010000004.1 coordinate 57,223, forward strand.
CGTGTTGAATATCGAGGCGTAGATCCATCATGCAACCCATACCTAGCATTCGCATGCATCATGATGGCTGGTTTTGACGGAATCAAAAAGAAGATTGATCCAGGCGATCCGGTTGACGAAGACGTTTACAAACTCAGCAAAGCAAAACGCAAAGAGCTAGGCATAAAAGAACTCCCGACAACGCTCAAAGGCGCGTTAGATGAAATGGAAAGCGACGAAGTCATAAAAGAAACCTTGGGCATCCATGTTTTCGACGCGTTCATTGAGCTGAAAACAAACGATTGGAACCAGTACTGCCTGTACGTTTCACCTTGGGAAATAATGAAGTACCTCGACTATTAAGTTGAAGTATTTCTACTTCTTCTCTTTCTTTTAGCATCTAAACTCGCATAAAATAAAGTAAATGTTTTCTAAACTCCAAGAAAGCTTTGGATTCTTCTCTAAAGCAATGAGTCTCATCAAATTGGCATATACAAGTAATAATGCGGCTCTAATCGTTGGCTTTGTAAAGTTATATTTTTTTTAAATTCTCTTTTTCTGAAGGAGGGAAAAATAAAAGTAAAAAAAGGTTTAGGCCAGTGTCTCTTCAAGGTCGGCTTCTTGTTTGTGTTGTGTTTCGGTTTTTTGTGTTTCTATTTCTTTTTCGGTTTCTGATTTTAGTGCGCGTGAGATAAGGAATGCCACTGCGAATGAAAGAACGGCGGCGACTAGGAACGGCAACATTGCTGTTACGACGCTATATTCAAATAAGCTCGTAGGAGCGGCTGACGAATACAGTACCTTACTCAATTCGTAACTTATTACTCCGGCCAATACCGTAAAAACTATGAATATTATGCCGGATACATTGGCGATTTTGTTTATGATTCTCCAGTTATTCATTTGTTTTCACCAGTTATCCTCTGTTTATGTCTTCTTTCCTTTTAAATAATTGCTTTTTCAAGTTGAAACTGTTCTATCTTAAAAATGGGTCGCAGTCCTTAAGTAAATTGAAGTAGGAGCGGGTTGGTCTGGGGGATTCGAGGTTGGAGCAAAATTGTGGTTAATTATGAAAATTTTATCAATTACTTAAATTTAAGCAATTAAACAATTTTCACATAAGTATTTCATTAAACGTTAAATATATTTATGCTTAAACACCTATTAAATAAACAGTTAATCAAACGCTAAATAACAGGTGAAAAGAATAAAATGAGAAACTTCAAAGACGCAACATGGAAGGAAAACGTAACAAAAGTAATTCAAGAAATACGTGAACAAGAAATTAAATTCATCAGACTTCAATTCACAGACATAAATGGTATGTTAAAGAATTTAGCTGTAAGCTCAAAAAACATTGAGTCAATATTTGAAAACGGCCAATCTTTCGATGGGTCCTCCATAACGGGCTACAGGCCTATCGAAGAATCAGACATGGTGCTGTTCCCCGACCCGACAACCTTCGCGGTTCTGCCTTGGCGACCCAAAGAAAAATCTTCTGCGAGGCTGCTCTGCGACATTTACACTCCGCAAAACAAGCGTTTTGAAGGGGACCCACGGTACGTTCTTGAGCGAGCCATTGAAAAAGCGTCCAAAGCAGGCTACACGTTCATTTGTGCTCCAGAATTAGAATTTTTTATAGTTAAAGAAAGCGAAACTGGCGGCTTGCCAACGCCCATAGACATGGCAGGCTACTTCGATTTTCATCCTGGCGACTTAACAGACGACCTTAGACGGGAGATAGCTGATACTGCTGAAGCCTTCGGTATAGAAATAGAAATTTCGCATCATGAAGTTGCATTGGGACAAAACGAAATCGATTTCAAATATGATGAGGCATTAAAAACAGCTGATAGAACCATTACTATGAAAATGTGCGGAAAAGTAGTCGGTGCAAGAAACGGTTACGTCACCACGTACATGCCTAAACCGTTCCCTGGCATAAATGGTTCAGGAATGCATACTCATCAAAGCCTCTGGAGCAAGAATGTGACACAAAACCTCTTTTACGCAGATGACGAAAAAAACGGTTACTTATCAGACTTAGCAAGAAACTTCATCGGCGGACAATTAGCTCACGGACGCAAAATGTGCGCAATTCTTGATTCATGGCCAAACAGTTTCAAACGATTAGTCCCCGGCTACGAAGCACCAGTATATCTTGCTTGGGCACACAAAAACCGCTCACCGCTTATCCGTGTACCAAACTTTGGCGGAAGGAAAAACGCTGCCAGATGCGAAATCCGCTGCCCAGACGGAGCAGGAAACCCATATCTGCAATTTGCAGTGCTCCTCGCGACTGGTTTGGATGGTATCAAGAACAGGATTGACCCTGGCGAACCAGTGGAATTAAACGTTTACCAAATGACCTATGAAGAGCGCAAAGACCGAAACATCGTCTCACTGCCAGAATCATTACAAGAAGCACTTGATGAGCTGGAAACCAGCGATTTGATGCGTGAAACACTGGGCGAAACCGCATTCGAAAATTTCCTGCGTGAAAAACGCAAAGAATGGGACCTCTACCGCACGCAAGTAACCGAGTGGGAAGTCAACCGCTACATCAAACGACTCTAAGCCTAAGGGCTTTCTTTCCTTTCTTTATTTTTGGCTTCTGTATGTGTTTTAGCTGTCGGCTTTTTGTGTTAGGATATTTGTGTGTGCTCAATAGACCCTCCCGGTCTACTAGATGCTTCTAATATGCTTCAAATATGATTCAACATAGTTCAACATAGACTCAATGCCCGCACTTTTCATGTAGATTAATGCTTTTTCAACATACTGAGAATAGCAGAATCACTAACCAGCATGAAACTAAGTGCCTAACTTTTAATTTTTTCAACCAGCTCTTTAATGGGAACGATTGTTTGTTCCCGTTTAGCTAAATTCCTCAGCACCACAGCGCCCTCTTTTAGCTCGCGTTCGCCGACAATTACTGCAAAATCAGCTTGCCGCCTGTCAGCATCCTCCAAAGCTTTAGCCATCTTGCGGCCCATAATTTCAAACTCAACAATAACGCCTGAGCTTCTGAGCATTTGAGCAATTTTTAACGCCTCAACCTTCAAGGCGTCATTCGCTGCAAGAACAAGAACCCTTTTCTCAACCTTACCTGCAAGGGTTGCTTTCTGGGTTTGCAATGCAAGCGCAACCCTGTCAATCCCGTGCGCACAACCAACCGCTGGCGTGGGTTCGCCGCCGAACAATTCGATAAGCCTATCGTACCTGCCCCCGCCACCCAAGGCAATGTCCAGTTGCGGAATGTACACTTCAAAAACCATGCCCGTGTAATACTCTAAGCCCCTGGCGAATGCGGGCTCAACAACCTGCACAGGGCACCCGCTCTCCACCACAAGCTTAAGCACGTCACCGAGGTTTTCCACGGCAGCCTTAGCCTTCTCGTAACCAGCCACGTAACTTTTTATTTTCTCAACCGTCTCAAAACAGTCATCGCTTTTCAGCTGCAGTAATCCTTCAAGCATACCGCGGCATCGGTCTGTTGGCGCCAGCTTGAAAGCTTCCTCGTACTCTTTCTTATCCATGCGTTGCAAAATCGCGTTCTGGGTTTTTTCGTCCACGCCTTCTTGGCTAAGAATGCCGCGTATTACGCCTATTTGTCCTATTTTGAATGCGTAGCCCTGCAAACCCAAAGTTTTCATTAAACTGTTTGTTAGCAATATGATTTCTGCGTCTGCCTCTGGCCTGCCTGAGCCCATTAATTCAAAGTTTGACTGCCAAAACTCCCTATACCGCCCACGCTGCGGCTCGTCATAGCGGTAAACGTTGCCCACAGAAAACAGCCTCAACGGTTTAGGCTCGTTTTTTAGGGCTGTAGTTGCTAAGCGTGCAATTGAAGCGGTAAATTCAGGACGCAGTGCCACTTGTCGGTCGCCGAGGTCTTTGAAAATGAACATACGCTGCCGAATCTCTTCTCCAGATTTGGCGCTTAAAAGCTCAAGCGGCTCAACAACTGGCGTTATGGCTTCTTTGTAACCGTAAAGCGCCGCGGTCTCACGGGCTTTGCTGATTATGTATGTGAAGGCTTGGGCTTCTTCACCAAGTAAATCTCTCATTCCGCGAACGGTTTGGAAAGCTGGCATAATTTTTTCTCTTCCTTGCTTAAGAAGGCGTAATTATTCTTTTAAACTCTAGCTAACAGGTAAGCCAATGTTTGCACTTAAAACCTAAAAGGGATAATTGATATCTAACTTTTCCTATTTTCCGCTTCTCAAGTGGTCCTTCTATTTTCAGGGAAAAGGTTGAAAGCGAGAAGCTAAGATGTTACTTTGTCGGACGCCTGATGATTGACACGTTCTATTTGCATTTAGAATTCACAAACAAAAAATCTGCATGGTCAATTAACCTGCCTTTTTTGTGCAACAAATGTGGTGTCTGTTGCACACTGGAAGATTTCTTGACTACTGGAGAAATCAACGCCAAACCTGAAGAGCACCGTGAAGTCCACGCCAAAATCAAAGCCCTCTTCGAAGAGCTCGGCAAAATGTGGGAAGCAGACGAAGCAAAATACGACGTCTACATTGCGCATACCCCCTGCCCATTCCTGATTAACAATGCCTGCTCCATCTACGAAATTCGATCTGACGGCTGTCGACTTTTTCCTAAAACAGCCTTCGGCATGGAAACAGAAGATTGTGAACCCCTCACCCGATTCAAAAAACAGCGTGTAGCCCTGAAAAAGGGCAGGGCTCATAAAGAAACTTATCACTTTACCAGCTCAACCAAAAGTGATGAACCCATCAAACCTGCAAAGTTCACCGAAAAAAAATACGAAGTCTGCATCGCCAAACTACGCCAAGCAGGCATAACAGACGACGAGCTAACCCTCTTCAAATACTTCAACGAAAAAAACACAGAATAACCTGTTGTTTCTAATTCAAGCAGCATCACTCCAACCTAACGGTGCCAGCATAAGGCAAGACAAACAAACCCACGAACCTTTGAAGCAGGCTACACTAAAAACCCAAATATGCTTTTGGCAAGTTTTTAAAAGCAAGTTTGCCTCAATCAATGGTATGGGAAACGTGAAGGAAATTGACGTCAAAATAGACTCAGAAGGCAGAATGTGCCTTCCGCCAGCCATAAGAAGACAACTTGGGAAGCATCCCACCCTAAAGAAAACCGAAGAAGGCTACCTACTAATCTCCAGCAAGCAAAACGACTTTTTAGAGGAATTTCGGAAGTTAATCACTTCTAAGCATCGCAGAACAGGCAAGCCCACACTTGCATCTCCCGAAGAAATGAAATCCATCTGGGACCCAACCAAAAGACAATCAGGTTGAAAAACACAAAAAAGTGGTAAACGTTTTAGAGTTTTTTAGTCGCCTCGTAGATTCCAAATCCCAGAGCAACCACAATGGCAAGAAACGCTAAGAAATTCGTAGTGCTACTAAGCGATTCCCAAAAGTTAGCATGAGCGGCAAAGGATTGAACTAACAAAACACCTAAGATTACAAAGAAACTGAAAAGATTCGACAACACGAACCTAACGGGTCTTCGAGATAAAACTAAACCTACTTTCTTAGATTGCCCGTTCATCTGGATTTTGTCGAAACGCTCTAAGACGTTGTTCTTTTCACTGATTGCTTCTAATTTTAGAGGTCTCTGAATTTCTCCAAACATATCAGCTAACCCATTTACAACCGCGAGCATTTGAAAAGTCTCTTTAGGATTCTCTATTCTGGGCAATATTCGTTCTTTCAAATTCATTCTGAGCTTACTTATAGGGTTAGTAAGTTCTGCTTTAACTAAACCCGAATTGACATCTTTTAGCTGTTTTTCAAAGCGAGCTAAATTAATAAGAACATATTCCAATTTTTTTGAGGCTTTTTCTAAACAGAGTTTAGACTTGCTGTCTTCGCTTGAACATAAGTCAAGTTGTTGTGAAGCTTGGTAAAGGTTTGAAAAAATATAAGTTTCAAGAGTTTCACTTCCCCACGGTTGCTTCATTTCATAAAGGAACGCAATGAGCATTCCAACAAGTAAAATAATTGCCCAATAAAAGTAAAATTGCATGCCAATAAATACGAGAACGGATTGAACAACAAATCCGATAATGACAAATAATGTGAGGAAATAGAGAAATTTCATTCTTTGTTTCTTTCTTTCTTCATAACGCTTGTATGCCTTTTCCATGTTCATGCTATTCTACGCTAATTAGTTTTAAGTTTTTGCATCGCTTGCTTTACCATCGATTTTTTTGCAACGTAGAACACGCCCTTGATACGCTTCTCTCCGACATTTTATTAATAATACAATGCCTTTTTTCTCATAATGAATAGCGTCATGAAGAGCTTTTTGTAAATCAACAATTGAACCCAACCATTTAGTATTGAATCCTGAGATAGGTCTCTTTTCTAGATGGTTTACTTCAATCGCTACAATGTCAGCCTTTTGGTCGAAACCTCTTTTGATATGCGCTGAAATGTCTTCAATAATCGAATTCTCTTCAGGGAGAATTAACATGCCGTTATTCATGTCAGCTTGCTTTCTAGGATTAACAAATTTAAGTTTAGGTTTTTTCACTTCGACCCTTTTGTTTTCTATAAGTAAATCAGGGGATTTTGAAATTATCACTTTGAATCCTTTGTTTTTCGCAAATAAGGCAAGTCTACTTTCGGCAGATAAGTTGGCAAGCTCCTGTCTTATTTTTCTGATTCGTAAAAAAGCTGTCTTTGTTACTCTACTACTAGTGTGAAATTTCTCATTTTTAATTAATTTTTGATAAGCTTCCATGTTTCCCTTTATTTTTTCATCCTTAATTTCTAACAATTTAGATTTTACATCAACGTTCAATGAATCAAGTGTATGTAAATCAGTAATGAGTGAAAGGATGTTAACCAAATGCGATTCTCTAAAGTCAGTGGTGAAAGGATTCCAGTTATACTTTAGAAAATCCCATGCAGTTTCAGCTTCTATCGTCAGCCAGTAGTCATCGTTTGATTCTGTCTTGGCATTGAACCAATTCCAAGCCTCTATAATTTTTTCAGGTGTGTTTGCAAAATAGTAATCTGCATCATAATAGAAACCGCCTAATCCAATTAGGTTACCGATTCTTTTTAGTCCTGCATCCCCAAAATCAATATCAAAATTGCCAGTCTTTGTGTCAAATACAATCATTTCAGGTAAGTAGCATGCACAGTAGATTTTACCATTGTCTAACTTTTGTTCCCACGGTTGTGCCTCACTAAACTTTTTGATATTTTTTATTGTCATCTCATTCATGGTTGGCAAAACAGATTCATAACATACTTCACAAAAACCATCCAACGCCTCAAAAGTTTCTGAGGGAATTATTTTTTTGCATATTTTACACTCCATGTGCTTTCCCTTGAGAGATCAATATTAATTGTTTTGTTTTTAAGTTATGGCTCTTTCGCTTTTTTGCTTATATTTTTTACTTTCGCTTAAGCCTCTACTGTGCTGAAATGTCGTTAGGGCACTTATTTATATGGACACCATACGCTAATGTTTTAAGCCCTATGCAAAAGGTTAACTTAGCGCGCCCTTGTGATGCTTGCGGAAAAATGATTGGCACCAGCTTCAAGTTTTGCCCTAGATGCCAAATTTACTTTTGCAGTGTATGCTGGTTTAGGATGTTGCAGGTTAATGTTGAGTTTTCTTGTCCTATGTGCGGCGGCAAACTTCTAATTCCCTAATTCTTCTTCCGACGGGGCTGTGGCTTAGGGTTTGTGTGCTTCTGCTTCTATGCGCATCATGCCTACGTGAACTGTGCCCTCTGCATCTGCGGGGTGCTCTTTTAGGTAGCGGTTGACGATTAGTTCAACGAATTTTGGTCTAAGTTCAGCAGGAAGTTTGTCTGTGAAGGGCAGCCATGTGGTCCGTACCCACCCAGCTAAGCCTTCTGCGCCGTTAAACTTCATGTCTTTGGGGAAAAGCTCAACCCGCTCAGCCTCTAAACCCGCCTGCTGCAGGAACGCTTTGTATTCTTCGGGGTCGTAGAAGCCATAGGGAAACGTCATGTTGCTGAAAAAGCCCTTCCACGACTCCTCATCCGCCAACTCGTTTATGATGCTGAGTACGTCTTTGGCGTTGCCTTTTCCAGCCATCTGAAACAGTAGCCTGCCCCTTGGCTTTAGGCTCCTCTGCACGCCCGCGAGCACGGTTTTTTGATCAACAATCCAGTGCAGCGCAGCATTAGAAAACGCCACGTCAAATTCCGATTTGAAGGTCAGTTTTCGGGCGTCCATGACTTGAAAAGAAAGGTTCGGGTAATCCTTTTGCGGGAAAGTGGTTTTTGCCAGGTTTATCATTTTTTCTGAGTTGTCAACTCCGACTGCCCTGCCGCTTGGTAGGCATTTTGCTATTTCAACTGTGATTTTTCCGTCGCCGCAGCCAATGTCCAGTAGCGCTTCGTTTCCGTGGAGTTTTAGTTTGGGAATTAGCTCTTTTGCCCATTGAAACTGGTTTGCGCTGTTTTTGGCGTAGTCTTGAGCGTTCCAGTTATAACCAGCGTTTGCCATGTTTCCACAGGCTTATTTGAATGTTAGTTGTGAGACGGAGTAGTAGACGATTTCGCCTCTGCGGTTCATGACGGCTAAGGTTAACTCTTTCTTTTGGCTCTGACATTGCCGCAAGGCGTCGGTTAACTCGTCTATGCCCAACGGTTTGCCTTCTTGAGTGCTCAACACCAAGTAAGGCGCGGTATCCTTGCCGTATTCACCCCGCTCGTACATGCGAAAATCTATTCCTGCGCCGAACCCTTCCCGTGCTACGTATCCGCGGCTTCTTAGGTCACGGTAAACCAGATAGCTAACCCACGCGTTCTCGTTTTTGGCTTTATAGCAGTGCAGTAGGCTTTGGAAATCCACCGCTTTGCCGTTTTCGTCTTTGACTTCAAGCATGCCCTTATCCACAAGGTACAATGATTCAAAAAAGGTAAGCGTGAAAACCTTGTCCTCTAACGTGCCATATCCCCGTGAAGTAAGCGCGTCAATGCTGCTTTGGTCACCTACCACAACCCCTTTCTGTGCAAGTGTGCCGTTGGTTCTGAATTCTGGAGGCTGCGCCTTTTTGGATTCGCTCATTTTGCTCTTTTTCCTTCATCCCTGAACTTACTAAAATCCTTACTGTAGTAAACTTGAGTCTCGCATATGATTGCTGACACATATTTCAGTGGCGTGATGTCGAATGCTGGGTTCATAACGTTGACGCCGTCTGGCGCAATTTGAACTGAACCGATGTGGGTGACTTCTTCAGGTTTGCGCTCTTCAATAATCACGTCTGATGCTTTGTGTGCCAAGTCGAAGGTGGATTTTGGCGCCGCCACATAAAACGGTATGCCATGCTCATGCGCCAGCACTGCCACGGAAAAAGTGCCAATCTTGTTAACTACAGCGTCTTGGACAATGCGGTCGGCGCCCACAATAACCTTGTCAACAAGCCCTTTGCTCATGACGTAACCTGCCATGTTATCCGTTATCAAAGTAACAGGTATCCCATCGCGCTTAAGCTCATAAACCGTAAGCCTAGCACCCTGAAGCAGCGGCCTAGTTTCGTCAGCGATAACTTTGATTTTTTTGCCTTGCTCCCAAGCCGCACGGATAACACCCAAAGCAGTACCGTACTCGACGGTTGCTAACTCGCCTGCGTTGCAATGCGTTAAAATGGTGTCGCCGTCCTCTATGAGTACTGAACCGTTTTTGCCGATTGCACGGTTCTGCTGCGCATCTTCATCCGCTATTTCTTGTGCTTCCTCGATAACTGCTACTTTCAGTTCTTCCACGTTTCCTGAAAAACCTCTGGCTTTGTTTAGGACTCTGTCTACACCCCAAAACAGGTTCACGGCTGTTGGCCGCTGACGTTTAATAATTGAGCCAGCGTTCTCCAGTTCAACCAACAATTTTTCTTTACTCTGCGCTTTTGAATGGTAAGCTGCCAGTGCAACTCCGAATCCTGCAGCCGCACCCAGCAATGGGGCGCCTCTGACACGCAGGGTTTTTATGGCTTCAGCCATCTGCTCAACCGTCTTAATTTCTAAGGTAACTTCTTGAAGGGGAAGTTTGGTTTGGTCAAGTGTGATAACCGTTCCGTTGCGCCACTGTATCATCCGCATTTTCATGTGCCTCAAACTGGTTGTATACTGCTTAGTTGAGAACGGTTCTGTTTAAGATTTCGGAAAAAAAAAATTAGTTAAACCCAGCCTTTATTGCCAAAGTGACGTATAACCATGAACTTGAGTGACTAGTACCAACATATATGCGTGACAGCACAGAACAGTCAAAAACAAACCCTATTCAACAAAAACAACTTGAAACACACGCTGAGGACACCAAAAAATCAATATTTAATCCGCTGTATTAAGTCGAATAGGTTGCCGTAAAGGTCTTCAAAAACAACTTCAATGCCCCAAGCTTGCTCTGTTGGTTCCCCATGAAATTTTACTCCTTTAGCCTTCATTGCATTGTAGTCTCTGCGGCAATCATCAGTCTCCAAAGTTAGAAACACGTGGTCTCCCGCCTGCTTCCCCAAAGCTTTAAGCTTGTCTTCTGTGTCTGCCTTGACAAAGGTTAATTCAAGGTCCGGCTGGTCTTTTGGCGAAACAGTAACCCACCGCATGTCGCCCCAAAAAACGGTGTCCTCCCGCTTTTGGAATCCTAGTTTTTGAACGTAAAAATTTGCTGCTTCATCTTGGTCTTTGACGAGAAGGGTGATGTGGTCTATCTTCATTTTGCTTTCTACAAAATAAATTGGGAAACGGAAAAGAAAAATGTTATCCTAAGCTTGAGCTTAGGCAGAGTTGTCAAAGGGCGATTTTAGGTGGGTAACAACTTCCACTGGGGAGTCTTCGCCTGATTTTAGGCGTTTCTTCCATTCCTCTCCGACGGCGATAAGCGAGAAGATGCCTGAAACTTCAGCTTTCGACTTCTTTACAAGGGTTACGAGTGCTTCTTGTGTTTCGCCGCTTTTAATCATGTCATCTACAATTAGTACGCTGTCGCGTTTTTTGATTGCTTCTTTAGGAATGTAGAGTGTAACGGTTACGCCTGAATCTCTCCCTAAAATGTATGTTTCGTCTAGGAAGGCTTTAACGCCGACTTCCTTGTTGCGCTTTGCAACGATAAGGTTTACTCCTAACGCGTTGGCAACCATGGTGGCTAAGGGAATGCCGTCAACGGCTGCTGTTAAAACTTTTGTAACTCGTTTTCCAGCAAAATTTGCAAGTGCATGGTTTGCCGCTTGCTGCAAAATGTTGTAGTCGCCGACAATTTCAGTATTATCAAAATAGCCGGCTTCGTCAAATTTTATTCTGCTGCGCAATTCTGCTTCTAAACCAACAATCTTGTTTAGAACTCGCCAAAGCTGCTTGGCTCTTAATGTGTTTGGCAGCACGTGCCCTTTTGCGTAGCGGCTCAGTACGGTGACTGGTAAATCGGTTTTTGCGGCTAATTCCCGGTAAGTGATATTCCGCTTGTATTTCGCTGTTCTTAACAGTTCGATTGTCATTAAGCGGAGTTTCAAATCTTCTGCGTGAGTGCTCAATTTTACCTTATCCCCTTTTTTCACACTTATAAGTCAAATATAAGATGTTTATTTAATATTGTATCTTGCAGATTTATGCTTTTCTGTTTAAATAAATCAATGTCCAAGCATTAAAGTCTTAACAATCTGACTCAACGATACTGTTGTACATTAAACTTTTTAGACAGCAACGCGAACTCCTATATCAAAGGGGGCATATGACGCAGAAGACTAAACGATTATTCATTACTGCACTCTTCGGCTCAATAATCTTTGTCGTCAACGTTTTTTTGCCGCCCCCAATAAATTACCTCTTAATTGTGGTTCAAGCGGTTCTTCTTGCTTTGAGCGGATTATTCATTAAAGCAGGCGCCTCCTACGTAGGAGCAGTTGGGGGCCTATTAACCGCGCTGGGAAGTCCCGCGTTGGGTCCATTTACCTTTTTGTTTTCCTTTCTCTTCGGCGTTTTAGTCGATAGCTTCTTGTTTATTTTCAGAATCACAGCTTCCCCCGAACGCGTAAACCGCAACAGGCTAATGGCTGCGATGGCTTTCAGCACAATGCTGATTGGCTTAATTAGCTATTCAGCGTTTGCTCTTTTTCCACACTTTATTCCCTTTGCGAAAGAGTGGGCTGGCTTATTTATTCAAAGAAGCACCATGCTAGATGCGCTTGTATTATTCATGGGTCCAGCTACCGGCATAGTGGCTGGTTATGCTGCAGCCTATTTGTGGAATAAGTACTTGCGAAACATCCGCATCTAAAGCAGTAACTGTTTGATTTTTTCATCAACCAATTTAGCAATCATCAGATTGGAAACAAAAACGCATTTGACACCGGTTAATTCAGCGAGTTCAGCCGGCTTTTGATCCTGTGTTACAAGAATCAAGTTGTTTTTACCCGCGTATTCCACGATGTCACGGTCTTTAGCGCTCTTTAAACCCGCTTCCTGAGCGGTTAAAACTTCGTAACCTAAAGCTTCAAAGTACTCTTTTAAACCAGCATACATTTCATCTAACAGAATCTTCATTTGGGTTCGCTAATCTACTTTTGCAGTTAAATTATTTGAGCTTTTACCTTTAGGCTTAAATTTAATCTATGAGGAGTAATGCGAACGATTCGGGATTCTTTGCAAACGGAAAACTGACCTGGATTCCAGCGTTACTTGCGGTTTTTCTTAATTTTTCAGCGCCTGTTTGAGATGACATTTATTTCTCACTAACCTTTTTGCGGGAGGGTTTCTTTTGATATAAACATTTAGCGGAACCGTTGAGAAACCTTGTTAAAAAGCGTCAGCAGTTAAGCAGTTAATTGAATAGTTGGCGTTTTTATAGACTAGCAAGCACAAGGGTAATATAGAGATTCATTAAATCATCTTTGACTGAAGGTGCCGTTGTCGTTAAAAGCAAGATCAGCAGCATCGGATACGTCAACAAAATCCAAGAAAACATTTTAAACATCAAACGAAAGGAACTCTCACCGTTATTTAATGAACTGAAAGCGGCTGACTGCGTAATCTGCGGAGGATCAGGCAGGTCACTCTACTCGTTGAATGCTGCCTTGAGCCAAATTGCACTCAGCCAAGAGGGCTGGAGAAACAAGGTTGTTTTAACTCCTGATGATCCGGGTTTTCCAGGCAAAAGCATGTATGATGCAGCAGCTGACCTTTCAAGGCGTTACAAGAAAACCTTGCTTTTGATAAATTCTGGCAGCGGTTATTCTGATGATCCGTTAGTTATGGCTCAAGAATTAGCCAAGTACATTGAAGAAAAGAAATCAAACAGGTTTTCAATGGGTCTTTTAACGTCCACTGTTGAGTCGCCTTTGGGGGAAATAGTTGGTAAGTATGGTCACGTGGTTGAGCTTAAGGGACGTGGCAAATCCAAGCCAGGCACTGAGTACAGCGAAACAGGCATGATGGGCGACATATTCGAGTTAGGCACACTTGAACTGTTAAACAGCATGATTGAAGCTGTCTTTCGGAACCTTGAGGTTGATGATGTCTTTCAGCTTTGCACTGAAGAATTTGAAAAAATCGGCGATATGATAGACTCCAACGTTAACTCTGAAACCTACACGCAACTCGTCGATATACTTGAAAAACGAACAAACGTGTTCCTGGGCGGAAAAGGCACCGCAAACGAAATCGCCAAAATGACAGGCGTAAGACTCTTCCACATCAAAAGCTTCCTAGGCGACAACGTCTACATAACAAGAGGCGTTAACACTCCGCATCCAAGAGCAGGCGACCTCGAAATCCTACTATCATACTCAGGCGAAACAAGACCCGTCATCATCTGGGCTGACGTAATCAAAAAGTTCGCTGGAACCGTATTTGCAATAACAAGCTCACCAGAATCAACCCTAGCAAAGAAAGCAGACCTAAAAATCATCCTGCCAGAAGAAGCCAAGCCAATGACGCCAAGACGCTTCTACACTCGAGCAGCCTACGTTTTAAGCCCAATTCCAGTTAAGCTAGCTGAAAGGCTTGGCCAAAGAGGACTGAATCTTCCTGAATACATAATCAGCTGGTATCACTCCGTAACACAATAAAACTGCATACAAAGGCTTCATAGGCTAAATTCCAGAACTTTATCAGTAAAACTAGCCAAACTATCGGAAAATGGGGTAATCCACAAGACAGTGGAGAACGTCTCTCCACCATGACACATTATTCGCTGATCGAAAAAGGCATAGACCTAGTCATTGCATTCAAAGCCATGGTTGATTGGGAACTTAAAGTGGTGCCATCACCGAAAGGAAAATTGATCGCGATTACAACGGCAATGATATCTTCAGAAAACGCAAATAGCTCTTATCTCCCAGATGACTGAGGTTTAGCGAAATTGATGTTAAATGAAGTTTGGCTCTATTTTCTTAAAAGAAGGCGCTGCAATCAGCGGTTGTTAAAAACGTAATTGCTATTTTTATGGTACAGGTCCTGTGGGGTAACGTCCCATCGCATCGAGTATTTCTTCGCTGATTGTCCTTTTTCCCACATTTCGAACAAAATCTGAAGCAACCACAATTTCAACCAGCTTATTCTGCTTCAAAACGGGCAGTCGCCTTATCCTATTACTGGACATCAGCCTCGCTGCCTCTTTAAGGGAGACACTCTGAAGGGGGAACAAGGTGGAGGTCATCAAGGGGGGTCGCAGAGCTGACAGGGCCGAACAAGGTCGCCGTGAAGACCGAGGCGGGGACAGAGGAGATCCAGGCCAAAAACGTGGTGGCATTGGCGCTCGTGGAGAGGAGGAACACATACTAGGCTCGTTAGGTCGAGTCATTCATTACGGCACAAAGTTGAGGGAATGACTATAATACACAGCGTAGTAGATGATTTCAACTGGCACGACAGTCCATGAGATGCGGAGAGAAAGATGAATGAGAGCAACAAACCTTCCGAAAAGAAGTGGTTCGTGTCGGATCTGGAAAACTATTCTCGGGTTCGGAGGAGACAAACACGGCAGGCTGCGCAAATACGGGCACTATCTCTTCGTAATTTCAATACTCATAATATTACTGAGCGTTCTAGCCCTGCTGAACGTATATTTTCATTTAACCAACGTATCGTCCTATAATATCAATCAGGAAGGTGTGTCGTCGCCATTTTTGTTAGCGGGTTACCTCGGCATGTTCATTAGCGTCGCCATTTTACCAGTTCCTGATTACTTTCTCGTTCCAGCGTATGGTTATCTATCATTGATAGGGATGTTCAATCCATATTACACGTTTCTAGTGTGCCTCGTGGGCGCCGTGTTTCCGATAGAGTACGTTTGCGGCAGACTTGCGGCCAGACCCCTACTGTTGAAAGTCCTGTCCCTCCTCCGTATATCCGAGAAGAACATCGAAACGGCAGATAAATGGTTGGTGGAACACGGCATATTCTCCATTTTCATATCCACCTTCATACCGTTCTTCTACAACGTCACTTCCCTGGCTGCCGGGACACTGAAAATGAATTCGGTCAGATTCTTTCTATCCAGTTCCGCAGGATTCGGGTTGAGATTCGTATTCCTTGAAGGCGTGGGCTACTACAGCATCTACATCTTCACGGCTTCATTTGACTATTCGCAAAGAACTCTCTTCTCTTTGCTCCTGATTTTATCTTCTGTTTACGCGGCTCTTTATCTCGTAAGAACTTTAGCGCGCATGCTTGTTCGAAATTAGTTAGCGAAGTATCTGATGCTTCTCGTTTTGCCAATTTTGTTTGTGTTAACGGCGGCTTGAGCCGTAATCAGCATGATTAGAATGCAGAGTTGAGAATGAAACGTTAAATTGACCAAACCTCGCAGATTGTGATCTTTTAAGCCTACCAAGTTCTGATGCTTTCGTAAACAGGCTAATGGAATGTTTCTTCTCGTTCTCGTTGCCCGAAACCACAATCAATGCAATGGGCAATTCGCTTTTGACGTGACCCCCCTAAATCATCAAGTAAAAAACGTACTCCTATTACTTACCGCTGAGCAGGCGAATAATATATAGGCTTATTGAGTTTTTAGCCAAAACGGTTTGCTCGAAAGAAAATCCGTCAAGAACTCAGCGAAATCAACATTTTCTTCATATACTGCACCTATTTCGGCGTCAACCAGAATCTTGTGGTTCTTACGGATTGATTTTGCAATCAGTTCAGCGACGCCAGCGTTTTTGCCTCCGTCTGCAAGCTTATCTTTTAAGAGCGCAACTGCATCTGTTGTTTTGCGTGGCACTTCAACTATCCAGCGTCCATCCTCAATAAATGGTCCAGAAACAACCTGTTTATTGTCGGCATATTTAGCTAAGAAATTCTCGCTTTCCACTTCTCGTTCAAGCGGCGGACCTAGGTGCTTTTTGATGTTTGGCAAAATTTGCTGTTCAAGCTCAAAGGTGAAGATGCTGAGGGTTTTTTCGTTGCTCCAGACAGTGTCTTTTAGGATTTTGTAATCGTTTAGCTCTAATAGTCTATGTAGTGAACGTTTTGTTCTGTATAGTTGTCCCCATAAAACGTCTGGAACAGCGCCCACCTGGTCTATAACTAGAAATACAATGGATGAGCCGCGGCTCTCAAACTGGCTTTTCAAGCTTGCAACTGGTAGAGCCTGAGGTTTAGGCGGATAAAAGAAGGCTACGTCAGGCTTTTTTAGGAAGGCTCTGGCTGCGCCAACAAAACTGTACAGTTTCTGAGGCTGCACGGCTGAAGCTACGTTTCTTCCTTTATCAACGGGGTCAATGATCACTAATGGTTCAGGGAAAAGTAGGGAAAGCTCGTTTTCTCTGTTTTCGTAATAGTTTTCGATGTCTATTACTACTCGTTTATTGTACCGTGCAAAGGCTCGTATTGTTTCAGCGAACGAGCGGTATTTCATTATCAAGAGTTCGCAGAGGTAACCGCTGAATCCGCCGACTTTTATTTCTGCCCCATAAACGCCGATGCCCTGCATGAACCTTTTAAGAAGCCGAACCTCTCCACGCAAGTCCACGGTTAAGTGTTTTTTAATGTAGTCTGTATGATACGGCGTTCGGTCAGTGGCGCTTTGCCATTCGCCAGGCTTGGCATCATAACAAGGGACAATATCCACGCGGTAGCCTTCAACGAATATTTGTAGGTAAGGATGCTCAGCAAAACGTTCAATCTGCTCATAAGCGCCAGCCGCCTTTTTAGCAATCTTTAAGCCGATGTCGCCAAGATTTTTTCTTGGTATGGAGGTTGGTAGGCGCATGAAAATGTCAATATCAGGATTTTCCCGAAGCCATGTGTCTTTAGCTACTGAGCCTTCAACACGCACAATCGCTGCAGTACCTTCTTGTTTGCAAGCCAAGGCCACTTTCTGCTCTAACTCACGGGTTATAGCATCAACTTTTGCACGGTCTTCCTTCTCAGGCGTAATTTTCTTTAGAACTTGCTTGGTTATTGCTTCGATTTCCTGCATGGCTATCATTTTTGCTCCTGTGTCGGGCAATATTCTCTGAGCGTTGAGTAAGTTGGACCTTTCGGTGAAAGTTGGCTTTTTTTAAGCCGAAGGCAGTCGGCTTTGATTGTGCCGAACTCGTAATCGGCTTTTTTTGTTACCAGCTCAGCTAGGCGCTGCTTGTTTGCGCCGGATTTCACCCGTGCGATTGTTAAGTGTGGGCTGAACCCGTAAGCATCTGCCGCGAAGCCTAACGCGCGCATCTGTGGTTCTAGCTGGCTGAAAATGCTTTTGAGTTGTTCTACACCCTCGGTCAATCCAGCCCAAACAACTCTCGGGTAATTTATGCTGGGAAAAACTCCTAAACCCCGAAGTTGGGTGTTGAACGGGGTAAACTTGACTTTCTTCATTGCTTCATAAACTTTGTCCACCATGCCCGGGCTGATTGAGCCGAGAAAACGCATGGTTATGTGAATGTTTTGCGGCTCTACAAGTCTGAGGTCTGCGCCAGTTTCAACCAGAAGTTTCTGCACCGCCGAGAGCCTGTTCAGTACCGACTCGTTTTCCATGTCGAAAGCAATGAAGCTTCTTATTTGTTCAGACATCGCGTGTTCCTTCAAGTATTTTTAACACTTATCCTTCATAAATGCTTTTTAATGCAATCGCTTCTGTTGGTGATGTCACCAACTCCGCCTTATTTTCCCTTTTCTTTTTGGAGGCTCAATGAAATGGAGCTTAATCGAGATTTTTCTATTGGCCTTTGCGACAGCGTAAACGTGAGTTTAGAGCTGATAAAGGCAAGAAACAGAGTTATCCTAAGCAGCGTAAACGCTGGAATTTAATTAGTCATGGACAAGCAAACATGAATTTAAATTTAAACCAAACAACCGAGCAACATTCAGTCATTAACAATAATAAAGCGTTTAAAAATCCTCCAGAAATAAGAGAATATTGGCGCATCCACAAACAACAGCAAGAGCGCTGTTAAGCTATTGATTTTCCTTAAATTCTACTTAATTCTCTAATAAAGAGAGTTAATAAAATTAGTTTAAGATATCCTGTTATTCTTTCTATCCAAAAACTTAGTAATTTGCTTCATTTCGTGGGGAAAATGGCAACTTTGGTTACATCCAGTTTTTCCTTTAAGATTCTAATAGCTTCAGTGACGAGAGAATCATACTTCAAGTCAGCCTCTTTTCCTCGCTTAAATTTTTCATGTGTAGTTCTGTGAACGAAAAAATTCCGTTCATTATTAATTTTAATCATATTTTCATGTTCTTCAGAATCAATTATTTTCAATACTTTAAGTACACGAGCTGCATCTCTAAGATAGAAATTCTCAAGAACGCTGTCAATTACCTCATGGTCTGCATTACATAACAAAAAATAATCTTTAATTTTCAAGCAACCATTATGTTCAAGTTGTATTGCTGAGAGAACGATTGCAGTAAACCAATCATGCTCATTTTTGGCATTCTCGATAATTTCAAGTTGCGCTGTGTTGTAAAAAACTGCCGTCATAGTCTAATCCTTCATTTGGTTTAGATTTCTCGTTTATTTTATCGTTGAAACTATTTCTACGCTATTCAGATTTAAGACTTTTTAATTTTTAGATAGAACAGGCTTTTCATAAAAAACAAATGCTTTTTAATGGAAACGTTTGCTAATATGAACTAAAAAAGGGTAAGTCATGTACGCTGACAAGATAGTTGTTGGTTTAGCAGGGATGCCTGGGTCAGGTAAATCCTTGGTTGTTGAAACTGCACGCGAACTAGGCTACGCCATAGTGGTTATGGGCGACGTGATTAGAGACGAAACAGCAAATCGAGGCTTAGATTTAACTCCGCAGAACGTTGGGAAAGTTATGCTTCAATTACGAGAAGAGGGCGGAAACACCGTGGTCGCAGAGAAGTGCATTCCTAAAATAGAAGCGCAAGCAAGCAGTAAAGTTCTTGTTGACGGTTTAAGAAGCCTATATGAAGTTGACGTTTTCAAAGCGCATTTTGCCAAGTTCAGCCTTGTTGCTGTGCATGCTTCTCCCGAAACGAGGTTTAACCGCCTCTTCAATCGCCATCGAAGTGATGACCCAAGCGGATGGGAAGTTTTCCGTGACCGGGACATGCGGGAGCTTAGTGTTGGCTTGGGCAATGTGGTTGCGATGGCTGAGCAGATGATAGTTAACGATAATAGTGTTGAGGAAGTTAAGCTTAAAGTTGTGGAGTCTTTGCAAAGGATTGAGGAAAAATGGCTGAAGTAACTGTTCACGTTGAAGCTGAAATTAACCCAACGGAAAACGAAGATAAAGTAAAAACGGTTGTAACTAACGTTTTAGGCAACGCTTCCATAACAATCACGCCTTCAGGCAAAGCAGACACATTAACTGCTGAAGCTAAGGGGCAGGATTCTCTCTTTAAACTACGCAATATACTGCGCACTGACAGGATTCGAGACGCCGCCAGAAAAGCGCTCTTCCACAGCATAAGAGGAAACACTATTAGTTTTTGCTTAAACAAGCAAGTAGCGTTTGCAGGGCACATCTCCTTTTCTGAAGAAACAGCGGAATCACCCTTAGGCCCCATACGAGTAACAATTACGGCTGATAATCCAAGGCAGCTTATCGAGTGGCTGGCGGAAAAAACCTCGTAGGCAAGAAGGACTAAAATTTGTCTGCAAGGGCTAAAGTAACGAAAAACGGCGCGGTTCTGTTAGGTGACAGCGTTGCCTGCGACGCTTTTGACGAGCAGAGGCCTTTGCGGATTGTAACTCATGCGCACGCAGACCATCTTGGCGGCTTACGGAAAAGCTTGAAGTGCTGTGAGAAAGTTTTGATGACTAAGGCTACTAGAGACCTTGCGGAGGCACTTGACGACTCGCTGAAACTTCGAGACGCAGTAACCGAGACACTGGAGTACGGCAAAACCGTCAGGTATGGTGAAGAGCAGATTACGCTTGTTAAGGCAGACCATATTTTGGGTGCCGCACAAGTGCTGGTTGAGGATGCTGGCGGAATACGGGTTGCTTACTCTGGCGACTTCAGGATTGACGACACTCCCGTTGTTGAATGTGACGTTTTGGTTGTTGAGGCAACTTATGGGAGTCCATCATGCAGGCGCTCTTTTGATGTGGATGTACGTGAACTTTTAGTTACAATGATTGAAAAACGCTTGCGCGGCGGCGCTGTCTACGTTTTCGGGTATCATGGCAAACTGCAAGAAATCATGCAGCTTCTAAGAAATGCGGACGTCGCTGTGCCGTTTGTTATGCCACAGCGGATTTATCAGGTTACGAAAGTTTGCGAGCAACACGGTATGCAGCTGGGTTGCTTGTCGCTTTCCACCGATGCGGATGGGCGTGAACTTCTGGGTGGGAACCTTCCATGCGTCGCCTTTTACCACATGAATTCTCGTGAATACGTGGGCTTGAATAATGCGCGTATCTGCGTTAGCGGTTGGGAATTCAATTCGCCTTGCAGGCAGATTGGCGACAGGGAATATTTAGTTGCGTTAAGTGACCACTCAGATTTCGACGGTTTAATAGAGTATGTTAAGCGTTCAAGAGCAAAACAAGTTATCACAGACAATTATCGAGTGAGTCACGGCGCAGTTTTAGCTAAGGAAATCCGCAAGCGCTTAGGCGTTTCCGCAGTGGCAATGCCCAGAACCCCAGGGCAAACCACGCTGTAGCATTAGGGTTTTTGGCTAAAGAAAGTTAAAGCTTAAAAGCGGAAAATCAAACTACACTCAACTTACAAGAGAGCAAAGGAATGAAGAGAATGAGCAAATCATCAGTTATTTCAGGCTTCTATAAGCTTTCGCCGAAAGAGCGTTTAGCAATCGTTAAAGATTTCGCAGGCTTAACCGATGAGGAAGTCCGTTTACTTGAGGACACAGGTTCCGTGTCCATTGATTTGGTTGACCACATGGTGGAGAACGTTATCGGCGTTTTCCCTGAACCATTAGGCATCGCAGGCAACTTCCAAATTAACGGTAAAGACTATTTGATTCCGATGGCGACTGAAGAGCCAAGCGTGATCGCCGCTGCCAGCTACGCGGCTAAAATGGTAAGGGACGGCGGAGGATTTCACACCAGCAGTACAGCGCCGATTATGATTGGGCAAATCCAAGTTGTCGGCATCAAGGATGCTAAAGCGGCTAAGAAGCAGGTTTTAGATGCTAAAGCTGATGTTCTTAAGAAGGCGAATGACCAAGACCCAGTTTTGAACTCTTTCGGCGGCGGAGCAAAAGACCTGGACGCTAAAATCATCGACACTTCGTTGGGGCAGATGTTGATTGTAGAGTTGTATGTTGATTGTCGAGATGCCATGGGCGGGAACGCTGTTAATACTATGGCTGAAGCAGTGGCGCCGCTAATTGAGCAGCTTACGGGCGGTCACGTTTATTTGCGCATTATCTCTAACTTAGCCACTAAACGATTGGCGAAAGCATGGTGCTCCGTGCCCAAGGAATCGCTAGGCGGGGAAGCAGTTGTGGACGGCATCGCTTACGCCTCGGCTTTTGCAGAAGCTGACCCTTACCGCGCAGCAACACATAACAAAGGCGCCATGAACGGCATAATAGCAGTGGTTCTTGCAACGGGAAATGACCACCGCGCTATTGAGGCTGGCGCTCACGCTTATGCCGCGTTAAAAGGACCATACACTTCCATATCAAAATGGACAAAAAACAAAAACGGCGACTTAGAAGGCGTAATCGAGCTGCCGATGGCGGTAGGCTTAATCGGCGGCGCAGTAAAAACTCATCCGATAGCAAGAGTTGCCATGAAAATCTTAGGCGTCAAATCAGCTAACGAGTTCGCTGAAGTCTTAGCAGCCGTCGGACTAGCCCAAAATCTAGGCGCCTTGCGAGCGCTGGCGAATGAGGGAATTCAGCGCGGTCACATGTCTCTGCACGCAAGAAACATCGCAATTACCGCGGGAGCCAAAGACGATTTGGTTGATAAAGTTGCAGAGCGGATGGTTAAGGAACGAAAGGTTCGAGTGGACAGAGCCAAAGAAATCCTTGAAGAATTAACCAAAAAACAATAGTTTTTTTGCCTTATATCCTTGTTTTGATGGATCACCTTTTTGGACGTCTTGTAAGTGTATGATGCGGTAGATTTCAGCCTGGTTTCAATCCTTGTTTTGATGGATCACCTTTTTGGATTACACGCAACTTAAGGAAAGTTGGAAAATACATTGTTTCAATCCTTGTTTTGATGGATCACCTTTTTGGACGTTCTTTAAAACTATGAATGCTATCTGTATCTGTAGTTTCAATCCTTGTTTTGATGGATCACCTTTTTGGACTCCAACTTGAATTTCTGATTCAATCAGCAGTTTGGTTGTTTCAATCCTTGTTTTGATGGATCACCTTTTTGGACTGTCGCTGAAGCTGTCAATAATGCGTTTCGAAGCCTGCTGTTTCAATCCTTGTTTTGATGGATCACCTTTTTGGACATTGGCAGAAATTTGTTTGGTGCCTTTATCACAGTTTCAATCCTTGTTTTGATGGATCACCTTTTTGGACAGCTATAAAGGAAAATGAAAGCATGGCTCGATACTTGTTTCAATCCTTGTTTTGATGGATCACCTTTTTGGACGATTCACGCGAACAGCCCAGAAGTAACACGTGAAATGATGTTTCAATCCTTGTTTTGATGGATCACCTTTTTGGACGATTCACGCGAACAGCCCAGAAGTAACACGTGAAATGATGTTTCAATCCTTGTTTTGATGGATCACCTTTTTGGACAAGCGTCTATGGCGGCTTATAATGAACTTTTCAGTTGTTTCAATCCTTGTTTTGATGGATCACCTTTTTGGACCAGAACGCGGGCGCAGGCTTCGCAGATTTAGCAAGGGTTTCAATCCTTGTTTTGATGGATCACCTTTTTGGACCATAATCAAGCGGCAAACCCAAGTTGGGAACCCTAGTTTCAATCCTTGTTTTGATGGATCACCTTTTTGGACAAAAACATGGCGCAACTTCATACTGGAGTTGGCTAAAGTTTCAATCCTTGTTTTGATGGATCACCTTTTTGGACACCTCATGTATCTACCGCAATTCAGTTTATGGAGTGTTTCAATCCTTGTTTTGATGGATCACCTTTTTGGACCGCGGTTTTAACAGGCATCGTAACGGGCACGTATAGTTTCAATCCTTGTTTTGATGGATCACCTTTTTGGACATCGTAGAACTTACAATGCCCGCGCTCGTCATTAAGTTTCAATCCTTGTTTTGATGGATCACCTTTTTGGACTTCCTCTAGGATTCTTTAACGCATAAGTTATATTGTTTCAATCCTTGTTTTGATGGATCACCTTTTTGGACGTCTACTTGGCAGGAGTGGAAAGCAGCGGTTTACTGTTTCAATCCTTGTTTTGATGGATCACCTTTTTGGACTCTTTCAATTTTTATTTCCTCATATCACGTATATTTAGTTTCAATCCTTGTTTTGATGGATCACCTTTTTGGACTGTTTTGCGCATGCGGCGCCTGCAGCTGAAGAGTTGTTTCAATCCTTGTTTTGATGGATCACCTTTTTGGACCTGATTTCTGGAATATGGTTTCAGCGCCAACAATGTTTCAATCCTTGTTTTGATGGATCACCTTTTTGGACACCGTTCTGCTTCACGAAAGTCGCGCTTTTACCCGGTTTCAATCCTTGTTTTGATGGATCACCTTTTTGGACCATGCATCCAGAAATCGCAACAGGTACTTTGCAGGATAGTTTCAATCCTTGTTTTGATGGATCACCTTTTTGGACAACCCCTTAACTTTCGCCCTATTCTCCAAAATAAGAAGTTTCAATCCTTGTTTTGATGGATCACCTTTTTGGACTTTTGTAGACGCTTTTGATATTGCAATGGTACCGATGTTTCAATCCTTGTTTTGATGGATCACCTTTTTGGACCCTTGCGCTGAATCGCGTCCCTGCAAACTCGCGTAAGTTTCAATCCTTGTTTTGATGGATCACCTTTTTGGACACTGGTAGTTCTGGTTTAATAAGTGTTACTTATCCTTGTTTCAATCCTTGTTTTGATGGATCACCTTTTTGGACTTTTAATATTATTATCCTTAAACTGTTCAACACCAGTTTCAATCCTTGTTTTGATGGATCACCTTTTTGGACTAAAGCTGTTGCATACCACCACCACTATTAGATTGTTTCAATCCTTGTTTTGATGGATCACCTTTTTGGACACGGAGGGATAAAGCAAAGTGAGTGGAGCTCCTGGTTTCAATCCTTGTTTTGATGGATCACCTTTTTGGACACAGCCTTCGGAATCCGAAGGTTAGCACTTACCAAAAACGTTTCAATCCTTGTTTTGATGGATCACCTTTTTGGACGGATATTTTGGGTTTTACGATTTTAGAATCTGCAGTTTCAATCCTTGTTTTGATGGATCACCTTTTTGGAGTTTACATCGCGCTTGTTGACACGAACGGAAGCGTGTTTCAATCCTTGTTTTGATGGATCACCTTTTTGGACATTCTTGACGACCGCGAAACGAAAAACACGCATGTTTCAATCCTTGTTTTGATGGATCACCTTTTTGGACAGCCGGCAAATTGGGGTTTATTGTGTGTTCGAGGCAGGTTTTGTGCTTTTTTGGAAATTGATTTTTCATGATCTCTTGATTATTAGAGCCTTTATAAAGAAAAGGCTTTGCCCAAAAATTCCTTAGGCATAGTTTGCAGAAACATCTGTAGACGGTTGTCTTTTTGAAGTACATGGTGGACAGATTTTTCGGTAACAACAGTTCAGGCAACGGTTATCATGTCTGGACGGAGGGATGAGACCTGAACTTAAAACATCACGTGTTTTCTGAAGTGTCGATAGGGCTAATTGTTTGATATTTTTTGTGATTTTTACTTGGATTTCAATTCGTTTTGTTTTGTCAAAAACAATTATTGCTCTTTTCGCTTTTTTCCCAAAGTTCTCTTCCGCAAGAATGGCCAGTAATCCCAACTGTGTTTTCATCGTCGGACCTATTACAGCATAATCGGAATACTTTCGTTCTATGATAAGAATCTCATCAGATGTTTCTATAGCCTCATCGATTTTACCTGAAAACATGTATTCCTTAGAGTAAAGCAGTATCTCCGTCAACTTTACACCGTTCAATCTTTTGATTTTGTAGCTCTTGTTAGTCGTGGAATGGCGACTATGGAAAGTTCTCCCTGCTAGTACTGTTCCACGTTTTCCTTCTCGCTGTTCAATTCCAAGAACTAGCTGGAAATAGGTGAATCGGGGACAAAAAGCATGTTCAACCGCGTTTGTAACAGATAGACCACTACTCAAAGTACCATACTCTCCAGATTATTCGAGACGTACTCTTTATCGAATCCTTGACCGATAATGGTGACTCTGCCAAAGCATTTCTGGCAAGCAAAAATCAAGTATATAGACTCATCTTCCCCAGCAATACGCTTAAGCTTCTCCACCAAATCCTTCTTCTGCTGAGATGAAAGAGAACCGCAAAAAACACTTTTCTGTATTCTAACGAAGCCTATATCTTTGAGCGCTTGGACTATGCGTGAGCGGGTCTTGTCATCAGATATGTCATATACAGCATAGTACATGTTTTTCTTCAAGAATCAACCTTCTTCCATCAATTTAGCTATCATTTTTCGGCAGTAAACCCAGCCTTCTCGCTCTATTGATTTTGATACATCTGTCATGTATCCATCAATTACAGCTTTTCGCCCTTCCTTAGAGAGGAAAACTCCAGACGCGGGCTCACCTTGCTGCGGAACTGTAAACCAAGAATCCCCGACCATTCTTTTAGTGAACAATTTTATCGCCAAACGATCAACTTTAGCCCTAAACAGCTCAATCACGTCAAAGACCAAAGTTGGCTTACCATACGCATCTGCATGGTAAATTCCAGCATTCGGATCTAACCCACTCAAAATAACCACCTTTTCCAAACTTGAATAAGTCAACCCATAAGCATAATTCAGAACTGCATTAAATTTGTCCTCAGCAGGTTGCCGACTTCTCTCCCTAAACGCATATTTTTTAGGCAATATCGCCGAAATCGCCGAGAAATATTCTGAAGCCGCAAAACCTTCGATGCCTAAAAGGGACTGCTTGAAAGAGAGCGCATACTCAAGTGATTTCAAGCTCGCCAATGACCTATTAATGCTTTCAATGGCTTTTTGTACTTTTTCGCTTGGAGTTTTTCTATTATTTTTTAGATCGACTAGTAGCTTTTTTTGTTCACGAAGTTTCCGAGATACTATCTCCTTAGATAGCTCGAATGCTAGAGCAGACTCTTGATGAAGGTACTGTTTTCGCCTAACCTCTGTCGCCCTCCCAGGTGTGCTCATCCAAAACCTTCCAAACGGTTTACCTGACCAATTTGCCAAGACCAGCTGGATACCTTTTTCTAAACAGAGAGCCACCGCCTGAGTGCTAACCAGAGCGTTGGCAGTGATCATTATGGCGTCAACTTTTTCTGCAGGTATCTCTATCTTGTCACTTGGCGTTTGAATCAGGAAACAATCATGATTTCTCTTCAACACACTCCCATGTTCACTTATCTCAACTATCATGCCACTCGCCTTATCGTACCAAACCCTTTCGAAACACTCTTTCCCAACCCTATAAAATCTGGAAGATCAACATTCAAACAGAAACGGGCAACGAAAGCCTCGAACGGATTACCATGGGCTTTTACACATAACGGCCTAAACATGGTGATTTGAGAATTAATGTGGTAGGTTACGAAAATGCCCAAACCTTTAAGGCAACTTAACGTATTTCCCACCAGTATTTTCTCTAAGAACCCTTTTTGCTGCTCTTTATCCATAACCGTAAATGTAGCATAATTTTTCTCATTTAACGGAATCCAAGGCGTTACGAACTCGTAGAAACAGGTCCTGCTACAGACAGGCCAAGTTTGCAGTTCAATCTCTTTACTATTAACCTCAAAAGTCCCTTGCACGGTTGAGACCGTATCAATTGACGCCAGTTTATTCATCAAGACATTGGCGTAATCCTGAAGACCTACCACCATCAGTTCGCCATTAACCCGTTTGTACTGGATGAGCGGATAATGATAAGACCGCTCAGAATGATGATGAAACTCGGCGTCATCAACAAAAAGGTTACCGCAAAAACCCCTCAACTTAACTGATGAAATACAAGAAGCATCATCTACGAAATGCAGTTTCACCCTGCAAATCTTGACTGACTGATCTTTTTTAGCAACTGAAACATCAGGTTTACTCACGAGCTTTCACCCATTTATCAAGCCCTATAACCGGATCGTAAACTTTGGAAACACACTCTTTCTTAGGCAAAAGAACCCCTATATTAAACAAGTCATCATCAAACTGGTCCATCAATTTTAGCCCTTCAACTGTCCCAGGCAACTCTGCCATAAAACCTGAAAACCGTTTATACAACGCACCCTTACTATCAAAAGAACCTGAAGACAAGAACCGCGACTTCACTTCATCCCACTCCGACAAGTCGGGTATAAAAACAGAATCACCCAACTCCACAGGCAAAACATGACTTTTAATGAAAGCCCAAACATCCTCAAACTCAAGCCGCTTCATACTAGAACTCAACTCGTCAGCCAATTTACTATTAAGTTTGTTACTTTCGCTAACTTTGCGGTAATACTCAGGTAAACGCTCATACAAATCAACCGACGAATGCAACTGTGGAATCAACCGTTTAGAAAGGTTCATTTCAAGTTCACTATAGGGTCTATAATCATCATCCAAATCAAAAACCGTCAAAACAGGTTCAGCCACCTCACCTTCCCGACTAAGACGCCCCATTGCCTGAACAATATTATCTAACGGGGCCACCTCTCGATACATTCGAGTGAAGCTCACATCAACACCAGCCTCCATAACTTGCGTTGAAACAACAGTTGCAGTACCAGAACTATGAAGATCCTCAACAGCCTTCTTCCTTGCGCACTTCTTAATACCGCTTGATAAGTAAACCACATCAGATTTAAGCCGCGATATATCCTCGTAGAGTTTACAAGCTTTCCGCCGAGTATTAACCATAAAAAGTACGCGCTCATCACTCCCGAGAACAGGCACCTCCAATGAAACATCAAAACCTGCCTTAAACTCGATCCGTTTAGAAGTCAACCGCAAATAATTATCCTTCACTTCGTCTGGAGTATTCAACATTGGCAAACCATTAACTTCTTGAGGCACAGTAGCACTAACTAAAAGAATCGTTGAATTGTACTTGTCAACAAGCACCCTAAACAAAGAGAGAAGATTGGGAAGCAAAAACTTCGGAATCGTCTGAACCTCATCTATAATCAAAAAAGAATTTTTAAAAGCAAGAAGCTTCTCCTTATCAGCCGGCTCATTCGAATAAAGCACCATCAATAATCTCTGCGTCGTTGAAACAATCAATTCTCTATTAAAAGACTCAACTTCAAAATATTCACGGGTTTTCCTAAAACCCGCTTCTTCCTCGTCACTTACCACTCCACTGGTTTTTTTAAGAAGACTCCCAACAAAAGCATGATTATATATCAAAACTTTTTCCAAGTCTTTTTGCTTAAGAACAGCTTCAACCTCATTTTTGCCAAAAAGCTTAGCTTCAAAATCTTCAGTAAGCGCTAACAGTGGAGAAAAATAAAATACTCTTTCAAACACCCTCTTCTGCGAAAGACGGTTAACTATATCAAGAAAAATCTTTGTCTTACCTATTCCTGTAGGCGCCTTCAAAACCATCAATCTATCCTCAAACTCATTTTGAGAAAGAACTTTTTCTTGAAAAGCCCCCCTAAGAGCAGACAAATAACCACTTTTCACTAAAACGCTTGTGTCAAAGTTAATATTGAAAGCAGGATTTTTCCAATCAAAAAAACTGCCACGGTCAGCTAGAATAAGCGCCGAATACACCGCGGAAAAATCCAAAAAATCCATCGGAGCAACCACCTTGTTTTCAGCCTCAAAGCCATCCTCATTTTGGGGTTTACTCAAACGTTTGAATCTCTTAAGACATAAATCCCAATCTAAACCTCTAAAATCCTCAAGTGCACTAACCTCTTGAATGAACCTCTGCAGGTTAACCCCGACGCCCTCAAAACTTTTATCAAAACGGCGTTTGTCTTTGTTACAATACTCCAAGCTCTTATAAAACTGCGTAAGCTTAGAATGATGACCCGATACAGCAAATAACACCTGCATCCAACCCTGCCGTGTTAAAACCTCATTATTACTTAACCCGTAAGCGGCTAAAGCCGAAAAAATCGCGTGAGCCCTTACATAATTTCTATCGACTCCAATTTTCACGTTTTCACGACTTGACGGATCACTTGAAAAAAGTTCTTGATAGTACGGGTTAAGTTTTCCAACATCATGAAGTAAACCCGCATAAAAAGCAGGATCACCAAGACCTATGCTTGAAGCTATTTCCCGCGCGCCTTTTGCTGTTTTTAAAGAATGAGCGATCAGCCCTGAACCTTCAATCTCTTTAGGACGAGCATAGAAACTGTCAAAAGCAACCAAGCATCTCAAGTCCCAAGAAAAAAGGGGTTCCTAATAGAGACATAAAACTTCCTCAGAATCATCAAAGGCATAAAACCTTGCTAAAGATAACTGCGAATAAAAAGAAGATAACCGAACGCAAGAACAGATAGAATTCACAGGAACAGGTATGAAATGACGCAGCACTGTTCTTTTCAGTGAATCACCCTTAAAGTAATGGTGAAGATGTCGCTCAACAAAAACTCTAGCGGGTAACCCATCCGTTTCATCAAATTTAACCCCTGAATTTCCACCCTTAGACTCCACAACCTCATCTAAAAAGACTGCTGAAACAAGTCGGTCGAAAGGCTCAACTTCTTTCACATTATCAATTTTATGAAAACGGGGAATTCTCGCTGGGCAATACGAATGACCCAGAGTTGGCGAAAAAACAAAGTTGTTACCTTTAAGTCGTTCAAGCAGCACTTGGTTCACCTCATTTGTAGACTTGACAAAAATAGTATAGTGAGGGGCAACCAGAAGCTCTGTCTTGAAAGGTTTTGTTTTTGCCTCTTTTAGCGAACGATGATTTGTGAAGAAAGTCCACTTCACCGGTTGACTTCTAACTTTGATTCCAATTGCAGTTTTTTTCAGCAGATCGATATAACTTTCGCAGTAAATATCGTCAAATATCGAGTTGGACCTTCTGATACCTAACAAGGCGCCTATCAAGCCGATTACTGCGCTTTTTGACGGTATGACAGTTACAGTTTGGTTTGTGGTAACCGATGGGTCTTTGAAGGCTGCGAAGTCTCCTTCAAGGTCGAAGGAGACAATACTCAATTGGGCGCTTCCTCCGTTTTGATCAGTTCAACAGGAATGTTCAACTTTTCAATGCTTTTTATTAACTGCGAAGTATCCTTCAACAACTCTCTGCAGCAAGCTATCCGTATGTTTTTCACTTTTCCCTTACGAGCCGACAACGCATCGATCAGCTTCTCGAACCGCAATGGAGAACTCGTCAGACTGCTAACTTTTTCTTTAAGTGCAGGGTCTTCTTCTACCAAAATCGGCAAGTCATTATAGATAGCGGAATCATAAGTCACTTCCAGCAGAAATATGCTCCTTTGAGGAAATTTCGACCGAGTAATTAATGCGTTTGTTCCTTCCCAAAGACAGGAAACAAGCTTTTCTTCTGCTTTTTTGAAGCTTGCTAAAACTTCTGTGTCCTCTAAATATTGTCCGAGATTCATTGGGTTTACTGCGCCATGTATTTTTATTAATGCGTAATCTACAGCGTAAAACTTCCCAAATGTGCTGAATTGTTCCTCTTTCTGCGTGTCACCTTGGGCGTCAACTTTTTCGCTCTTTCTCTCTTTTCCGACAAACCTGCCAGTAATCATCGGATTCAATATTTGTACTTGGTTGATGCTTCTGCCTATGGCGAATTGGACAGGACCCGTTAGCTTCTGAGAGCTGCCCTTGCCCTTATCATTCCTAATTGTAACCAGTCCACCGAATAAGGGTACATCAAACGTTTTACAAGCTAATCCTTTTATGACGTCATCATTCGATTCATCCTTTAGGATTTCTCTTGCTCTGTCATCGGCGGTAACAGCCTTGCCATCCTTATCGAAATCTACGAAAAGTGTATAACCATATTCGTTTTTTGCATAATCCCGAATTGTGCGTTTGATTCTAACGTCTGTGACCATTATTGTTCCATCTGACATCAATCTTGGTTGATTTTCGAAGCCAGGATCACCATTCGGATTATTCCTCGATTCATAATAGAATAGTACTTCTTTTTTAAGATTTTTTAAACCATTTTCTTTATTTTTTGTCATGTCCATTCACCTTTTGTTAGAGATTCTCGAAAACTCCTTTGTAGAAGAAATAAGAGTAATCTTCATGCGCTTTCGCATCGTCGATTTCATCGATCGGTATATCCTTTTTTATTATTTGTGTAATGCTATCTGATCGGTTGACATCAGCGGCTTTAGAGAGCGAAATGCCCAAGCTCACTCGCGAATAGACAAATCTGAGCTTCTCTCTGTCATACTTTGAATAGGTCAAAATGTCATTCGTTGAGTTATTCGCTTCTTTGGCGTCTCGCTTAAATTTTACATATTTTCCAGCAATGAGTCCAATTTTATACGCATATTCTTCATTTTTGTTCATAACTAATCCCTTTTTTCCATCATGAGTTAATAGCTTCAAACAAAACTGGGCAGTTTCGAAGAATTCCTGTTTCGTTTTTTTCTCCTTTTCAGCGCCCTTTATCCAATCCCAAAGATAATTTTCCCTTATTATAATTAAATAGTGTTGGAGCAAAACAGCTCGATCAAAAAAGGTGCCCGTCATGAAACACCTTATGGCCATAAGATAATCTGTCCATATAATGTCGTTTTTTCTTTTTATAATGAGGGATTCTAACGCCTTAGGATGCCATAAAAAATTATCCTGAGCGCTGCTAAACATTTCCTTCATTTGATCAAAAGTCAGGTTTTCATCAAGAAGCACTTCAAGCTTAGCTTGTGCTGCTTTAACGCATATAATCTTCATATTCGATGCACGGCTGGCAGATACTCCTGGTCGACTGGACAGAAGCTTGTAATTGCTGAGAAGTTGGTCGTATATTCCAGCTCCCTTTTTTTCAAATTGAAATTCTGGGACATTAATATCAAGAAAATACCAAGTCAAACCCGATATGTCAAATCTGCTATCCGATGGCATATTTATCTTTGGGAAGGACTGATTACCTATGCCTAGATTCTGGTAGAAATCTTTGCCCGTTTTACAATTAAGGGTAAACGCTTGGTCGTCAAAGGAAACAAACTTTGCGTTTATAGTAGTCTTTGAGGGAAAATCTGTTGCAGAAGTCCCAAAAGAATCCTCGAACTCTTGAGTCAAAACGACATCTGCGCGCGCATCACAGCGGTATTCAATTTTCAACTCATCCGACACAAGCGAATAAGGCAATACAACTATGCGGAATCGGATATTTCCCCAAAAGTCCTTGAGTTCTTCGCACATTTTTTTCGCTTGCCAGAATGATGCAAAGGCGCCGCAAACTTTGAAAAAAAGCTCAGAAGTCAGTGCACCATCAGCATTTACAATCCCGGCTTCGCTATAAATTTCAAAGAGATTTTTATCTCGCACAAAGTAGTTCTTCTTATCTAATCTCAAGACTAAAGAATCTGCTTTAGATGCTGATTCCTCTTTGTTATTTTCGCAGTCGAAGAGGTATTCAAAGGAAGGCTTGTTTGTTTCGTCTTTATTCTTTTCCCCTTGAACAGAGATTTGTAGTTTCCCTTTCCTGTAAACGCCATAAAATTCTACATACGGTTTCTTAGATGCAGCTCCAGTAGCCCTATTGGGGAGACCAACTGATTCCAAATAATTTAAAGGCATAGAAAGAGTTTTACGGAAAGAATCATTTTGCTTTGGTTCATCACCGTAATCCTCTAAAGATTTTGGGTCTAACTGAAGAGTTACGGCACCATCAACTTTAACAAACACTTTTTTTATTGGAACAATTCTCTTTATAGTTTCGTCTGTGTTTTTCTGATTTTTTAGGAAGAGTTCGTAAGCAAGCATTCGGATTTCTCTGGAAATTAGCTTGGATAGCGTATCTCTTCGAACAGTATTTAACACTTTCTTAGGCAGATGGGCACCTAGTGCTCTCAGTTTGCAGCGTTTATTACGAAGGATTCTGTAACGATGCGTGGCACAGCAATAAAGTCCATGTTAAAAGTAAGCTTATTCGACATGTAAAACAGCTTAATTCATGTTGAAAGTGCGGGAATTAATTCTATGTTGAACTGTGTTGAATCATAGTTGGCGTCTATTAGGCTCATCTAGTAGACCGAGGGGGTAGGCTGTGAGAGAGCACACACACAAATACCCTATCTAAGCCGTAATCTCCCGCCAAGTTAACAGGACCTTATTCGAGTATTATTCTTGCGTCGACTGTTTTTGCGCCTTTCTGGTAAGCCATCACTGGGTTCAGGTCTAGCTCTTTGATTTCAGGGTTATCCATGACGAGGCGTGAAGTGGCGATTAGTATGCTTATTAGGGCGTCGATGTCTGCGGGCGGCGTGTTTCTGTAACCCTTCAGAAGCGGATAAGCCTTAAGTTCAGTAATCATTTCCTTCGCATCATCCGCGGTTATGGGTGCAATCCTGAAGCTTACGTCTTTGAGGATTTCAACAAATATCCCGCCTAAACCGAACATTACTGTTTGTCCAAACTGGGGGTCTTTGATGGCTCCAACGATGACTTCGGTTGACTGCGGCGCCATTTCCTGCACTAAAACGCCGACGATTTTTGCGTCGGCATAGTATTTTTTAACGTTTTCCAAGATTTTTTTGTAGGCGTCGGTGACTTCGGCTGGGTTTTTCAGGTTAACGATGACGCCTCCAGCGTCGGATTTGTGGATTACGTCTGGCGAAACAATCTTTAATACAACAGGGTACCCGATTTCGCAGGCGTATTCTGCTGCTTCATTTTCGTTTAATGCCACTTTGAATTTGGTAACTGGAATGCCATAGTCCACGCAGACGGTTTTGGCTTCAGGTTCAAGAAGCGCTTTTCTGCCTTCTTTTTTCGCTTGGTTAATGATTTTTGAGGTCTGATTCAAGTTATTTTACTTCCATTGACGTTTCTGTGTATGACATGTCTTATTGGTTTAAAATTGTTTTGATAGCCGATGACTTTTGGATGATGATTACTCTTGCTTATTTATTGTCGTTGTGTTCAACACTTCAACATTAGTATGTATTGAGACGTAATATTTAATAAGCGTTGACATGAATCCTGAATACAGACCAACAATGCCAAAGCAAAGCCTCAAACAAAAACTCAAAGAATCCATCACCAAGCTACGACCCACTCGAAATGCAAACAAAACACCCAGCCAAACATCAACAGAAAGCAAACCAAGCAGTAATAAAAGATTCAATCTTCCAAAAATCAATCTAGGTTCCAAAAAGAAAACGCCAGAGCCAGAAATTCCCTCAGTAGCCAAATCCTTACCAAAAGGGATCAAAATAGCCGACAAATACCCCTTGTACGAGCCGTTCTCCCAGGTTGTAATAGTTCAAGACCCCAAAACAGGCGAATACAAGTATGTTCTTGATGAGCTACAGCTTGATCCACTGGAACGAGGCATATACAATCGCATCCTAGACATGCTGCTCGCCGAAATTGAGTCACCAAAAGACCAAATAAAGGACCCAAGAAAATTCTTCGCTCAAGAAGCCAAAAAAATAGTGGATAAATACCGCATTAGCCTCGGCTGGTTACCCGATGTTTCATGGTACAAAATCATCTACCACGCAGAACGTGATCTCGTCGGCTACGGCAAAATCGATTCATTAATGCGCGACCCAAACATAGAAGACATTTCATGCGACGGAGTAAACAGGCCACTTTACATTTGGCACCGAACCTTCGAAAGCATAGAAACCAACGTTCAATTTGAAAGCGATGAAGTCCTCGACAACATGGTAGGCAAACTTGTTCACATGGCTGGAAAACACGTCAGCTCCGCCTTCCCAATAGTTGACGCTTCTCTTCCCGGTAAACATAGATTAGCTGTGCTTTACAGGCGAGAAATCACACCTTTCGGAACAGCTTTTACGATCCGAAAGTTCCGAGATGACCCCTACTCAATAATAGATTTAATCAATATAGGCACATTCACTGAAGAACTGGCAGCCTACCTATGGATTTGCCTAGAAAACCGCGCCTCCATCATGATTCTCGGTGGAACAGCAGCAGGCAAAACCACCGCATTAAACGCCTTAGCCTGCCTAATCAAACCGGGAAGCAAAATCGTCACAATAGAAGAAACCGCCGAGTTAAACTTGTCCGCTGAAAACTGGGTTTCACTCATTTCACGTCAAAGCTATGGTTTAGGCGGAAGCAGCGTCGGTGAAGTACCCCTCTTTGATCTTGTTAAAGCTTCTATGCGTCACCGCCCTGACATGTTAATCGTAGGCGAGGTGAGAGGTCAAGAAGCGTACGTTCTCTTCCAAGCCTTAGCCACAGGTCACGGCGGCATGTGCACCATGCACGCTGAAGACTTGGATTCAGCAGTAAAACGGTTAACCCAGAAACCCATGGAAATTTCTCCAGCATATATTCCATTAATGAACGTAGTCATATCCGTGCAGCGAGTGCACCTAGTCAAGAACGGAGTAAAAAAAGCTTACAGGCGCATACTTTCCACTAACGAAATTGTCAACTTTGAAAATTATCTAAATATCTTCCGATGGGATCCAAACGCCGACCTACAAATAGCTTCTCCGGAAAATAGCGTATTGTTATCATCTGTTTCCAAACGGTTGGGAGTGACAACACAAGATTTACTCGAAGAAATGAAAAGACGCAGTAATGTTCTGCACTGGATGCGGCAACAAAAAATCAGAAGCTACAAAGAAGTAGCATCAATAATTGCAGAATACTACGCAAGACCAAAAGAATTCTACCAAAAAATCCGCGCAAACGAGGAGGTAAAAATAGTTGCCGCTTCTAGAGAAATTTGAAGCCCTGTCCTATCGCATCTTCGGGCGTATTACACCGTATTTTTTGAACAATGTTTTCCACATTAAAGGTTCCTTAGAAAAGGGACGGGTAAAAATTTACCCTGAAACTTACATTTCAATGATGTTCTTCACCGCCATGCTGACTCTTCCCGTGTCAGTGCTGGCTATAGTGATTGTTTTGCTCACTCGATTTATACCTCTGCTCATTTTGGTACCGCTTCCGCTTTTTGTAGTCGCTGGATTCTTAGTTGTTCCCAGCTCTAACGCCAGCGACCGAGCAACAAACTTGGAGCGTGAAATACCTTTTGCGGCAGCATACATTAGCGTCATGGCAGCCGGCGGCATTGCACCGTACACTAGCTTCAAGCGGCTATCAGAAGTAGACCTTATGCCCGCAATGCGTAGTGAAGCAAGAGATATTATGAAAGACGTTGAAGTATTTGGTGTTGACCCACTATCAGCCCTTGAAGGGGCTGCAAAAAAAGTGCCGCTAGACGTATTCAAAGATTTTCTGAGCGGTTACGCTTCAACTGTTATAATCGGCGGCGACATCGGACATTTCCTTGAGCGAAAAGCCGAAGACATATTCAAAATTCGTGCGCTCCGCGTTAAAGCCGCTGCTGAACGCCTTGGAATGCTACTTGAAACCTTCATCATCGTTATGGTCATGATGTCGCTTTGTTTTTACATACTCTTCGCTGTACAGCAAATTCAAACGGGGACCAGCACAGGCACCAACTTATCCACGTACTCGGGCATACTAATGTACACTTACCTTTTCTCGCCACTGCTCGCAGTCGTATTCGTCTATCTAGCTCATAGCATGCAGCCGAAAACGCCGATAGTGGAAATGCGTCCCTACAAAGTGTTCGGGATATGCAGTGTAATAGGCATAATCGTATTCTTACTGCTCACAAACTTCATGGGAACAATCCAGCTTCCCCTCTTCAGCACCTTGCAAGCTTGGGGCCTTGATTTGCCCATAGCCCTAACTGTTGCCTTGTTTATTACTGTTGCGCCAGCAGCCGTAGTGGACATGAGATTGGCCAAGACTAAGAACAGCATGGAAGAGGGAATCACAAGTTTTCTCAGAGACCTCACGGAAGTGCGAAAAACAGGTTTGTCGCCAGAAAAATGCATCGAAAACCTGTCCACACGAGACTATGGCTCTTTTAGCAAAGAACTTCGTAAAATCAGCTCCGATATTTCTTGGGGTATCCCACTCAAGAAGGTCATGATGGATTTTCTTCATCGCACGCGCAGTTGGATGGTGCAAATAGTCATGTTTCTCCTAGTTGAAACCATAGATGTTGGCGGAGGCACCATCGCAATGATTGAATCCTTGGCCCGCTTTAACAGTTTAACGGCGGAAGTGGACAAAGAAAAGAAAATGTCCGTTCGTCCCTACGTAATGATGCCCTACTTGGCATCAATCTTGCTTGTAGCAACAACTGTCATGATGATGAGTTTTACCACAGGCTTCGGCGTAACAACCACAAGCGTCTCAACCGCAGCATCTGCAGCAAGCAAAGGCCTGATGCAAACGATATTCATGACCGCAGTTATCTTCAACAGTTATATCATTGGAATTGTGGCGGGAAAAATAAGTGAGGAATCAATCTCTGCCGGATTCAAACATTCAGCCATCCTTGTTATAATCGCCCTGTTAGCTGCTAAACTCATACCTATGTTCGTTAAAATTTGATAGGAGCAAAAGAAAACGAGATCCGTCTACAACCAGCACAAGAGAAAAACTTTGCACAGTGATAACCGAGCAATTAGCCCAGCCATTGCTACAGTTATCATGACCAGCGCCATCATCGTCATGGTTCTAGTAGCGATGTCATATGCACAAACTTATCTAAGCTCAAGCATGGCTCAAAACGACTTCAGCACCAACAAGCAGTTCATGCAGACGACGGGGCTCCAAATCGACGATGTCGCATGGATGATGGGTAGAACTCAAACCATAACTTACTCAAGCACATATGGAAGTTTAGAATTCGTGAATACTACCAGTGCGACTCAACCGCTGAGCTATTCCATGGAAATCAAACAAGGCTCTGGCTGGGAACCAGTTGTCCCCTCTCTGGAAACAGGCATAATTCTGTTCAACATGCCTACAACCGAATATACGTTAGGCAATAATTATCTGGACCAACTTTCTTCGACCGGTTCATTTTTGCAGGAAGGTCCCTCTGCGCCTGTGAGTGATGTTTATGCCATTGAGAAATTGCCTATGACGGATGGAAACTTTCTTCGCGTAGCGGTTGTTCCCTCAATTAGAATGCTGAGCACTACCGTAGGCTCCCAGAACTATGAGGAATTTTACCTGCCATTACTCCAAAACGGTACGAACTTGGGGCTTTCTCAATCAGTCACTTTGACCGGCCAATCTGTCCATCAGTACGTTTACAGTGATGTCACTGAAGTTCAGTTCACCGCAACATTTCCCCTAGCCTCTGAGGGCTTCAATTCAGGGTTTTTCCCGTTTAAAAACTCACTTGCAAATGGACAATATACTGTAACCGAAACTTTCCCTGCCTCAACCGTGGAGTTGTACGTGGGCGGTGTGTCGGTTTCGTTGGGATTATACGGATAATATGGTGGGTGATTATGGATGGAAGTTACTGTTGAATATATGATTTTGATTCCGGTTTTGATTCTTCAGATTTTCCTGTTTCCAATGTTTGTCAATGTAGTAATGAATCAGTATGTAGATGAACAGAGAACGCTTCAACTTCAGGAAACCGCCAGCTATTTGAGCAGCAGTATCGAACAAATGTACCTTTCCCTTAACCATACATCCATTCTCAGCTGCACACTCACAAGCAACCTCGGTTCTCAGCCTTTGATAGATGGCTACGTTTACACAGGGAATGCTACCTTACAACCAGTTTTAGACCCTGGATTGCATTCAAGCCAAGTCCTAGATGTCACCCTCAACCTTGTAGGCGCAGACATCTCAACTACTACGACGGTGGCACTGGGGCAAAACGTCGAATGGGCGAAATCGACATTCACAAGCAACTCGGCAACCGCCTGCATAATCGCCCAGAAATTCCCAGACCAAACTATACAGCTTTCGTTCGGATAAATGAGGGATAAAATTTGTCAGGTGTATCTATAGACCACATAGTTTCAATAATCATTTTCTTAGCGGCGATACTGCTTTTTGTTGGTCTATTTGGTCAAATGGTTCAGCCTGCAATAACATATCAGCAGAATCGAGCTGTTGCCACAAAATGCAGCGACCTCCTTGATACCATGCTGCTTAGTCCTGGTAGTCCAAGCAAATGGGGACAAGAAAATTCTACACCAACAGGTTTTGGGGTACAAGACCCAGAGTTCACAGAGTACCAGCTGAGTGCCTTTTCACTTATGCGGTTAAGTTCAGCAACGGGAAACCTTGTCGAGTATGACAACCCCCCTAACACATACTATACTAGCATAAGCCCTAGAACTGGGGCCTTTCTGCTAACACCTAACGCTCAAGCCCTCAACTACTCCACAGCCTTAACACTGCTTGGAATAAACGACACTTACGGCTTCCAACTAACACTTACTCCCGACATTACAGTGTCCATAACAGAAAATCAAGCCTGTTCCCCACTGAATCTGTCTATAAGCGCAATGGGAACAGGCTTTCCGTTTGCTGGGGCTTCGATAAACTATTGCCTCATCCTGGTTACATTAGCTCAAACTGAGGCTCAATACCCATCCTATACCATACAAAACGGCGCCACCACCACCGACCCGCAAGGCATGGCTTATAACATAACATTTCCCAGCGTAACAGACCCAAACCAAGTTTACGCATTTATCGCCTACACACACCTAGATGGTATTGTAGGAGTAGGCTATCATACACGCGTCACATCCACAGACCAATACGTGGTTCCCATCGTACAGGATATGGCCTCACAAGAAGTTGCCTTGGCACACAACTATGACCTAAACACCCCTCTTCCAGACGGGTCTCCCCTGCAGTATAATGCAACTTTTGTTATTTTAACAGAAGATTACACGCTCAGCGCCTTGTCTCTTGGCTCTTCCAGCAGCGTAACGAACATAACTACTCCCGGTAACACCCCTCCGACTGTTTTCTTGCCAACTTGTACAACTGGAATTTTGATAGTTACCTACCAGCAAGAGGGCTCAAATCAAGGCGGCGTAGTAATGATGCCTTGGGGCGTAAGTTCTCTGGCGTTTCCAGTAACCTTTGGCGGAAACCCTCAGCAACAGGAATGGGTCGCAACTGACATGCGACAAGTCACGGTTAACAATGTCGCTTACCAGGCGAAGCTATCGCTGTGGAGTACTCAAGGAACACAGGTGACTAGCTAAAATGATGCGCACCGTTGAAGTCCTAATAGTAATAATCATCATAACTGGAGCTTTCGTAGCGTCTTCCTTCTTTGCTGTTTTACCTTTGCCGCGTCAAGTGTCACCGCTGAACCTCAGCCGCCTCTCACTCACTACGCTGGAGATGTTGGATTCAAATCATGGTTTAAGCCAAGCCGCTTTTGACACTGACAACTCAACGCTCATGGATGGGTTACAGGTCGCCCTTTCAGCTTCCCTGCCGCCCAACGTACTATACAACCTTACAATTTATAACGTGAACAGTGGCCAAGACGGTGCCACACTTTACACTGTTCAAAAATCCATATCAAACGCTCAAAGCTTAGGAGTCACTTCAGACGCATCATCTTACCTTGTTGCTAATTCCAGCGCCACTTTTGACCCTACCCCCGAAAAAATCGGCGAAAACAGCGGCGGAGCCATAACCCTCTACATCTTGAACTGTAGCGATGCGAACGGCTGGTGGATTACTGGTTACACCCCTCAAAGCTTGGCACAGGACCTTTACAACTTGCTGTCACCTTACTTTAACCAGACCGTGATGGTGCAGAATACGGCTCAACTTGGGAAAATCTTGAACGATAAATCGCTACATGGCGAGAACGTCAGGAACGCAGTTGTCATTAACACATGCGGTGAAGCAGTGCCGATACCTTCGGCATATTGCGCACCTCCATACTCCAATAATGGATACGCTTACTATGGCTACGCCTTAGGGCAAAAAGTTAACCAGTACAACTGGACTTGGGTCAGCATAGTAGGATACCCATTCTATTACGTTTCAAACACTGGATACTTCACGGGGTCATCTGACCAAAACGGCTGGGGCATTTTCGGAATGGCACCGGCAGTAGGAGCAGCTGGACTGAACAGCTTCTTGGAAGGATTGAGTGGACAAAAATATGTTACAGATTCGGGGTCGATAACAATACCTGATCAAACGCTTGTTTCTATTTCATCTGATGCACAATATTGGTCGAACTATTACGGAATTTATCCATCTCCCACCCAATCCGCAGCAAGAGCTGTGTCTTCAACGATTGAGAGCAGTTACCACCTAACCGCAGTTTCATCGGTTTTCAATCCAGTGGTTGAAAACAAAGAAACATATCTTGCAGGATCCACGTTCGCGTATTATAATTCTACTGGAGCCATTAACGGAAAACTCATTCCCATAGGGTTAACATGTTCGACAGACATAAGAATCACAGCGCTTGCCCTTCTCTCTTATTATCAGCCTAGCCTTTACGCTCTTGATTTCACTGCTCAAGACACTTCCCGCTTGGTGGTTTTGCAGCTTGGCTTAATTGGAGGAACCTAACAATGAACAATAAAGGTCAGTTTTCAATTATTGCGGCTTTGTTTGTCGCTGTTATCCTCATCTCAAGCGTCATGGTTACATATTCCGCCATACGTTACGGCTCCAATCAAAATCAACCGCAAATCATAAGCGTCATAGACGAAACCAACCTCGCCTTAAAACAAGTGCTAGGCTTCACCGTAGGCTACTACGGCTCCATTCTACTGAAAACAGGCAACTCCTCTTACGCTTATAACCTATCCTCGAATTACTTTAAAAGCGGCTTAGCAAATATAGCGGACGCGAATCCAGAATGGGGCACTTCCTTCAACGTCTCTGCCCTATCGCTAGGCACCAACTGGTATACGAATGCAAGCTATAGCGAAGGAAACCTAAACATTACATATAACCTGAACGGATTAGGCATATCTGATATAGCCTACTCGGTATCCTGCCAATTAAACGTCCAAATTCTCCCTTCTCCTTCCAACAATCAAGTTCGCCTAACCGTTACTCAAGATGAAAACGAGCCGGTAGTCGATTTGAGTATGTCAAATTTCAAGTTTTATTCCTACCAATACCCGAACTCACCCTGGTCATACCCAAACCCGCCCGACGAACCTGCCTCCTCCAGCAACGGAACATATACTATTGACGTTCCGCCTGAAATAAACAACACCCAAGCTTACGCTATCCAAGTTCAAGACTCGCGTGGCATTATAGTTGCAGCTTCCTCATTTAGCCAAATCACGGGAAGCCTAACATTCAACACAACCACAGTAAACGGCGGCGATTACGTAAACAATTACAATTCAAAAGTAGACTCTAACCCCGATATAGGAACCCACAGCAACTTCGCAGCACAACAATCAGCCCCCGACGGGATTTACGATAGTTTAACCGAAGCAAATGCAGGCACACAACTCAAAAACTATTATCCCACCAGCGCCAACCCAATAGAAGGGACAACCCTCGCTTCAGGTACAATAGCTAACTTGCAGAGCAATGACGGCGCCTACATGACTTTTAATTCTTATCCCTCCGCTTTTTCAGGCTCATCCACTTTCGGCTATTCCAGCGTCGGGACGTCTTCTCAAAGTATCGAGAACACAATTACTGGATCCATATTTAACTTGCCAACAAACGCCGTAGCCCAGAACATTGTAGCGCACATCCAAGCAGCGTCAGCGCAGACATTTGGCTCCACAACTGCCTACAAATCTACGGTTTCAATCATAAACACGATTACAGGTAGTCAGTTTGCCCCGACATACAATGGCGTTGCCACCAGCATAACTGCCTACATAGGGTGTTCCTCATCTGCAAAGAACATGGAGGCCGCCATATACAACAACTCTAACGACAGTCGGGTTGCACAAACTAACCAACAGTCCGTCAGCACAGGAACTGGCTGGGTAACCTTTGCCTTCTCCAGCGGTCCAAGCCTTATTGCTGGCAACACTTACATTTTGGTCATTTGGTCAGCATCCGGTAGTAGCGGCACCGCAAACTTGTACTACCAGAGCGTCAGCAGCAAACAAGGCGATAGCTACTCTCAAACTTACGACGCCAGCGCCTGGCCTACCCAACCAAGTTTTACCACCGCTAAAAATGAATATAGCATCTACTGCACATACCAGCCAACCGCTGAGGTCAAAGCGGCAATCTACTCAAGCACGAACGCCTTTATTGCAAGTACACAACAACTCACGATATCTGCAACGGGATGGGCAACCTTTAGCTTTTCAACCCCGCAGCCGGTTCTTGCTGCAAACACGAACTACATTCTGGTTGTTTGGTCAAATTCCGCAGGCGGCTTCACGATAAACTACAACACTGGCAGCAAAAATCAAGGCCAAAGTTTCTCGCAAACCTATGGTAACTGGCCTACCTCTCCCAACTTTACTCATAATAACAACGAGTACAGCATTTACTGCGGCTATTCTGTGCCAAGCCAGTACTCCTGCACCGTAGAATTTCTCGGCTCTACCTCTTCACCCCCGCTCAACTGGAACAACATTATCTGGACAGTCGACGGCTCATCCACCACTAGTGCAGGCGTCACCTTGCAGCTTTTCAACTACAATACGGGACAGTATGCAACATCGGGCAACGGATACATAACAGGAACTTTTGGAGCAAAAAACTACACAGAGCAACAAACCATAACTGCGAACGCAGGAAACTTCAGGGACGACATGGGAAACTGGCAACTTTGCCTCACAGCCACCGCATCCGTCACATCGCCCTTCACCATCAACTTGAACTTGGTACGTTACGAACCAGGCTCCGCATTATACAAGCTCAGTCTTGAAGAGCAGTGGACTAACCTGAACTATACATCGCTTCTTCATCCAGCACTATGCGTTTACGCAGGCACTATGGGCTCCAATAACCTAGCGGTCGACGCTTGGTATGATGGTTCATGGCAGCCTCTCTGCTCATCGCTCGTAAGCGGCTGGAACAACATGTCTATTAATTCCTATTTAACTGCTGGCTCGACAAGTTTCACAATCAGATTTACAAACAACAGTGCCGTAGACAATTCACCAATCAGCTGGCAGGTAGGTGCCGTATTGATTAGACCAGAGTCTGATCAAGACCTATTCTTGTCACTACAAAGCCCAGCTGCAACAGTTACCGTCGAGCTGCTTCAAAATGGGACGATGATCTGGTTAGGTCAAAACCTGAAAATCACGACTCAACTTGTTCCTATTTTGCCTGTTCCCGTAAAAGCCATTCACATCAACGAGACCATAGATGGCGTCAATCAACAA
The DNA here is from genome assembly GCA_050015395.1 of Bathyarchaeia archaeon. GTDB lineage: Archaea > Thermoproteota > Bathyarchaeia > Bathyarchaeales > Bathycorpusculaceae > Bathycorpusculum. The sequence continues at coordinate 102,040 of JBEKBM010000004.1, forward strand.
GTGCCCTTTCAAATTGAGGATTGGGCATCTTCCTACACGGTACCGTTAGGGTTAACAAATAACGCCACGATCTTTGGTAACATGCAAATGATTGTTTTTCTAGTAAACACTCACGTTTCAGCTTTCACTGTATGGTGGAACGGCAGCGACCAAGCAATTCAAACGCCCTTAGCTTACACCAACACATACTTTACTAGCTCCAAAACAAATGATAACATGCTTAGTAATGGGAGGTTAAGTATCCAATTAAGCAGCATCAGCAGCACCTTAAACGTAACCTCAACAGTGGTTGGAACAAGTGCCTCCAGCAACGCAATTTTCATGAGAATAAACACCCAACCTAACAACCAAGAGAATGAAGAACCAGACTGGGTCGTGGTTAACGGTACAGTTCGAGATATAGTAGCACAGCAAGTCCAATTTCCAGGCGGAGTTACTAATTGTTCAAACGTCTATGCTGATGTTGTGCTCACTTTACCTGCTAACGCAACATATTTCACATATCAACTTAGTCTAATGTTTATGCCTACAAACCAAACCCGCACAATAACTGACCTATGCCCCATTGAGTTATCTCCTTCTGTTGGGCAGTTGCAGACCGAGAACGGAATTGCGCAGGGTGACCCCATCGTTGCCAACGGCACACAAACTTTTAGCTCCCCAGGAACTTGGAATCACTGGAGCCAATTCATCGACGGCACTCAAGGTGCAGGCATAATGTTCACTAACCAAGCTAACCAGATGCTCTATTGCTTTGACACCCCGACGACTCATACAGGCGCACTAGAAGCAAACGCCGCAACTCAACCCCCAACAATCTCCCTGCTCCCAGTGACGCTCAATTCTGTTTCGTTCAAAAATGCTTTGGATGTAACGTGGGATGGCGCAGTGGTAACTTTTGCTGGTTCCGCGCCCCCAATTTACAGTGGAAGCGATCAACCTGGGCTGTGGATACTGGCTGAGATACCGCCGACGATAACTGTGAAAGTTGGCAACTAGCATCTATATCGATACTTATTTTTGATAAGTATTTGATATTCATATTCAATAAATAGTGATTATGAGTTTTTATAAAATTGAAAGGTGAAGACTATTAACATTAAACCAACAGGTACCATTTCCCTCTTTAATTTCGTCCAAGCAATTATGGCACATTTTATTAGTGCGATAGGAAATCATAAGAAACACAACAAGGGATTAGATTGACCTTCCAAGCAATCTTCATCGCGGCACAGGTGGCAGTTTCAGCAGTCTTGCTCACTTATGCATCATGGAGCGACTATAAAACTCGCGAAGTAAGCAACCGCGTCTGGGCAATCTATGCACCTATAGCAATCGTGCTCTCCCTAGCAGAGTTACTCCTCTATGATCCCTCAAAACTTGCCCTTTTCGGCATTAGCGTAGGATTAACCGTCGGGTTAGCTTTTCTTTTGTTTTATTCAGGTGCATTTGGTGGCGCTGACTCAAAAGCCCTCATGTGCATCGCCGTTGCTTTGCCATTCGCTCCAGTAACCCTATTCACACCCATCTTAGCTGGAAGCTTGTCTCCCATCTCCCAGGTCATATTCCCATTAACCATATTCAGCAACGCCGTCTTATTCGCAGCAGCAAGCGGCATATACATGATACTGCGCAATCTGGTTTGGCACAAAAAAAATGGCAAAAAAATGTTTACAGGAACACTTGCACATGAATCGATGTGGAAAAAAGTAGTTATCCTGATAACTGGTTACAAGGTGACGGTTGCAAGGTTAAAGGAGAAATGGCATGTTTTTCCGATGGAAGATGTGGACGACGACGAGAACGCCCTAAAGCGAAAACTGGTTGTTATTCCAAGTGATGAGGGACGAGATAAAATTGTTGAACGCTTATCTAATGCAGTTCAGGCAGGAAAAATCGATACTTATGTGTGGGCAACTCCAGGTTTACCAATGCTCATATTCATAACTTTAGGTTTAATTGTCGCGTTACTATGTGGAGATGTAGTTTGGTTGCTAGTTAGATTTATCCTCGGCTGAATAATCAAAATCTTCTTTGAACATGTTTTTGCCACGTTTTGAATAAGAGATAGATGCAGTTACCGTAAGAACTGAGCCAAAACTCACAAATGCAAGGGCATATCCTTGGTATGGATAAGAAGCCCAATTTAGACTAAAATTTGAGCTGCCTGTTTGGTAAGAATAGAAGAAAGCGCTTATCACGAACAATACAAGCGCCAGTGATAGTAGGCAAACTTCCGTTTTGAACTTCATACCCCTACACTCCCCTTCCAAGATACCCGTGAGTCTATCTTTTTAATCAAAAGGTATTTTAGCTTTTTGGAAATACACCTACAGGAGCATTCTGATGTACAATTCGGCGAGCAAAAGAGAACTGCAAAGCTTTCTAATGGAGAAGCCGAAAGAATGCAAAGTCGCCGTTTTGCCTGATTTTTTCCTTGACAGACTCATAAGCTTGAACTGGAATTCATCAGAATTTTCAGGGTTAATTTCGGATGTGGCTAAACGGAAAGGCGGAAGCATCGACGGCATCCCCCAAACTGACCTGCGAGGCGGAAACGCCATTAACGTGGCATCAGCCCTAGCCAACCTAGGCGCAGAGGTAACGCCGATTGTTTGCACAAGCGAATATGGCATGCAACAAGTAAGGTATCACTTCAGAGACATTGCCCTCGATACTTCGCATATAAAAGTTCATGATAAGGCTTCCATAACAACCGCCTTGGAGTTCAAAAACAAAAACGGGAAAACAAACGTTATGCTACGAGACTTAGGGGCGCTTTCGGATTTTGGACCAGCAAACCTCAATGAGAGCGATTATGCCTTGATGGAGAATGCGGATTATACTTGCCTTTTTAACTGGGCTGGTACATTAAAATTCGGCACGGCGCTGGCTCAAGCAGTTTTCGGCAGGACAAAAACGAAGGGCAAAGGCAAAACTTACTATGACACTGCAGACCCCACTCCTAACAGCGGTGCAATCGCTGAATTGATGGAAAAGGTTCTGAAATCTAATCAAGTGGACATTCTGAGCCTAAATGAGAATGAAGCAATCATTTACGCCTCATTGCTTGACAAGACTCTGGATGATAAAAAGGAGCATTTTGCGTTTGCTGAGTTAGCGATGGAAGCGGCACGCGTTTTAGCACAGCACTTGCCAGCGAGAATTGACTTGCATACCACGGTTTTTTCTGCCACTTTAAAGGGCAAAACTGAGACGGCGGTTCCTACGTTTAAGGTTAAAGTTTTACGGGCAACCGGCGCAGGTGATGCTTGGAATGCAGGAAACATCTTAGGCGATAGAAACGGTCTTTCAGACGAGTGCCGTTTAATGTTGGCAAACGCGGTTTCCGCTTGTTATCTTTCTGACCCTGCTGGAAATCATCCTTCCCAGAGTAAACTTTTGAAGTTTATTCTGAAATCAGATAGCAACCTAAACGTTTTTTCGTTTTAACTTTTTCAATTTTCACGTTATTTCTAAAGGCGCAAATTCTTGATCTTTTCCTTCGATTATGGCGCAGGCACTAACCAACACCTTAACCTTTTGCAACGTCTTTCTTAGATATCATTCTCTATCTCACCATATTCAGCTCTTTTTCGCGTTTTTTTCTCGATTTCATCATTTTGTTTTTACATCCTTTAACGTTATTTCAAGGGATGATTTCCCCTTGTTAAGTAAAGGAGGACACCGCCTCCAGTTGCACAAAGTAAGGCAGCATACGTAAAAGCTACAAATGGCGATACGACAACCCAAAGCGCTCCTACCACGGCGCTAGATGCAAAGTCACCAATGCCGTTAACTGTTTGCAGTACACCAAAACCCGTACCCCTCGACTCCGCTGGCAACAAGTCAGCTGCCGCTGTTCCCTCTACAGTATCAGCTATTGCCGTGAAGAAGCCCGCTAATAGGAATATTGGAACCAAAACCAAAAAGTCAGCCGTAAGAAAAGCTGTCCCCAAACAAGCCAATGCCGCTATAAAATAGCCTGCCACAAGAATCTTTCTCCTACCAATTCTATCGCTCAATGCACCAACCGGGAAACAAAACGCCGCATAGGCAACATTAAGCAAAGTGTACAAGCCAACAGCAATGACTGAAGCTTCCAATGCGCCTACCCTTGGAGCTAAGACCTGTTGTGCTCTTAAGGTGAAGAGGCTGTTGGCGAAGTTTCCTAAGCCAAAAACGCCTACGCCGACAAGGAAGAGCTTAAAGGATCTTGGCAGCGTCTTAATTGATCTGACAAATCCTTTGTCCTTGACCACAACGTCGCCATGGGTTGAAACGATCGGAGTTTCAGATGATGGTTTTTTTCGGACTTCATGAACAAGGAAGAAGACTGTGAAAAAAGCTGCCAAGCCAGGGATGATTGATATTGTAATAATTTGGCGATAGTTTAGAAAAGTGAAAGTTAGGAAAAACAGGGCTAAAGCTGGTCCGATAACAGCGCCTGTTGTGTCCATTGCTCTTTGGAAACCGAATGCCCTTCCTGTGGCTTCGGGAGGAACTGAATCCGCCAGCAAGGCATCTCTGGGTGGCCCTCTAGCTCCTCTTCCCATCCAAGCGCCTACTCGTAAGCCAAGCACTTGGAGCCATGAGGTAGTTGCGGCTATGAGGGGCGTGAAGATGCCTGTTAAAGCGTAACCAATGTTCATTATGGGCTTTCTTTTTCCAATTTTGTCGCTTAAGTATCCTGCGAAAGACTTCACGAGGCTTGACGCGCCATCGGAAAATCCTTCAATTAACCCTAAAACTGCTGGTCCTGCTCCAAGTGCGGCAAGGAAGAAGGGGAGGACGGCTGTGACCATTTCATGACTTGCATCGCTGAATAGGCTTGTAAGCCCAATTGCGGCGATGTTTCTGTTTAGCCACTTTTCTTTTTTTGAATTATTGTTTGATTTGTTATTCATGTTTTATGATCCTGCAGATTTCGTTTATTTCTAGGTTAAAGGGAAGCTTTTTCAGTTCGGTTATTGCTGTGTTGACTATTTCCTCTCTCGAAGGATAATCTTCAGGCAGCCATTTGCCTTCTTCGATGGGAAACAGTTCAGTCATTACGCATTTAAGCTTAAGCTTAAGAGACGATAAGTCCAAAATGTACCGCAATCCATCGTCATCTTTTACGAGAAGTCGTCCATTACTATGCCAGTTTAGCTTGTTTATTTTGTCTAGATTCTTTTCTAAGTCGATTTCTTTTGGCTTTAGAGTGATTTCAAATATCTGATACATGCTGCTTCAACCGCTATATGCTATACTCTACGGTTTCTGACTTTGCTAAAAGTTGGCTTTCTAAGCGAAACAACAGAAGACAGTCTATATTCTTGAAAGGTCACGTGAGGTTCACCCCGTGCGTTTGTTGGTCGGTCTTTATCCCTCGCCTACCTGCTAATTTTTCAACACTTCTAAGCAGAATATTTGCGGTGGATGCACGTTCCCTCTCGGAAAACTCGTAGCTTTGTCTCCTTACATACTCAGAAAGTTCTGAATGTACCCGTTGAAGGTTTTGCTTCTCAACTTCAAGTATGGTTGCGGCAGTGTTCTGGCTCTGATCATGTTTGCCTTCTTCAAGCACACGAATCATTGTCACAAAGTGTGGAACGCAAAGACCCTTTGAACCAATGAAAAGTTTTGAAAACTCTTTATTCGAAGAAAGGAGTAAAGCTGTTTCTTTGAGATACATTCTCAGAAACTCGTCTATGTGAGTGCATGCGGGACATTTTTCCTCGTTTACGAGCATTTCGCGAAAGCTGTGGTTGTGATGACGTGTATGTTCAGTTGTGTCTTGGATTAGCTGTTCTGTAACGCTTTGCATAATTAAGGCAATTCCGTGTCCATCTGAGATTATTGGCTTGCTTGCCTCGATGAGCAGTTTAAAGGAATGCTGATTACAAAACCCTCTGCTTACAATGATTTGTTGCCTGGCTTTGGCATCCATGACGAGTTCAGAAAGATAATTATCCAAGTATTTCCGTTCGATTTCAGTTTCCAAATCGCAAAGGAAGCACTCGTTGCTTTTTTCAATGGCTCTCTTAATGCGGAGAAAAGTAATAGTTGTACTCATAGCTTCAAGTCCTTAGAGGGAGTGAGTTTTTGAAGTATTGTGATGGCGTAGTAGGTGTCTTCGAAGGTGGATATGCCGAGGTCTGAGCGGGCAAAACCGCCGTTTTTGTTCTGGCACTTCAATATCCAGTCTATCGTTTGTGTTGGATACTGGCTTTTTTCGCCAAGCAAGTCAAGCGTCATCACGCCATAATAGGTGTGTTCCATATACGGCTCGATACTCATCGGTATAACTGTGAAGCCGCCGTAGGGTTTTTCGCATGCCCTCACGAACATTAAAGTTTCACGCAAATCTCGTAGACTCTCGTTAAGAAGGCTCATAGAAGCAGTTGCGTAATAGGTTGAGTTAATGTTGGATTGCCCTTGTGTTCCAAAACCTCCGTCATTATTTTTGAAATGAAGCAGCCACTCTGCCACTTCTTTCTTGTTAACCTTGATTTTTAGCAGATCAGCAAGCTCGAGTGCCATGAAGGTTGTGGTAAACTCTGAGGAGACTTCAGCAAAGAATTCTGTGGAACCAAAATACGCTTGTGTATTAAAAGTTGAAAGAGCGTGTTTTTTCAATTTTGCGTCAATACTTTTGCCAAGCAACAGTGAAGCTTTGCTTACGTAATAGATTGAGTAGATGTTGCCTAAACGAATGTCGTTTATGAATTTTACAGTTTTTTCAATATTAGGGAAATTTGCATTTAGCAGACTTAGAATAGTTAATCCATAATATGTGTCTTGACCGTTTGACTCTGCGCCCTGGCAAAAAGTGTAACCTCCATCTTTGTTCTGACGATTAATTACGTAATTTGTTATCCTTCTATTCCATGATGGGTCGCTTAGCCGCTTAACTTCAACCAATGCATTCATCACTCTGATTTTAATTGGTAGAAGCTATCAGCCTTAGCCCCTATGAAGCAAAGGCGGTTAAAGGCGAGCCTCATCACCCAGTAGTCTTTGGATAAGACTGCCAAATAAGCGTTTCTTCTTTGTTGTATAAATAAGCCAAATTATTTTAAGCAATAAGCCTTAACCATGCATAACAATTAACGATAAGGCGAGGCATAGGGATGGCTAAACTGTTTGGAAGCTCAGGCGTGAGAGGCTTAGTGAACGTTGATTTGACTCCGTTGCTTGCTTGCAAAGTTGGTTTAGCGGTAGCTGCATATGCAAAAGCCAAAAAAGCAGTTGTAGCCCGTGACACGCGAGTTTCAGGAGACATGCTTGAGGACGCCTTGGTTTCGGGTTTGCTATCAAGCGGCACAGACGTTTATTTGGCTGGCATTGTTCCGACCCCCACTTTAGCCTATGCCACAAGAGCGTTGGGAGGAGACGTAGGGTTCATGCTTACTGCCTCGCATAATCCGTCCCAATATAACGGAATAAAAGTGTTCAAGGGTTCCAGCATATCCTACACTGACAAGGACCAAGACGCTGTCGAAAAAAACGTGCTGGAAAGAACATTTGCGCTGGCAGATTGGCGCAGGCTCGGCAAAACCACCCCCCTCGATGCAAGCCAAGTCTACATGGAAATGGCGCTAAAATCCGTCACACTTCATAAGCATTGGCATGTTATTGTTGACTCAGGATGCGGTGCCACCTTCAAGGTTGCCCCTGCAATGCTCAAAGCCATGGGCTGCAAGGTTACTGCCATTAACGCTCAACCAGACGGGTATTTTCCAGCGCGAAAATCTGAGCCGACCGCTGAATCTCTCAAAGATTTGGCGAACATTGTAAAAACTCTTGGCGCTGATGCAGGCGTTGCTTTTGATGGTGACGGTGACCGAGTAGCTTTCGTCGATGAGAAGGGCGTTTTTGTCAGCTTTGACCGTTCATTGGCTGCTTATGCTGCTTATGCGCTTAAGCAGAGTGGCGGTGGAACAGTAGTAACAAATGTTGAAGCGTCAATGTGTGTGGAAACTATGGTGCAAGCGCAAGGCGGCAGGGTCATTCGCACCAGAGTTGGAGATATTTACATTTCAGAAGCGATTAAGCAGTCGGGTGCAGTTTTCGGCGGTGAACCGTGTGGCGCTTGGGTGCATCCGCAAAGTCATTATTGTCCTGATGGACCGCTTTCTGCAGCGCTAATGTTTAAGGCTTTGGAAGATGAAAACAAAAGTTTAAGCGAGTTCATCTCTGCTGTTCCAGAGTACATTACTCGGAGAGAAAACATTGCCTATAAGAACGCGCAGAAGTACAAGGCGGTGGCAAAAATTGGGGCTGCCCTAAAAACAGAGTTTGCGGATTACACTGATTTTTCAACGGTTGATGGTGTTCGGTTAGCGCTAAAGCGTGGTTGGTTGCTGGTTCGGGCTTCTGGAACGGAACCGCTTATTCGTTTAACTGTTGAAGGAGAATCTTTAGCAGTGGCAAATGATATAACTGGAAAGGCAACAGCAGTAATAAAGAAAGAAGTTGAGGCTGAAATAAAATGAAAGCTGTATTACTTGCGGCTGGCGAAGGCGTCAGGCTTTTGCCCATAACGGCGACGCGTCCTAAGCATTTGATTAAGGTTGGCGGAAAACCGATTCTGCAGTTCTGCTTGGAAGCTGTAAAGAACGCTGGAATAACTGAGGCAATAATTGTTACGCATTATATGGGTGACGCGATTCGCCAATACTTCGGCGATGGCGAAAAACTTGGGTTACGCATCAGTTATGTTGAGCAAAAAGCGGTGTTTGGCACAGGAAACGCCGCTGGTGTAGCTGAGCCGTATGTGGATGATGATTTTGTTCTAGTTTACGGCGACTTATTGTTCGGTTTAGATGCCGTAAAAAACGTTTTAAAATTGTATGAGCGCGGGAAAACCGCTGCGGTCATGGGTGTTGTCCAGGTTGATAAACCTGAAAGCTACGGAATAATCAAGTTAGACGAAGAGAAAAAGGTTAAGCGCATCGTGGAGAAGCCTGCTGCTGGGAAAGCACCGTCAAACTTGGCTAATGCTGGCGTATACGTTTTTTCCAGGGTGGTTTTTGATAAGATAAAGCAAACAAAAGCTTCCGTCCGCGGTGAATGGGAACTCACCGACGCCGTAACCTTGCTGGCTGAAGAAGGCAAAACGGTTTTAGCTGCCGAAATTTCGAAGGATGACTGGTTTGACGTGGGCAGGCCTTGGGATTTGCTTGATGCTAACAACTGGGCTTTAAAACGCATGGAGCTCCAAGTTTTAGGCACAATAGAGCAAGGAGCCCACCTTATCGGACCAGTTTCTGTTGCGGAATCAGCCCGCATCCGCTCGGGCGCATACATTGAAGGCCCAGTCTTTATAGATGAAGACTGCGACGTGGGACCAAACTGTTACGTTCGGTCGGGCACGACTTTAGGCAGAAGCGTGCGTGTAGGCAACGCTTGCGAAATAAAAAACAGCATCATCATGGACCACACGCATGTGGGCCACTTATCTTATGTTGGTGACAGTATTCTTGGCGAACGTTGCAATTTGGGCGCTGGCACTGTCACGGCTAATTACCGTTTAGACGCAGGCACAATCAAAATGATAGTAAAAGACCAGCTCATCGACACGGGCAGGCGAAAACTCGGCGCAGTTCTCGGCGACAACGTGAAAACAGGGATTAAATCACTATTTATGCCCGGAATCAAGGTGGGCGTTAACAGTTGGATAGGACCAAACGTTATGGTTGAACGAGACTTGCCCGCTAACTCAATGGCGTTTCTAAAGCAAAACTGCGAAATACAAGAAAAGAAACCCTGATAGTCGACCGCCAAGAAAAAATTGAATTTGCGCTTTGGACTAAACCAGATGGCATTGTTTTTGACGAAGAAATATTAAGGCGGCGTAGGAAATCGCAACTAAGTGAAGGCTTCTCGGCTTGGGTTGTTTCAGCGGAGGATTTTATAGTAACTAAATTGGCTATGCCTGATCGGGGCGTTATAGACGAGCAGGACGTGAAAAGTGTGCTGGTTAGGCAAGAAGGTAAGCTAGATTGGAATTACCTTGAGAAAAGAGCAAAAGAAACGCAAGTGCTTGCGATTCTAAAAGCTATTCAAGATGCATAAACGCGTTTTTAGCTTTTAGCGATTTTATTTTTAATTTCCAGCGCAAGGTTCTTTGTTCCTTTAATTAGAACGCCGCTCGAGAAAATTTTCTGCTTGAGAACTTCGGGAACTCTTGCTATCTCTACCATATCCACAGGCAAACTGATTTCCAGTTCAATTTGCGCGTTCAAGTTAAGGAACTCTTTGAAGGTAAGTTCTTGCTCTGAGTAGATGGCTAAGTCTATGTCTCTTATGCTGTCTCGCCGTGTTAAACTGCCAAAAAGCCAAGCAAGCTTAATCTGTTTCTCTCGGGCAAGTAAAGTCTTGAGTTTGGCGATTAGGGTTTCTTTTTCTTTTTGCCCAATTCTATAATACTGTATTTTGTCATAAGTCGATTGCATATTTGTCCTGCACGCTCTCTAAAAATTTATTGACGCTTTTGAAGTCGTTTTTAATTGAGTTGTAAACTTGATTATCATCTATTATCCAGTAACGGTGGGTTAGTAAGTTCCTAAGCCGTACCAATGCAGTTAACTCTTTAGCACAGTTGTCACTTATGCCTTCTTCATCGAGAAGTCTAAAGCATTCAGAGTACGATAGGGGCTCTTGTTGAAGGTCTTCTTTGGCAACGTGTAGGCATACGCTTCCCAAAGCTTCAGCAAGAACAATGACATGGTACCTGATGGCGTATTTCTCCTCCATATTTAGCTCAGCGTAAGGCTTCATAGTCAGCCTCTTTAACTCTGCTTCGGCATCTAAGACTTCAGTTATTCTCTGTTTTATTTGGCTCACGTCAACAGGCATTTAAATCAGCGATAACACTATTTCTCCGCTTAGAATATTACTGTTGCGTAAAAACACTGACTTTAAGTCCTCTAAAAACTTTGAACTTGAGTTCAACGATTACCGTATTTGTATCGAGTTATACACTAGATGAGAATTTGCTCAAGTTTAGTTTCTCCCTAGTTTTTGGAAGCCCTCTTTTCGGTATAATGCTCTTCGCTTTTTCTCTTCCATTGCCAAAAATATCTTTAAGCCTTTGCTGGTTGGTTTAGGCTTTTGGCGAAGCCTTCCGCTTGCTTAATGTCGTCTTTGTTTGGTCGTTCTTTGTTTAAGCCTCCCACTATTTTCATAAGCCCATAAGTGTCAAGTCCTGCACAGTTAAACTCTCCAACAATAGTGAAGCCTTTGGATTGAAGTTTTTCTCTGAGTTGCTTGTGGAATTTAGACGTGTTTCCTGTTTGGCCGCTTGTGGAGAATATGAATGCTTTCTTGTTGGTTACCTGAGGCAGCTTGTCGGCAAGGTCAAGCAGAGATTTGTGGTGTTTTCCAAAGTAGATTCCGGAGCCGAAACCGATAAGGTCATACTCGGAGAGACCATTTGGGTTAACTTCTGGTGGCGTTTTAATTTCTGCGTTGAGAGTGCTTGCGAAAACCAAAGCTATTTTCGCTGTATTCTTATGATGATAAGAAAAACAGATGACTATTGTTTTCATAATTTCACGGGCAATCAAGCTTTAAAGTGTTAAGCTAATATATTTTTTGATTGAAGAAAGAATACTGCTAACTAAAGTGACATGACCGCGGTTAGTGGTGGTTGCTGGTTTGTTGGTCTACTTCAAATGCAAGCGATGAAAATAAGTTGTGTCCAGAAAACTGGACTTAGCTTTCATTGTCTTACCCAGTATGTCTACAAACGAGGAATTAAATAGTCAAATGGATATGACAGCTTGGGGTCGATGAAAAGTGGAAGACGTAAAGGAAGTCGAGAAGGATAGACAGCGCGCGGAAGTCTTCGATGCACTGGGGCACCCCACGCGCATAGTTATCTTAAAGGCTCTAAGTGAAGGAGCTCTCGGCTTCGCTGACTTGAAGAAGAAAACAGCCATCGAAAGCAGCGGGCATCTTCAACATCATCTAACCAAACTTAATGGTCTGATAAAAACTGATGAGTACGGAAAATATTGCCTTCCCGACCAAGGAAAAGACGCCTTGCTAACGGTGCAAACAGTAGAGAACGCGTCCGGCTCTAGAACAAAAGATACTGAAAAAATTCATCCCCACCGTTTCAACACGAAATTGGTCTTGAAATCAGTTTCCTTGCTGCTTGTGGCTCTCTTAATTGCGAGTTCGGCAATTGCGTTATTCGAGTACAATCAAACAGCAGTTCTTCAGAAGGAAATCGCGCGTTTCAACGAGGTCATTCAAGTATCAGGTACAGTTACTACGACAGGCTGGGAAATTCCTCCTACACAAATACAATTTACAAATACAGCTACGGGTTTAACATATACCGCAGTTCAAAACGGGAGCTATACCATATCTCTTCCAAATCTACAGAGTTACAATGTAATTTGCACTTGGGGAGGATTAGCATTCAATTCTTCAGGGATAGCAATAAGTGGAATCCAAATGGTGCCGGGAACCTTAAAGGTCAATGCAGGGGTTGGAGTAACTTCAATGACTCAAGACTTTTCAAGTCCAAAATAGGTGTTTATGAAGTGAAGTATGCTGACGCGAAAATGAAAGGCAGCCAACCTTCAATTGCAACTGGAAATTCGCTGATTTAATTCTGGTCGATGCTGCAACAGGGGAGATAGTTCCCAACCCTATATTACTGTAGTTCCTAACCCTGTGCTTGGGTAGTACCACGCAAAAGAACAGCCCACATTCGTGATGTTCACCAAACCGTCGTAAAGAGCTTCATGTCTCTTTAGTTAACAGAATCTGTTTGGAGCGAGCTTCTCTTATTAATGCTCGCCAACCCCATTTTCTTTTTTCAATTACCAGAAAGTCGGTTAAAGTTTTGATTAAGCTATTCTGCTTGCATTCTAAATAAGGCAGTAACTTTCTGTGATGACTTTTTGTGATTACCCAAAGTGAACTGACTATTTATCGTCCGCAGGCAACGTCCAACTAAAAGGAACAGATTAACATGAAAACCAACATAATTGAGGCGGTAAACCTCACTAAAACTTACAAGAAAACCGTCAAAGCCGTTGATCACATTTCTTTTTCAGTAGAAGAAGGAGAACTGTTCGGTTTCATAGGCCCCAACGGTGCGGGAAAAACCACAACAATCAAAATGCTCACCACTCTGGCTTCAATAACCGATGGGACGGCTTCGGTCGCAGGGTATGATGTTGACAAAAACCCCGCTGCTGTCCGCGAAAACATTGGAATAGTGCCTCAAGAACTCACGGCAGATGACGAATTGAAAGGCGTTGAAAATCTGCTTCTCTCTGCGAAACTTCATCATGTTCCAAACGACGTAGCGCGCAAGAAGGGGAAAGAGTTGCTTGAGCTTTTGGAGCTTGAAGGTGCCGCGCAAAGGCAGGTTAAAACCTATTCTGGGGGGATGCGGAGGCGGCTGCAACTTGCAATGGGGCTTATTCATGAACCGAAAATATTGTTTTTGGATGAGCCCACGCTTGGGTTGGATATTCAAACGAGGCAGAACATGTGGACATACATTCGAGACCTTAACCGCAAAGAAGGCATTACCGTGTTTATGACTACGCATTATCTAGAGGAGGCTGATTCTCTTTGCGACAGAATCGCTATCATCGACGGTGGAGTTATCAAAGTTTCAGGTTCGCCCTCGCAATTGAAGGAGAAACTTGGTGGAGACGTTTTGACGCTGGAGCTAAACGGCGATTCTGACGCGACGCTTTTCCTCAGGAACATTGAGGGCATCTCTGAGGTAACCAAGGGCGACAGCGTTTACAGAATAAAACTGCTCCAAGCTGGAAAAGTCTTGCCTTCGATAATTGAAGAAATCACGCGAAAAGGCTTCACGATAGCGCAGATTGGCTTGACAAAGCCGACGTTGGACCAGGTTTTCCTCCAAGTCACGGGCAGTTCCATGCGAGACGAAGGCTCAAACGGGGATGCGTTTGGTCAGCGCATTTTGATTGAGAGATTGAAGTAAAATGTTCAGTGACACATTCGCATTAACTGCACGGGACCTCAAGAAATGGGTAAGAAATCCTGCTACTATCATGCCTGGTTTATTTTTGGCAGTTTTCTGGTTGGCACTTTTCGGAAGCTCATTTAACCCGACTAACTTGATACCCACACAGATAGGTGGCACGTCGTTACCGCCTGCTGTGCTTAGTCAGATCCGCTCAGCAATAGTTGGAACATTTGGTGGCGCTCCAACCTATATAACATACCTTACAGCAGGCATAATCAGCCTCATAGCCGTTATCAACATGGCTTACGGCGGAATCGGAATCGTTCTCGACAGGCAACTTGGCTTCCGAAACATGCTTCTAGCTTCGCCAATAAGCAGAGCATCTATATACTTCTCAGGCGTCCTGCAAAACTTCACAAAAGTCATGGTTCTTGCTCTGCTGACGTTCGTAGTGGCTCTGCTAATTCCAAACGGGCTTCAATTGGCACAAGGATTTGGCATACTTGGCTTTCTAGGATTCTTCGCCGCCTTCGCACTGTTAACATTCGCTTTCAGCTGCATATTCACCACGATAGCTTTCTCAGTAAAAGCCGTTGAGCCACTCGTTGCCATAGCCAACTTCATAGCTTTTCCATTAGCTTTCATCAGCAACTCTCTGTTCCCAATTGCTTCTTTCCCAAACTGGATGAAAACTATAGCACAGGTAAATCCAATTTCAAAAGCCAACGAAGCCGCCAGACTATTGATAGTGAACGGCAGCCTTTCGACGAGTCAAATGGGTATCTTTGCAGGCGATATTCTGTACCTCGCCGTCTTTGCATTGGCATTCACCATTCTAGGTTATGTAGCAGCTAAGAAAGCACTGAAGGCGGAGTAGCCATGAAACACAACTCAACGACAAACACATCAAGTGAGCCAACCTTAAAAGCACTGGAGGTGTAGCTTGAAACATGTCAGATATCCATGTTCGACGTGGAGAAACCGCCACGCTTGACCGCGTCGAAGGCGAACTCAAAGTAGGCAACAATGCAAGAATTGAAGCCAGCAACGGCAAAAACGTCGTCGTAACCAAAGGGGTCTACCTTGAAGGCAAGGCATATGTGAACTGTGATTTGGAATGTGATTCTTTAGAATCGAAGACATTTTTGTCGAAAGAAGTTACGTTTAAGGTGCTTTCCAACAGGCAACGGCTTGAAGTAACAGGTCGACATGTGGGGCGGCTTGAAATGAACGGCAACTTGAATGTGCATAAACAACTCAACGTAAGTCACTTCGTGCAAGTCAAAGGCTCAATCAAGGCTGAAGACATCGATGTCGGCGGAAGAATACAGTCAGACGCCATCAGTTGTAGCAGGATTAGAGTCGGCGGACGCGCAGACATAAAAGGCATTCTGGAAGCTTTAAGCGTGGAAGTTGGCGGAAAAATAGTCGCAGGCGCCGTTAAAATTGGCGACCTCAACGTAGGAGGCGAAGCCGAAGTCCAAGGAGGTTCCATAACGGGGCATATCCGCGTAGGTGGAAAATTCATAAGTAAAGCCCCACTTGAATTTGGAGAACTGTTAGTCTACGGCAGAGGTTTTCTACCCGCCAACTGCAAAGGACACAGGCTATCTACATTTGGAAAAATCAGCATCGACGGCAACATAACATGCGACTACATTCAAGTTAGCGGCTCAGTTGAAGTGCTGGGCGACTGCAATGCAGAAAGAATAGAGATGGGCGGCAAATTCGAAGTCTCAGGTTCACTTTTTGTTTCTGACAGACTGGAAGGCTTTGGCGCAACCACGATAGTGGGCAACTTTGAAGGAAAGAATCTTCGCGTCAGCGGCAAATTCCAAGCAAACAAGATCATCGTGAATGGGGAAGCAGACATCAGCGGCAAAGTCGAAACGAAAGAAGGGTTCAAAGCAAAGCAGTTGAACGTGAGAAGCGGCACACAAATCGACGGAATCCTCATCGGCGAACGGGTAGAGATAGGAAAAAGTCCAGACCTAAGTTACGGTGCATGGGGCTCTACGTGGCCTGCTAAATGGGCGATGACCAGCGGGCACGTCAAGGTCCAAGACATCTACGCTCAGGAGGCCCTGATGGGTACTATGTGCAGGGCGGCACGCATCTTCGCCGATACCGTTAAGCTGGAGCAAGGCTGCACCGTTGAGCAAGTGACCTACACTAAAGAGCTGAAAACCGACTCCGGTGTTGCTATCTGTCAGCCACCCCAAAAAGTAACAAACTTGCCTCCGGCACCTTTCTGAGGCTAAAACATGAAGCTTAACCGCTGGGAGACAACACGGACATGAGAGACAGGGAAACAAAGCGCTCAAGAACCGACCTGTACGCTTCAGTCTTAGAAGTTTTAATCCGCTATCCTGAAGGAGGAAAAATCACCCGCATCTCCTACGGCGTCGGCGTCCCCATCGACCGATTAAGAGCAATAATTGAAAATTTGTGCAACTTCGGCTTAGCTAGAAAACTCACCGACGGCGAACAAGTCTACTATTTCGCTACGCCCCGAGGCTTAGAATTCCTAGACACTTATTGGAAAATGAAAGGCTTCTTTGAGATCTTCGGCGACAAACATCCATAAAAAAAGCTCAAGCTGTCAAAAGTAAAAATTCATTTAAAAAACCGACAACACCTTCAAACAAGCAACTTATTGCTAGGCTTTTTGTATTCTATTTAAATCAAAGATAAATAGTGGTAGTGCAATCTCGTTACCTTAAAGGAGAAATAAACTTGTCTGTAGCGCAAAGAAAATATTTCACTGAAATCGCAGCGTTAGCAGATAAAACCGTATCTGTAGTGACAACTACTGGAAAAACATTTAACGGCACGCTCATCGGCATTAACCAGGACAACATGAGTCTTTGCATAGCCGACGCAAAAGACGAATCTGGAAACTTGCTCCACCGAGTTTTTCTAAACGGAAACGTGGTTGCTCAAATATCAAGCGCAGAAAAACCCTTCGACCTCAAAGCTTTAGCTACAAGACTTGAAAAAGTCTTCCCAACCATGGTTAAACTATATGAAGACAAGGGCTTCATCTGGGTCATGGACAAAGTGAAACTAACAGAAAAAGGCGTTGTTGAAGGTTCAGGTCCAGCCGCCGACCGAGTGCAAAAAGTATACGAACAATTCATGAGCGAAGTTAAACCCTAAATAAACCAGCGCAGTTGTTCTTCCTCTTTCTTCTTTTCTTCTGTTATGGTTCTAATAATGCCAAATGACTCTAAAACTTTCTTAATCTCGCCACCGCTTTCTTCAAGCTTTGATAAGTCAACGTTAAGCTTCAAGTATTTACCAAGCGTAGTCAACGCACAGCGTGCAGCGTTCACGTCAGGATCCATTCCGGGCGTATCAACCAGCAAAGAGAAACCCTTCAAGTCCCTTACCCTTGCTAAACCAACGGATAAGCCAGCGATACCGAAAACGTGTCCAACCATCACTTTAGTTCCCAAATCAAGTGCCTCCTGCATCGTATCCAAATCCGTGGCTGTACTATAAATTGCTGGGTTAGGTTGAGCTTCATCTTTCTTGAAGCCGCCGATGGATATTACAAAGCGGCAGCCAAACTCCTGCGCTAAATCAAGCACTTTATCAACAAGCTCGTATTGCCCAACAGTTGTCAGTGCCTGCGTGTTACCATACCAAATAATCAAGTCGCGCCCACCATCCTCCCGCTTAACATAGTAGAGTTCATTTATAGGCGAAAGCGCACCGCCATCTTCATTTGTTACCGCAAAATCCTGAAACGCCGAGGAAAAAATTTGAACAAACCGTTTAGCTTTTAACTCCCGTATCAAATGTAGTGCTGCAATATTAGCCACAAACCCTATGCCCGGCAACCCTTCAATTAGAATTGGATCGTTTAGTTTCGGTTTTTCGCTAATGTCTATTGAGCAAACCATAGTTTGGCATCTCTCTTCTCGATATTAGACAAATTATGGCGATATAAGGTTGCCTAATCATAATTCAATAGTCTTCCGCCCGCGCGCTTAGAAGAATGTTTAGCACCCCAAAAAATCCTAGTTTATCTTTGCAATTAAAAAAACAATCAGCCAAAAACAGATTAATTTACCTCCAAAATCTAACCTGCTCTGCCTCCCCTCATTTAACTACAGATTTTCGCTTACAAAATTGACCCAACCTTACATATGCGTTGTAGACTCCGAAAGCATCCTAAAAATTAGCTCGCATCCAACACTTTTATGCCCGCTTAATCATATTATGAACTGGTCGACTTTTCATGATAGTGAAGGAAGCATTATCTAAGCTGCAAAGTTACTCAAATGAGCTTGACCTCGACTTATCTAAAGCCGAGGATAGGTTCAAATGGTTCTTGGCGTCGGTACTTTTTGCCAAAAGAATCTCAGCCCAAACTGCCAAAGAAACTTACCTTTACTTTGAACAGGAGGAACTGACAAGCCCCGATGCCATATTAGAGGCCGGATGGGATCGCCTCGTGGAAGTTCTCGATTCTGGAGGTTACACTAGATATGACTTCTCAACAGCCACAAACCTTTTGGGAATCGCAAAAACGCTTAAAGAAAAATACGGCGACCTAGAACTACTTCATGCAGAATCAAGTAGCCCCGCAGATTTGGAGAGGCGCCTACAAGAATTCAAAGGGGTTGGTCCCGTAGGCGTAAACATATTCCTAAGGGAACTGCGCGGAATCTGGGAAAAAGCAAAACCCAAGCCTTCGCCAATGGCAGTTGCAACGGCACAAAAAGTCGGTCTAAACCCAGAAGACGTGGAACACTACGAATCTCAACTCGTTCGATTAAACCTTGAGTACTGCAAGAAACACCGAACCTCAGAATGCCCGCTTAAAGATAAGTGCCCAGATAAGGTGCGCACTAAAAGCACCCATAGAATTCAGCACTAAGTCAGTTTCATTTATTATATACTGATTTTGGAAAACTCTTATAGGTCACAGAATTTTCAATCTAGACTAAATGAAACTCAAGCAACCTACAGTTCTGCTCATTCTGCTGCTGATTTTACCGCTTTTCTTAAACTGCGGTTTGACTGCCAAAGCGGCCACCACACAGACTTCACCAAGTCTTTACTTTGGCGTCGATGTTGCCTTCGGAAGCATAGTTGCAACTGAACAATTAATCGATAATGTTAGTTCTTACACAAATTTCTTCGTAATTGGATGCACTGGAAGCTATAATCTAACAAGACTTACTGTCATCAGCCAGTACGTCTATGACAAGGGCTTGACCTTCATAGTTTACTCCGATAAACCTAGTTATCCCTCTAGTCAATGGCTTGAAGATGCCAAGAACAATTGGGGTAACAGTTTTCTGGGAATTTATTATGATGATGAAGAAGGTGGAAAGCAACTTGACCAGTTCAATTACCCGATTGTCACAGCGGCAGATAACTATAGTGACGCGGCGAACAGCTACGTTAGTATGCTAAATTGGTGGCTACGCAGCGGACCATTCGCAATTACCAATAGTTTTGCTTACCCAACAGAATTTCAATTGTTCACCTCAGACTACGCGCTTTACTGGTATGATTATGAAGCAGGATATAATACGGTTTTTGCAGAGTTTACCATGAATTACAGCCAACAATTTAACGTAGCTCTCTGCAGAGGTGCAGCCGCAGTTCAGAACAAGGATTGGGGCGTTATGATAACTTGGAAATACACCCAGCCGCCCTACATGGAAAATGGTACAGAACTTTACAGCGACATGATGCTAGCATATGAAAACGGCGCAAAATACATCATCGTCTTTGACAGCAACGCAAACTATACTCAAAACGTCCTACAGCAAGGACAGCTCGACGCTATGAAGCAGTTTTGGCAGTATGTTCAAGCCAACCCCAGAACCATCACTCCAGTAAGCGATAGAACAGCATATGTTCTCCCTGCAGATTATGCTTATGGTTTTCGCGGACCACAAGACAAAATCTGGGGACTATGGCCAGCAGATAACCTTACCCTTGACATCAGCATGAGCGTCTCCACACTCTTGCAAATGGACGGTAATAACCTAGACATAGTTTACCCATCACCAACGCTCGAATCTGCAGGATACCAAAGCATCATTTACTGGAACGACACAAGACTTATACCCACGCCATCGCCTCAGCCTCAACAAGGCACTTCCTTGCCGTTTTATGCGACTACCGTTTACCTTTATGCGATTGCAGCAAGCATTCTAGTTGTTGTTGCGGTTGCTATAACAGTTTTAAAGTTCAGAAAAAGACGCGATAACTGCGATCAAAAGTCACATTTTCCCAAATGAAATCATTAACGCCAAATTAGAATTACTTTTGAATTTTGCAATCCATGACTCTAGACTTTCTATAATTTGAGTTTACCTTTAGGTAGCTTTTCAGCCTTCGCTTGGTAGGGAACTTTTGAGCGAAGGCAAGATGCTTTTAGAGGCAATGTAAATAAGGGCACTTCTTCAAAGTTAACTTTGAAAAATAGCCCAGCAAGTTGTGAACCCATGAGTAGGAAAACGATTTACTTTCAGCATAGCTTTCTATTCTTCGCAGTCTTACTAGTTTTATTATTTGTTGTTGTGGGTCTAGTTTTTTTTGGAGCCATAAGCATCGCCTTCAAAAATATAGGTTTTACCCCTTTGATCATCTTCCTGATTTTGGTCGGAACCTTGATTGGAAGCTTCATCAACATTCCATTACTTAAATTGAGAGCAACCATACCTATGATCCATGATGATTATGTCAGCTGGTTTGGCGTAACTTACCGAATTCCCCAAGTTGGGTATGGAGAAGCCGTCACGTTAGTCGCAGTTAACGTTGGAGGCGCCTTAATACCAACGGGCGTCAGCATTTACCTGCTTAGCAAATCATCAATCTCAACGATTATCCTCAGCCTCATAGGTGTCTTAGCTGTTGCACTGGTAACCCATGCGGTAGCCAGACCTGTAAAAGGCGTAGGAATAGCCACCCCAGCGTTCATTCCCCCAATAGCCGCAGCAGTAGCCGCACTCATTCTTTCACCAGCACAACCACGAACAATCGCGTACGTGGCAGGCGTCCTTGGAACACTCATAGGCGCTGACCTATTGAACCTGCGGAAAATTCCAAAGCTCGGGGCGCCAGTTGCAAGCATCGGTGGAGCAGGCACCTTCGACGGCGTATTCTTAACAGGTATAATCGCAGTGCTCCTTGCTGGACTCTAAAACAAAAACAGGGGTTTTCTTCGGCTTTTGTTGAAGAAAAAAAGATTGCGTTTTGAATCTCCGACCTTTTTGCGCCCAGATTTCGTATAGAGAATTCTATATATAGGAATTTCTATACACACAATATTAGCTTGTAGTTATTATGACAAAACAAAAACAAATTTCTGAAAAAATCTACTTCCACCCAAATCCGCCTTAAGCTCTAATTTTGAAAATATTGATAAATTGGCGCCGCCGAAAGGATTTGCCACTCTGTAGGCGCATTTAAATTGTTGCCTCTTGCCGTATTAGCTGTTCCAGTCGATTGCTGATGATTACTAGCTGGTAGTTTTCATAGTCATCTTAGTTTTTGTAAGTGGCTGCTTAACCTGCGAAATTCAGCTTATTTTTATAGTGTATAGACTAAAAAGCACTAAAACCCAACGTTTTTTCATTGTTATTTTTCTTTGAGGCTTAAAGGTTAAAGTGTTGTGTGTATTTAGCTCACGCAAAATTTTATCTGAGATTTGATTTGACTTAAATGTTAAAATTAGGTTGTGTTAGGCTTTTCGCTTGCTCAAAGGCACTTGATAAAAACACCTAAATCTAAGCAATTTGCTTAAAGAGGATCTTCACGGTAAATTTCGGCAGTCGAGCTAAATACATACCAAAATTTTATTTAGCTGATTTAATAGACTGCTTGGTTCAAGAGATGTTAGAAATGGATTTGTTCTTCATATTAGCGCGCGTAATATTTGTTATAGTAACTACATTTGTTTTTGCGGTTTCTTTGTTGACCTATAAACGTTTGCGAAACAAAAAGACGCTGTTACTAACCGTTGGGTTTGGCTTGTTCTTTGTTCACGGGTTAATCTCGATCCCTGAGATATATAACCAGGCTTATAATTTAGGGTTCACGGATAGTCTTCATCTTCTGATAGACGCGGTAGCTATCTTGTTTATACTCTTAGGAGTTTTACAGGATTAAGAATAATGTTCAAAGACGAAATCTTAGAAAATGAGAGAAGAAGCAATATTTACGCGACCATAAAGAAAAATCCAGGTTTGCACGTAAGACAGCTTCAAAGAATTTTGGGCATTCCTTTGTCGAGTCTTCAATACCATTTAAACTATATGGCGCGAAGACATGTTATTCTTGAGGAAAAATCTGAGCATTACACACGATATTACAGTAAGCCGCTTGAAGCTGAAGATAAAAAAGTACTATCGGTTTTACGGCAGAAAAGGCTAAGAGAAATCGTTATGATAATTCTTGTAAGCAAGAAAGCAAAGTACCATTTCATAGTTCAGACTTTAAAGTTGCCCTCTTCAACAGTTTCTTTTTACCTAAAGCATCTCTTGGATAATCACGTTATTGAAAGGACCAAAATAGGTTATGAAAACATTTACACTTTAACGGATGAAGATAGAATTGAAAAAGTTTTAATTGCTTATCAATCGAGCTTTTTGGATAAACTAGTTGATAAATGGGCAAGCACATGGCTAGAAAATCGTTTTGGTAAAGAAAAGCCAAATGAAGAAATACTTGAATAAAACCGTTGCTTACAGGTTTTGCACTATTTTTGTTTGATATTTGTCTTGGTGCTTTTCAGAGATTGCTATAGTTTTGTTCTGAATTTGTTTTATTGGTCTTATAAACGGGTTCCGAGATACGTTATAACCACAAACTTATAGGAGAAAAAGAAAAATGTCTGAATCTTTCTCTATCAATAAACTGACCCCATTACTTTGACATAACGCTTAAGGTTGTTTAGGTGTTCCTTGATGGCGAAGAAATCCACTTTGCAAAGCATAGCGAATTGTTATAGAACCGCCTCGGTGATTTGATTCCCATTTGTTGGGCAAAACAAGCACCTGATTTAAACCCTGAATTAAGCCCCGATTGTAAAATTAAGGTAGATTTGGCGCCGCCGAAAGGATTCGATGACCTGCGTACACTTTTATACCGAAGCCTCCTTTAGAATTAGCTCTTTCAGTTGGTTTCGCAGAACTGTAAGCTGATGATTTTCGCCGTCTTGTATTGTAATTGCTCCGTTAGCTAACGCTTCTTTAGCAAGTACCTGTTCCGGATTCATTCCTAAAGCTCGTACCATTTCTTTAAGTTGTTCAAGTTTGCTGATTTGTGTTTTTGGTCTAATGGCTAATCCTGCCGCTGCGTAAACACTGCGTAGTTTCTCTATGCCTATGCTCTGGATATCGTGGTAAGTGTCAAGAAGGTGGCCCATGAAATAATCAACGTAATCGGGTTGGACGCCTAAAGCTAGAAACTGCGTTTTAAAGTATTTTCTGAGGCTGTGAACTCTCAAGTCGTAATGCCCTTCACATTGTTTGACAAGATTTGCTTTAACGTATAGTTGGTGAACTACATATCGCAGTTGCTTTGGAGTTATGCTTCTAGGCGTGGCTTTGGTTTTATCGCGAATTAATGGTGATTCATCTGTTAGGTTTTCGGGTTGTGTGCGTCTGCTTCCGTTCCTTCTTTGGTCTATATAGAGCTTCAGATATAGCGCGGCTTCAGCTCCGAGAAAAGTGTCGTAGTCGCCGTATTTGCCTTTGACTATTTCGGCTTCAACATGGATATGAATAGGTACGCGGTTGTTTTCGATGTCTTCTCGGACGTGTCGATACTTGAGTTTTGAAAGGGTTCCTTCGCGAAAAGCACCTAAAGCTAACATGGATACTATGACTTTTCCGCGCAGATCAGCTATATCCAGCACTTTGGTTAATTCTTCGGCTGTTGGGCTTCGGTCTTTGTATGTGATTCTTCGGCTTAGTGGCTCGGATAACTCTACTTTAATGCCATTGACGCGATAAAATGTTTTAACGCTTTTGACACAATTAACGACTGCTCCAGGTTTCAGTCCTTGATCTTGCAATTCAGCTAAGTAGTCATTAAGAAAGCCTGAGTGATTCTGGATTCTATCGGGATCAGGTATGTTTCCAACTGGCTTAATGTCTTTAATGATTAAGTCGGGACTATTGCCTAACCACGTTGCATATTTCTGAACGTTCGCTGTGTAGATATAGCAGCTATGCAAAGAACCGGAACAGTGCCGTAAAAAGTGCCGCGCCATTTTGAGTATGCTTTGATTGTCGAAAACAAATTCTATCAGGGCGGGTCTTTCACTGACAAATGCGCTTAGAATGTAGGTTATAAGTCCTTTTTCTTTGGCAGCTAAAACTTTGTCTAAGCTAAGGACTACTGTGTGCTTGAGTTTGCTGTTTCTTAGGCCTTTTTCGATTATTATCTGGTCGCCTTGAATCTTCATTGGAAACGGCAGAGTTTTAAGTTCTTCAACTGAGAGCTTTTGGTTTCGCATTATAGGCTGCGTGATGGCTTCGGTTGCAATCATTGGTTTTTTCTCCTTTTTTTGGTACTTGAGTACCTAAACATTAAAAGCGGTCTAAACACATATAAGTTTTTAGGAACTATTACGTTTCTAAGCTGAGGCACCGATATGGGCAGAATCAATGCGTTAATTTCAGATAGTTTGGAAAGCAAACTTAGAACTAAAGCAGCACAAAAATATTTAGGGAAAAAGGGGTCTCTTGGCTTAGCTTTATCTGAAGCCATCGAACTTTGGCTCAAAGAAGAAGATAGCAAAGAAAAAACAAAGTAACAATTAACCAATTCTTTTCAACTCCAAAATATCCGATTTTAATAGGACTAATCCAGAAGCTTTTGGGTCGCCACCATGAAGAATTGGCGGGTTCTTCTATGCATTTCTTGTCAACGTCCTCGGCTTTCTGGTTCAGCACGTTATTTTCGTGTAACGTTGGAAAGTTGACATGACACTTTCGCAAATTATAAATACAAAGATATTTCTATGTGCTTCCGTTGAGCGAAAGCTCAAACAAAATTAAAGGAAAAGAAAAATACATGAAAATTGCAAGAAACAAAATTATAGCTATTACTTTTGCTGTATTCTTTATGCTTTCAATGACGGCTTCAACGATGCTAATACCAAACGCGCGCCAGTGCGTTGCTAATTTAGCATTTTTGTGTTTAGTTTCTGCTCATCTTGCGAGTAAGGTTATGGACCGTGCTTTTTCTACCCTGTTTAATCGAAATGCAGCAACTGCGTTGAGTAGCATA
>JBEKBM010000005.1:0-121996 GCA_050015395.1 Bathyarchaeia archaeon
CAGAATGAAGAGGGCTCAAAATGAAAGTTGTCGTCCACTGGAGTGGGGGCAAAGAATGCTGCTTAGCTTACCACAAAGTCATCAAACAGGGACATCAGGTTGCTTATCTTCTCACCTTTGAATACATGAAACCGTATGTTTTCCACAGTTTCCCAGTGATGGAACTCCAATCCAAAACTTTGGGAACTCCGTTGAAGCGGGTTAGAATTAAGAAGGCATATGAGGGCATCCTCAAAGCTCTTACAAAATTACACGATGAAGAGGGCATCGAAGGCATTGTAACCGGCGACATAGTCGGAGCAGGATGCGCCGTTGTCCACTCTAGCTACTACGAGAGTATGTGCAAACAGTTGGGCATGGCTTTCATGATGCCCTTGGAAAACCCTTCAGGAGACACTTACGATGTGTTGAAAGAAGTGGTTCAGACCGGCTTAAGACCAGTATTAAGCTGTATTAATACCAATTTCTTTGGTGAAGAATGGTTAGGACGCGCAATCGACACCACATCCATCAAAGAATTAAAAGACTTAGCAGACGAAAAAGACATTGACGTTTCCAGCGAAGACGGACAAGGTTACCACAGCACAGTTGTCGACGCGCCGCTTTTCAAAGAGTCCATCGGAATTGGCAAATTTAAGAAGAAGACTAAGAAGGAAAAGTCGAAGACCTGGAAAAGAAATTGGCTATACATGGACATCAAAGAAGCATATTTAAAACCCAAAGAAACGCCCAAATGACAAGCAAACGAAGATTCCTCATTATTAATTCCTAACTTTTTACCGTTATTTCTGGTAATTTGTGTAGTTTACAAAAAATCTAATTTTTGCATAAAGTAAATGAACCTGAACGCGCTTAAAGGGTACAAAACTCTATTGTTTCAGGGAAGAACATGAAAACTCGCGTAACCCTTGTGAATCCACCCTACCCTGTCGGTTCCCATCAGCATCCACCTTTTATGCCCTTAGGCATCGGGTACTTAGGTGCGGTGTTGTACAAGAATCATTTTGAAGTTAACGTGATTGATTGCCAAGCGCAAAAACTCACTCACAAACAGTTCAGAGAAGAAATTGGTAAAGTCCAACCTGACATAGTTGGAGTCACCTCTACCACTCTTACCTACAAGTCTGCCCTTCGAATAGTAAAAATATGCAAGGAAGTTTGGCCAAACTGCATAACTGCAATCGGAGGTCCGCATGTTACCTTCTGGGATGACAAGGCATTGCAAGAAGAGCCGTCGTTAGATGTTGTTGTCAGGGGAGAGGGCGAAAACACCATGCTGGAGCTTGCACAGAGAGTGGAGAAAGATCAAGCTTTCCATGACCTTGTAGGCACTACTTGCAGGAAGGGCACAGAAATCATAAAGAACCCTGATAGGCCTTTCTTGGAAGACCTCGACAGCTTGCCTTATCCAGCGCTTCACCTTTGGCAGCATACGGAGAATCTGCGGAAGTACGGAACGATACCTTATCCCGTGATGACTAGTCGAGGCTGCGTGTACTGGTGCAACTTCTGCACAGCCGTCCGCATGTTCGGCAGAAGATACCGCATGCGCAGTCCAAAAAGTGTAGTTGACGAGTTGGAGTTTCTCCACAGAAACTACTATGCAAACCAATTCACGTTCTACGATGATGCATTCACGGTGGATCAAGCCCGAACCGCGCAGATATGTGAGGAAATTCAGCGGAGAGGACTAAGAATCAAGTGGGATTGTGAAACCCGAGTAGACATGGTAACCAAAGAACTCCTTGTCAAAATGAGGGAGACAGGTTGCATAGCCGTTTGGTTCGGCGTCGAATCAGGTTCAAAGAAAGTTTTAAACAGCATGGGGAAAGGCTTCTCACTTACTCAAACAAGAAGAGCATTCAAGTGGGCAAAAGAAGCAGGATTGATGACGGTTGCAGGTGTCATTTTGGGTTTTCCTGGCGAAACAAAAGAGAGCGCTTGGGAAACAATTAGGTTTGTGAAGGAACTTAACCCTAATGATGTAGGATTCTACATAGCCACACCTTACCCTGGAACACCGATGTACGAAGAGGTCAAAGCCAATGGGTCCCTAAAGATAACTGATTTCGACAAATATGACACTGCTACACCAACCTTTGGGATTCCAAACATGACCATGCAAGAACTCACCGAAATTAGGGAACAAGCATTCCAAAGCTTCTACCTTAGCCCAGCCTACTTCGTCAGCGCGTTGGGCATGTTTAAGCAAGGAAAAATGTGGGGTCTAGGCGCAACCCGCCTCATACTGGCTCATGCACGAAGGGCAATCAGGGCAAAGGCAAACAGCATAATGAAGTAGAAAAACGGCAAAATGGAGAAAGCCCAAAATTGATTTTACTAATGACCACTGCCCCACCCTTAAAATCGCCTTGGGGCATGGCGGGAAAGCTTCCTCCATTGGGCTTAGCGTATGTTGCTGCCGCTTTAGAAAAGGCTGGTTTCCAAGTAGACATTTTTGATAATTACCTGCTGGAGCGGCCAATAGAAGAAGTAAAATCGGAAGTGAAGAAGCGCTCGCCAGAAATAGTAGGCATAACCTGTAGCTCATTGACTTACGAGCGGTGTATCAAAACAGCCAAAGCAGTCAAAGAAGCATACCCATCCTGTAAAGTCGTAGTGGGAGGTCCTCATCCATCGTACATGCCCCAAACCATGCTGCAGCACGAAGAGATAGATTACGTGGTTATTGGCGAGGGAGAGCAGGCAATGGTGAAACTTGCCGCCAGCATCATGAAAGGCGAAGAAAACGCGGTGATTGCCAAAATTCCAGGCGTTGCATGCAGGATAGGCGGTGAGGTGGTGAAGAGTGCGCCTGAATTCATCAACGATTTGGATCAGGTTCCCTTTCCAGCGCGTCATCTGCTGCCGATGCAAATGTACGACCGTGCACTAAGCTATTTGAGTGTTAAACCAGTCGATACCATGAGCATACTGCGTGGCTGCCCATACAATTGCGCGTACTGCGAAACTAGAGAATTATGGGGAACCACATGTCGAGCCTTCTCCCCACAAAGAGTCATAGACGAAATAAAGCATATGGTTGAAAACTATGGTTCAAAGGGAATCTACTTCGTCGGCGACAACTTCACCATAAACAAAAAACGTGCTGCTGACCTGTGCAGACTAATCAGAAATAACAAAATAGACGTCAAATGGACATGCGAAACCAGAGCTGACCTTATCTCCAAAGAGTTGCTTGTTGAAATGAAATCTGCTGGTTGCCAAACCATATTCTTTGGAGTAGAATCCGGTTCACCCACAATCCAGCAAAAACTGGAGAAAAAGATCGATTTGCATGAAGTCGAGCGTACTTTTGAGCTTTGCAGGCAAGTGGGAATACGAACGGCCACTTCTTTCATGCTGGGCATCCCTGGCGAAACAGTCAACGACATGAAAGCCACATTTAAGTTTGCGAAGCATCTAAACGCTGACTGGTGTCAATTCAACATTTATGTGGCGTGCCCGGGCAGCAGACTGTACGATGAAGTGATGAGCCAAGGCTTGTACGATCAGATGGATAACTATTTGGCAAGGGTCAAAACCAAAGAATTCGATTACGACATGCTCGTCAAGATTCAGCGGGATTTCCAGCGTGGCTGCCAGAAGTCGGCGGCGTCTAAGCTGATTCGCGTAATTAAGCAGGAAGGCTTAGGCAGCGCAGTTAAGAAAGGTGCTTCGTTGGTTTTCCACCGCAGTTAAGCTGCAATTGGGTTTATGTTGAAGTTACACTGTAATGGGTTTGAGTTTATTGTGCAAAGTTTGGTAACTAAAAATTAACTATAGCCCTGCAGACTTTAGGCTGCGACTAACCGTTCTGCAATAGTTGTGGCTATTTGGGGTCGTCAAATTTTTTTGTCCAACTGGTCTTGTGTTTGTGCCTAGTCTCCTTCCCAAGTCTGCTTTGGTGCAAAAAATTTGAGCTTAACCGCCTTTGTTTTAAGCTTGTTTTATTGAACAGGGCTTGGTTTTGGCTGTTCTTGCCTATCACGCAAGTACATCGTTACTAGTCACGCAACTACATAGTTACCCGTCACTGAAGCAAAATAGGTCCAAACAGGCTTTCGATCCTCTGAACTGGAAACAATTTTAACCAAAACAAAAAGAAAACTATAGTCCAATTTTAAGAATGCTGAGCGGTTCATCCTTGAGTGTACGATTAATTTTTTAAGTAAGCCCTTGAATGTTGGTTATGGGCGATCATTTTTTAAACCTTAAATTGGCACGTTGATTGTTTTTAGAATGTTGCGGTAAGCCTCGAGCGGCGTTTCCTTGTCGCTTACGTTTTTAATCAGCATGCGTCCCCCGTCAAAGAGGCTTATGTCCAGCTTCATGTAATCAAACATTAAGACCATTTGAGACTTAACGCGGATCTTGAAGTGCTGTTTCTTGATTTTTTCGCATGCGTCGTTCATGTTGAACTTTAACGGTTGCGCTGGAGTTATGTCTGCAGTTGTTCCTCCGCAGAGCCAAACAACGTTTAGGTTACCAACAACTTCCTTTTCCGTCAACCAGCTTCAACTCCAACCTTTGTATTGGTTTAGGCGTATACTTGCTTTATCAACATTGCCATAAAACACCTAACCGCGGCTAATCCGTGGCAGACGGTAATCTCAAGTTTCTTAGGCTGGGCTGGGATTTTTGGGTTTAAGAACTGCTTCTTCAATGTCCATGTAGAGAAAGTCTCCTTCTCGGTAGGGTGAACCGCCAAAGTCGACGACTCGGCTTTTCTTTGTGAACTTGGTGATTTCAATGCGTTCTTTGAATAGCGGTGCATCAAGCGATGTCGAGTGATATTCTCCAGGTTCTCCTGAAACGTCTATTCCTTTACCGGGCGGACCAACTAGGGGTTTCATGTCTTCGATGCATTTTCTGTCTATTTGTCGCCCTAGCCATTGTTCGGTGAAGTATCTTTGGTCGATGCAGCTGAGGATTGCTTTTACTCCGGTTGACTGTTCCATTTCCATGATTCGTTTTCGGTGGCGATTGCCTGGGATGAGGTTGAGTGGTCTATCCCACAGCGGCATTAGGAGTTTGACGTTTAGTTTTTTGCAGGCGTCTTTCCATACCCGTCGGTGATGCACGTTGTCAATGTCGCCTGTTACGATGGCTTCAACGCCTTGCTCTTTATGGAGCCTTTCCAGTGTTCCCATGATGTCGTCATAGCGGTTGTCCGTAATTTTCACAAACTGGTGAGGAACGCCCAGAGCCTTGGCTTGTAGCTCTATTACTTTAAAACTGTGGAAAACGTAGGGTTCCATATAGATGTACGTGACGAGGCATGCTATTTCGTGACCCTGCTCTACCACCTTGTGAAGTGCTGTGCAGCAATCTTTTCCTCCGCTCCAGTGGACAACCACTTTCATTTTACTTCAACATCCATGTCTATTTTGGACCTGTTGGATGATGGATAAACACATGAACTTATAAGCGTTTACGGAAACCTAACAGGGCACTGCAATTATCTGCTCAAAGAATTCTCATCTATTTGGGTCGCCCGCGTAAAATTTAGGTCTCAGCATTTTTCAAGAATTTCTTTTAATGTTTCTGCGAGTTTTTGGTTGTCTTCAGCTGATCTGACTGTGATTCTGAAGTAACTGTCGTCTAAGCCTACGAAGGTGCAGCAGTCGCGGATTAGGATGTTTTCTTTAGCCAGCATTTCCTTTAGTTTTGTGGACGTGATTTTTCGGTTGAGAATTTTTACAAGCACAAAGTTTGTTACTGACGGGTAAACGTGTAAGCCTTCGATTTCGTTTAGGTTTTTGGTAAGCTGCGCTCTTTCCTTGGCGATTGTTTGTTTAGTGTTTTGGATGAATTCCGTGTCGTTAAACGCTGCAAGCGTCGCTACGCCTGCCAAACCGTTAATACTCCATGGCAGCCTAACCGTCTCAAGCTTATCTATGAGATTTCGTGCTGCTATGCCGTAGCCTAAGCGTATGCCTGGCATGCCGTAGAATTTTGTAACCGACCTGATCACAAAGAGGTTCTCGTACTCCTTCACCATACCAGCCAACGTGGTCTCTTGCCCTTTATCCGCAAACTCAATATAGTTCTCGTCTACGCTGAAGATTATGTCTTTTTTATGGCAGAACTCAACAAGATCCAAAACCGCTTCCTTACTGTACAAAGTTCCTGAGGGACTGTGAGGGTTGCAAATACACATTATTTTAGTGTCGCCAGTTACCGCCTTCTTAATTTTCTCTGTTTCTAACGCAAAATTTTGGGGCAACTGAACAAACACTGGCTTGCTGCCAACTCTCAAAGCCGCTTTCTCATACTCTGAGAACGAAGGTACAGGAATAACCGCGTTAAAGCCACGGGGTAAAATTTCAGTAATCGCGTAAATTAGCTCAATTGAGCCGTTGCCTAAAATGATGTTTTCTTCTTCAACGCCGTGCCCCACGTACTTGGCAACTTCTGCTTTAAACTCAACAGGGTTAGGGTCAGGATAAAACCTAATCAAATTAGCGTACTGCTTAACAGCTTCAACAGCTTTAGGCGAAGGACCAAGAAAATTGATTGGCCCGCTGAACTCAAACACTTCTTCAAGGGGAACATTGTATTTTCGGATAAAACCCCAAATGTCTCCGCCATGGCTCACAAACCTGCGTTCCTTACACGTATCCGACAGCTTTCTCTTCCTCCATTAGCCTACCTACTTCTTTTTCAACTTGCAACTGAGCTTTAAAGTGAGCGTTATACAAGTTAACAACCTTGTATAGCCAGTAAACTACCCCAACGCCCAACGTAACAATGGTAATCAAAACATAAGTTTTTATCGGTATCGTCTGGGTCATAAACATCCGTTCTGGAAAAGCACTCGCAAGAAACTCGTCCTGATTTCGTTCATGCACCAATAAATCCATAGACAAAAGGTAAAGAATGACAAAAACTGGAACAACTAAAACGATGCTGGCAGCCCACGCCTTTGCATTCCTCTCTGCAAAGCGTTCGCTTGTAGCAGGCGGCGGCTCTTTCCCATTGCTCTTCAAATAAGCATTAATCTGCTTCTCTAGATCAGCCTCACGCTGAAAATGCCTATTCCTGCCCTCAATCAGGCGGTAGAACATGGGGAAAAACGCCAACCCGAAAGTAACAATCGCAGCCAAAAACCACATGGAAAACCATATTTTCCTGTTAGCGTCAACTTTACTGTTCATAGCGGTTTCCATCTAAGTCAAACTACCCATTCAACTGCTTACAAAGTTGGGGTAGCCAAACTTTATAAGTTCTTCCATTGGCATCTAAAGATAAAATGAGCCGAAAGGAAATGTTGCTTTCCGTAATAATTCCCGTTTACAACGAGGAATTAACCATAGGCAACATAATCGACCGCGTAAAAGCGGTGGTGCAGCAAACAGGCTTAAAAAACGAAATA
This sequence comes from Bathyarchaeia archaeon, assembly GCA_050015395.1. GTDB lineage: Archaea > Thermoproteota > Bathyarchaeia > Bathyarchaeales > Bathycorpusculaceae > Bathycorpusculum. The sequence continues at coordinate 7,379 of JBEKBM010000005.1, forward strand.
ATCATTGTGGACGACCACTCATACGACAAATCGCTTCAAGTAGCCAAAGCTCACAGCATCAAACTCTACACTTTAAAACAGCACTTGGGCAAAGGCTTTGCACTGCGAGCAGGGTTTGCCAAAGCAAAAGGCGACATAATAGTCACCATTGACTCAGACGGCTCACATCGACCAGAAGAACTTCCCGAAGTGTTGGAGCCAGTTCTGCAAGACAAAGCTGATCTCGTTATAGGTTCAAGATACCTAAACCACAAACGAGTAGCTTCAAGGCGCCTAAACGCTTTCGGCGTTAGACTCTTCAACTATTTTATCCAGTTACTAACCGACGTCGTCATTACTGATTCCCAGTCAGGTTACCGAGCCATGAAACGTGAAGTGCTGAAAAGCCAAAAGCTAAAGTCAGGCGAATACGAAATAGAATCAGAAATGCTCGTCAAAACAGCCAAAAAAAAATTCCGAATCGCTGAGGTGCCGATAAGTTTTGAGCAGCGAACCTACGGCAGGTCAGGAGTTGACCCAATGGTTGACGGATTCAAAATTCTCTTATCGATAGTTTCAGCGTACATGAAGGGTTAAGCAAGTTGGCTGGCAACGTGTATCCTAAAGTTTCAATCATAGTTGCAGCCTACAATAATGAGCAAACAATCGAGGAATGTCTCAAATCAATTCTGGCGCTGGATTATCCCGCAGGCTTCATTGAAGCTATCGTCATGGACGGCGGCTCAAAAGACACCACTGTCAAAATAGCAGAAAATTTCCCTGTCAAAGTTGTTTCCATTCGATTAAACGCTCCAGCAGCCTACAATTACGCCCTGAAAATTGCCACGCACTCGGTTTTGGGCTTCATAGATGCAGATGCTAAAGTGGAATCGCAATGGCTAAGAAAGCTTGTACTTCACTTGGAAGAGCCTAAAGTGGCAGGAGTCAGCGGCAGCATAGAAACTTGGAATGCCCAAAACCCGTGGGCAAAAAGCATCGGTTACGAACTTAAAAACCGCTACAGCCGCATAGGAAAATACACAAGCCGCATAGCCACCATGAATCTGCTGCTGAAAAAAGAGGTTATCGAAGAGGCTGGCGGATGGGATGAAAACTTGCCAAGCCAATATGACACAGACTTAGGCTTCAGAATAAGCGCTAAAGGTTACAAAATCGCTTACGAACCAAACGCCATCTGCTACCACTACAACAGGCCGACAGTTCGAGCTTATTACAGGCAGCAGTTGCAATACGGAAAAAACACTTTAAAACTATACTTTAAACATGGACGCTTGGCCAAAGGTGATGAAATCACGGATTTTGGCATGAACATTCAGCCAGTACTGCTCTTAGCTGTCATTGCGTTTTTCCTTCTGGGAATCATAGAAGTGCTTAGACCCTTGTGGTACATTTCAGGCTTAATTTTAGTCTTAATGCTTGTTTACTTCGTTTACTCCGCCGCCAAAATTGCCGTTAAGTTCCATGATAAGGTAGCTTTGCGGTTGGTCGTGCTATATTTTGTGAGAGCGTTCGCTTGGTTTGTCGGCGCAATAATAACCACCATCAACTACGCTAGAGGCAAAGGGAGGAAAACGCCCAATGTGTAGGGTATGCTTCGTCTCGCCTGAGTATTGGCCCCTGTCTGGTGGAACAGGCGCCTACGTTTACTATCTATCAAACGAGCTTATAAAAAACGGTTATAAAATCTACGTAGTCACAGGCTCCGACCAAACATTAGACATCAAAGTCAACGAGCAATTAAAGGTGTTTTTCCTAAAAATCCCAAAAGCGCCTGTCATAAAATCGTTTATGCTTGCAGCCTCCAGCTACCGCAAACTAAACAGCGTCCGCGAAAGGGTTAACGTAGATATTACGCACGCTAACTTGCCGTTAACTCCGAACTTTGCAGTGCCGCCGAACTTTGGAAAAACGCTTGTTTGCACCGTTCACTCAACATGGAAGGGTGAAGCACAAGCCATACGGGGCGAACCCTACAGCAGGCTTAACGCTAACGAGAAGTTTATGGTTAGCTTCAACTGGTTTTTGCGGATTTTTGAGGAAAAAATGCTTGAGCGAGCAAACAAGATAATTGCGGTGAGTCATTTCACGAAGCGCGAGTTGCTTGAATACTACAAGGTGCCTGAAAAAAAAATCCGCGTTATCCATAATGGGGTTGATGTAAACAAGTTCAAGCCCGCAAAAGATAAGCGCAAAATCAAGGAGGAGCTTGGCTTTAAAGGTGATGATTTAGCTATAGTGTCGGTGGGCAGGCTCTATGCACGCAAAGGCTTGTTTACGCTTATCGAAAGCATGCCCGCAGTCGTTAAGCGCTTTAAAAACGCGAAATTCATAATTTCAGGCAAAGGGCAAAGTGACGAAATGCGTAAGCTTGTCAATTATGCTGATAGAATTGGGGTAAAAGGTAGCATAATTTTCACGGGTTACTATCCAGACAAAAAACTGCCCAAACTCTACCAAGCTGCGGATGTGTTTGCGTTTTCCACGTTCTATGAGCACCATCCTTTCGCTGTTCTCGAAGCTCTTTCAACCGGCTTGCCCGTAGTAACAACCAGAGTGGGCGGAATTCCAGAAACAATTGAAAGCGGGAAAAACGGGTTCTTAGTTGAGCCGTTCAATCCAAAACAATTCGCCGATAGGATACTGTATTTGCTAGAACACCCAGCTGAAGCTTCGGAAATGGGGTCTCTTGCCCGAAAAACTATCCTAGAACGCTTTGATTGGCGCATAGTCGTCAAGGACGTGCTCAAAGTCTACGATGAAGCCTTAAAGTGACTTGCTCCTACCTATTCATAACATTGGAAGACTTTTCCGTTTCTTTTTCTTCATTTGTCTAGGATTATTGCTTATATCCTATCGCTTGGAAATGACCACCTAAAGCAAGAGCATCCGACCTATTGCTTAATTCAAATTCAATATTCAGCAGTTGTTGATAGAACTCATTTGAGTATTTCTCGCTAAACGTTAACTTTGGCGAAATAGCAAGTGGCATAGTGAAGAGTTTTCCCATAATTTTTTCTACCCTGATTTCGTTTTTTTCCAGCAATTGCTTAAATTCATCGGGAGACAATGCATAAACTTTCAGACTATTATTCATGATAAATTGGCTTTCTTTTGACAGCAATCTAAATGCATAATCGGCACCTTCGGTTTGGAGGGTTGAAAGAGACAACACGTAACGATTTTGACCGCCTATGATTAAGGGGCAGCCTCTTTTTAGAACTCTCACGAGTTCTCTTATTACCATTTCTTGTTCCTTGATGAAACAAAGGGCATGTTCGCAGAACACCAAATCGAAGGTTTGGTCTTCAAAATCAAGTTTTAGAAGGTCACACTCTTTAATTTCGATATTTTGTTGCAAGCCTGCTTGGTTTATTTTCTCTTTAGCCACTTTCAACATTCCTGTAGAAGCATCGCCCAAAATAACCTTCGGACCACATTTTGCAATAGGGATGCTCCATTTTCCTGTTCCACCTGCGGCATCGAATACAAGTGCCTTTGAATTAGTAGGAACATAAGGCTTTGTTAGGTTCCATGTGATTGCATCATAAACGTTACTCCATAATTGTTTACAATAGTTATCATAGGTCGAACTTTTTTTATCATAATAATCCTTCACTTCTTGCTTGTTGGAAAACATCACAATCACTACTCTAAAGCCTAACTATTCATAGTGCTAAATTGGCTTCTTATGTGTTGGTTTCTTTTTAAAGGTTTGAAAGTTCAAGAAATTCAAAACTTGAGGTCTTCATAGAGTAATTAAGCTAAGCGGTTTGTATGGGCTCTTTTCTGTATGCAATGGTTATTTTCTGGAAAAGCTTCACTACATCCAGAGAGCAAAATAGCATTTTCGTTAAAAATTCATGTTGATATATTTTCATCTGCGCTTTAACTGGCAAATCGATTCTCGGAGGCTCAAATTTGCGCATTACCGCATTTACCTGCAAGCCCTCCACCCTGACTGCCTCCTTTTGCAAGCCTGTTTTTTTCGCAATATAGTTGAGGTATGTTTGTTTCCAGTCTAATTCCATGATTTCCGCTGCAGTTATATCGATAGCTAAGGCGTCATTGCTGGTCAGCATTAAGTCCATTTTGACGGGTTTGCCTTTTGTTGGACCATTTCCCTCAATCCCAACTCTCGCATCCATGACTGTTAACTGCGGCTTAAAGATGGAGTATAACCTGTAGAAAACTTCCGGCAGATACGGGTGAAGGTAAATGCGCTTGTTGCTTGGGACGCAACCGAAAAGGTTTTTTATGGCTCCACTGTACATTGCAAACTCATGCGTTTTCATCAAAGGCAAATCCACAACCGCATCCGCATCCAACACGGTTTTTGGCAAAAACAGCTCCTTCACTGGAGTGCTGTTGGTTGGAAATTTTACTTTAACCACTTTGTCCTCTGAAAGATTAATCACGCTGCCGCCTGCTTTCTTTACGGCTGTTTCTATCCCTGTTTTTTCAAACGCTGAGTTGCACGGATAATTAAACCCGTTAGATTCGCCAACTATTACTTCCTTGGCGCCGTCTCGAAGTAAACTAACCAGTTCACCTAGCAGTTGGGGGCTTGTTACTACGCCGGGAAGGTACTCTGGGTGGCTCATGTTGGGTTTGACAAAAATTTTCTGTTTCCCACGTAACCCTGACTCATCAACGGCTTCCTTTAAGATTTCGCTTATGCCGTTTTTGGCTCGAAAGATTTTAACCGTTTTCTGTTCTGTGTTAGGCACACCTATGCACCCTTCACTTGTTTTCCCATTATGCAGCCTGGGTCGGAATTTAGCATGTCACCGTTATGGTATGCAGCTGACCGCGCTCTGCACCCGCCGCAAATATACTTGTAGGCGCATATTCCGCAGGCTCCCTTTAAGTTTCCCCTGTTCCTTAAGGCTTTGAAGAGTGTTGAGTTTAACCATATATCTTGGAACTTCTCAGTTTTCAGGTTGCCCACGTTTATGGGTAGGAAGACGCATGGGTGGACATCTCCCTGCGGCGAAAGTGAACAGTACAATCTTCCAGCTCCGCATCCGCCGATGAAATCTGCTAGTGGAACAGCTTTCTTGCTTACTCTCGCCGTCTGCATGTGCGCCATAGACATGGTCACTTCCCCAGTTCCCGCGGTCCCTTGACATTGCAAGGCTACTCGGGCTAGCTGCGGCGCCGTGGTGAGAATGGTTGTTTTGCAGCCAGTTGACATCCTGTTTAGCAAGTAACGCATAAGCTTCTCTCGCTCTTCCGCCGACAAATCCTGGTCATAGTGAGCTTTTCCGCGTCCGGTTGGAATGAAGTTGAAGTAGGTGAATCTTTCGGCGCCAACTTCTTCAGCTAAGGTCACGATTGCAGGCACTTCTTCAAGGTTGCTTTTAGTAGCCGTGGTAGCTATGCAGGCGCATAAATCCGCTTCCACACAATTCCTAAGTCCACCCACAGCTTTCTCGAACGCGCCAGGTACTCCCCTGAAAGTGTCATGTGTTTTTGCGGTGGCGCCGTCAATGCTTATTTCGACGTAGTGTATTCCGGTTTGTTTTATTTTTTTGACGTTTTCTTTGGTTAGCAGGGTTCCGTTTGTAGCTACGGAAACGTATAAGCCGCTTTTAACTGCGTGGTTTGCCACTTCAAAGAAGTCTTTTCGGCTCAGGGGTTCGCCGCCTGAAAAGGCAAGTGCTGTAACTCCAGCGTCTGCAAGCTGATCCACGACTGCCATGGCTTCTTTGGTTGTTAATTCTTCTTCGTTTACTGCGCCGCTATTTGAGTAGCAGTGTTTGCAGTTGAGGTTGCATTTATGCGTGAAATCCCAAACAATCAAGAGCGGTGCATAAAGCGAAAGCGGCTTTTTAATGCCCATGTACGCGAAGCTTTTAGTCAAGTCCATAACTGCCCTCTGAGCGTACGGGTCAGCCAATAGTTTCTCGACTTTTTCCCGCTTAATGTTTAGGCTTCTTCTTAGGAACTCAACCCAAAAACCAATAATCTGCGAGTAAAGAACACTGCACTTCTCACAGGCACGATCAGTTTTTCCCGCATAAGCGTCCAATGCTGCTTCAAGAACCGTTCTGCCGCATGCAGGGCACTTATTGAGCGATAGCTTTAGCATTCTTTTGGTCATGGGCAACGTTATCACTGCATTCCAGAAGGTGTCGTAGCTTAGTATGCTCATCCGCGGTCGGTCTCCTGAGACAGCAATTCTGGTTTAGAGTAGGTTGCGTGATGATGTTAAATATTTCGCAAACCCCAATGTGTCACCACGATAGTCTCTTTTCTTCAGGCAAAAATGCTTAGCAACATACGTTCGAGTTTTTTTCTTTTATTATTCTTTCGGCAATTTCTAAATCTTTGAGCGTGTTAATATTTAGGAGTACTTCAACTTCTTTTGTGATTAAGGCGCTTGTTTCAATTTTGCCTTCGCCTTGAATTTTGGCGCCGTTAACGATGTTGACTCCTGAGACAGCATACCACTCGCCTTTGTACTCGTCAGTGGAAGAAACTGAGAGCCCCAAGCGTTCACGACTTTCGATAGGTACAAAGACTGCTAAGAAGTCTTTTCCGCAAACCTCAAACTGACCGATGGCTTTGTCCAGAAACTTGCCTGTGATGGCTGGTAAATCCGCTGGAATGGTCAGCACAGGACCCATTAAACCAGCTGTAAGAGTGGCTTGCTTTAAGTCATCATGATACCCCTTTGCCTCCGTCCGCAAAACCTTCCATCCTTTGCTAAGGCAGTGCTTTTCAGTTTTAGGAGTGTTCATGCTGGTCACTACATAAAACTCTGAAACCTTCTCGGCACAAGCAAGAGCCTCAGCAACCCAATCAATCAGCGGTTTACCTAAAAAAGGCAAAAGCGGCTTCTCCACTGGCAAACCCATGCGTTTACCTTTTCCGCCAGCCATAATCAACGCAGGAACTTTCATATTAGCACCAACACGCCTGCAAGCAAAATAAGCGTAACTGCCCTAGCCACCTCGTTGGTTGCCCCAATCGTGTCGCCAGAAACGCCGCCGAAAACGCTTTCCGCAACTTTCTCCATCACAAACGCTATAGGAATGCTGACTAAAACCATTCCGACACCGATTAAACCCAAATAGGGTTTACCTGTAAAAGTAAAAAACGGGAAAACAATCAAAACAGAGAGTCCATAAGCGATAATGTTGAGCTTCTTTTTGGCTTTCTGGAGAAAAATCGAGCCTAATCCTTTATGTGTAGGTTTTCCAATCCAGACAATCGTAACCATGGCTAATTTTGCTGAGAGTTCGGCTGCAATTATGCCTCCGAAAGCGAAAAGCGGGTTAATTAAAAATAAGCCTGCAAAAGCGGCAAACTCCACAATTATCGCAAGTAATGCTCCCCAGTAAGTTACGGTCCAGGCGTGAGCAACCATTTTGCGGTCATGCAAATTTCTAAGCCCAAACGCGTTGCCTAAATCGATTAAGCCGTCAAAATGTTGGAGTCCCGTTAAGACAAGCAGGAAAGCCACGGTCATCGCAGCAACCGCAAGCTTTGCTAGTAAGTCAGTTGGCAAGGCAATGATTGGGTTAACTAAACTGAGCAGAAAATGAACAATAATGCTCGCGCCGAGAAAGTAAGCGCCGGCAAGTATGCCTATGAATGCGCCGATTATGGGGAATAGGTACATGTGCTCGGCTGTGGTGAAAATGAAATCTTCCTTTCCGCCCACGGGGATAATGGTTAGGAAGGACAGTAAATCCCTAAAAGTTTTTATAGCTTTCACTGGCGACATATACCCTACAACTAATTGAAAGATAATATAGACTTTGTCGTGAATTGTATGGGGGAACTTAAAGGGAAAAAAATTCTAGTCACTGGTGGAGCAGGTTTTATAGGTTTTCACTTGTGCAAAAGGCTTTCAGACTTAACGTCTAACTTGAGTATTTATGATAACTTATCAAGTGGCAGAAAGGAAAACGTGAAAGACGTTCCCAAAGCTAAGTTCGTCAAAGGCGACATATTGGACCTGAAAAGGCTTCGTTCTTTAGAGAAGGCTGATTTAATTTATCATTTAGCTGCGCAAGTTGTTGTTCCTTACTCGATGGAGAATCCACTGGAAGATTTTGAAACAAACGCTAAAGGAACTCTCCAAGTTCTTGAGAAAGCACGCAAAGACGATGCAAAACTAGTTTTCGCTTCCAGCGCAGCAGTCTATGGCAATCCAACTGTATTTCCAACTCCAGAGGAATACGGTTTTCACCCCTTTTCATGCTATGGGTTATCCAAAGTAGTCGGCGAAGAATACTGCCAAATGTACCAAAACCAATACGGTCTAGACATCACCATAATGAGGTTTGCTAACGTTTACGGGTCAAGGTGCCACGGGGTCATCCATGACTTTCTAGATAAAATCGCTAAAAACCCAGGTAAACTAGAAATCATCGGCACTGGACTGCAGTCACGCGATTTTGTTCATGTTTCCGATGTGGTGGATGCTCTGGTAACCGTTGGCTCAGATGATTCTGCTAACGGTAAAACTTACAACATAGGCTTTGGAACAACAACCACGATAATAGACTTGGCCAAAATGATGCTCAAAATCCTCAACTTTCAAGCCAAGACATTCATTACAACAACCAATGTTTCTTGGCAGGGTGACGTAACAAAAATTTGGTTTGACAACTCCAAAGCAAAGAAAGAGTTGAAATGGAATCCCAAGGTAAGCCTTGAAGATAGCATAAGAGAAATTATCGCTGAGAGGAAACTTTCGTAATGGCTACTGCGGTGCCAGCTAGAGGATTAATCGCTCTCTTGCGTCTTCCCTACTGGCTGATGACTGGTGGTTTATCTCTTTTAACAGCTTTCGCCATCACCAAAAACCCTCTTAGCCTCAGCATACAAACAGACTTGCTAATTTTCTTTTCCATGGCATTCATAACATCCGCAGGCTTCGCAATCAACGACTACTTTGACAGAGAAAGCGATGCAGTAATCAAGCCTAAACGCCCCATACCCTCAGGTGCACTCTCGCTAAAGCAAGTAGTGGCAATCTCAGGATTACTTTTTACTTTAGGTCTGATTATGGCTTTTTTTATTAACTGGCTAAGCTTCGCAATAATCGCTGTTGATTCCCTGCTGCTATTGATTTACTCAACGCTTGTAAAGCGGAAATCAGGCTTTGTTGCTAACGTTTTGGTTGGCGTTTTAACAGGCACAGCCTTCATGTATGGAGAAGCCACCATCTCAGGCACTGTAAGCTTGATTTCCTTAAGCCTCTACCCAATAGCTTTCGGCACTATAGGCGGCAACGTCCTGCGAGACATCCTAAGCCTTGATGGCGACTCAAAGATTGGTTATCCAACACTCCCGAAGAAAATCGGCATCAGCAACTCGACGAAAGTCGCCGCTTTATTCTTTACGTTGACTGGGTTGCTTGCGCCTCTTCCCTACTTCATAGGCAAGTTTACAATTTACTATTTGCCTCCCATTCTCTTATGGAGCGTTCTTTTAATTTACTGTTCAATCCGTCTTGCAACCTCAGCTTCAACAGTGTCTAATGTGCGAAAATATGAGCGAATAGTTACTATGTCGATGATTCTTCTTCCGTTAGCATTAATAATCGAGGCAACACTTGGAGGGTTATTATGACCAAAACCAAAAGCGTCTGTCCTGAATGCCAGAAAAAAATTGATGCCGAATTAACCGAAGTTAACGGGAAAATTAAAATCACTAAACAATGTCCTGAGCATGGAGTTTTCGAAGCTACTCACTGGCAAAGCCCAGGCGTCTTTAATCACATGCAAACTTATGACCAATTCCAATATCTTGGCGACTTAAACGCCCCGAAAAACCCTGAAGGCTGCCCATATGTCTGCGAATCGTGCACTAATCATGCTTCAGGCACTGTCATAGGAGTCATCGACGTAACCAAACGATGCAACTTAAAATGTGCCGTCTGCTTCTCCACGTTTCCCCAACAAGAAGTTGATTATGAACCAACAAAACAAGCCCTCGTAAACATGCTGGAGTTCGTAAGCAAAGCTAACCCCAAGCCTCCAGCCATCCTGTTCTCAGGCGGCGAACCCCTAGAACGCGAGGACATGCCTGAAATCATCGGCGTCGCCCATAAGCTGAAGTTTATGACTATTCTTGCGACCAATGGGACGCATTTGGCTGAGAACCCACAGTTAGCGGAGAGACTAAAAAATAACGGTTTGAACATTGTTTACTTACAGTTTGACAGTTTCCACGACGACTTTTACAAGAAAGTTAGAGGGCAAGCGCTCTTAGACCACAAACTAAAGGCTATTGAGGTATGCCGCAAATACGACATCGAAATAATCCTCGTCAACACATTAATGAAAAGTTTAAACGATAAAGAAGTCGGCGACATAATCAAGTTCGCTGCAAAAAACACTGACATAATCAGAGGCTTAATTTTCCAGCCAATCGCCTTTACTGGCCGAGCGACAGAAAACCCGTTTAGAGAAAACTTCCGCGAATGGTCTTTTGCAGAAGACGTGGAAAACCAAACGCAGGGAGAAATAAAAACTACCGATTTGTTTCCCATGTCAGTGATGACTTCACCCATAAAGATAATGCGCAAGTTCATGAAAAAGCCTTGGCCACTATTCTCATGCAGCCCACAATGCGGCATCGTCAATTGGATTTACGTTACAAAAAAGGGCAAAATGATTCCAATTAACCGTTTCGTTAACTTTGACAGGTTCTTTAAAAGCATTCGCAAAACCGCCGAGTCTGCTGATTCTAAGGGCAAGATTTCGCTTCTTTCAACACTCTTCTTGGCATCGATGGAGTCGATGAACTGGTATTTAGTTACTAAAGAAGTCGGTATGTTGACTCTTACAAACGCAATTATGAGGATGCATCTTTCTCCATCCTACCAATCGCTTGGCAAGGTACGCAGAAGAATCTTCCTTTTAGGCTGCATGGCGTTTATGGATTCATACAACTTTGACGTTAACCGAGTTAGACGATGCGTAGTCCACTACATCACGCCAGACTTGAAAATCATACCATTCTGCGCATACAACAATATACATAGAGTTGCAATCGAAAAAGAGTACGCTGAAACTCATAAGAAGGCTTAACTTATTACTTGAATGTTTAAGACACAATAATCAGCGTGCGCGCTAAATTGGTAAGCTCCTGAATCTTGATTATACTGCCAGAGCTCAAAAACCACCGAGTAGCTTCCAACTTGATTTTCCGTAACTGTGACTGACTTTTGCCAGCTTTGACCATTCCCTAAGGTCATATTATACACTTCAGTGGGCTGAGTATTAACTGGAAAAGTTGTAAGGTCATTGGTGATTTTCACTAAAACCTGGTATTGCACGGTCCCTCCCATGTTGTTCACAACGGTAACCGGCACGTTGAATGTGCTGTTCTGATTAGCAACCAAAACTGCAGGGTAATCAACGGCTTTGTTTTGTGAATCAAGCAAATAAATTGTGCTATACCCCGCCGGCGCCGGCCTAAAAAACACAAAGTAACTTACAGCTAGTGCAGAAATAATTACTAAGGCAAGGAAAATGGCGACTGCATAGCCTTTTTCATCGTTTAAACCAATTTTTCTGCCAATATTCTTCATTTTTTCTAACCATGTCGGCATCCAGAAGGCCCCTAAATATAGTGCTAAATATTTCAATTCCTGACTTAAATTTTTTGAGCTTGGTTTTCCCGTATTTTCGGGCTTTATACGTGGTGGAGACTTCAACCATGCTGTATCCTTCTTTGGCGAATTGTACAAGCATTTCAGTAGCGAAAGCCATGTCTCCCTCATTTAACTTAACATTGTCGATGGCCTCATGAGATATTGCTCGGAAACCAGATTGTGTGTCGCTTAGAAATTGGCTGTAGAAGAAGTCGAAAAAGAAGGTAATCACTTTGTTTCCAACAAAATTCATGAATCCCATGGCTTTGTTTGGGTCATACATGCGAGTGGCTAAAACCATGTCAGCGTCTGTCTGAATCATCCTATCCAGCAAGCGGTTGATGTGTTTTACCTCGTAGGTTCCATCGCCGTCAACCATCACAATAATGTTTCCTTTCGCGTTTTTCATGCCTGTTTTAAGAGCAGTACCATACCCGAGTCTTGGTTCAATAATAAGCTTGCAAAAACTTGTGTCTTTAACGATTTCTATTGTTCCGTCAGTGGAGTTGCCGTCAACAACGATTATCTCCTTTGGATATGCCAAATCTTTCTCGATGGTTGTGACAGCCTCTAAGATGTTTCCTGCTTCATTGAGTGTTGGAATTACCACCGAGACCAGTTCTACTTTCGACGTCATGCTAACTCCCATCGTAAGGCTATATTATTTCATTATCTTGGTTAAATAAGTTCTTCGTATATCCCAATAAGTGTTTCAACGTTTTTATCCCAACTAAACTTTTCTTCCATTACTGCTCGAAGCTCTAATTTGCGTGAAGAAAAATCAATATTAGAAAATTCCAAAATTGCTTTTGCAAGCAGTTCAGGCTGGTTAGATGGCACTAATTTTCCGTAATCTTCCATTAAAATTTCACTTATTCCTCCAACGTTTGTGGCTATTACTGGCAACCCGCAAGCCATGGCTTCGAGCGCAACCAAAGGCAAGCCTTCTCCTGATTTTGATGGTAGCACAAAGAAGTCTGCCGCGTTATAGTAAAACGGTAAATCTTCATCTTTAACAAAACCTGTAAGCCTAAAATTGTTTTCTATCCCTAACTGTCGTATTCTCATTTGAACGTTGTTTAGGTCTGGTCCTTTTCCAACGACTAGAAAAGTAATCTTTGGGTTCTTTCTGACTGCTATGTTTGCGCTTTCTATTAATGTGTCAATACCGTTTTTGTAAACAAGCCTTCTAACGGTTAAAACGACGATTGAGTTTTGGGAAATTCCCAGTTTTCTTCTCATTTCTTCTCGTTTTCCAGTCAAGGGCCTGAAATGAACCAAGTCAACGCCGTTGTGTAACACTTTAATCTTCTCTGGTTTTGCTCCTAAACTTAGGACATAATCCTTGGTTGCATTGCTCACAGTGATTATTTTGTCGGCTTCTTTTAGCGTCTCCTTTCCAACTGCCAAATCGTTTAACCGTTCAACACTGTCAAAAATGCTGTCATATTCAATGAAGGTGTTATGTTGCGTCAGCACAAATGGCTTAGAGTACCTCTTCGCAAGCTTAGCTGCAATAAGCGACGTAAGGTACGGGTGACCATGCGCATGGACTATTTCACTTGATTTTACAGCTTTAAGAAAAGTTTCAAGACTTGTTACTGTCGGAATCGAGTAGGGTATTCCCAGACGGAAACCAGTGTTTAACGATTCATAACACTCAACCTTAATGCCGTCAACAACATAACTTTTCGGTGTATCAATTCGGTTTGTTATCACCATGGGTTCAAAGTTATTCTGTAGTAGCCGCTTGTTCTGCTCATAAACAACCCTTTCTATTCCGCCAATATGGGGTAGAAAAGTATGTGTAACAATGCAAAGCCTTGTTTGAACCATGGAAGCCCAACTGCTTAAACTCCTCAATCAACATAGTATTATAACCTTATGGTAAAACAAAGTCTCGTCATTAACAGCTAAGGTGGTGTACTTTTTGTTACTTAAACTATCAAGCAAATAGCATATCCCCTCCCCTACCTCAATTTAACTATAGAAACTCTCTAGTAACATTGACTTATCCTACATAGGCTGCCTGCAAAAATTAAATCGGAAAAAAGTGTTTTATGGTTTAGCTTGTGCGTTTTTAGTGGCGCGTGTATAAACGTTTGATGATACGCCTGCAACTAAAGCGCCTATAGCGTCGTTTGTGATTGAGCCGAGCTTCTTTAGAATCCCCGGTTTAGCTTGGTCAAACCGTACGTATTCGAAAACTGCTCTGGTTCCACCGATGTAGCTAGCAATTGCTATTCCTAAAACTTCGTCAGCAACTGGTCCTGGTCTACCCCTGAACCTTTCTTGCGTCAATCCTGGAATAAGTCCCTTCTCTGCATCTTCCTGCGCATGGAAAGCAGCCGTTTCAAGGATGCAAACATTAACATCATTCAGAACATCGAGAAATTCTTCCCTGAGCATTTCAACGGCTTTTTCTTCCGTTTCCACTCCTGGATGAGGCACAAACATTTCAAGCGCACAGTGAATGAGGCTTTTTAGGGAAATGTCTTTTTTTTCAAGGTATTCAAGTAATGGTGGCGTTTCCTTGTTCATATTATTCACTCTCATTTTTTAAAGGTGAAGTGTGCTTTAAGCGTTACGTGACCCTGATTACCGTAATACTTATATGAAAAGGTTGGATAAACCAACCAAACATCAGGCTGGATAATTTGCTAAACTTCAAGAAAAAAACCGCTGTTTCGCTCAACCTTTTATCAAACGGCAAATTATCTGAATATTTGAAGGGTAAAAATGTGTTCTTTTGGTCACATGTTTCTGGGGTTAACCAACCCACATTATTGGAAAATCAAGCATTTCATGTTCACCTAAGACCTGCACAGAAAATAACGGTTGAGGGTGAAGTAACTTAGGGAGAGTAAAATCAAAATGAAAGTTGTTGCTTCATGGAGTGGCGGAAAAGACAGTTGCTTTGCATACTACAAGGCAACCCAGCAAGGCTACGAAGTAGTCAACATTTTAACCATGATGATGAGTGAAACCAAATCAAACTTCCACATGATACCATCAGGCATAATAGACGCGCAATCAGACGCCATTGGAATTCCATTAGTAAAACAGAAGGCTACGCCTGAAACCTACGAGAACGATTTCAAAGGCGCATTGCTACGGTTGAAAGCTAAAGGCGTAGAAGGCTTAGTTACAGGGGATATTTACGAAGTGGCAGGGCATGAGGAAGGTTGGCTGAACCGGGTCTGCAAAGAAGTCGGCTTAAAACCAGTAAAGCCCCTGTGGATGGGTGACACAAAACAGATTTACCTTGATTACTTAAAGAGCGGTTTCAAAGCGACCGTAGTGCGCACCAAACTGGAATTGTTAGGCATGGAGTGGCTCGGAAGACAACTAGACAAAAAATTCTACGACGACATCCTTAAGCTTGGCAACGTTGACGCCTGCGGCGAAGGCGGCGAATACCACACCGTCGTGACTGACGGACCAACGTTTAAGAAAAAGATTGAAATTCTAGAAACACAAAAACATAAGCTCGACGGCGGCTTCGGATACTTAGAAATCAAACGATTCGAAGTCAAGCCGAAGGCAAGGTAAAACTCAAAAATGGACAAGACACTCGATGTACTAATAGCACACAACCCGTTAAAAGCCAAAGCATTCCTCGACGAAATCGAAGGCAAAAACCCCCTTTTCATCTGTACAATAGCTACAACGGAAACTGGCAAAATCTCTGGAATCTCAGCAGCAGGAAAACACCCAGAATTTACCGATTACACCCCGCCAGCGGACGCTGAACTGCTACTTCTAGGCAAATGCAAATCCATTACTGGTGTGCCTGTAACTCCAGATGGAATTCCGACACCAGCATTGATAACTATGTCGGCTCTACGCTTAGCCGATATTCCCGTGCTTATTGCCAGTGGCGGATTAAAGATAAAACCGCAGATACCCTTTTTAGACCTCGGCGGAAGCCCAGGAAGAGACATTCGAAGTGGCAACGCCGTTGATAACGTTGCAGAGGTTATTGAGCGAGCTAAAATTGCTGGACAACACTTAGCTAAGGTAGTTGATTATCTTGTGATTGGCGAGAGTATTCCTGGCGGAACAACAACAGCGCTTGGCGTACTATCAGCTTTAGGCGTAAAAGCTGAAGGAAAAGTAAGCAGCACCTTGCCTGAAAACCCACACAGCTTAAAAGCGCAAACAGTTAAGGCAGGTTTAGCGGCTGCAGGCGAAAGTTTTGGCAGTTTAGCAAACAATCCCGCAAGGGCTATTTCATGCGTCGGCGACCCCATGATGGCTGCCTTCTTAGGCTTAGTGGTTGGCGCAGCATCGCAGGTTCCAGTACTGATGGCTGGCGGAACTCAAATGAGCGCTGTCTTAGCCCTTGTGAACGCATTGAATCCAGATGTTCTCTGCAACCTAGCAGTGGGCACTACAAGATGGGTTGTAAACGACAAGTCATCTGACCTGAAAGGCATTGTTACA
This sequence comes from Bathyarchaeia archaeon, assembly GCA_050015395.1. Classification (GTDB taxonomy): domain Archaea; phylum Thermoproteota; class Bathyarchaeia; order Bathyarchaeales; family Bathycorpusculaceae; genus Bathycorpusculum. The sequence goes on from JBEKBM010000005.1 coordinate 23,442, forward strand.
CAGTTTTGTGACGTGCCTATTTTGGCTGCTGACTTAAACTTTGGCTCATCACGTTTCCCTGGTTTACAGGCGTATGAAACGGGCATTGTGAAGGAAGGTGTCGGTGCAGGCGGCGCTTCTATAGCGGCTATGGCTAAGCTTGGCGGTGCAGTAACAAAAGACCTATTGCTTAAAGAGATAGAGCGTAATTATGCCTTGTTGATGGGCTTGAAGTGAATTTGGCTTGGTTATTAAAGAGTTAAAGAACCTTTTTTCTTTCCTCACAATTTTTCCAGTAACAATGGACAAAGACATGCTTTCTGACTGCGCCAAGAGCATGTGGGTTTTTCCCTTAATAGGCGCATTTATTGGCTTGTTGGCTGGGTTGTTCGGCTGGGTAGCTTACCAGTTTTTACCAGGCATAGTAGTTGGCGCTTTAGTGTTGGCTTTGTTGCTGTTGATTACGGGGCTTCACCACACAGACGGCTTATTAGACTTCGGCGACGGAGTCATGGCTCACGGCACAGCTGAGCATAAGATTGAGGTTATGCATGACCAGTTAACTGGCGCAGGCGGCTTATCCATGGGCATCATGACTATGCTAATTACAGCCTTAGCCATCGGCCAGCTCAAAATTGGCTTAATAATCGGCGGCATCATCGCTGTTGAAGTTTCAGCTAAACTTGCCATGGTTATTATGGCGTGGGCTGGAAAATCAGTCCACCAAGGCATGAACTCGCCCTTTCTAGAAGCCATGCATGGAAGTAAAGGCAACTTGCGACTGATTGTTGCAGTGGTGGTTTCTTTTGCGGTAGCTTTGCCTCTGCTGCATTGGGCAGGCGCTTTCATCGTGCTAGCAGCCATAATTACTAGCTTTGTCATGGTTGCCATTGCGCATAAACATTTCAACGGCGTTACAGGCGACGTGTTCGGTGCTACTAACGAGATAACCAGAATGGTTTGCGTGATTGTTTTGTTGGCGGTGGCTGCATGGGCGTAACAGCACTTGTTATGGCTGGCGGAAAAGGAACCCGCATGCAAATCGCAAAAGAGAAGCCGTTGATTAAACTTTGCGGTAAACCCGTCATCGAGTACGTGCTGGAGGCGTTGAAAAGCGCTAAAAAAATCGATTCCATCGTTGTCGCTGTGAGTGGTTGCACGCCTAAAACTGCGAAATTCCTGAGTCAGTTTCCAGTTAAAGTGGCTGAAACCCCCGGGGTGGATTATGTTTCTGACATGGGCTATGCTGCCCAAAACCTCAAATTAGGCGTTTTCTTAGCCATCGCAGCAGACCTTCCACTGGTCACAGGCGAAGTGTTGGATGCTATTGTTGAACGTTATGAGCGTTGCGGTAAGCCGGCGTTAACTGTTGCTGTTCCGCTTGAAACCAAAACTAAGCTTGGCATGTGCATCGAGTACTCGTTCAAAATGGACGACAGAGACGTGGTTCCTGTAGGCATCAACGTTATAGATGGGCATAAACGGTATGGCGACGAATGGCTCGACCAAGACATTTTCCTGCTCGACCTAAACGAATTAGCCGTAAACATCAACACAATACAGGAACTACACCTAGCCGAACGATTACTGACTCAAAAAAGCAAAGAATAGCCTTGAGTATTGGTGCCAATAGCGATAGGCTCTATATAGTTTGAGAATAACTTTAAGGTGAACTTTTGGCTGCTTTGCTTTCTAACACTTCTTTCAGCGTAGCTTGCATTTTTCTGGCGTCTATGTCGAGGATTGGTGATTCGCATATCATCGTCGGGTGCATTTGAAAGTCGGCAATTACTTCGGCTAGCATGCGAAAGTCTGGTCCATACTTTTCTTCGTCGAGCGTGTGGTGGCGTTTTTCGCCTTGGATTGTGAATTCGATTTTTGAGAAGTGGCAGTGCATGCTTTTTAGGGCTTCTGTTCCAAGTTTTTGTTCGACTTTTTCAGCGATTGCCCTGAAATCTTCAGTTTTCTTTAGGGTTCCTTGGTGTAGTGCATGCAGGTGTCCCCAGTCAATGACGAGTTGTGTACCTTCCACTTCTTGGCAGATGGTTAGGATTTCGTCTATGGTGCCTACTTGGAATTTTCTTCCCATAGTTTCAGGGCCAAGCTTCACTTTTAAGCCAAGGCTCTTCATTTGAGCGCTAACTTCCTTCAACGCATCAAGGCAAGTTTTGAAAGCAAAGTCCTTTTCGAAGCGTCCGTAAAACCCAGTGTGGAAAACCATAACGTATGCTCCCATCCAGTCGGCAGCGGTTGCGCACGCAATTAAACGCCGTTTACTTGCTTCCACAACATCCCGTTTACCTGACAAGTTCACAAAGTACGAGCCGTGCATACTGAGCCTAACATCGTTTTTTCTTGCTTCCTCACCGAGTTTTTCAGCGTCTTCCTGTTTCATCTGCGGCTTTGGACCCCACTGGACAGCTTGGTACTCGAAAGCGTCCAGACCTTCCTCATGCAGAAGCCTTGGAACATCAGGCATCTTTGCTCCAAGAAGTCTGAACATTGGTGGAACTCCTGCTGGCCCAAAACGAGTATGCTCAGTCAACTACATCCCTTCTTTTCTTTTAGGCTGGTTTGTCATTAAGGCTTTCTCTTTAGAAATTACTATTAAATTTAGTATGAGTTCAGGCAAGCGTTGTGCAAGCTCTTTTAGAAGGTAATTGTTTCTTCGTTCTCTATGCACTTTGAGGCGTAAAGAAGTGCTGCTTTGATGTCTTCCTTTTTAAGCGTAGGGTATTGCCTGAGTACTTCTTTTTCTGTCAAGCCATTGCCGAGAAGTTCGATAATGAGGTAAACTGGAATGCGCGTTCCCTTAATGACTGGTTTTCCCGCTAGAACTTCAGGATCTATTGCTATTCTATCCATAACTTTTTCCACTGTAACTCACTCAACAATACTGTTTGGATGAAATATCATGTTTAGCATAAGTATATTACAATTGCTCATGTAAAGCAGTCCGAAACTTTAATTTCCGACATGTTAGCAGCTTGCCCTGTGTTTACAGTAAGTGGACTATTGTTGGAATCGGCACAAAAAAGTGGACATAAACAGCTCCGACTAAAATTCCAACGGTAATTGCTAGCAAAGCATAATCTCCCCTGTGAAGTTTTAGCACATACAGGTTAGTGCGTTTCTTGGTGGCTCCCCACGCTCTGGACTCCATTGCCTCTGCCAATTCAAGGCTTCTTCGGATAGCGCTAACAATCAACGGGATAAGCACGGGTATATAATTCCTTATCTTCTTAAGCAAGCCACCCTTCTCCAATTCCAATCCCCTGGCCTTTTGAGCATCCATTATTGTTTGGGCTTCTTCCGCCAGAACAGGAACAAAACGTACCGCGGTGGTAAAGGCGAAAGCAAACTCGTAAGGCACACGGGATTCCTCCAGCGCTAAGCCTAAATGGTCTGGCGAAGTAGTCAGGAAGAAAACTGAGAAAGACTCAACAAGCACCACAAAACGCAGAGTTAACGCCGCTGCACTCTCCACGTTAATAGCCGTCAACGTGTAGCCTGAAGTAAAATAGTCCGTTCCAACGTTAACTGCAAAAATGAAACCTGCCAAAAAAGATGCACCTCGCAACGAACGAAGCCACTGCCTTTGAACACGCGCTAACAAAACAAATGGAATCTGCAAAACAAACAGAAAAAGTAACGGAATAATTTGATAGAAAAGAATGGCGACTACAAAAATGGAAATAACGTACACGAATTTTATTCTAGGGTCTAAATTATGGATTGGAGAGTAAACTTTCCTGAACTTTAAGCCGTCGAAAACGCTCATTTACTTCGGTTTACTCTCCTTGGCGTTCAAAATTATTTTTTCTGCTTCGTAAATGTCAATAATATTTTTCGGAAGCCCCAACTGCGATAATTTCATGAAGATTTGAGCTATTTGTGGCAAAACAATCGATGATTCAGCTAAAACATCGGGGTTTGTAAGTATGTCTTTTCCAATGCCTTCTGCAACAATTTTCCCCTCCTTCATCAAAACAACTCTAGGATTGCATTCAGCCACAAACTCCACATCATGCGTGACAATAACGACAGTTTTCTTTTGAGTTAGCATCTGTATTATAAACTGACGTAGTATCTCCTTTTGCTCATGGTCCTGCCCAATAGTGGGTTCATCCAAAATCAAAGCTTGCGGATCCCAAGCCAAAACAGAAGCCAGTGCGACACGTTTCCGCTCGCCTCCGCTAAGAAGGAAAGGTGAAGTTTTCCTATACTGGGTTAACGCTAAAAGATTCAAAGCCCATGTTACCCGCTTTTCCACGGCCTCTGGTTCGAAACCGAAATTTTTGAGGGCAAAAGCGATTTCATCTTCTACTGTTTCGCTGAATAATTGGTGGTCTGGGTTCTGGAAAACAAAGCCCACGTTTCTAGCTAAAGCTGCAACGCTTGTTTTAGTTGTTTCAACACCATCCACACATACTTTTCCCGAAGTGGGTTTCAAGAGTCCATTAAAATGCTTGACAAACGTTGATTTTCCAGCGCCATTCTGCCCCATTATCGCGACGAATTCGCCGTCTTTTATAGTTAGGGAAACACCCTTCAAAGCTTCCACTTTGTTAGGATACGAAAAGTGAACATCTTCAGCCACAATCATTTGGCTTTCAACATCTCCAACAGCTGGTCAGCTAATTCTTCAGAAGACAATGGGATATTGCCGCTGAGGTTTAAGCCGTCTTTTTTTAGCATTTGATACAGCAACGTGGCTTTGGGGATTCCTACTCCGATTAAACGCGTTTCTTCCGTGCTGAGAATTTCTCTTGGGTTTCCTTCGAACCGGACTTTTCCTTCATCCATAACGATGAGGTGGTCTGTGTATTTTGCCGTTAAGTCCAGTCTGTGTTCCACAAGGATGACGGTTATTCCCTGCTTTTTGTTTAATTCATAAATTACTTCGAAAATTTTCTCAGCGCTTAATGGGTCAAGGAAAGATGTTGGCTCATCTAAGACGATAATTTCCGGTTCCATAGCGAGAACAGACGCTATTGCCACGCGTTGCTGCTGCCCTCCCGAAATCTCGTGCGGTGACCGTTCACGCAAATCATAAATGCCTGTTTGGTTTAGTGCCCAATCAACTTTTTTTCTCATTTCCTCTCGGGGAACCCCCATGTTTTCTAGCCCGAACGCCACGTCTTTCTCGACAGACAGAGCGAATAACTGGTTTTCCGGGTTCTGAAACACTAAGCCCACATGTTTTGCCATTTCATATGTGTGATGCTTAAGTGTGTCTTCGCCTGCAACAGAAATTTCGCCCGTCAATTCCCCTTGGTAGAAGTGTGGGACTAATCCGTTGAAGCATCGGCACAAAGTTGTTTTCCCACAGCCGCTTGGTCCAGTAATTAAAACAAACTCGCCTTTCTCCACTTTAATCGAGACATCAATAATTGAGGGCTTGGATGCGCCTGGATAAGTATAGGTGAGGTTTTTTGTTTCAATTATGGCCATTTTTTTGTGCCTGCTTTCTTAAGCGTGAGAGTTTGCTCATTTAAGCGTAGCTACTCATTTTTGGGTATTTTCTGCTTCAACAGCAGCAGGCACTGCTTAAGCGTTGGTTCTATCTCGCCAGTGCCGCTTACTCCCGCCGCCATGGCGTGGCCTCCGCCGGTTCCTTGCAAGTACTCACCTAAAGGCGCCGCGATGTCTGTTCCTAAATTGACACCTGCCTGCTCAGTGAACTGGCGTGTGCAACGTAGGCTTACCTCTATTTTCCCGTTTTTCTGCCCCGCAACAGCCGACATGTGCGCCCCTAAATCAACTAGGGCTCTAGCTGCTGGGGCTTGGTAAGCGCTGACATGGGAGAGGGCAATTATCCACTCGTTGATTCTTATGATTTTAGCTCTTTTGCAAGCTTTCAACTTCGCTAAACGCTCAGAAGAGTCTATTGGTAGAGCAAACTGCGCCAGTGTTTCCTGCACGTCAATTCCTTGAGTTACTAATTTAGCGACGATTTGTAGCGTCGATGAATTTGCCAAAGCAAAATGTCGCGTATCAAAAGCTATACCAATAAACAAAGCTTTAGCCTCGTTCGGGTCAGGATCAGTTTTGGCTTGCCTGAAAAGCTTATAGATTATTTCACAGTTGGCGGCTGCTTTCTCATCTATTATGCATAAGTTGCAGATTTTAGTTGTTTCCGGGTTCTGAGAGTGATGGTCAATAATTACTTTTGGCGCTGCCGATTTTTTTATTACCGCAGCCACTTGGTCAAACTGTTCAATGGTGTTCGTGTCCAAGAATACGATGACGTCTGCTGATTCAATGTTCGGGTTCAAGTTAACAGTTATAGGTATATACTCAAGAAGCAGCTTGGAAGGCTTATTGACGCCTTGGGGACATCCAATCTCAGTTATAACATTTGGCATAAACCGCTTAAGTAAACCCTGCAACGCATAAGCCGAACATATCGCATCAGCATCTGCACTACGATGACACAACAAAAGCACAAAAGCTGCATTGTTATCTTTTAAAATTTTTATAAGTTTTTGGAAATCGTTCATTTTATTTTTCTCAAGTAGTTTTCACTGGCTTTATATGCTTCATTTATGGCTTCTTTAACCAGCACCTGCGCATCAATGTCTTTAGTTGCTGGCGTTAATTCAAGGTCTATTTCTACAGTAACGTTTACTGGTTTTGACCCGGCAGCTTCCACACTAATATCCAGCTTATCAACCATCTTAGAGTGAACTTTAGAGAGAACGTATTTTCTTGCTGCGTTCTCTGCTGTTGAACATAAAGTTTCTATTTGCTCAGTGGTTAGCTCTGGTATTCCCAGCTCTACCGCAAGCATTCACCTCTACGATGATGGCTGAGAAACTGGGCTTAGGTCTTCTTGGAGTTTTGTTTGTGCTTCTTTTATTTGGCTGCGCATTCTTTCTTCTTGTCTTGCCAGAACAGTGCTTCTTGTATCCAAAAGCTCTTTTCGCTCGACGAGTTCTTCGGTTACTTTCGGCTTCTCTGCTTTAACCAATAATGAACCGATTGCCTTGTAAATAACCGCGTCTTCAGCTGTTTTTTGCAGTTCAGCTACTGTCTGTTCTACTTCTGTTTTTTCCATTTCAACCTGCTGTTTCTGTGCTAAAATTGACTGTAAGGTTTGTTGCAGTTGCTGCAGTCTAAGAAGCCTTTCTTGCACATTAGGCGGTAATCTTGAAAGTTCATCACTCAAATTTTATCCTTCCGTATCCAGCAATAAGATAAGCTCTTAATTAAGTATTTCCAACAAAGGCAAATGTTAACGCAAGCCTGCCAAATGCCTTTCAAGTTCCAATAGTAAACGTGTCTTTGTGGTGTATGCATGTAAAATTGTTTGCAGTTACTATTATACTCTAATGGGTAGGTTTTTTATTGCAATAAAATAAGTAGTTTTATAAGTTATATCTAGGGCAGATACTCTATAATCAGGCTTAAGGGAGCTTTTGATTGGAAAAGGAGAGTTTGGATTCAAGTAAGAGGATTGCTATTCCAGACGACCTTATTCGCACCTTGGCTATTGCTTTAGTTGTACTGCTTCATGCATCGAATGACACGTTGCAAGTATCTTCTGTGCCATTGGCGTATTGGTGGACCGCAGTTGTTTACAAAAGCTTAGCTTTGTCGTGTGTTCCATTGTTTGTTCTGTTAAGTGGGGCTCTGTTGCTTCAGCCTGCTAAACTCGATGAGCCTATAAGGGTGTTTCTTAAGAAACGGTTAAGCCGTATTGGATTGGCTTTTGCTTTTTGGAGCGCAGTTTATCTTGCATGGAGTTTTTACATCACTCAAGTACCAGTAACGTTAAGCAATGTTGGTCAAGGCATATTATATGACCTGTTCAGTGGTGCTTACTATCAATTTTGGTTTATTTACCTTATAGTTGGCCTTTACTTAATTACTCCAATCTTAAGAGTAATAATAGCTAACGGCGACCTGAAGATTATTCGGTACCTAATTTTGCTTTGGTTTGTAGGCGTGGCTATTGTGCCTCTTATCCAATTGGCTAGTGGTTACACTTTAAACAGCACTGTCTTTGTAATCGGCGGTTGGGTAGGATACTTTGTTTTAGGCTCATACTTGCAGAGGGTAAAGTTGCGGTCTGCCATTTTGTACGGTTTATTAATCATAGGTTTTGTTTGGACAATATTTGGCATGTGGCTAATGAATTATCCATTAAACGCCATGGGTCAAAACAACTTCTTTTTTGGTTACCTAACCGTAAACGTAATCATAGGGTCAGTTGCTTTATTCATGATTCTAATAAAGTTCCATCCAGACTGGCCAGGAAGCAACCACAAAATTACCAGCCGCATTGCACAAGCAATAAGCAGGAACACTTTACCTATTTTCCTGTTTCATGTAATAATTTTAGAATCATTTGAAAGAGGCTTCTTTGGCTTCACATTAAGCGTTACAACACTAAATCCAATTGTTGAAATTCCATTAATCACAGTTCTAACGCTTTTCATCACACTTGGCTTAGTCCTATTAATGCGAAAAGTACCGGTCTTGAAAAAACTGATCGGCTAAAGTATGGTAAACCCTTATGTGGAATCGGAATTGATGGCCTTATAAATTATATTAGCAATTATTTGTGCGCCCTCGCTATTAGGGTGGACGCCGTCTGGGAAATACTCAGGATGGTTGATTAGGGGTGTGTAAACATTTATAATAGGCAAGCCTAGCGTGCTTGCTACTTGTTCTATTCGGGGAATTACTCCTTTCGCAAAACTAGTACCGTTCAAATTAAGCGTATTGTTAAAGATTGGAGGCGGCTCCACCAGAAAAATTTGCGGTTTACTATTCAGTGCTTGGATGCTATTTATTATTCTCTCGTAATCAGCGACGAAATTGTTGATTTTTTGATAAGTGTCTGTTCGGGCATCGTTTGTTCCAAGCATTATAATGACGATTGTAGGCTCAAAGATCTTAGCATCTTGGAATGCGGGTTCAAAATAGTATGATACATCAGTGTAGAAATTTACTGTTGCCCCGCTAACACCAAAGTTACCCACAATCGAATTACTGCCAAGCAACATCTGTAGATCAGCTGGATAACCAGTATTTTCAGTGATGCTGTCACCAAGACAAGCAACACGAGCTAATTTACCATCAGCGCTGGTGCCTGCACGATTTTCTGAAAAAACTGCAATTAAGCTTAATGCTATCACTAGAATAGCTATGCTAACTGCCAAGATTGTCTTTCTTTTTGGTTTCATTGGTGAATTCTTCGACACAAGCGGTTTATTGACCTAATGATTGAGTCAACTGAAAGTTGGTACATAGAAGTTCTTTTGCTTTACGGTTTCCAAGCAAAAATTTAGGTTCCCAAAATAAACGCGGAAATCGGTTTGTATACTGCGGCAGTTATAACCTTGGCGGCTCATTTTTTCTGACTGTATTTTTAGGCATAACTCATTGTTTTAAGATTTTTTCCCAAGAAAACTGAAAAGATTCTTTTGTCAAGTTTTTTAAGCAGTCCAAACATTAAACAAACCTTGAAGGAGAAAGTAAGTGGAACGCGCCAAAGTCACAAAGGAAGAGTTACTTGAAAAAGACACGCGTTTTCTAGCCGTTTATGTGGAAGCAAAAAATTCATGCATGATAATGCTTAGCGAAAAAGAAGATAAGCTTGGAACCTTGGCAATCGCCGTTCCCAAACCCAAAGACATGGTTGGCACAGCTACCTCATCAGTGCTTTTAGGAGACAAGAACGTTATTTCAGCGAGAATGTTCGCTGAGTATGTGGCTTCTAAGAAGGGAAAAATAGCCCTCGTTTCAGTTTATCTAGACAAACTTGACGAAATGCAAGCACAAGCATTCTTCATGCACCTCATCGAAAAACTAATTCAAGCTGAAAGCCAAAAGGAGCCCGCTGCAACCTAAACCTTTAACTCTAATTATGTGCCAAAATTATGGAACCTGAAATGATTAGCAAACTTACAACTAGCGATTTTCAAGCAATCCTAACCGTGGTGAACGATGCCGCCATCGCCTATAAAGGCAAGATTCCCAGCGATAAGTGGAAAGAACCTTACATGCGAGCGCAAGAGCTTAAAGAAGAAATCCAAAGAGGAGTACAATTTTGCGGCTTGAAACACAACAATGTTTTGGTTGCCGTGATGGGAATTCAACCCGCCAACAATGTTACTTTAATCAGGCATGCCTACGTGTTGACAAGTTATCAGCGAAAAGGATATGGAGAAAAACTACTCAAACATCTACTCGCCTTAGCCGGAACCTCCACGGTTTACGTGGGAACATGGGAAGCAGCAACCTGGGCAATAAAATTTTATCAAAGAAACGGATTCAAACTGGTTTCAACAGAGGAAAAGAATAAACTCTTAAAGAAATACTGGAGCATTCCAGAACGACAAGTTGAAACATCGGTAGTACTTGAACTAAAAGGGCAACTCCAATGAAAGAAACACTCCTCTTAAAAGTTGATTCCGAAAACCCAGATCAAGCTAAAATCCAAATTGCCGCACAAATTATCCAAAAAGGCGGATTAGTGGCTTTTCCAACAGAGACAGTTTACGGTTTAGGTGCAGACGCACTGAATCCAGACGCTGTCTTGGCACTTTTTGAAGCTAAAAAGAGACCCTTAGATAACCCGCCAATTATCCACGTAGCAAATGCGAGCGAAGTCTACAAACTAGTACAAGAAGTCCCAGAGAAAGCTGAGTTGCTGATGAAAAAGTTTTGGCCAGGACCATTAACTCTCGTTTTCAAGCGCTCAAGCATAGTACCCAACGTGACAGTTGCAGGCTTAGACACCGTTGCAATTCGCATGCCAAAACACAAAGTCGCCTTGGCATTAATTAAACAAAGCAGTCTTCCCATCGCTGCTCCGAGCGCAAATCTTGCAGGCAAACCTAGTCCAACAACCGCTAAACATGTTTATGAAGACCTTAACGGAAGAATCGACGTCATCCTCGACGGTGGAGCCACAAGTATCGGTGTTGAATCCACTGTTGTAGACTTAACTGTTGATCCACCTGTGGTTCTTCGTCCAGGAGGAACATCTTTTGAAGCATTAAAGAAAGTCCTCGGTGACGTGAGACTTCACCCCTTTGTTCAAGCTGAAGAGGAATTGCCGCTGGAAAAAATAAGGTCTCCTGGAATGAAACATAGGCATTATGCGCCTAAAGCAGAGGTTATTCTTGTTGAAGGTGCAGTTGCCGCCGTCACAAGCAAAATAAAAGAGCTGTCAGAATCTTACAGGCTTAAAGGCGCAAAAGTAGGCATCTTAGCCACTGATGAAACACAAGCCGCCTACAAAGCAGACGTGGTTAAGTCTCTTGGTAGCCGCTTTAACTTGGCAGTTGTTGCCCAAAACCTATTCCGTTTATTGAGAGAAGTTGACGCAGAAAACGTTGACGTTATAATTGCTGAAGGCGTATCTTCCGAAGGAATAGGCTTAGCCATCATGAATAGGTTACGTAAAGCGTCAGGTTACCACATTATCAAAGCAGAATAGCATTGGATTATCTGTGGATGAGCGAGAGAAGGTTATCCAAACTTATTGTGGCTACACAAAGAACGCTGTCAGCTGCACCATAATAAACAAAAAGACGATTATCCAAAATTACGTTACCACAACTAAAAACAACGTTGGGAACTTTGCCGAATCGTTCATAATCTTCTTTCGGAGCCAAAACGTGCTCTTTCGAGCGGTAAAGAACATGTTCAGGATGATCCCGATCAAGCAAAGCAATGCCTAAAGAATACATCCGTTCCACGCTTACCCCGTGGTAAATTACCAGCCATCCTTCATTAATTTTTATTGGCGGGCCAGCTACTCCAATTTTCCAGTTATCCCAGCCGACAGGTTGCGGATTCATTACTGACGTCATATCACACCAATGTATCAAATCATCTGAGTATGCTATGCAAAGGTCAGGATCAATGCGATGGAGCATAACATATTTGCTGTTAATCTTTTGAGGAAAAATGACGCCGTCTTTATTTCGGATGCCTGGAAAAGGTAGCTTGCGGGTTCCCCATTTCCACTGTCTATTGATAAAATCTTCTTTAGTAATTGTTGTTAAAGCGATTTGGTACACTTGCAAGTGGTTGTATTCTCTAAGTGCAGTGTAAGTCATTGCAAGCTGTCCTTCTACTTCGCTTAATCGTGGGTCTTCACACCCATCCTTTTCGTTGTCAGCTGCTGGTTCAAACACTGGCTTTTCGAAACGTTCTTTTATAGTGTAGCCGTCGAGTGATGTGGCGTAGCCGATTCTTGAAATATTGTCATTGCCTAGTGCCCTGTAGAGAAGGTGTACTTTGCCATCAAGGTAAATTGCCGCTGCATTGAATACTTCTCTTGACTCCCAAGCATGCTCTTCTACTGGAAGTAAAATGGGATTATCTGAAAAACGTTCCATAGAAAGTTCCTAAGTAGAACTCGGTATGGGCGTTTTTACTCCGTGGATTTCATCCAAGAAAGCTCTCAACGAAAAAAGCCCAATCAACTTTCCTGTTTCGTCTGTTACTGGCAAGTGCCTTATATTGTGAGAGAGCATTAGTCTTTTTGCTTCATCGTAGGAAGCTTCAAGCGATACTGTAACCACATTTCTGCTCATTACATTACTCAACGGTTGGTCAAGCGAAGCCTTTTGAGCAAAAATACGGATTGCATCACGCTCGGTAAATATCCCTACACATTTTTGCTCGTCATCAACGATAACTATTGATCCAACATGTCTCTCGTTAAGCAGCTGAACAGCGTGATGTATTAGAGTATCCCCTTTTGCGGTAACTATTTTTTTGCACATTATATCTCGTATTTTAAGCATAGGTTTACACATCTTTTCACCGTAAAACAGTTAATGCCCAAAGGGGTTTTAGCAATCTCATTGTTGATTAAGCCCTCTTTCGCTTCCAGATTCCTCGTTTTAATTCCTCCAGTTTCAAACGTGCCAAAAGATAGGAAATTGACGATTCAGCCCCTTGGTTCATATTTACCTTTTCAGGCCCTAAGCCATCAAAGCATCCGGCTGTCTCTGGGCTATACATCAGTACTTTGCGGCTGTTTCTTCCTAAAAACCATTCAAATGCCGTGTTAGCGATTTGCAGATATCTCTTATCTTTTGTCGCGTAAAAAGCATCAATAGCGGCTTCGACCATAGCTGCGGCTTCTAAGGGTTGCTGATCATAAAGTGCTCGTTTTTCACCCCGTTTATACCAGCCGTCATTTCCTATTGGCACAAAAACGTCATTTATCATTTGAGTTTTAAGCAGAAAAGCCATTGATTCTTTGGCTACATCTAGGTATTTTTGTTTGCCAACTGTGCTGTATGCTTCGAAAAGGGCTTGAGACAACCTAGCGTTATCATAAGTTAAGGAAGGCTCAAACCAGTGCCAATCATCTTTAACTTCATCTTGGTAATGCTTAATGAGGCTATCAGCTAACTTTTCCATATTAACCTTCAAGTTATTATCTTGATTAGCTTGGTAATATTGAGAGAGTCCCAAAATTGTGGAAGCATAGAATCTGAGTGATATTGGCTTCCAAACCCACGGTAAATCTTTATCGAAAACGTCCTTAGCAACCATTTTCATATACTTAGGCAAAGTAGAGTTAATTGCGCATCCGCAAGCCCAAAGGGCACGACCCATAGAATCCTCCGAGCAGTCTGCATCTTGAAAAGTGCGTTCGTAACTCAAATAATTATGAAAGTTGCCGTCAGGTTTTTGCATATGGTTAAGAAATGCTAAGTAAACATTTGCCCGAGCTTCAGTCATAGGTTCCTTTTTTAAACGATGGTACATTGTGCAAACGATCAATGCGCGAGCATTGTCATCTGTTGTGTAGCCTTCGTTTCTTTTTGGAACACAAAATTTGGCATGTTGGAAAACGCCTGTGTCGTCAGTTAACGTTTCAAGGTAGTCCAGCTTTATGGGTGGAAGGTGGATGGCCATTCCTCCTTAGATTGCCTAGTTAGCTCATCAAAGAGAGTGAGATATTTTTTGGCGACTAAAGGCCAAGTAAACTTTCTACTGTATTTGTAGGCTTTATGCTCCAAAGACTCTCGAAGCGGTTTGTTCGCAATTATTTCTGTGACTCTCTCAGCTATGGAGGCTGAATCATTAAAACCGCAAAAGACGCCTCGGCCTTCACCTAAAGCCTCTTTAGCATGCAGATAAGGCGTTGACACAACTGCTTTACCTGCACCTAACGCATAAGATAAGGTGCCGCTGCTGACTTGGTTGGGCGAAAGATACGGTGTAATATACACGTCGGTTGCCAGCAAATAATTCAGCAATTCCAGCTTTGAGAGAAAACGGTTCAGAAATCTCACGTAGCCGCGGAGCCCAAGGTTTTTAACCATTCGCATTAGCATGTTTCGGTATGCTTCGCCGTCTGTTTTTTTTACTTGAGGATGGGTAACGCCTAGAACATAGTAAACTATTCTGGGTTCTCTTTTAATTACCTCTGGGAGCGCTTGAATAGCATACTCGATTCCTTTGCCCTTGCTTAAAAGCCCAAAAGTTGACAATACAACCCTGTTTTTTAAACCAAGAAAAGGCTTTACCTTTGAGCTAGGAACTAAAGGAACATCAGGGCAGCCGTGTGGAATTAACTTTAATTTTTTCTCGGGAACGCCATATTGTTTGACTAGTGAACGCGTAGTTTTATTTAACACTACAATGGCTGAACTGCGATCAACAATTTTATTAAAAACTTCTTTTGCTTTAGGCTCAAAATTAGGAAGAACAGTGTGAAGTGTTGTTGCCACTGGCTTTTTCAGCTTGTTTAGGAAATTACAAATATATTCGCCGCATTCCCCGCCGAAGATTCCGAATTCATGTTGAATGTTCACTACGTTAACGGACGAGTGGTTGAGAAAATCAGCCATTAATAGGTAATCCTCAACGAAATCACGACCAATCTTATGCTGAACCCCTCCATAAACGGGCTTGAAAAGTTGGCGTCCGTCAATAGAAATAACTCTTTGATCTTTTAATTTATGTAATTGGCTAATGGAGTTTACTAGGTCCGCTGTAAAAGTTGCGATTCCACATTTTCTTGGTGGAAAAGTGCTAACATAGGCAACTTCTTTAACGCTAGTCAATAAAGGGGTGCCTAGAACAGACTTTGCCAACAACAAATCACGTCATATATTGAGGCTTTGGCTGTCTTTAAGCACATGTGATTGCATAGTTACAGTCACAAGCTCGTTTTTTGACATACTTTTACATGAGGTTTATATGTTACCATGATGATGATTTTTTTCGAGGGAGAGAGGGGGATTATCATTGAAACGGTTTGAACGTAATCCCATATTGGAACCTATAAAAAACAACATGTGGGAATCTCAAGCTGTATTTAACGCGGCAGCCGTTTATGGCGACGGGTTAGTACACATTGTTTATCGTGCATTGGGCAGCGACAACATCTCAAGACTCGGTTACGCTACTTCCATTGATGGCTTTACCATAAAAGAGAGGTTTGATTCGCCAATCTTCAATCCGACTAACCATGCGGAAAGAGACGGATGCGAGGACCCACGCCTTACAGTTATCGGCGACCAGTGTCTAATGGCTTATACAGCGTTCCGAAACCATGATTACCCAGTAATTTACCAAATCTCACTAACTTCAATTAACTTTGACGATTTTCTTAACCGCCAATGGAACTGGAAAGAGCGAATTCTGCCATTCCCGGGAGTACGCAACAAAGACGCTGTTATTCTTCCAAGCAAAGTAGACGGCAAATACGTAATGTTCCACCGTATTGAACCAAGCATCTGTATTGCTTATTCTGAAGACCTAAAGAAATGGCACGGTTTCAAGTCCATCATGGAACCAAGAGATAAAATGTGGGACAGCGCCAAAATTGGTGCTGCAGGAACACCTATAGAACTTAACGAGGGCTACTTATTCATTTATCACGGAGTGGACGAAGCAAAGCATTATTCCCTTGGCGCCGCTTTACTGGATAAGCATAATCCTGAAAAAGTGCTCTATCGCTCTGAGAAACCTATACTTGCTCCATGCGAAGGCTATGAATGCGTTGGGTACGTGCCTAATGTAGTATTCAGCTGCGGAAACGTACAACTCGACGACCAAGTCATCATCTACTATGGCGGTGCTGACAGCGTATTATGCGCTGCAAGTTACGAACTCAACGAGTTGCTTCCCAAAAAATAGCATCGCATTGCCAACGAGCAAGTTCTTGTTTCGCTACGGCAATGCTTTTTTTAGCGTTTATTTAGTTGATGGGTACTGTTGGAGTAGAATTACAGTCACATACTCTTAAATTATAGTCAATCTAAGATTATGTACCATTAGTATCCATGGAAAGGCTGGCGATGAATTACTGCCCTTGTGTCAAAAGAGGGCAATCTAAAGTTTAGTTAAAGATAAAAAAATAAGGGTCACACCATTAAAAAATTAATTTTTCATGTTGGGAATCTATCAAATTAGCGGATTAGTAAGGAGGTGAAGGAGTGTCAAGGTCTTATGAGCATAATGCGGAAAATTTTGACAAAAGAAAGCCTGATTACATGGGAGAGGTTGAATCGAGGGACATGAGAAGGGTTGATGATAAAGGTTACACTGGAGAGACATTAGACGATAAGGCGCAAGATGAAGAAGAAGTAGGAGATCGGTGGTCAAGTGAAAACCAGTCGCCAATAGCTGGCAAAATGTCTGGTTCCATGGAGGAACTGGAAAGAGCTCAGGGTTCAGAAGTTATGACTAGCGATGAAGTTCGCGAATGCTTGAAGGATTGCTTAGATTGCTACCAAACATGCACCGAAACTACAATAAGATGCTTGACGATGGGCGGCAAACATGCTGAACTCGAACACCTGAATCTCATTATGGATTGCGCTAGAATATGCAATACAAACGCAGATTTTATGCTTAGAAACTCAACCTATTACCCACAAACCTGCGGCTTAACGGCTGACATCTGTGACGAGTGCGCTGACACTTGTGACAGGTTTAATGATGACTTCATAAAGGAATGCGCCAGCGTTTGCAGGCGATGTGCCGAGTCATGTAGAGAAATGGCAAGATAACCTATTTTTTTTCAATTCTTATTTTTGTTCCCGCATTACGCGTAAGGTGTGATTTTTTGCCTCCAAGAGGTGTGGAAAGTCCAAAGCGAAAGCGGCAATATGATCATATTAAGGAGTCAGAGCTTAAGCGGGGCGCATCTGAAGAGGATGCAGAACGCATTGCCGCAGCAACAACTAATAAAACTATACGAGAAAAAGGCGAAGCAAAAAGCTAAAGCGGCCTTCGCATAATTAATTTTACCTTTGCTATTTACAAGTAGAAACCAGTTAGTTACTTGTAGCGTTACTCAATGAGAAAAATTTATATTTAAATATCTGATTGTTGATTTCCGTTTATAATTAAGAAAATAAAAAAATGGTGAAAATTATGTCTACAGGTGGAGGAACAGTCCCAATTATAGTATTAAGAGAAGGCACAGGAAGAACAACAGGCCGTGAAGTACAAAAAAACAACATCATGGCTGCAAAAATAGTGGCTGAAGCAGTGAAATCTACGCTTGGTCCATGCGGCATGGATAAAATGCTCGTTACCAGCATGGGTGACGTTGCTATAACTAATGACGGTGCAACCATAATGAAAGAGCTTGACATTCAACATCCAGCGGCAAAAATGCTTGTGGAAGTTGCAAAAGCTCAAGACAGCGAGGTTGGTGACGGAACAACAACCGCAGTAATTTTGGCTGGAGAGTTACTCTCAAAAGCTGAAGGTTTGCTTGACAAAAACGTTCATCCCACAGTTATAATTGAAGGTTTCAAGAAAGCTAGTGAGAAAGCTCAGGAAATTTTGGATCAAATAGCCATTCCCGTTTCCATTGATGATGACAAAACCCTAAGGGATGTAGCAATCACATCTTTGGCTAGCAAAGGCATTAACGTTGCTGAAGAGCACTTCGCAAAAATCATCGTTGAGGCAGTAAAACAGGTATCAGAAAAAATTGACGGCAAATACACAGCGGACATCGACCTAATAAAAGTCGTTAAGAAATACGGTAAAAGCCTAGACGAAACAGAACTTGTCAAAGGCATGGTTATCGACAAGGAAGTTGCAAGCTCACAAATGCCTAAGATCATTGACGGCGCCAAAATCGCATTACTAAACGGCAAGATGGAGATTGAAAAAACAGAGTTCGACGCAAAAATAAACATTGAAAGTCCAAATCAAATGCAACTTTTCCTCGACGAGGAAGAACGCATGCTCAAAGACATGGTTAACTCAGTTACCAAGGCAGGCGCAAACGTTATCTTCTGCGAAAAAGGCATAGACGACATGGCATTACACTTTTTAGGCAAAGCTGGAGTCTTAGCAGTTAAAAGCTTAAGCAGCAGCGACATGGAAAAAATGTCAAGAGCAACAGGCGGCAAAATAGTTGCAAGCGTAACAGATTTGTCTGCTGACGCTTTAGGCAAAGCTAAACGTGTTGAAGAAGTAAAAATCGGCGATGACAAGCTCATTTACATACGTGATTGCAAGAACCCTAAGGCAGTAACCATCGTTATCCGAGGCGCATCCAACCACGTTATCGATGAAGCAGAACGCTCACTACACGACGGCTTAAGCGTTGTAAGAAACGCTATTGAAGACGGCAAAATCGTTGCAGGCGGCGGCTCACCCGAAGCAGAACTAGCCAAAAACCTACGAGCCTACGCAGTTAAAGTCGGCGGACGAGAGCAGCTGGCAGTGGAAGCTTACGCAGAAGCAGTCGAGGCGATACCGCTCACTTTAGCGGAGAACGCAGGCTTAGACCCCATAGACATCATGGTAGCGCTCCGAGCACAGCATGAGAAACCAGACAGCAAATACTTCGGCATCGAAGTTTCAACCGGAAAAATCAAAAACATGCTTGACCTGCTAGTCATTGAGCCACTACGCGTGAAGCAGCAAGTCATAAAATCAGCCACTGAAGCAGCAAACATGATACTTAAAATCGACGACTTAATCAGCGTTAAAGGCGGCGGCAAAATGCCCCCAATGCCTCCAGGCGGAATGGGCGGCGGCATGGGTGGAATGGGTGGCATGGGCGGTATGGGCGGAATGCCCTACTAAAAACCCAATCTTTCTTCTTTTTTGATTTTTTTCAAAAATAATTTTTGCGTTGCTTTTGTTCTTGTTTTTTAGTAAACTTATTATTCAAACGCCTAGACATTATTCGGTATCTTGGAGACCCTGTTATGAAGTATGTTAAGATTACGGCATTTGACTGTCCTGAAGCTTGGGTTCAAATGTTAAATAATCTGCGAACTGAAGGAGAAGACTTCAAAGTAGGTTATGGGTCGGAGATTTCGGAAACCAAAAAACTGAATACAACGATTGAAATATTGCATCCCGAAAATAGACCACTGCTTAGCGACAAAGCCCCATGCGACATGAAATACGTTCAGTGGTATGCGCTGACTTATTTATGGTGTGGTGAAGGCAAGCAAGACGAAACCTATACTTATGGTAGTAGGTTAAGAGAACCAGTAGACCAAGTTGAAGAGGCTATCAAAAGATACTTGGAGGAACAACAGGACAGGCAAGTGACAATGGTTATTCGGTTGCCTGAGGATATTCGCAAGACTGGTTTCAATAGAAATGAAATCCACGAACCCCCTTGTCTAAGCTTGATTGACACGGAGATTCTGGAAGGAAAGGTACACATGACATGCTACTTCCGCTCATGGGATGCTTATGCTGGTTTGCCTGCGAATATTGCAGGTATTCAGTTGTTTAATGAGGCATTTGTCTCAGAAATTAACAGTCGAGGGAATCTTAACTTAGAGACAGGCAAACTAATTTTTCACTCAAAGAACTGCCATATATACAAACGGCAATACAAACTTGTTGAAGATTTGCTTTCGCCTCAAAGCAAAGCTAATACTGTACCGAGAATGGCACAAATCATAAGAAAAGATTTCGAGGAAGAATAGAAATCGCCGAACCGTCTGATTCCACAAATAGAAATGCCGAGTTATTTAGTGATGATCTTAGAAAGGAAATGTGCATAAGAGCTACAATGTTAAGAGAAACAGGTTATGTGAATGCTGCAGAGTACCTTACGACAATATTTTATAGTTTCTCAGCCTTAACTCTACTCAAGGGAAAAGTATGAGCCACACAGCCACATGGAAAGTCCTAGAGGACCTGATGATTGAGCTTCGAAAAAAAGGCGTTACCATGCCACCCGACGTTATTAACGATTTAAGAAGCGCTAAACTTATGATTAAAATTTCGGAAGCGGAAGGCAGCAGAGGAGGCGCATTACAGAAAGTTGAAGAGTACCTCGGAAACGTTGAATCATGCCTAATCACTGAAGGACAAAAAGCTTTGAGCCCTGAAACCGTTGATCAGTGGCTGAGGCGCTTGGAAGAAGCCAGTGTAGAAATATGCGAAGTGCAAGTAGAAGAAAACAAATTCATCACTGGCGTTCCTAGAGATCAAAAATGGGTCAGGGTTGAACCCGTCGGCAATTTGCCAACAGAGCGAATACAGCAGTTCGCCAAAGAAAGCAACCTCTCGGTCAACCCGCAAAAGGATGGGCGACTAGTAGTCTATGGTCAACCAGAATGCATCAAAGAATTCCTCAAAAAAATGACTGCAGAAGCAATTAAAAAATAAATGTCAAATAACCCAACCCTCCCTAAAAACGCGAAACCATGATTAGAAAATGATTTATACTAAAGATTTTTATGAAATTATTAACACATATAAATGGTGAAAGTTATGAAATTTGCTGAGATTGCTGTTTTGCTAAGGGAAATTGTCGATAGTTGCCCAAGTTTAGATGGAGCCACCATCACGTTGATACCGCAGAGGGCTATGTATCCATTATTCCAGGGATACCACATTAATATTAAGGCGAATCTTTCTAAGGAAAGCATGAGTGGCTTGAGGAAAATAGTGGAAGGGCATGATTTAGTGATGCAGATAAAGTCTGATTCAGTAATAGTGTATGAAACTAGATCATGATAAGGAGTTCACTATTTGAGGGCTAAAGAATTTTGCGAGCGCTAAAGTCAGCAATTTTTGTTTAATGATTACTTTTAGTGGTTTTTTTTCGATATGTTTTTTACGATAAGCCGCTAGTGCAGTATTGGGAACCATTTTGGTAAAACTCAAAGGATTCCAAAAATTAACGTTAACTGACCAAGCACTACAAAGGTGGCTTAGTGCACTGCAAATTGGAGCGCCCAAAGTTGCTTCTGTGTCTTTGCAGGATGCGTTAGGTCGTGTTTTAGCTCAAGATGTAATCGCCCAACAGGATTTGCCACGGTTTGACAAGTCAGCCGTTGATGGGTACGCATTAAAATCCGCTGATTCCGTTGGTGCTTCACAGTTTAAACCAGCAACTTTCCAATTAACCGAAAACCAAGAAGTAAACGATAAGCAAGCCAAACAGGTTTGGACTGGAAACCCCATTCCGAAAGGCGCAGACGCAGTAGTTATGCTTGAAAACACCAAAAAACGCGAGGGAAAACTGGAGGTTTGGAGTCAACTTGCGCCAGGCGACAACGTTTCAAAGAAAGGCGAGGACACCAAAAAAGGCGACCTCGTGGCTAAGGCTGGCACTCGCTTGAACCCCTACCATATAGGATTAGCCGCTGCATTAGGCTACAGCCAGCTAAAAGTTGCCGAGAAACCGAAAATTGGCGTTTTAGCTACTGGAAATGAGCTTGCGGAAGTGGGCGCTCCGCTTTCTGGCAACCTAATTTATGATTCAAACAAAATTATGCTTTCAGCCGTGTGCAGAGAACTTGGTGCGGAAACAACTGATTATGGCATAGCCAAAGATAATGTGGATGAAATTGCTGATAAAATCCAAAAAGCTCTCAAGACTCAGGATGCAGTAATCACCACTGGCGGGACAAGCGTTGGAGGATTAGACTTGGTTCCGGACGCAGTTAACAAGCTTGGAGAACCAGGCGTAATTGTTCATGGTGTTGCACTTAGACCAGCGATGCCGACGGCTGTTGCCGTGTTGGAGGGCAAGCCAGTTTTGATTTTGTCAGGTAACCCAGTGGCTGCAATCATTGGTTTTGAAGTTTTCGGAAGACCGATGGTTTGCAGGCTGCTTGGAATGAGCAAAACAGAGCCAAGACCAATGTTGAAGGCTACTTTAGCCAGAAGGGTTGCTAGTGCGCTGGGAAGGAAAACTTACGTCAGAGTCCGCGTGACCTTGAAGGGTGGTGAGTTTTATGCTGAGCCAGTTAGCGCGAAAGGTTCAGGGTCAATATCCACCATGACGCAGAGCAACGGTTTCGTGGTTGTTCCTGAGAATCGTGAGGGCGTAAGCGAAGGCGAAACGGTTATAGTTCACTTGTTTGGCGGTTTGGAGGCTGATGCGGATGTTTAGGAAGCTTATGACGTTTGATGAGGCACAAAAAGCGATTGAAGACCAGTTTAAACCTGCAGTTTTAGGTGAAGAAGAGGCTGTGCTGCTTGAAGCTTACAATCGTGTTCTAAGTGAAGACGTAGTTTCAACGCTTGATATTCCACCTTTTAACCGTTCAACCGTTGACGGGTACGCTGTGAAAGCTGAGGACACTTTTGGAGCAGAGGAAAATCAACCTGTAGCCTTGAAGGTTTGTGGTATCGTGAATGTTGGTGAGCAGCCGAAAGTGGTTTTGGCGAAGGGTGAAGCTGTTGAGATTGTTACTGGCGCCCCAATTCCTGAAGGCGCAGACGCAGCTGTTATGGTCGAGGACACGGAAAGAGAAGATAGCGAATTGCATGTTTTCAGCGGTGTTACCGTGAATGAGAATGTTATGAAGAGGGGCTCAGACATAAAGAGTGGCGAAGTGGTGCTCAAAAAAGGGCGGGTTTTGGGGTCTTCGGAGATTGGTGTTTTAGCTGCTTTGGGTTTGACTAAAGTTAAAGTTTCAAAAATACCCATAGTTGCAGTTTTATCTACAGGCGGTGAAGTAATTGAGCCCGGTAAGGTTTTGCCTGCGGGAAAAATCTATGACATTAACGCTTACAGCCTAAGCACGGCAGTAATTGAAAGTGGTGCAAAACCAGTTTACTTTGGCGTTGTTCCAGATGACAAAGCGGCTTTGTCTAAGGCTTTGCAGACTGCTTTGGCTTCGGCGGATATGGTGATTACTTCTGGCGGTGTCTCTGTTGGTCCAAGGGATTATACTCCGCAAATCGTGGATTCGCTTGGTAAGCCTGGAATAGTTGTTTACGGTATCGCGGTTAAGCCGGGGAAACCTACGACTGTCGGGTTTGTGGGGGATAAGCCTGTTTTTTCGTTGCCTGGTCATCCCACGTCTGCTTTGCTGATTTTTTATTTGCTTGCTAGGCCTTTGATTCAGCGGTTAGCCGGCAGACCTGCAGCTGGAATGAGGATGGTTAGGGCTGTTGCTGGCGCACGGATGTTTAGTGCTAAAGGTAGGCGAACCTTTGTCATGGTTAAGTTAGAATTTGATAAGGATTGCCGGTTGATTGCTGAACCTGTGGAAACTGGCGCTTCTGGCGCGATTACTACTTTGGCTAAGGCTGACGGGTTTGTTGAGATCCCTGAGAATGAGCAGTTCCTTGATGTGGATGAAGAGGTTGCTGTTGTGCTTTTCCGTAATGTTTCAGGTAAGGTTTAGAGTTTAAGCCTAAAACATTGGTGAGAAGATTTTTTTGTGGACGCTTCAGTGCTAGTTTTAAGCTTATTTTGCTGAACAGGGGTTTTTTCAAGCTTATGTTATATGTCACGCGTGTTCATTGTTACTCGTCACTCGCTTTCATGGATACCTGTCACTTAAAACATTAAAGCCAGCCTTCGGCGGCTCCTAAGGATAAATGTTTTTGCAAGTCGAAAAAAATTAACGCTTTTGCAAAATTAAGAAAAAAATTAAAGTTGCTTCCAAAATGTGTGGGTTAGAATTTATTTTCTCTTTATCAACAGGATGTATCCTGCAAATATCCATGTGAGCACTGCGTAAACAGTCATGCTTATGCCTATTAGTGCATTGCTGAATCCTGCGACGACTAAGGTGTAGATTGAAAAGGTTGATGCTCCAGCGAATAAGATGAATAATACCCAAGGTGCCCAAGCTCTTTTTGTAAAGACTCCATAATCAGTTATTAAGCTGAGGACGCCGAGTAAAGCAAGCTGCGGCGGAAAACCAGTAAAGGGCAGATAAGCCAAAAGGATTATTCCAGTTATGGCATAGAAGGCTAATGCTGCTAATTCTATGCGGTTGAAACTTTTTAGTTTAGATGCTAATGATGCTAAAGACACTTTATGCTCGCCTTTACCCTATGCAGTAGAGGTTTAATTAATAAATTTAATGCATCTTAGTTGAGCGAAAAAGTTTAGAGTAAGCTTAAGTGAATACCAAGAGCAGAGGACTGGAATTACCTATGAGTTATCTTGAACTTTTCACTTCGCAAACTAACGTTTTCAGCGGTTTGCAGAAGCCGTTTGAGGAAGCAAAATATGTGATTTTCGGTGTGCCCTTTGATTCAACGAGCACTTATCGGAGTGGTGCAAGGTTTGGTCCAAACGCGATTAGGCAGGCATCTTTGAATATTGAAACGTACAGTTTCCGCAGCAAAATTGACCTTGAGGATTTAGCTTTGCATGATGCCGGAGACCTGCATGTTTCACCTGACGCCCAGAAAACGGTCGATATGACTAGGCTTGTGGTTGAGGATATTTTGGCGGCTGGAAAAATGCCTGTAGTTTTAGGCGGGGAACACACGGTTACGCTTGGTGTTGCGAAGGGTTTAGGCGCTAGGGTAGCGAAAACAGCGATTGTGAGTTTTGATGCTCATCTGGATTTGCGATGCGAATTTTTAGGTTCAACGCTGTCCCACACGACGTTTATGCAGCTAATCAGCGAGGAAGTGAAGCCCTCGAAAATCTTTGAGGTTGGCACACGCTCAGCATGCAAGGAAGAGCTGGCCTATGCCAAGAAGGTTGGGGTAGAGTTTTTTACTTCCCAGCAAATCATCAAGCAAGGCTCAGAACAGATTGCTCAACAGTTGAAACAGAAGCTTGCGCCTTACGAGAACGTGTACTTAACGGTGGATATGGATGTGCTTGACCCGGCGTTTGCTCCTGCAGTGCAGAATCCTGAGCCTGAAGGAATCACCACAACCGCCCTGCTAGACATTGCTTGTGCCTTGTGCGATAAACGCGTGATTGGCTTTGACGTGCTGGAAATTGCGCCAATTTACGACCAAGGCGTATCAGCAGTCGTTGCAGCAAAAGTAATCTTCGAGATGCTGTGCCAACTGGAAAAATCAAGAAAAAAATAGTCCTCGACTCTAACAATCAAGACAGTTTATTTATAGCACAGGTTCAATTCCCATCCCCAGCTTTTTGATTTTATCATACAGTTTGTCAGCAAACAAGCCGACTATTCGTTGCCTATTAGCTGGCGAATTTCTATGATTTTCCTGGGGTTAAGAGATACTTCCATCCCGTAGCTTGTTACCTTTGGGATAACATAGCCCTGTCGGGTTAGCTTTTTCAGCGAATTCTTGATTTCGCCTCGCTGATGTTTCGGAAAGCCTTTAGGAATATTATCAGCAGACGTATGCTTTTCACCTATAAAATTGTGCATGTACATCTTTCGGAGCACGGCTATCTCCAGAGCGGTTAGTTTCATTTCTCTTCACTAACACGTTTTGGCTTTTAGTTACTGTGCGATTTATATTTAAGGCTGACCCTATTATCGACAAAGAAGTCCATTAAGTTGGACAAAGAAAATTCTTAAATAAAAGACCAACTAATATATTAATTTGGAGAAATTAACTTGCCAAAGAAGCTTGCACAAGAAGACCCCGGGCCTCTCGAACGCTTATTCGGTTCATCAATGGCGCGATTAATAGATTTCTTCATTCTATACGACCGGTGGGACTACTCAAAAACCGATATTGCCGAAAATGCACAAGTAAGCATACGAACAGTAACACGCGCAATTCCCTATATAGAGGAGCATAGAATGATAAAGCGCACTCGGACGATAGGCAACGCAGAAATGTACCAAACCGACAAAGAAAGCCCTATAGTACAATATCTGAGCAAAGCTGCTATGGCAATTGCAGACATAGATGTAGATCAAGAATTGAAACGCCAAGGCTGTGTAAAAGATGAGCAACCAAAACAGCAGCAGGAAATCAAGCAAGTTCGTCAAGTAGCCTCAGCATAGGGCCAAAAAGGCTAACAATAGTTGGGATTCTTACTCCAATGGAGCGCGTTTTTGATGAGATTGAACGAGCAGCAAAAGTTAAACTTAAATAAAATCGTTAGTTCTGTGTCGAAAATTCAGAGTGTTGTAGGCATTGTTCTCTTCGGTAGTCAAGCAAGAGGAGATTATGATGAGTTTTCCGATTATGACCTCTTAGTACTGTTTGAAAATAAACGTCTGATGTGGGAAAATTGGGATGAACTTTTCCAAGTCGTTGGAAATCTAAACATAAATTTGCATGCGATTCCAGAAACACTTGAAGAGCTTAAGAACGCTAACCCAGTCTTTTTAGATGAACTATTTAAATATGGAAAAGTGCTTTTTGCCAAAATGCCCTTAGAAGTTTACCTCCAGCCCTTAAACTTGAAATCTTTCTCCTTAATCACGTATGACATGCGAAACGTGAATTACGCAGACAAAATGAAGGCTTCATATTTCCTTTATTCCAAGGGAGGTGCAGGCGCCGTAGCGAAGGCTGGGGGAACCAAAATCAGCGACGGCTGTATAATTGTTCCAAGCGATATGGCTGACGAAATAATCCTGGACTTAACTTCTCTCGGTATTCAAACTATAAAGACAGAAATTTTCATAAATCCAGACATGCCTAAGTCATGGCCAACCCCAAACAGAATTCAGGCTTCCAAGGTTCAAACTGAGAATCCTCAACATGGCTAAATCGCTCGCTTTTGTCTAACCATTAAAATAACGTAAAATTTAAGCTTTATACCAAAAAATAAGCTCGAATCAGTCTTTTCAGAAAAGCGGGGAGGTACTTTTTAGCGAGATCCAAACCCGTAAAGACGCATTATCGGGGCTGATAGGACGTTTTGAATTCATATATTATATCGCCGCATAGTAACTAATGCTGAAGGCTAGTGTTTTGGCTAAAGAATCAGAATTAACTATCCTTACAATCGGGCACTCCACTAGGACGCTCGACGAGTTCGTTTTGTTGCTCAAAGCTTACGGTGCCATTTTGGTTGTGGATGTGCGCGCGGTTCCCAGAAGCAGGCATAACCCACAGTTCAACAAGGAAACCCTGCCAAACAGCCTCAAACCCTGCGGCATAAAATACATTCACATGCCCGACATCGGCGGCTTACGCAGACCCAAACATGACTCCATAAACCTGGCATGGCGAAACAGCACGTTTAGAGGCTACGCGGATTACATGCAAACCAAAGAATTCACGGACAACCTGCTAAAAATCATCGCGCTCGCGCGGGAAAACTGTTTAGAATTGATGTGCGCTGAAGCGCTGCCTTGGCGGTGCCACCGAAGCCTCATCTCCGATGCACTCGTGATACGGCACGTTGAGGAACATATCGTATGCGCAACCAGCTGCATCAACCATGAGCTTAACGAGATGGCGCATGTGGAAGGAACACAAATCACATACCCATTATTCACCAAAGAAACACCGCAAAGAAAAATAGGCGACTATTCGTCAACTTGAATGTCTCAGTTGCACAGATAATGGTTGCGGGTAAGTCTCCGCTTCATTAACAAAGCTAAAAAGCACTTGCTAGATTACCTTATACAACAAAAAGGAAAAGGAATGGTAAGATGACAGCTAATTATACTCCATCAGATTTTCGAATAAAAAGAGGTATGTTACCAGCAGATGCATTCGCGTACGGACCTGAAATCAATTATCCGCCCACTGATTTGATGGATGAAGATATATGGAATAGTATAACTAGTCTGCCTGATGATGTAAGCCTTCGAACGTCAGGTGATTACGGTTCCACTTTAAAGCTTTATTGGAAAGCTTGGGAGGACTGGATTTGTTTAGCTATAGCTTTACAGGATATTGCCAATAAAGTATCCGACTCACCGATTGCCAATTGTGCTACCGCTGGTATAGATGAGATTCAGGGGTCCATCTACAACGTGCTCGTTGGTTTTTACCGCTTATCATTTTCTGCTTTAAGAAATATGGTTGAGCAGATTACTATAGGTCTTGCTCTTGAACTTTCAGGGAACAATAAAATTTTTGTGGACTGGCTTAAGGGCGATGAAGAACTTAAATTTGGCTGGGCTTCAGACCTCTTACTTCGAAATCAGTCGATACATAACATGGAGGAAACGCTAATGGACAGCATAGGTGATAGTCTATTCCAACAAAAGACAGCTAGTAACAATGGAGGTTTTGCCCGCCGTTTATTTAGCGAATTGAGCCAGTTCACACACGGCGGTCCAGAGTTTTCTAATGCCGATTTATGGGAAGGTAGTAATGGTCCAATTTTTGTGCCAAAGTCTTTCAAAAGGTGGTCAGTTACATTTTCTAAAGCATATACTCTCTGTGTTCTAGAGGCTAAGCTTGCTAAACCTACAATCACAGTTTTAGGTGCTGGTTCAAAGCAAACTATTGGCAATCTTTACCGTTTGTTACTTGGCAAAATTCCAGCAAAAGAAGATGGCTCTGCGGTCTTTCAAACGTTGATGGATTTAAAGATGATTTAAACTTCGATTAGTTGACCAGAAACTTGAAAGAGAATTAAAAAAAATACTATTGTTTTTTTAGTTTTGCTATGAAGAAGCCGTTGCATTGGTGAAGGTGCGGGGAGAGTCTTTGGCATTTTGTTAGTTCTCGCAACCCAGGCAAGCCGATTTTAGGCTTTATTTCCGTTAAGGTGAATTCTGGGTGCCATTTTAGGAACCGCTCGATTATCATTTCGTTCTCTTCCACCGTTATGCTGCATGTAGAGTAAGTTAACGCTCCTCCAGCAGCGACTTTTTCGGCACAGCTGTTAATCATTTTCCACTGGATTGCCGCCATTTTCTCAATTGACTTTGGTCTTAGCCGCCATTTGGCTGAGGGCTGCTTAGCGAAGACACCTGTGCTTGTGCATGGCGGATCCAAAATCACCAAGTCCGCTTGCGTATTGAAAGGCAAAGTTGCGCATGCATCGGCTATTACTGGCTCAGCAATACTGGCTCCCATGCGGGTGGTTTCTTTTTTCCACACTTTCATTCTTCTATTTGAAAAATCAACCGAGCCTATACTGCCTTCGTTGCGCATTAGCTGAGCCAAATAAGTCGTCTTTGCACCGGGCGCAGCGCAAACATCAAAAACCACGCTGCCGGGTTTGGGGTCTGCGGCTTCTGCTGCGAAGCAGCTTGCTTTATCTTGGATGTAAAATAAGCCTTCTTTGTAGCTGGGCAAAGTGTTTAACGGCTTTTTCATTTCCCCAATTTTATAGGTGAACTTTAACGGTTCAGCTTTTTCTAGTTTAACGCCTTCTGCCTCAAGTTTTTGCACAATTGCCTCTTCAGCTGCCGCCAGCGTGTTCACCCGGATGTAGGTGGGCGGCGGGTTTACGCTTCCCTCCAAAAAGGCAACTGCTTCATTACGTCCAAAAAGCCTGTAACAATACTTCACAAACCATGAAGGATGAAAGGTTTGCAGGCTAGCTTTCTCCACATCGTTTGCCGCCTTCAGGATTGGCTCCAGCTGACGCGTAAGCAAAAAGCCCAAAATCGGCTCAACTTCCCGCACGGTCTCCCAGCCCAGAATGGACCTGCCAAGGCCCGCGATGCTTTCTGCTTCTTGCAAGTTAATCTTAGCCCAATTCTTGGCAACACGCGTCTGATAAACATAAAGCCGCAGAAAAGATTGAATTCCCAAATTGTACTCGCCAATTTTCTTGGGCGCCACTACTGTGTTGACGAATTTGTCTATGAGGTTTCTGCGCCGTGTAGTCTCAACAATTAACCCGTAAGCAAAGCGAATAGCGTTGGGGTCGCTTGCGCCAAGCTGCTTGATTGTTCTTGCCAAGGCTAGGCGTTCGCTTAGTTTTTGCATTTCCATCCAGCTTAGGGTTTCAATGGCGATTGTCCAAGCATCCTTTAACAATTACTTTTCACGACTAAACAAGATGCAGCGCTTCTAAATAAGAATTCAAAACGCCGCTGTTACTGCATATGGACAGCCACATAACTTTAAGAATTATTCATCCGTGGTAGTCCACTTGTGTTCTAAACCGATCTCCAAAAATGGAGGTGACATGTTTGTCAAGAAGGCGAAATGAGATAATGGAAAAAGGTAGAATGACCGTAAGTGAAGCAGGTAGAAGAGGCGGGGCGAGGGGAGGTCCAAGAGTCCGTGGACTCATAAGAGAAGGAAAAGAACATGAAAACGAGTAAACAAGTGCGTAACAAATCGTCTGCACAAATTAGTTTATGTTACTTTTTCCCTTTTTCTTAGTCATGGGAGATAAGTTAATGAGTCAAGTGATTAAGCGCAGAAGTACCCCTGAAACCAAAGCGGGGCAATACATGTGTTCTGAGTGTGGTCAAATCTTCGATACCAAAAAAGAAGTCGATAGTCACCTCAATATGATGCATGAACCTCACCTTAGATCGGTGCATGGAAACTTGCATCAGGATTAAGCTTAATTTTACGTTTTTCTGCTTATGCGCATGTCACTTTAATCTCTATATCTAAAGGTAAATTGTTAGTTTTGAGTAAGTAAAGATTTTAGTCTCTATGTGCCATAAAGAGGCTAAGGTCACATTTGGGATGGCGCGAACACTCTTAGATTATTGCAGTAGCGAACAAACTAAACCTCTGCCAAAAGAAGAAGTAAAAGCGGAAGCTCCGCCCTCGCCTTCCCCAGCCAAAAACAATGAAGAAATGAAACAGGAAGAAGCGAAACAACTAAAAAAGAAAAGACCTAGCGCCTTTCCGCCAGTGGCGCCTGAAAACCTGCCCGCTTCCTATTTTGTTTCAGCGTCCTACGATGGGCGCCAAAAAAAAGCAGTTATCAAACTTTATGAGCCTGAATCAGAGCAAATCTATTTTTGGTATGATAATACTGGTCATAAACCCTACTGCTTAACCAACTTAACTTTAGATAAATTAAAAAAATTCGATCGGATAACAAACCATGAAGGTTTTTATGGTTTTGAAAAACAAAAAAAGTTTGACCCTCTGGAAAATAAAGATGTTGATTTAATCAAGATAGTGACAAAAGACCCATTAGCCATCGGTGGAAGACCAGCAGGCACAATCAGAGACATAATTCCTGAAGATTATCAAAGCGTTTGCGGATGCAAAATACAGGATAGCGATACTAAAGTTTGGGAGTCAAAAATAAAGTATTATCAATCATACATTTACGACCGCCAGCTTTTGCCAGGCATGATTTACGAGGTTAAAGACGGCAACCTTGTTCCTAAAGTTCTTGAGGAAGCCACAGAAAACCTAAACCAAATAAAAGCTCTCTTCAAAGACTGCACCGATGAAGAACGTGAATACATTGAAATGTGGGCAAAACTCCTTGAGTACCCAGCCCCAAAGTTCCGCAGAGCCGCCATAGACATAGAGGTATATTCACCGTTATCCACAAGAATGCCTGATGCTCGGGAAGGCGCGTGCCCTGTAATCGCAGTGTCAATTTATAGTTCAGACGGTGAAAAAAAAGTGCTTGTTCTGAAGCGTGAAGGGGTGCGTGAAGGCAACCATCACTTGGCTGCAGACATTACAGTGGAATATTGCGAAACCGAGGAGGAACTGCTTAGAAAAACATTCGATGTCCTGCTGGATTACCCGTTTATTTTAACTTTCAACGGCGACGACTTCGACCTCCGCTATCTAGCGCATCGAGCCATGAACTTTGGGTTTAGCAGAAGTCAGATTCCAATAGAAATAGGCAAACGAGTCTGTCTTTTGAGGTACGGTGTCCACATCGATCTATACAAGTTCTTCTTCAACAGGTCCGTGCAAATCTATGCTTACGGCAACTGCTACCGCGATGTAACCCTCGACGACGTTGGCAACGCACTCATAGGCGTAGAAAAAATCCACTTAGAAAAAACCTTCGGAGACTTAACATACTCTGAACTTGCAGCTTACTGCCTGCGAGACTCAGAAATTACCTACAAACTAACCAGTTTTGACAACGATTCAGCAATGAAACTAATCCTTGTCCTAGCACGAATTGCCAGCATGCCCATGGAAGACGTAAGCCGCCAAGGCGTAAGCCGCTGGATACGCAACTTCATGCATAGAGAACATCGAAGAAAGAATATGCTGATTCCGAATGCGGAGGACATTCTTACAAAGAAAGGCAAAACTTCGTCTACAGCTACAATAAAAGGGAAAAAATACAAAGGCGCCATAGTTGTTGAACCCACGCCTGGTGTTCATTTTAACGTTTCAGTTATGGACTTTCCTAGCCTGTACCCCTCAATAATTAAAGTATGGAATCTAGGCTACCAGTCAATTGATTGCCAACATAACGAATGTAAATGCCACATGATACCGGACACGCCGCATTGGGTTTGCAGTGAGAAACGGGCGCTGGAAAGTTTACTGATTGGTTCACTGCGAGATTTACGTGTTAAATGGTATAAGCAGCGCTCAAAAGACAAAACCTTGCCACCTGAGCTTAGAAGCTGGTACAACATCACTCAGGGAGCGCTTAAAGTTATCCTGAACGCCAGCTACGGTGTCTTTGGCGCCGAAAGCTTCGATTTGTATTGTCCGCCAGTGGCGGAAGCAACGGCAGCCATCGGCAGGTACTCTATCACCCAAATACTCAAGCATGCTGAAACGGTGGGTATACAGGTTCTCTACGGCGACACGGACAGCTTATTTTTGAAAAACCCCTCTAAAGAGCAAATCGAAGAATTAGTCCGTTACACAGAACATGAATTAAACATGGGCATCGACGTCGACAAAGTTTACAGGTACGCTGTATTTAGTTCGCGCAAAAAGAATTATCTTGGCGTCTTGGAAGACGGCACCGTGGATGTGAAGGGCTTAACAGGCAAGAAAAAACACACCCCTGTCTTTATCAAAGATGCTTTTAACAGTATGAAAGATACACTTGCAAGAGTTAAAACTCCCGCTGACTTTGAAAAAGCCAGAAAAGAAATCGCCGAAATAATCCGTGAACGCTACACACGGCTAAAACGTAGAGAATGGGTTGACATTAGTGAGCTTGCGTTTCATGTAGCTTTAGGCGATGAACTTTCAAGTTATACTAAAACTACGCCTCAACATGTGAAAGCCGCAAGAATTCTACAGAAAAGCGGCAAAGAGTTGAGAGCGGGGGACTTGATTAGTTTCGTTAAAGTTATAAGGCCACCTCATGTGAAACCAGTTGAGTTAACTTCAAGAAACGAGGTAGACGTTGACAAATACATTGCCTATTTGCATTCTACTTTCGACCAGGTTTTGGATGCTTTAGGCTTAAGTTTTGACGAAATTATCGGCTTAACAAAACTTGAAAGATTCCTTGCCTAATTATAATAATTGAATAAGTACACCAATTAGCGTGAAAATTCCAATTATCAAAGCTATTATTCTAACCACTTGCTTCTCAGTTAATGGCCGATGATAAGTTATCACTGTAATTAGGCTTCTTCTATGGTCAGACGAAAGCTTTTCTCCATCAAACGAAACTTTAGCTTTTTTGTGTGTAAAGAAAATCATCAACAGTATTATTGCAGAATTGAAAATGTAAGGCAGAATCGAAATCAGCAGGCTCAATTTTAAGTCTGAAATTATGGCAAATGAGGCTATAGTCAATCCTATGGCAAACGAGCCTGAGTTGCCAACGAAAATTTTGCCCCTAAAATTGAAGTAGGCAAGAATTAGCCAGAATATCAGGGGTCCAAGCATCAGAACATAATATGAGGGTGATAGAGCCATTAATCCTATTATGACTATGGCAGGGCATATAGTTTCTAAACCGTTAAGTCCCCCTAGTTGGTTTACTGTGTTTGTAACTATCATGACGATTAATGGGATAATTATATAGAAGTATGTTAAACCGAAATCGATCGTTCCAATGAACGGTAATGCTATAGTCGTTCTTGCATGTGTTGCGTATGCGAAGTATATGAGAGGTAACGCGGCGATTAACGGCATGAATGCTTTGTAACGCCATTTCAAATCTATCCAGTCATCAAGCAAGCCCATGAACCCGCCGAAAAGAATGCATGCGGCTAGGATTAACGGTGCTGAAATGGGTGCGGAAACATTTGCTGGGTTCTTTATGAATCCTGAGAAATAGAGAAGAAAAAGGTAAACTGTGGCGAATAGGACGTAAAGTACGCCTAACCCGTTGGGAGTTAACGGTTGTCCAACTTTATGCTGATCTGGAACCTTTGGAAACACTCGGTCGCTTCCCAGCTCTCTTGCAATATTTTAGCCTGTGCCTGTTGTGCCCGTCGCGGTATAGTATGCTGGATAGTCAATTTTGTATATGGCTACTAACGGTATTAATCCGCCGTATTGGAATGGCGATGTATTTAGGCCAGCGAAGTAAGCTTCTGTGAAGTACGTTGGCGTTGTAGTTGTTGTACTTGGCGTAATGCTGACTCCTGCGGCAGTCCATTCGTTGCAATATGTTACCTCTGCATAGTTCATCAATTCGTATATTGTACAGTTACCTCCTTGGTTATTCCATACCCACTGCCCAGTTGTTGAACTAGTATTGCCAAATGCTGTGTCAGCCTTCCATACTGTTGATGTTGTTGCACTCATGTAGCCATTTTGTATGTACCATTGCTCTGCTGTTCCTGAAATGCTTGCCATCCACTCCCATTTTCCTTCATCTCCATATCCCGCAGGACTTGCAGTGTATCCTGTGCCGCTGCTTGACTGGGATAGTGCGAGGACGGTGAAGACGAGGATGTAGTTGACCCGTCCAGGATTATTATAGTTCTCATAGTTAGACAGCATTTGCATTGACTGGTTTTCATTGCCCATCATTATGAAGCCTACGTTTTCGATTTGTGTGGTATTGTACGTAGTGTTATCGCACAAAGTTGTTACGTTTCCAATATCGCTTAACCAGTCGCCGTAGTCCCACCAAGCAACTACCACATTATTCGAGGGAACGTTGCTTTGTATCCAACTTAACGCGTCACGCCATGCACTTACTGATGTAGTAAGGCTTGCACCGCCTATCGGAAGGCTTGATGCACTAATTGCTGTTGGCACGAAAGATACGTTGATGGATCTTGGAACTCCGCCAGCAGTTTGTGGTGAGAAAGCGAAGCACGTTACCAGAATAAGGAATATCAGAAAGACTGCGACACCGCTGTATTCCTTACTTACACGCGCCATTCTACGTTTTGTTTTTGCGAGAGTATGTGGCGCTTCTTTTAGTAAAGTGTAAAACGGTTGTATTAGGCCCAGAACACCTATTCCTGCTATGATTGCATAGGCTGGAGCAAAGATTGCCAGTAAGCGAATCATTGAAGCGGCAAAGAAGAGCGCTGTTACAGCGAAAACTATCAGGAAGATGTTTCTGGTTGTTGGATTTTTTAATATGAAGTAAAAGCCGATGAGGAAGAATAGGATGCTTATGCCGAGTTCGATGTAAACGTCTCCCCAAGCTGTAATTTGTTGTTCAGCCACTGAATTGATAATAGGTGAACTTGCTCTGATAAAGGGATCTAAAACTGTGCTGAATTTTCCTTCAAGGCCACTGCCAGTAATGAATCCAGTTACATATAATGTGAAAAAACCGCCGACAATTACAACTAGTGAGGTAATAGCTAGAAGCATCTTGCTCCTCAAAGATATATTATTCCGCAAAAGTTCTGCAATGAGAAGCAAGACGAATCCTCCAGCGACTGGAATTACTGCACCTGACGTTAAGTAGGTAAGTCCCAGATAGGGAACTATTGCTGCTATATATAATGCTAAGCCAAAAGTTATGCTGTAGCTAAGCAGAAGCCGTGGATTATACCTCTTCAATAGAACTATAACAAAAACGAATAGTACGGTCATGTCAATCATGTAGTATGCTCCACCCCAGCCTGCTATGAAATATGCTAAGGAGGCAGCAGCGCCTAACGAGTACAATATGGATGCACGTAATGACCTATTGTTGTCAATAGATCTTAGGAATAAGAATACAAATAATATAAGACCAATCGTACCCGGGACTTGTGTGTCAAAGAATCCAAGAGATGTTCTTTCGATGATTGACGGTTCTAACGCCAAGAATAACGCAGATAATAAACCAACCGTTCTTCCACCAATGTCCTTGCCTAAAAAATACATTACCAGAACTGAAATCACACCAACTACGGGCGGTATCATTGCGCAAAGTGTCATTAAATTAACGTTTGCGCCTAACGCTTTGATGACGTCGTAGATTGCTGCTCCTGTTATAGGTATTGATGGCAAAGCGGTAGCCATGTTAAGTCCGAAAGGATACCACAATTGATTGTTGATCCAGTGTGTCGGATAATAAGGTGAAAGCAAACCGTGATTTACCATGTATTGTGTTACGCTGAATTGATAGTAAGGGTCAAACTCGTTAAGAAGGGATGTTCCTCCGGAGAGATTTTCCCAGCGTAAAGGTAAAATGCGGACAATAAATGCAACAAAGAGTATTAGAGCTAACGCAGAATATGCGATTATTTGTCCGTGACTTAGTTCCATGCGTAATCTACTGAAAGGTGACAGCCTTTTACTAAGCCGATCTTTAATTCCTTCTCCCACTTTAAGCCATCTCTCCACACATTAATTGCGATTTTCTGTTTAATTCTTAATTTATACACATTGGACATTTATTTATGGCTTTCCAAAATGAACTGACATAGCTTGGTGGCTAATGCAGTTTGATTATATTGCAATATAATCCACTAGCTAAACTATATAGCCTTTTTTTAACCGAACTCTAAATTCCCAGCTAAAACAGGCAAAAAAGTCGTCGTCAGAAACCCTAAAGGTCAACAAACGATAACCATATTTTTCTTCACTATGAACCATGTTTTGGACAGACGTTGCATAAACTTACTTAGCGACTTACCATTCTGGTTTTGGCAGCTTCCCAACGCTCTTCTGGTAGGTTTAATCGAAGCTTTTGGTGAGCGTACCCTAATCTATCGACGCTTAATTATGGGTTTAACTTCAACCTCTATAGGTAACAATGAAAGTTTCCTATTACATGCTGGGCATTTTCCACTATTTTGCGAAATAATTTCGTCTGGTGGTTTAAGCTCACTGCCTTCATATAAAACATGATTGCATCCATGGCAAATAACTCGTTGCGGCATCCCAAATCCCCCGATAATAACATGCTATGGCATATTTATTAGTTGCTAAACAAAATTAACCCTTAGCTAAGACTGTGCTTGTCAAGTAACTGCAAAGG
Source organism: Bathyarchaeia archaeon (assembly GCA_050015395.1). Classification (GTDB taxonomy): domain Archaea; phylum Thermoproteota; class Bathyarchaeia; order Bathyarchaeales; family Bathycorpusculaceae; genus Bathycorpusculum. The sequence goes on from JBEKBM010000005.1 coordinate 60,724, forward strand.
TATGTATTTTGTTCTTGGTTTTTGTTTTAGGCTATTTGTGTGTGCTCAGCCTACCTACCCGGTCTACTAGATGCTTCTAATATGCTTCAAATATGATTCAACATAGTTCTGCATGGAACCGACGACGGTGTTTTTCATTGCTTTTCAATGCTTTTCAACATGCTAACCTGTTTTTTTGATGTAGAGGAAAAACACTAAAAAAAGAAAAAACAAGAACTAATAGATACCTGCAAAGTTTATTTTAAGAAGGACTATTGGAATGTTAAAGCGTGTGGTTTAACAGCCCTTGGGAAAATACAAGTTAATCGTTACTGAAAAACCTGATGCCGCAAACAGAATAGCTATGGCTTTGGACACCGATGGGAAAGCCAAAAAAATAGTTGATAGCGGCGTTCCATATTATCAAGCATACAGAAACGGCGATTTAGTTGTCGTTCCAGCCATCGGGCACCTATACACTGTTGCAAGCAAGGAAAAAGCTAAACGGGATTATCCAGTTTTCGATTATCACTGGGTTCCAAGATACCTAGCTGAACGGGGCGCATCAAAGATCCGTGTTTGGCTAAATGTAATTGCTAAACTAGCAGAAAACGCTGAAGAGTTCGTAGATGCTTGCGACTTTGACATTGAAGGCAGCATCATAGGCTACTGCATACTCAAGTACGCTTGCGGTAGCAAGGAAAAAACTGCCAAACGCATGAAATACTCCACACTCACAACAGAGGAACTGCAAGAATCTTACGCTCACTTATTGCCGCATTTGGATTTTGCTCTTGTTGAGGCTGGATTGACAAGGCATGAAATAGATTGGCTCTACGGCATAAACCTGTCTAGAGCCTTAACAATGGCTGTGAAAAGCAGTAGTGGACAATATGCTACACTCAGCACTGGTAGAGTGCAAGGGCCAACCCTCAAATTTCTTGAAGATCGAGAAAAAACCATAAAGTGCTTCGTGCCCGTTCCCTACTGGAGCATAACCGCTAAAATAATCATAAACGACACAGCATACGAAGCTGAATACGAAAAAATCCTCGAAAGCAAGCAAGAAGCAACGGCAGTAATGGATGCCTGCAAAACCAAAGAAGGCCAAATAGAAACAATAGCTCTAAAAGAGTTTGAGCAGAACCCACCAGTACCCTTTGACTTGGGCGCTTTGCAAAGTGAAGCTTACAGAAATTTCCACTTTACGCCGATGCATGCTTCAAACATAGCTCAGCACCTGTACTTAGACGCATTAATCTCTTATCCCAGAACAAGTAGCCAAAAGCTTCCGCCAGCAATCGGCTACGAAGCCGTATTAAGAAAACTAGCTAAACTGCCTGCTTACGGGAAACAGGCAGCTGACCTGCTCTCTAAACCAGTTTTGAAGCCAAATGAAGGAGAAAAAGCCGACCCAGCGCATCCAGCCATTTACCCGACTGGGAACCTGCCCGAGAAACCCCTTGGCACAGCTGAAAGAAATATTTTCGATCTTATCATACGCAGGTTCATGGCTGTTTTCGGTGAGCCTGCCATTCGTCAAAGCACGAAAGCAACAATTAGCATCAGCGGGAATCTTTTTCACTTGAACGGAATGCGAACGTTAAGTGAAGGGTGGCTTCGATTTTACAAACCCTATGTTCAACTGGAAGATGTGACCTTGCCTCCTTTAACCCAAGGACAAAAAATCACTGTTAAAAGAGTAGTTGTGAAAAATAATTTTACTAAACCACCCGCAAGGTATAACCCTCGCACTTTACTTTTGAAAATGGAAAAAGAGGATATAGGCACCAAAGCAACGAGGGCAGCAACAATACAAACGTTATACGACCGCAAATACCTTCGCGGGACGGATAGTCTTGCCGTTTCTGACCTTGGCTTTGAAGTCATCGAAATCCTCGCAAAGTATTGTCCAGCCGTTGTCTCACCTGAACTAACTAGAAAGCTTGAGGAGAAGATGAATGAAATCCAGCAAGGAAAAGAAACAAAAGAAGCTGTATTGCAAAACGCCGTTGAAATCTTAAAGCCAGTCCTATTAGAGCTTAAGGAGAAAGAATCAGTTATAGGCGAACAATTAAGTCAAGCGTTGAAAAAAGCTCGGCTTGAAGAAAGAATAGTTGGTGCATGCCCAAAATGTGCTGATGGAAAACTAGTTATTTTGCGCTCGAAAAAAACTGGTAAACGTTTTGTTGGCTGTACAAACTATTTCGAAGGTAAATGCAACGTAACTTTTCCGCTACCTCAAAGTGGTACAGTAAAACCGTTAAATAACACTTGCAAAAGCTGTGGGTGCCCCATATTGCATGTGTGGATGAAAGGGAAGAGATCTTGGAAATTATGCCTAAATCCTAATTGTCCCTCAAAAGGAGCGAGCAACCAGTGAAATGCAAAATTTGCAGTAGCGAAGAACAAGAAAACGGTTTCTGCATATTGCATTTAAAGGCTTACCAAAATGTCATCGAAAAATTTAATGTCTGGAGGGAAGCATCGGGTATACTTTGGATTGATTATTTAGTTGAGATTCAGAAAAATTCATTAACTGGAGAATGGGCTAAAGAAGTAGTAAAACACCTAATCAAGGAAGAGAATAGAAATGTCAAGTAAAATAAAGAAGCGCTCTTCATCTGTATCCTTTTCGCTGAGTCGATGGTTCCGCAGAATTTCAACAACTACTCCTTCATCACTCATAATTACTGTTGTTGGAATTTTATACGCCATCTTTATTTTTGGTGGTGGCTTGTTTACTCTTATTGAGCGTCCTCGACCCTCAGCCTACGTTAATGGGGTTTTCTATTTCCTCTATCCAAGTATCAGTTCACAATTCATATCAGACACTGTAATTGCGGCAATATTGTATGGTTTTGGTTTCATCGGTCTGTTTGTTATTTATCAAAGTACCAAGAGCGCTTACAACCCAAGGCAAGCTTACATGATGCTAGTCATAGGCGTAGCATTTTTGTTTCTTTCATACATATTCTTGGAAGGCGCGATTGCTTTCAAAACATCTGGCGGATAACTCTGCCTTTTTTCCATAGGTTTTTCTTTTTACCAAGGGTTTCTTTTTAGTTTCATTTTGTATGCTAAGAAATTTGTTAATAAATGAATAGGCGGAGTAATCAGCAAAACTGTAACTGCCAATTCCCAATTTACAATGGCTAAAGGAACCGAAAACACGATTGCACCAATGGCAAAGTCAACTTGGTCAACTATAGGAAGTGAACCTCCAGGAGCAATCCCTAATCTTCTCTTTAAAAAAGCGCCTGCCAAATCGCCTAAAAGCGCCCCTAAAGGAATCAGCACGCTAAATAGGATTGGAAAACCAAAAAGTACGCACTCAATTGATCCAACTAATATGCCGATTGCTAAGCCGAAAAAGAAGCCCCTGAAAGTTTTGTTGTTTCCAAAGATTCGTTTTCCATAGAAGTTCTTTCCGAAATCCATCAGTGTTCCTCCGCCGGCAAGCACTGGCGTGGCGTTTGCGCAGTAGGCTGGGAAAATAAATTTTAGTGCTTCAACGATTAGTTGGGTTATTTCCATGTGGTCAACCATCATTCGCGGAATTCAGTATCTTTTATTCCGGTTTCGCCTATTTGTACATAACAAGTAACTTCTTGCTTGTTTTCCCGTGTTTCAAGAACAACTTTGATTGTTTGAGGATAGTTGGTAGGTTTCATAGCGATTATTGTGTCAGCCCAGAATTTTAAAACTCTGTTTGCAACGGGCGCGACACCGACGTTTGGGTAGTCATCAAAAACGCATCTTACTTGGCTTACTATAATAACTGGGATTTTTCGGATTTTTGCTGTTTGCGCTAAAATTGCTAATTGCCTGTTCAATTCACGGTTTACGCTGAAGGCTTTGCCAGAGGACTCAGCAACTTTTGCTCCATACAAAGATGTGAAGGTGTCAATTACTATTAACCCAAAATTTTTTGCTGTATAATCTTGAATACGATCTATAACTGCCGTTTGCTCATGGAAATCCTTAGGTTTAATTAAAATGACTTGCTCAGCAACCTGCTCGAATTTATCCGCTGAAAGTTGGGAAAGCCTTTTGGTTGAGAAAGTGTTATCGCAGTCAACAAAGAGTGTCTTGTAGTTTTGTAATGCACAACTAACGGTGCATTGTATGGCAAACGTTGTTTTTCCAGTTTCGGGTTCACCATAAATTAAAGTAACGCTTTCGGGTGAAATGCCCCCGCCAATGTTTCTATCAATGCATCTGCAGCCAGTGTGAATTGTGACCATTTTTTACCCTTTTTCGCGTCAAGATTATAAACTTGAAACTAGTAATGTGTTTTGCACTTAAACGTATACTATTTAAGGTTGATTTATTGAAAGAAAAAGTTGCTATAGCAACAGTAGAGGGAAAAGCCTACTTTCTAATCGTAAACGAGTTAAGAGAACAAAATATCCCCTTCATAAGTCTGGTTCCAGGCGAGTCAGTGCCTGCCGAAGTGAAAGTGATAATAACAACCGAGAAGGAAAAACACTTAGTAAAAAACGAAAAGATACTAATCTTAGCAAGCGAAGATGAACTGGACAATTTGGTTAACGAGGTAAAGCGAATACTTCAAGGAAAAGAAGCCTACGAAAAAATCTTAATCGGCATTGACCCAGGTAACGCAATTGGGCTGGCAGTAATTGCCGATGGAAAAGTTATTGAGGAAGGCAACTGCTTTAGCACGCAAGAGGTAATTAACAGCATAATTAAGACAATAAGAAACGTTAATTCCACAGTGACAGGCGTTTCCGTTAAAATTGGGAATGGTGTTCCTGTTTACAAGGAATTAGTCGAAGCCTTAGATGATGCTTTACCGCCTGCAGTTGTGCTGGAAGTGGTGAGTGAGGCAGGAACCAACCGACCCCTAAAAAAGAACAAGCGCAGCCGAAGAATCAGGCATATTTCTTCAGCCATACGGATTGCTGGAAGAACAGGCTATATTATTCCAAGGAGGAAGATGATTGCAACAAATAGTTGAATCCAATAGGACACTGCTGGTGGATGGTCCAGCATCTGTGTGTGTTGTTTCTGGCAAGGCTGAAATGTTCGGTTATCAATTAAAACAAGCAGTAAAAATTGTGGTTCGTGAAGGAAAGCGCCTGCCATTTTTTGCCCTTGAAAAAGCAGTTTTTGACGTTTCGTTAGGACCAAACGCAAGCATTGAAGAAGTTGACGGCAGCACAATTCCAGAGTCGTGGAATAAACCTCTTGAAGCAATTTTGAGCGTGCAAAAGAAGCCAGTTGTTGTTCTGCTTTTGGGAAAAATTGATTCTGGAAAAAGCAGTTATTGCACTTATTTAGTAAACAAGTTGGTTAACGGAAAATGCAGGATTGCTGTTTTAGACGGCGATTTAGGTCAATCAGACATCGGTCCCTCAGGAACCGTGGGTTATGCGATAATTTCCAAGCTATTGACAGAATTGGACAATTTGAAGTTGCAGAACGCTTTTTTTGTGGGTGATACCTCGCCGATAACGGCAATAGCTAAAACAATTGAAGGCTTAGCCGCTATGAAGGCTGAGATTTTACAGAGACCCGTTGATTTTGTGGTAGTTAATACTGATGGTTGGGTTACAGGCGATATTGCTGTAAGCTACAAAACGCAATTAGTCAAAGAGCTAAAGCCAGACGTCATAGTTGGCATACAAGTTGAAGATGAACTTACGTCTCTTATTGCTAACTTGGAAAACACTTCAGTGATTACGGTCGAGCCCTCTTCTTCTCTTAATCAGCGGAGCGCAGAAAAACGCAAAAGCCTGCGCGAAATGACTTATGCAAAGTACATGAAAGACGCAAAGCTTCAGTGCTATCCATTAAGCCAAGTGACAATTGAACCAAAAGAGGCTCTTCCAAAGAATCAAGAGCCAGAAAAGGGACTACTTGTCGGGCTATACGGTTCTGAAAGCAAATTCTTAGGGATCGGTGTCTTGCGTGAAATTAACCAGATGCGGAAAGCGTTAAAAGTTCAAACTGCAGTTTCAGCTAAGCCGCAGAGGCTTGTTTTTGGAAAAGTTGTCTTAAACGAGAAGTTACAGGAAATTCAAGACTGAATTTTAAAGAAATTGCTGATTTCCCTTGCCAGAGCACCTTTTTCGTTAGGTAACGTTTTCATTCCATTGCTTATCCATGACGGGAGGAAGCCACGGCAATAATTTGTTGCAAAGCGATAGTCTAAAAAGACTATGGCTCCTCGGTCGTCCAATGTCCTGATTGGTCTTCCTGCGGCTTGAGAAGCCTTTTTCATAGCGGGCAAAACATAACCATATTCACGCCCAAGCCCCGGAAAACATTTCTCGTAATAATCAATCTGTGCTTTCACCCTCGGCGTCGGCGTAGCATACGGAACTCCCACGACTATTACGGAGTTCATTTGGTTGCCTGGAAAATCTACGCCTTCCGAGGTTCTTCCGCCTTGAACGCCAAGGAACACGGCGCCGTTTCGGTCGCCGCATGCTTTGAAGTCTGAGACCATTTTCTCGTTTGCTTTAGAAGTCATGCCTTTTCGCTCGTGGAACAGCGGTTTTTCTATTACGTTTTCTAAGCCTTCGGCAAGTAGCGCTTTTAGTACTCCGAATGAAGCAGCGAAAACTCCAGTGTTCGCCGGAGTATTCTGTGCAACCTCGTTTATCCGTTGTATGATTGTCTGGTACATGACGGGTGTTCTTTTTTCCATGGCTGTTGTGACGCCGAGGCAAACGGCTGAGAACACGTGTTCTTTCGGAAACGGCGATGGCACAATGCATTTCACGGTGCTTTCTGGGAGTCTTGTGATGCGTGAGTAGGCTTCCAGCGGCTGAAGTGTACCCGACATTATCACGTTGGCGTAAGTGGATGAGAAAACTGGTTCAGTGATTTTCGAGGGGTCCAGCGAAACTATTTCGAGCTTTGCTGTTTTGTTGTTTTCTTTGTTGAAGTATCTGCTTGCGACATTGATGAATGAAGTGTCGCCTAGGTTTTCCAGCCACTTGAGCATGAACTCGCCCATTGCATGAATGTAGGAACGTGGGTTTTTTCCCTCAGCCAACAAACTTTTTCTTACTGAGTTGCCGACTTCGTGGAATTGCTCAAAGAATTCTCTGGGATTGGTTATGCTTCCTTGTTTTTGAATAATTTCAATAATACGGTTTGGAGAAATTATTTCCTCTCGATTAATCTTGTCGGTTAATTTTTCCACTTCAATCCTGAAAAAATGTGCGAAATCTTCAATGTCCCTGTTATTGAACCTGTTAGCTTCCAGCTCTGCCTGTTTCATTACGAAGAGGGATAGGGTGCTGCTTGAGATGTCAATAGCTGTCTCAGGCAAGTTATGGGCTTCGTCAACGATTAGAATGATTTTTTGTAGCTCTGTTTCAAGATTTTTCAAAAAAGCTTTGCGTATGTCGGGGTCGAAAACGTACAGGTAGCTTAATGCAACGACTTTAGCGTCAGATAAGGCAGATTTGACAAGTTCGTATGGGCAAACTTCTCTTTTCATGCAGATGCTTTGGATTTCAGATGCCATGTAAGGTCGAGTAGCTATTTGCTGTTGAAGCAGGAGGTAATCATATGTTCGCTCATCCACGTTAATGTAGTATGGGCATCTGTTTTTTGCCTTCAATAACTCACAGACTTCCATAAGAGACTTTGAATCAAAAGCGCCTCTAGTAGCGAAAACGTTAAGGCACATTTCATTGCGTCCACGAATGGAAACGCCTGTAACTTGATGCTTTCTAAAAACTGCCCTTAACTCTTCAATCACGCGGTCATGCTGGCGGTGAGTCCGCGCGACATATAATATTTTTAGGTTTTTCTCTATTGCTACTGGTAAACAAGCGGAAAGGGCAGCAATTGTTTTTCCAAGACCGTTGCTGCCTTCAATTAGAACAGAACGTCTATCGTGTACGGCGTTGAAAACTGTGCTTATGAACTCGTCTTGGTGTGGCCGCACACTATTGTAGGGGAAATACTCTGTAACTTGGCTTGGCAGTTTAATCATGCTTATCCCCTAAACCATTCGATGGACAGTAAGTGTTCACCGGGCACTCTGGACAAAGCGGCTGCCTTGCCTTGCAGTATTTTCTGCCGTGCGCAATCAACAGCAAATGGACCGCCAAGTAATCTTTCGGGTCAAAAAGTGACTGGAGACTTAAGCGCACTTCCTCGTAACCGCCGTTTGCAGGCGCTAAACCAAGCCGTTTCGATACCCGATTCACATGCGTATCCACAGGAATGGTTGGTTGATTTGCTGAGAAGAGCAAGACAACATCCGCTGTTTTCGGTCCAATTCCAGGCAGTTCAATGAGGGTTTTTCTAGCTTCGTCTAAAGGCAACGATAAAACGGGTTTTAGTGAGCCGTGAAATTTTTCCAGAATTATTTTTGAAATTGTTTGTATTGTTTTGGCTTTGCTTTTGTAGAGACCGCCAACGTGAAGGCAAGCTTCAATCTTGCTTGTTTCGGCTTTTGATAGTGCTTGAGGCGTTATTTCGAACTGCTTCGAGAGGTTTTCGAAGGCTCTTTCAGTATTGCGGTCAGCAGTGTTCTGTGAAATAATCGTTATAACTAAGGTTTCGAACGGGTCGTTTTTTGGTTTAACCAATTTAGGCACGGCTACCGTGTCCTGTAATATATGCAAGATCGTTGCCGCACGAGTGTCCGCCATCATTGTGCCTTCAAAGGTCTTGAAAATATTGTCCCCAACTATTGATTTGCCAAGTTATAAATATCATCTGCATAAAAAAAGCATGAATCTTTGAAACTATCCTTAAAGCTTAATGGTCTCTGTAATTTACCTGTTTCTTAATAGCCCTAATGTACTATAAGGTGACAAAATTACCCTTTATCTCTTTGCTGTAATCAATGGATATCAGTGTGAAACCGTTGTTGGTTTTGGTTGGTGGGGTATTTTTTGCATCATGAAAGAACAGTAAAACATTCTTGATATTATCAGGTGAGAAATTCGGGCAATGTTCTTGTAACTTGCTTAAAACAGATTCAAGGTTTCTTGCCAAAAGACTGTTTCTTGCTATGGTTTTTTTCTCGAACTTAAAGTCTTTTTGATGTTCGTCTATGAAGGTCTGCCAATTACCGTAATATTTTTTGTTCCAATGTGTTAGATACCATGAAAAAACTTCATGCCTTAGCGTTTGTTCGTCTCTTAGCATTAATTCATCCTTATTGAATTCTGTGAGATTATCCCATTTACTTTCTATCAAGTATATGTTTTTCCTTGAGGCAAGTATAGCGTCAAATTCGCCAAATACTGAACTATTCGCTTTGCCGTGTCTTCCAAAACTTGGGCGATAGAAAATAAGGCAATCTGAGAGTGTGGTTTTGTCCTGAAACTCTTCCAAGATTTTAGATACATGATGTTTCAATGCCCATAGTGTAAGGGCATCTTCACCATATCCCAGTATTTTACTCATTTTTTTACCTTAATGCTATTTTTACGCTATGCAGATTTAAGAGTTGTTGCCTTTCAATAGCACAACAGTCTAAAAGATTTAACCTGAAAAACTTTTAAGCAAAATGAGATTCAAGTAAATAGGGAAATATTTGACAATATGTTATAAAGAAATATTAGACAAAAATACCGTACTTACTTTGAAAATTTCAGAGCTGTCAGGTCGTCATACTTTTTTCGACGTTAAAGCTTTTCTAACTGAAGGGGTAACTCTTAAAGATATTAAAGAAATTGGAAAAGCTTGTATCAGTGTAGATGGAAAAAAATGTGCAAAATTACTTGATATTTATGTGAATAAATCTTATCGTCATAGAGGTATTGGAAGCAAGATGCTAAAATTAATGGTTGATTATATAACTGATGGAACAGCAAAAGAAGTTCATGGCGACATAACAGCTTCAGAGGATTTGAGGAAGGCAATTGACTTCTATACGAAAAATGGTTTCATTATTGATGAGTTTGTTTTATCTGAAGGCAAACATACTGTAGTCAACCTTGCCCTAAACAAACCCAAGTTTGGGGAGTTTTTCAATTTATATGAAGTTGAAAGAATAACGAGAGGGTTATTCTATAAGCTATGTTAACTCTTGTTTACACTATGCAGATTTAAGACTTATCGTTTAGATTTTTTAAGATGTATTCACTCGTGCAGCCATTCTATTAACTCATCTTGTCTATGATTCTTTCCAAATTTTCTCAAATCCTTAGGGGTAACATTATCAGATAGACCAATTTTCTCTGCACTATTATGTATGCGTTCTTCAATCTGTCTTGGGCTGATACATAGAAGCCTATTATCACTACTTGAAATGTTCTTCTCTATCAAAGGTTTAGCAATCTTGACAGTCTCTTCATTAATGCTAATTATTTTGATATCAGTATGAAAATCATATGAACCTTTAGAATCTTGTCTAACGAATATTTTTCCCAAGCTCCTTACAGGGATAGGCTTTTCTAACAAAAGCAGTCTTATCAAAATCTTGTCTTTTAATGGGGCACTTTGGTATAATCTGATGACATCTTTAACACGCATTGGCTCGACATTTTTCTTAGCAATAGCAATTTCTTTTTCAAATTTTAGCTTTTCAATTTTCATTTTGTTAGCTAACTCTTTTTCATTCTCATGTTCAAAATAACTAACTATTTGTCCTAAGTAATTGACAACCGTTTTCGGTAACTCTTTTTTAGACAATTTAGAAACAAAACGAGTAATATCTCTAATTTCAATATCTGAACTTGGGTTTTCTCGGGATAAGATATATTGTTGCCAATGTCTAAGAGAGGTTTCTGCTAATTTCTTTGAGGATGGTTTACTGTGGGCGTAGACTCTATCTAAATAATCCCTCATTCCCCCTGCTGTGATTTCGGGAAGCTCTGATTCACGCTTAAGCATTTTTCTTAATTCCTCTTTTTTCTTTTCATACTTCGGTTTTTCCACTTCGTAGACTTTTATTTCAGAAAGAATAGAACCATTTTTTTCACTTCGTTTCTTTAAAGATTCTTCATGGTCAGCCATGATATGGTCTAAAGCGATAGCCTGAGCCTTATCTTCGCCATATATTTTCCCAAAAGTCTTGCCTACAAGAATTATAGTTTTTTCATCATGTCGAAATTCCCTATGGATACCAGCGTAGTGTCTTGCGGGTTCATCTAACCAAATATGAATGTCTTTTCCTTCCACTCCATAGCGTTTCAATGAATGTTTACAATGTTCTTCGAGATTTGGCATTCAAATCAGTTCTTCTATTCTACGCTATGCAGATTTAAGACTTTTTACCATAGGAAAACTTGAGATGTGAGGCTTATTCTAATTCAGCTTTTTATATATAATTTTCCACAATGTACACATTCGAGTGCATTAGCGATTTTTGTTGAGGGTTTAAAAGTACTTCCTCCACACTCCTCACAATCCACGGGTTTGAACCCCTCACCTTTCATAGCCAAGAACTTTTCTATGATTTCTTTTGTAGAATATACTAATTTCAGACCTGAACCTTCTTTGAAAAATGCTATGCGCTTAATTTCTCTTTGAGGCGTGGGAGTACCTTCTGCCTTGATTAAAAAGACCTTGTGGTTATCTCGAAAAGACCCTCTGCCCTTAAAGTCTTTGTGAAGTCTGCCTTTGTAGGAAAATTCTTGGCAAAAAATTCTTTGTAAATTACTATAAAAAGCCAAAGAACGTTTAGAGTTCTTCTTTTTTGGCTTTATATTTCTTTAAGACTTCATCAATTGATTCTGTATCTTTGCTTTCCTTAAGAACTTGATATCCAATAGTCCAGTGCTTAAGAGATTCAGCTATCCTTGAAACGTCTCTTCTTATGGTTTCAAGAGATTTTCCCTCAGTTAATTCTAAAGCTTTAAACATATAAGAGAATGCTGCCGCTAACGGTTCCTCCTGATGTAACATTATCCATTTCTGTACTGTATCTTTGATTGCAAGCAATTCATCCAAAAGGTCCTCTTTTTCCATTTCTTGTTTACTTATCTTTTCAAGTTTATCGATCATAAACTTGCTAAAACCTACTGCTTCTAATCCCAGCGCCTTCTCGTAAGGGTCTTCGATAGTTTTAGTAATTTGGAGAATTTGCTCAGTATCTCTGACAGGAATTGTAATTCTGAGTTGATAATTTACAGGGTACTTTTCAAAGATAGTTTTAACTTCTTCAAGATTCCTTTGAGATATCTCTATTACACCATCGGTCAATTTTCGATGAGGTATTTTAGAAAGAAATCCATCTTTGTTTCTACCGTATAATTCATCATGAAATTTAGTCTTAAGTTTGGCATCTTCTGAAGAGAGGCCATATATAATTATTATATTAGCCTTGGTTAATTTCTCGCATCCCTCTACTTGCATCTTATTTGCATCTCTACTCGCATTTACTATCATAGTAGTAATTACTTGATTTTATATAAGTGTTTCATTGCAACACAAATAAAACTATTGTGTTTTCAACAAGATATTTGGGCATCCTAAATGAACTTCCTTGACCCTTCTGTTTCAGCCATATCATGTAGTCATGTCTGTTTTGCGGGTGGCTGAACTGTAAGTGTCCGTTTTTGGCATGGGTGAATTGTTGTTTGATTGGCGGTTTAACACACCTGTAGCAGAGCGGGTTGCGTGGCACCCGAACTCTTTTGTTTCTCGGTTGAGACGGTCAGAAGGCAAATGAAACATTAACTAAATCCGTCTACGTTTAGTAGAGCAAAAAGCGTTATATGCTAAAAAATTAATTAAGTTCTGAGAAAAGCAATGACAATTGAAGTTGATTTAAAAGAAATAAAATCTCTACTTTCCGAAGTTAACAGCAAACTCATCCCTCAAGGATTTTCTTGAAGGGGAACCTGGCATTTACTCGCTTAAAGACATCAAGGCAAAGGTAAACAGTAATTGAAGGAAAAAAGTTCTCATTCAACATAAAGTCAAGCTTGCTTTTTAAAATTGGTTTGGGGCAACAGTAATAGTTAAGTTGTACCTGCTGCAATGTACTACTTGAAAGGTTGAAGTTGAACTATGGAAGAAGTGCTTGTAACCCGTAAAGGGCAAATTACGGTTCCTATTGCCTTGAGGCGCAAATATGGAATAAAAGAAGGCATGAAAATCACTGTCCAAGACTCAGGCTCAAGTATAGTCCTCAAAGTTGTGCCCAAGTTTGAAGATCTTATCGGTATAGATGCTGGAAAAAAAGATATCAAAAAAACGATAGAAAAGCTGGATAAAATGCGCTCCGAAGATAGATACTAATGAAAGCCGTCATTGACACCCGATTCTTTATGACTAGTCTTGAGAGCAAGGACGCGCAATTCGAAAAATGGGCGAAAGCAACCCTACAAACACTTCAAACAAAAGCAAACGTGGGTATTGTGCCATCGATAGTCATACACGAGTTCTATAAGCTTCAACTAGAAGACTCTGGCAAAGACATTGCAGAATTGCGAACAAGCTCCATTCTCAAATTAGACCTTGAAATTGCAGATCTTGGTGTACCAGTTGCAATCGAAGCTGCCAAACTCCGATGCAAATACACCGAGCTGCCAACAGCCGACGCCATAATAGCAGCAACAGCAATTGCAATGTCCTGCGACTACGTCTTAACCGACGATAAACATATCAAACAAATTAAAGAAACCAAAACAAACTGGATCTAGGCGAGAACGTTATGACCTATAAAATCAAATATGATGATGACTCCGATGTGCTTACCATTGTTGTGAAAGAGAAAGGCAAGCTTTCACATGCTGAAGAGGTAGGCGACATTATACTGCACGTTGATGACAAGGGTGAACCGCTTTTCTTAGAGATTCTTAGGGCCAGCAAGATAGTTCCGCTTATGGTTGAAGGCTTAGCGAAAAAAGAAGTAACCGTAGCCTAAACCAAAGCCGCTGACAACAATAAAATCAGAACCTGACCTCAAATAAGTCTTCTCTAAAGCTTCAAGTTCTCTTTCCCTATCATAGAACTTCATGCATAGTCACTTTATCCAATTTCAGGATAATCCTATAACTGGATAAATCCTAAATAAACCATTCGCTAACGTTAGCATTAGTCTTGGCGAATTTCAGGACCAAAGTCGCTAAAAAGGCGTGGACAAAAAAGACTTTGCTTTGTCTGAATGTGGAAACATGGCAGCGCCTATACCTGAAGGGGGCATTTGCATGCTGCGTGCTACTGCTAAAGTTAGTGCCCATGTCATGTCGTCGTGGCTGTTTTGTGGGGGCTGAATTGTAGGCGTCACGTGGTCTCCAGAGGAGGAAACGTCCGCGTTACAGCATGCGGCACACGACGTCTTTTATTTATAGATTTTGAGACGGGTTGGAAGGCAAACAAACCTTGTAAATGAAGTCTGTTATTCTTTATGTTTTGAAGAGCAATAAGTGTTATAAGCTAAAAAATTAATTAAGTTCTTAGAAAAGCAATGACAATTGAAGTTGATTTAAAAGAAATAAAATCACTACTTTCTGAGGTTAATAGCAAACTCGATTCGTTACTTGAAGAAAAAGACACCTGTGCGCTCATGACTTTGGAAGAGAAGTCGCTTAAGGATTTTCTTGAAGGGGAACCTGATATTTACTCGGTTAAAGATATCAAAGCAAAGGTTAAAGGTAATTGAAGGGAAAAATAGTTCTTATTCCTTTTCCGTTTACTGATTTAACTTCAACTAAGTTAAGGCCTGCACTTGTGTTATATGAAGGCGAAAAAGATGTTGTAGTAGCTTTCATTTCCTCAAGAATAACGAAGACAAGACCTGCTGATGTACTGATTGATGAGGGTCACTCAGAATTCAAGAAAACCGGACTCAAGTTATCATCAACTGTAAAACTTGACAAGATAGCAACAATCTCGAAAGAATTGATTCTTGGAGAAATCGGCGAAATCGGTCCAAAACTTAAGAAAGAAATAAACAGCAAGATCTCAAAAACACTCATGCTCTAAATCAAGCGTTTATTTGTGCATTTTTGGTGAAAAGTCTTTTTAGCTTCATCTGCACACTACTGCATTATGCCATCTTTAAAAAAGAAGAATGCTGCGAAAAAAGCAAAGCATGAAGCAAAAACGGGCAAGTAAGATAGCTCCCATTTTATTCTCTCTGCTGTTAGAGTCTGGCGATAGATTAAGTTTTGTTTAGCACCATTTTGTTTTAAGGTTCTCTATTTCTTTAAAGTGATTATCATCTGAAAAAAGAGAGCATTCATAAATTTGAGCTGTGGCTGCGATTACGCTGTCAGCCATTGGCATCTTGTGCTGGGTCCTTATTTCCGCGCTTTTCACTGCAGTTTTATAATCGACACCAACAATTTTGAAGTCACGCTTTATGGTGTTGCTTCTTAAGGCCGCAACATCCTTGCCTTCTCTCTTACGAAAAGTATTGCCAAACTATTGGTTTACGAAGGCTATAAATGTCGTCTCAAGAAAAACCGAACTTAAATGGAAATTTTAAAGTGAAGGACGGGATGTCGCGAAAGCATCCTCGCAGGCTAATGCTTGCCTGCTTGTCTATTAGGCTCTTCTAGATGTCCCTATTATGCTCCCAGAGCAGTTTACCCCTGTTTCCGCCATTTGTCCCCAACCAATCCAGCTGCGTTTCAAGCCCTAAACTATAAAAGCAACCCAAAGCAATCCCTTCCAAAAAACTGCTGACCTATAGACCTACTCTACTATTTGTGCAAAAATTTTGCCACAAAAAGCAAACAAAAGCAAGAAATTCTCTAGATAAAACCTCAAAACCAAGTCGAGGCGCATTTTGAAACATAAAAACTTTGAAGCGTTCGGAAACTGAAATTTGCTTTTAATAGGAAAGGTTTTTAGTTTGGTTATTATATGAGACTGTGAAAAGTGTATAGTAAAGTGAGGTTAACATTATGTCAGTGTTTGCAGCACCAGGAGCATATGACCGTGCGATAACCGTTTTCTCGCCTGACGGACGACTCTTCCAAGTCGAATACGCAATGGAGTTAGTCAACCGTGGAGCCACCATTTTAGGCATCCAGAGTCCAGAAGGACTTGTTCTTGGTTCAGAAGAAAATATAGAGACCCTTGAAGAAGCAGGTTACTCATGGAAAATCTTCAGGGTAGACGACCACATCGGCGCAGCAATAGTGGGTTTAAGCTCAGACGCCAGAATACTCATCGACCAAGCAAGAATATACGCTCAAAGTAACAAATTAACCTATGATGAACCCATAGATGTAGAAGTCGTAACCAAACGCATCTGTGACATCCAACAAATGTACACGCAGCATGCCGGTGTCAGACCCTTCGGAGTTTCAATAATTTTCGGAGGAGTCGACAAAACAGGAACAAGAGTTTTCGGGACACATCCAAGCGGAACCTACAGAGGATACAAAGCTACGGCCTTAGGCGCAGGACGAGAAACTGTCGTATCAGTTCTAAAGGAAGAATACCGTGAAGACTTGACTTTAGAAAAAGGCATTAAACTCGCAGTAAAATGCTTAGTTAAAGCCCTAGACGCAAGGCAGTTGCCTGCAAGAATAAAGATTGCGGTCATACCTGTTGCAACCAATAAAATGGAAATGTTAAGTGACGACGCTGTAGAAGGCTACATCAAAGAGCTGGGTTCAAGCAAGTGAAAACTCGATGAGTGAAAAGTTCACCGTTGCACGTTTAACAAAAGAAAACGAGCATTTTGAAATCCTAGTTAAACCTCAAAAAGCACTGGATTACCGCAACGGCAAAATCGCGGGAATAACAGAAGTTTTAGCGGCTGAAATCATTTTCTCTGACGCAAACAAAGGCACCAAAGTTTCCGAAGAAGCAATGCACAAAGCCTTCGGAACCACAGACCCATTAAAAGTTGCTGATACGATACTGAAGAAAGGAACGCTTCAACTTACAACTGAACAAAGACGTAAAATGGTCGAAGACAAGAGAAGACAAATAATTGATTTCATTTCAAGACAGGCAGTTGACCCAAAAACGAATCTGCCGCATCCTCCAATGCGCATAGAGAATGCGATGGAGCAAATCCGTTACTCAATTGACCCATACAAGCCAGTGGAAGAACAAGCCAGAGACATAGTAAAACTGTTGCGGCCGATTTTGCCCTTAAAGATAGAGCAAGTAACAGTCGCAGTGAAGATACCCGCCCAATACTCAGCAAGAGCTTACGGGTCAGTCAAAACTTTGGGTACCATAAAACGGGAAGAATGGCGTGGAGACGGCTCATGGTATGGTGAGATAGAATTGCCTGCTGGATCATACGCCTCGTTGCTAAACAAACTTGGCGACGTAACTAAGGGAAGTGGAGAAGCAAAAATAATCTCTTAAAAAAATAAAATTGGATGGTGAAAATTATGCCAATGTTCTTTGAAAAAAAACAGCTTGTGACGCCAGGAGAATTGCTTGCTGAAGGCGATTATTTAGCTGGCGAAAACACATACATGGAACAGAACAAGATTTACGCCTCAAGAATCGGGCTTGTAGATACCGACAATAAAAAAGTAAATGTTGTTGCACTTAGGGCTTTTTATGTGCCTAAAATGGGTGATATTGTGATTGGTTCAGTCGTGGAAGTTGGATTTAACGGCTGGACAGTTGATATTAAATCACCCTACACAGCGCTCCTGCGTGCATCAGACGTTTTAAGCAGGCCCTTCAAGCCTCAAAGCGACGAGTTATCGCAAGTTTTAAACGCTGGCGACTTAATTGTCGCAAAAATCGCTTCGTATGACAGAGCTCACGACCCACAGCTTACTGTTGGAGAGCCAGGGTTAGGAAAAATAACTCGAGGGCAAATTCTTCATGTGACGCCTACAAAGATTCCTCGTATAATCGGTAGAAAAGGCTCAATGATTTCTATGATAAAACAGGAAACAGGTTGCCAAATTATTCTGGGGCTTAACGGTGTCATCTTAGTCACTGGGAAAAACCTTGAGGACGAGGAACTTGCCATAACGGCGATTAAAAAGATTGAGGAAGAATCCCACACAAGTGGCCTCACAGATCGCATAACACAGTTACTTAAAGAAAGTAAAGGTAAAGTGGAGGAAAATAAGAATGAATGAAAAACCTGAAAAATTAATTGATAAAAAAGGTATTAGATTAGATGGTAGAAAAGCAGATGAACTTCGCCCCCTAAAGCTTCAAGTCGGCGTTTTATCACACGCTGATGGATCAGCCTATATTGAACATGGAAAAAACAAGATTTTAGCCGCGGCTTTCGGTCCAAGAGAGATGCATCCAAAGCACCTATCATTGCCAGACCGTATGGTTTTGCGGTGCCGTTATCATATGGCTCCATTTTCAGTGCAGGAACGTAAATCACCTGCGCCTTCAAGAAGGGAAGTAGAGCTATCTAAAGTGATAAAGGAATGTTTGGAGCCAGCCTTGTTCTTGGAGCTTTATCCACGGACAGGCGTGGATGTTTTCGTTGAGGTGCTGCAGGCTGACGGTGGAACACGTTGTGCAAGCATTACTGCTGCTGCACTAGCTATTGCTGACGCTGGTGTTCCAATGCGTGATTTGGTGGTTGCTTGCGCTGCTGGAAAAATTGATGACACTGTTGTTTTGGACTTGTATGATGCTGAGGACAAGCTTGGCGCCGCGGATGTTCCAGTAGCTTATATGCCTAGTTTAAATGCGGTTACTCTGCTTCAGATGGATGGCAACCTTACACCTGAAGAATTTGAGAAAGCAATGAATATGGCGATTGATGGGTGCAAGAAAATCTATGAAATGCAGAAGGAAGCGTTAAAAACTAAGTACATGATTGTTAAGGAGGAGGCTGAAGAGTAATGTCGTCACTTGTTACTCGCGTTAGACTAAAGCAGATTGAGCAGTTTATCGAAAAGGGAAAACGCCTAGATGATAGAGGTTTGCGTGATTACAGAGAAATCAAGATTGAGCAGGGTTTGATTGAGCGTGCTGAAGGTTCAGCTAGAGTTTTGCTTGGGAAGACAGAGGTTCTTGTAGGCGTAAAAGTTGAAACTGGCGAACCATTCGCCGACACACCTAATGAAGGCGTCTTAACTGTTAACGCTGAGCTTGTTCCAGTAGCCTCGCCGAACTTTGAGCCAGGACCACCTGACGAAAACTCAATTGAATTAGCAAGAGTTGTTGACAGAGGCATACGCGAATCAAAAGCAATCGATACTGAAAAGCTATGCATAGAGCCAGGCAAGAAAGTCTTCGTCGTATTCGTGGATGTTTATGTGCTCAATCATGATGGAAACTTGATTGACGCTTCAGCTTTAGCTGCTATGGCTGCTTTGCTAAACACAAAGATGCCTAATTACGAAATCAAAGATGGCGAACTAAAGATTAAGCAGGGTTACACTCCGTTACCAGTGAAAAGCCACCCAGTAACCGTTACTACGGGAAAAATCAACAATTCCCTCATAGTTGATCCTGGGCTGGAAGAAGAGCAAGTTATGGATTCGCGAATATCAATGGCTATCAACGACGAAGGAAACATTTGTGCTGTTCAGAAGGGCGGCTCAGGCTATTTCACACCGCAACAGATTTTAGAGGCATCAAAGATTGCTCAGGAGAAAGCAGTTGAAATACGCAAGAAGCTTAATTGGTGAAAAAGTTGCCGAAGACAAAGAAAGTCGGTCCAACACGAGGTTTAGGTCCACGTTACGGTGCCACAGTTAGGAAACGCTATATGAAAGTAATCATTGAACTCAGAAGACCGCACAAATGCCCAAGCTGCGGCTTCGTAAGGGTGAAACGTGAAAGCGTCGGCGTTTGGAAATGCAGCAAATGCGGCTTCACTTTTTCAGGTGGAGCTTACACTCCAACAACTAAGCTGGGTGTTGTGGCTAAGCGTGCAGCTAAAGGTTTGACCGTAGAGGAAGCCACAAAAGAAGCAGCAAAAGCTGAAGCTGTTGAGCCGGCAACCGAAGAAGAAACCGACTAACCTTTCCTTTATTTTATTTTTTGTTTGCTTTTTGTTGTTGATTTTTGTCACAAATAGTAGGGTAGGTCTAACGGGTAGCTGGTTTAGGTTCAGGGCTTGTTTTGGGTTGCTTTTTTGGTTTAGGGCTTGATTTGGACTTAAGTTGAGGCTAAAAAGGCATGGAAAAGGTGAAAAAGTGCTTGTTTACTGTACTCGCTTAGGCTCAAAATCAAGGGAAACCGAATTGGCTTTAACTTAGGTTTTTGTTTATTACTTGGAACTTCGCTGATTAATCTAGGCGCTGCTAAATGGCAATTAATGCAAAAGCTACTATCCGCTTAAAACTTCCTTCCGATAAACAGTTAACCACACTTCTTAACGCTTTAACGCCAGAAGCCAACGCACCAGTAACAAGACGAGCCACGGTAAAATTGGAAAAAGACGGCTTATTTTTGATGTTGGCGGTTGATGCTGAGGACACGGTTGCTTTGCGCTCAACGTTGAATGCTTATTTGAGATGGATAAACTCAGCAATTAACGTGATAGACGTGGTTGAGCGGGCTTAGTTGTTGGGGTAACAGTGCTTGGGGCAAGTTTATAGACGCGAATACTTAAAGGAGGTTTAATCAGCTTGGTGTTCTTTTTCAAAGTTTTTGTTAAGTAATTGTTCATTTGTATTTTGCTTTGAATATTAGGATTATGAGGGCTTGGATGAAAGCTAAAGAATTCGCAATAATAATCGGCGAATTATTCAGGTAAACTCCGTAAACAAACCATAAGAACACGCCACAGCAATACAGCGTGAACATTCCGGTTGAGATGTCTTTGGTTGATTTGGTTTTCCAAACCTTGATTAACTGTGGGAAAAGCGCGATTGTGGTGAATGCAGCGGCGATTAAGCCAATTATCGTTATTGTATCCATCATGCTCTTGCCCTTATAGCTTGCATGCGGTTAGTATAAGTTTCGTTTACTAAAACAAATTACCCAAG
The DNA here is from genome assembly GCA_050015395.1 of Bathyarchaeia archaeon. Taxonomy (GTDB): domain Archaea; phylum Thermoproteota; class Bathyarchaeia; order Bathyarchaeales; family Bathycorpusculaceae; genus Bathycorpusculum. The sequence continues at coordinate 81,495 of JBEKBM010000005.1, forward strand.
AAGAACACAATAACATGAGTTCACGGCTTCAACACACAAAGTTAACTCTTCATTGGTCAAAAAGGTTTAAATAAATACTGTCTCATTTCGTATATGCTTTAAGTTAAAAAACGGATGAAAATTTAACATGTCACAGGAATATCGCTATATACTTCGTATTATGGGTACAGACGTTCAAGGTACCCTTAAGACTTCTTACGCGGTAGCACAAGTAAAAGGTGTAAGCATGAGCCTCTCAAACGCAATCCTGAAAAAGGCAGAAGTAAACCCTGACTTGCGAGTAGGCTTCTTAGCAGAATCAGACATATCAAAAATAGAGGATGTTATAAGAAACCCAGCAAAATATAGCCTGCCAACTTGGCTTTTTAACAGGCGAAAAGATTCGGTAACAGGGAAAGACATGCACCTTTTAAGCGCTGACCTAGTTTTGAGAACAAAAATGGATATTGATGAAGCCAAAGAAATCAAGTCTTGGCGTGGATACCGCCATGCTTACGGCCTGAAAGTTCGTGGGCAAAGAACAAAAACTACTGGAAGAGCTGGCAAAGCCTTGGGAGTTAAAAAGAAGACTTTGCTGCAGAAGCCTGGTGGAGCACCAGCCGCTGAAGGAGGCAAATAAACACGGGAGATCCAAAGAAGCAACGTAAAAAATTTGATACTCCCCGATTTAAATGGCGCAAAGACATCCTTCAAGAAGAGCTCAAACTAGTAGGTCAATATGGCTTAAGAAACAAGCATGAACTCTGGCGTCTTAAAACCACTCTGTCAAAAACCAGAGGCATCGCCCGATCACTTATCAGTAAAACTCCTGAAGAACGCGCAAAAATGGAAAACGAGCAGCTTGCAAAACTCAAAAAACTAGGCATCCTACAAGAAACCGCCGTGTTGGACAACGTTTTAGACTTAACAATCGAAGACATCTTAGAACGCAGACTTCAAACAATCGTTTTCCGCAAAGGCTTAGCAAGAACAATCTTCCAATCACGCCAACTAATCAATCATGGACACGTAACCATAGATGGCCGCCGCGTAACAATCCCCAGCTACATAGTGCCAAAAGCGGATGAAACAAAAGTAATCTATTCCCCAGAGAGTGCAGTTGCAAACCAAGCCCACCCGTTACGCGTCGGATTAACAGTCGTAGCTAAACAACCAGAAATCAGGCAGCCTGCTCGAGGCGGAAGAAGAGGCGGAAGAGGCGGCAGATTTTGAGCGCCAGCAACAAACGAAACGAGAAATGGGCAATCGTCCACATCTTCAGCTCCTACAATAACACGCTAATTCACATAACTGACATTTCAGGCGCAGAAACAATCGCTCGCACAAGCGGCGGCATGTACGTAAAAGCAGACCGCATGGAATCATCACCCTACGCGGCTATGCGTGCAGCAACCGGCGCAGCTGAAGTGGCTCGGGATAAAGGAATAACAGCCATCCACATTAAGGTACGAGCGCCAGGCGGTTCGGGACCAAGAACTCCGGGGCCAGGTGCTCAAGCAGCCATACGTGCTCTTGCAAGGTTTGGTTTCCGTATTGAACGTATTGAAGAAGTTACGCCAATTCCCCATGACGGCACAAGACGGCCAGGTGGCAGAAGAGGAAGAAGAGTCTAATCTCAATTTCCCCTCTTTATTGACAGAAAAATTGAAATAATGCACTATATCTGTATTGAACGCATTATTGGAGTGTCTTAGCAAGTGAAAATAGAAATCCTTGAAAAAAACGATAGCAACCTCCGCATAATCGTCAGAGAAGCGGATGTTACGTTAATGAACGCTCTGCGTCGAATAGCACTTGCTGAGGTGCCCACCATGGCAATTGACGAAGTTGTCATGATAGAAAATTCCTCAATTTTGCAGGATGAAATAATTGCTCATCGGCTAGGGCTAACGCCACTGAAAACTGACTTGGACACTTACAATCTTCCTGAAGTGTGCGAATGTAAAAGCGAATTCGGCTGCTCGCAATGCCGAGTGACGCTTACGCTGGATGCTGAAGCAAAGGAAGGAACAAGAACAGTTTATTCAGGCGAAATCGTGTCAGAAAACCCTGAAATTATCCCCGTGTCAGACAAGATCCCACTAGTAAAGCTGGCTAAAAACCAGAAATTAAAACTTGAAGCCTACGCCCGGCTCGGAAGAGGCAAAACTCACGCCAAGTGGCAGCCAACTTCAGTGTGCGCTTACAAGTATTTCCCACAAATAACCGTTCCAACAGAGAAATGTGAAGACTGCGCAAAATGCGTAGACATATGCCCCAAGAAAGTGCTCGCCATTAAAGACGAGAAAGTTGATGTTAGAGACCTCTTAGCATGTAACCTTTGCATGGACTGTGTTGAAGCTTGTCCACAAAAGCCGTCACCGTTGAAGGTTGAATGGGAAAAGAATGCTTTCATAATGAACATTGAGTCAACGGGTGCGCTTCCTCCAGAACGTATCCTTAAAGAAGCCACCAAAACGTTAGGTAAACAATTAAACGAACTTGAAGAATTAGTAAAGGCTGAACAACAATGAGAGAAACCAAAACAACAAACCCGGAATTAATCCAGCTTATTCGTCTTTTAAAGAAAGAGAGCAGAGAAAAACAAGCAGGCATCTGGCTAGACGTAGCTGACCATTTAGCCAAGTCGCGGAGTCAACGCATCTCAGTTAACCTGAGCAGGATAAACAGGAACACTAAAAGAAGCGATGTAGTTGTTGTTCCCGGCAAAATCTTGGGGTCAGGCAGCATAAACCATGCGGTAACAGTGGCGTCATTTGGTGCTTCTGAGAAAGCGAAGGCGAAACTTGTTGCTGTCAAAGCGAAATATCTTTCAATCCCTGAGCTCTTAGAGAAAAATCCAACTGGTGCAAAAGTAAAGATTATTCGGTGAAAAAAATGCAAACAAAAAAAGCTCCTGTCACACTGGTAAACGCTGAAGGATTAATAGTTGGCAGAATGTGCAGTAAAGTTGCCAAAAGATTACTGAACGGAGAAGAAGTCATCATCCTTAACGCTGAAAAAGCCGTGTTCTCAGGCAAAAAGAAAAGCAAAGTTTTAGAAGCCCACGTCTTCCTTGAAGTAGGCGCTCCAAGGCGCGGCCCATTCCATTACCGAAGACCCGACCGTTTCCTGCGAAAAGCCGTAAGAGGAATGGTTCCGTATAAGCAGCCTAAAGGCAAAAACGCCTATAAACGGCTCAAAGTATTTATGGGCATACCCTTAGAGCTTAAAGATCAAGAAATGATTACGTTCACAGAAGCTTCATCTGCCAATCTTAAAGGGCCACATTTCACCCTTGGAGAAATGGCAAAAGAAATTGGATGGAACGATAGGATGAAATAATTATGCCAGCAAAGAAAGTTTTAGTTGTTAGTGGAAAAAGAAAAACAGCAGTCGCCCGCGCCGTAGTTAAACAAGGCGTAGGCAAAATACGAATAAACATGACTCCAGTTGAAATTTACGAACCAGACATCGCTCGCGCAAAAATAATGGAGCCTCTACTGCAAGCAGGCGGCGACATCTGGCAGCAACTAGACATGGACGTTAAAACCAGCGGCGGAGGCTACATGGGACAGGCAGAAGCCGCACGAATGGCGGTTGCAAATGCCCTGCTCAAATGGACAAAAAGCACTCATTTACGCACAGTCTTTAGCGAATATGACAGAACAATGGTTGCCGGAGACTCCCGAACTAAAGAAACCAAAAAGGTCGGCGGAGCAGGCGCACGAGCAAAAGAACAGAAAAGTTACAGGTAAGGAGGAAAAAAACAAATGATTATTCCCGTAAGATGCTTCACATGCGGCAAACTGGTTGGAGACCAATGGGACGAGTTCACAAGACGCATCAAGACAGGCGAGAACGCAAGCGACATCTTAGACAGCTTAGGCTTGAAACGTTACTGTTGCAGACGAATGCTGCTCTCTAACGTCGAAATAATAGATGAAGTTCTGCGCTTTTATGAAGAAGCAGAGAAAAGAAAAGAAGCACGCAACCTGTATTAGTTTATTTTAAAAAAAATATTTAATGAGAATAAAGCTTCTCATACGGTCTCTTTGATACGGGAAGTATTTTCTTGAAGTTAGTGCTCAAGATTTCCTTGGGATCAGTGCCGAAGTGACTGGCGTATTCCTTGACTAAGCCTTCAATTGTTTGAGTATCTCGCTTGCCGACTTCCATTATTTTAGTTCCATTCACAGGTTCAAGAATCTCTCCTCGCTCGTAGATTACGCCGCCATGCATTCCCGTGCCGACAAACCTAGCTCTGCAGCGTTCGCCTTCTTTCAGGTTCAAGCCTAAGATGAGGATTATTCCGCCTGCCATGTACTCAGCCAGAAAGTCGCCTGCCGTTTGTCCTATGACTATTTGGGGGAAATAGCGTTGGTACTCTTTCATGTGTATGCCAACTCTGTAGCCAACGTAGTCTCGGACGAAGATTTTTCCACCCCGCATCGAGTGCCCAGTTACGTCTCCAGCGTGGCCATTTATGATTATTTGCCCTTCATTCATTGTGTTGCCACAACCATCCTGCGCGTTGCCATGTATCACCAATTTGGGTCCATTCATGAAGGCGCCAAGGTCGTTTCCTGGCGTTCCGTAAACGTCGATTTGCATGTTTGTGTCTAAGTCTGTGCCAATGTATCGTTGCCCGCAGACATTGTGTACCTCTATTCTTTCGGCATCACCGCAGATTGCCTGTCTCAGCAAGCAGTTCAATTCTTTATAGTACAGTCCCTCTGCATCAATTTTCAGCACATTGCCGTCTTTTATTATGCGCGGAAGAAATTTCGCGTCGATTTCCACAACCGTTTTTTGTTCAATCATACGTTTACTCTCCTGCCATTTTTACGCCTAGAATCTTTAACTCAGTCCTCGTTAAGCCGACACCTCTAAGTGCAAGTCGGTTGCCTCGCAAGCTTTCGATGGCGTTTATACCCATGCCGCCCATCATATCTTTAATCTCTAAACTCCAGCTTTGAAGCAAATTGACTAATCGCTCAGAAGCAATGTCGGGGTTGATGCGTTTGCTAATCCACGGGTCACATGTCGCAATACCCCATGGGCATTTGCCAGTGTAGCAGCGTTGGCAAACAGTGCAGCCCATAGCTATCAAAGCGGCAGTTGCAATGTACACGGCGTCCGCTCCTAACGCTATAGCCTTAACCACATCAGCGCTGCTTCTAATGCCGCCAGCCGCGACGACGGAAGCATTATTTCTGATGCCTTCCTCTCTGAGCCGCTGGTCTACTTGTGCAATGGCTAACTCGATGGGTATGCCTACGTTGTCTCTGATGACTTTGGGTGCTGCGCCAGTTGCGCCTCTGACACCGTCAAGCGCGATTATGTCTGCTCCAGCCCGTACCATACCGCTGGCGATTGCAGCCGCGTTGTGAACAGCTGCGATTTTCACTGAGATAGGCTTACTGTAGTTTGTGGCTTCTTTAAGCGCGTAAATTAACTGCCGTAAATCCTCAATTGAGTAGATGTCATGTTGCGGATAAGGTGAAAGCGCGTCTGTACCTATCGGTATCATGCGTGTTTTGGCTACTTCTTTGGTTACTTTTTCGCCTGGCAAGTGTCCGCCTATGCCTGGTTTTGCGCCTTGGCCGATTTTGATTTCTACAGCCGCACCTACGTCAAGATATTTAGGATGCACACCAAACCGTCCGGATGCAACTTGGACAATGGCGTGAGCGCCGTACTTGTATAGGCTCTTGTCTAAGCCGCCTTCGCCAGTGTTGAAGTATGTTCCGCATTCGGTGGCTGCTCTGGCTAAGGATTCATGTACGTTTAAGCTTACGGCGCCGTAGGACATTGCTGAGAACATTACTGGAACGTCAAGGCAAAGTTGCGGAGTAAGCTGAGTCTTTAGTACTGTTTCGCCGTTTTCCATTTCCAGCTCTAGCTTGTCTGGTTTTTCGCCCAGATAAGTTCTGATCTCCATCGGTTCACGCAGCGGGTCGATTGAAGGGTTAGTTACTTGGCTAGCGTTTAGGAGCAGTCGGTCCCAGTAAGTGTAGTATGGTTTGTCACAGCCCATGCCTGTTAAGATTACTGCGCCGCTTTCAGCTTGCTTTTTCACGTCTCGGATTGCTTCAACTGTCCAGTTGGCGTTGTCTCGGTTAGCAGTCGGGTTCTTTCTTACGGTGATAGCGTGGGTTGGGCAGAAGGTTACGCAGCGTTGGCAATTAACACAGTTCTCTTCCTTACTGCAAACCTTGTCGGTTTCTTCGTCATAGTAGTGCGTGTCGTATGTGCATTGGTTAACGCATACTTTGCAGCGTATGCAACGGTTTTGGTCACGTTCAACTAAATATTCAGGAATCACGTAAGTTTTCATTAACTTTCCCCTCCAGCTAAAACTTCAGCAGTTTTGGGGTTGCTGTTTTTTAGTCTGCAAATCACTGGTTCTCCGCCTCTTGGGCACCAGAACTTGTCCAGATTTGGCGAAACCAAACGCATGGCTGACTCCTCTGACGATAAGTATAGGAAGTCGCCGTTTGAGCCTGCTACTAATGGTCGTAGTTTGATTCTGTCAGTTAAGCCTATCATTTCCCCATGATGAGCAATGATAATGCTGAATGGCCCGTTCATCAGTAAACTGCCGTAAGTTTGACGCAGTGATCTTAGAAGTTGTGCTTTTTTGGGTTCCATGCAGTCTATTTCACTCCATAACGGTGCAGCAAGGATTTGAGCTACGAGTTCGATTGGTAGGTGCTGTCTTCGTATGAGCAAGTCAACCGTGTATGCTAACACTTCGGTGTCTGTTTGCATGGTGCACTTGTAACCATACATTTCCAAGTAGCGGCGGTTAATGCCGTAGGATGAGAGTTCACCGTTGTGCACTACTGTCCAGTCTAATATGTTGAATGGGTGTGCTCCGCCCCACCAGCCTGGAGTGTTCGTGGGGAATCTGCTGTGGCATGTCCAGAGGTATCCTTGGTAGTCTTCTAAACTGAAGAAGTCTGCGACGTCTTCTGGGAAGCCTACGCCTTTGAATACGCCCATGTTTTTGCCGCTTGAGAAGACAAATGCCTTTCCAGTTTCAGTGTTAATGTGCATGATGGCTTCTATCACGTAATCTTCTTCTGTTTGGTCTTCAGGTCGATGTTTTTTAGGTTGAACAAAGTACCGCCAAACTAACGGTGGGTCATGGACATTGGCGGGTCTTGTCTGCATTTCTTCGTCGTAGATTATGTCGAATCTAGAAGCGAGTATGTGGTCGGTTTTTTCTTTTGCGTCTTTGCTCAGGTACATTACGTGGAAAGCGTAGTGGTCTTTGAACTCTGGGTATATGCCGTAAACTGCGAAGCCGCCGCCTAAACCGTTACCACGGTCATGCATGTTCGTTACAGCGCGGACTGGATCTTTTGAGCTAAACCGTTTGCCATCTGTGTTCATCATGCCGAAAAGGGCGCAGCCTGAGAAATCCTTGTCATCTCCGAAGGGACTGATTATTTTTCTATCTTGACGGTTCATTTTATTGCACCACACACATTTTTCTCTGCAAACCCACAGGCAGTGTTGCTAAGCCAAAGTCGTCCGAGAGGAGTTTCTGCTTGAATCTTTTCACGTTTATGGTGTTCTTCATAAGATAGAACAAGACGCCTGCACGTTCAATGCAGTTCACAAGTGTCAAGCCTACGATAACGTTGTTTTTAAGGACAAGTTTCTTGTAGACATTGCGCTCAGCGTCGTGTTTAACGAGCACTTCCAGTGCTGGGTCTTCCTTAGGGTTAGCTAAGCCTATGGAAACGATGGGGATGTCAAAGTACTTGAGGCTGCTCATGTTTGTGCCGCCTATATACGTGGTTTTCTTGCCTGCCATGTTGTAACCTGCAATTTGTCCTTCCAAGACTGCGAGGGGCCAGAGAGGCAAGAGGCGGTTCTGGTTCATAATGAAATCGTACGCTTCAGCCACATCGCCGCTAGCGTAAACGTCAGGTACATTTGTCTGCATCGTATTGTCAACTACTATTCCCCTGTTAGTTTTCACCGCTGTTCCTACGACCAGTTCAGTGCGTGGAACAACACCGATGGCTACGATGACAAGGTCACAGGGCACTTGGTCACCCTTGGTTAAGATTACTCCGCCGACTACGCCATCGTTGCCTGGTGTGCCCAAGATTTTCTGGACAGACTGACCAGTTACGATGTTGACGCCTGCCTTCTTAACGACGCCTTCCACAAGGTCTGATGCTTTCGCATCCAAAAGCAAGCTGAGAATTTTCTCTTGCAATTCAACCATTGTAACTTTTAAGCCACGCTTCATGAGGGCTTCTGTTACGCTTATGCCGATGAGACCTGCGCCTATAACTACTGCCGCCTTAGCGTTTATGCTATCAATTTTGGCTGCAAGCTGTTGAGCATCCTTAATGGTGGTGAACGTGAATACGCCATCCTTATCTGAGCCTTCCATCTTTGGAACAAAGGGTTTGCCGCCTGTTGCAAGCAGCAACTTTTCATAAGCAACTTTTTCGCCGCTCTCCAGCTGGACGGTTTTCTCGGTAAGGTTTAGGGCTGTTGCTTTTTTGCCTGTGAGTGCTTCCGCGTTGTTTTCTTTCCAGAAGTCGTCGGTTCGGCACTTCATCTTATGGAAGTCTGCTTTGCCGCTGACAAAGTCGCTAATCATTGGACGACTGTACTGGGGGCATGGTTCTTCTGAAATTATGGTTATGCTTCCGGCTGGGTCTACTTCTCGGATGGCTTCAACTGCGCCTATGCTTGCTGCTGAACCGCCAACAATCAGGTACTTTGCCAATTTAGGGTTTCACCTCTTTAAATACCAACGCTTCGTTAGGGCAGTTAGCAACGCATGCTGGCTCATCAAAACCTTGGCATAAATCGCATTTGGCAACTACTTTGCCTTGCTGATCCATCATTATGGCACCGTATGGACAAACCATTATGCAGGTCCAGCAGCCCATGCATTTCTCTTGGTTATAGGTCACTAAACCTGTTTTTTCATCTTTTTGCATTGCGCCTGATAAGCAAGCGGTTACGCATGGTGCGTCTTCGCAGTGTCGGCATTGGATTGCGAAGGAGACAGGCTTGTTTACTTCTAGTCTTACTCTGCTTATTGGTTTGGGGCGTTCGCTGTTGTAGGCTTTGATTATGTCTTTTGATTTTGAATGTTGGACTGTGCAGTAAACTTCGCATAGTCCGCAGCCCATGCATACTTCTTGCTTTGCGATTATTCTTTTCATACAGTTAAACCTCATCAAATTTCTTGTTTAGCGGGGACAACTGAGCATGAGAACATATAGTTCAATGTCGCTTGTGCATGAGGACGCCATTGCTTGTGGTTGATTGTTTAGCACTTCTCATTATTACTTTGCAGGTGTTTAGTGGCATTTTTATCCCTTTTTTATTAGTGTTAGCCCATTGAAATAGCATGTATTCTATATAACTTTGTTGATAATCATTTATATGCAAGTTAATGAACTATGTTATCTAAATGAAACATATATCAGGTGAGTTTTTTGGCAGAAAAAGACCTAGGCTATAGAAAAGTCCAATGCACGGGAAGAGGATCATACATAATATCCCTACCGAAAGAATGGGTCCAAGACCTAGAGTTAAAACGAGGCAGCGAAATAGCATTCAACAGCCAACCAGACTCCACACTAACGCTGGTTCCAAGAAAAATCAAAGAAAAAGAAGGCAGAGACAACGCATCCAAACTCAAAGAATACTTCATAAACGTTGACCCGAAAGAGCCTACACAATCCACGCTGCGCATGATCCGCGCGTTATACGCCATAGGCGCTGACATAATAAGAGTCCACTTCAAAAACGCTCAAGACGCAGTAAAATACAAAAATGAAATAAAAAACCTATCTAGAGACAACTTTCTTGGTTCAGAAATAATCGATGAAACCTCAGACGAAATCACCCTGCAAATCCTAATAAAGCACTCGGAATTCCCAATTGAAAAAGCTGTTAGAAGAATGGCTATTGTAGCACTCTCCGCAAACAGAGACGCCATTGCCGCCCTAAAAGACAGAAGCACCACCTTATTTGACAGCGTAATCAACGCCCACAATGACGTAAACCGCTTGGGACTATACGTCGTTCGCCAACTAAAATACGGCATAGAACGAAACCTATACCGCGAACTCGGCTTTAGAACACCCAAAGAGTTCCTCTTATACCGCATAGCAGCGAACGACATTGAAAACATTGGCGAAAATGCCATGAATATCATAAACAATTTGGGTTCACTGCAAAAATTAATCGATGACGAGACGCTTTTCATAAAAGACCCAATAGACGAAGAAATATACAATCAACTGGTCAATTTCAGCTCGCAAGCACACCAGCTATACGAAGACGCCATAAAAGCACTCTTCAAAAGAGAATACAAAGACGCTGAGAAACTAATTTCAAAACGCGAATCCCTAGCTCCACTAGAGAATGAGCTAATCATGCTAATGTCAAGCAAAAAACTAGACCCAAACATAGCTTCGGTATTGCGCTTAATTTTTGACAGTTCAAGACGCATAATGGATTACAGCAAAAACATGGCAGAACTAACGCTAAACCGAACTGTAGAAGAACTATGCTCAACACTCGCATACAAATAATTTTCTTTTTCGAAAAGCCATCGGATAATTTAATTATGGAACATTCAAATAATTATGCACATGGTAGACATAACAATATCAATTCCTCAAGAATTATATGATAAGATGAAGCGGCATTCAGAAGTCAAGTGGAGCGAAGTCGTCCGCAAAGCAATAGCAAGTTATGTCTACCGATTAGAAATAGTTGAAGGTGGAGTGGTGCCGATGAAAAGACTGACCAAGAAGCTGAAAGATTCTGGCGTTGACACCTCAAGTATTGACTTGGAAAAAGCTATTAAATATTACGAAGAAGGCAGGAAGCTGGAATGGAAGAGGCTGTCTAGCACACAAACGAACTGACAGATTTTCTAAAAAGAGCAAGCTTGTTTATAGCAATAGATTCAGTAAGAAAAAACTTCGCTGAAACTAAGTAAAATGGTGCTCCGGCCGGGATTTGGACCCGGGTCCGCGACTCGAGAGGCCGCTATACTTAGTCCCTTAATAAGAAGTCTTAGTAAGGTTTGACCGGACTATACTACCGGAGCATTCGGAAAATGGTTATCTCTTACAGATAAATATCTTTTTATGACTTTAAGTTTTGTAAGCAATCAATTTATCCGAAAGCCCTATGTTTCCTCGTCTACGTTTAGGAACCGCTTTATGGTTGCCACTATTTCAGCTAGTCCTTTCTCTGTTATAGGTGGTTGATAAGGAATTCTGAGCACATTCCAGCCTTGAGCTGTCAAGAGCTCATCGATTTCGTTATCGCGCTTTTGCTGTTTATCGCTCGAATGTACTGGTGTGCCATCTAAGTAAACAATTTTTCGTTTGTTCATCCAGCAAAAGTCAGGAATGGTTGATTTTAGAATGATTGGTTTTTGTGTTACCATGCCTGTAGTTAACCCAGCCATGCTTAGTGCTTGAAATACTGCCATTTCTGCTTGGCTGACTTTAGGGTGCATGTTTGCTTTATAACTCAAATTGGTTCACAAGAAGTAGCATTGCATCTAACCCTTAATAAGTTCTATACAAAAAAGCGGTTGAACCATATGTGCATTCAGTAACTAAAAGTAGGCTTGGCGGAGTCGCCCATGTTAACTCAAGACGCGAATCAAAAAGAGCCCTGAATTGTCAGGGTACGGCAATCCGCGCCTCGTTTAACTGCTGACCCGCCAAGCATGGGTGTACCTCTTGGATGGCTATTTCTCGCAAATTAACAAGCCTTTGCGGAGTATAAATGGAATTGTGATTGTGTAATTGCAACAACAAGCGTGCGAGCTTCTCTATAAAATCCGAATTTTAAAGTTGCAAATGATTAAAAGAAGCGGTTGCTTTTTACATTATTCATTTACTATTTCTTGTGTTTCTTCGCGAACTATGGGCATAAAGGTTACGTTGTCTTTTTTGAGTGGTTTACGCTGTATCTTGTCTGGTCTTTTTTGGTCGCCTATCCAGTACATGTACCATCCCATGAGGAATATGAAGACTATTACTGGAAGAAGCATGATTACCATGGAGCTATTGCGTTTATGTTTGCGCTTTGAGGCTACCAACTTTGAACCCTGACTACCTTTCAGCGGACTGGCAAAATAAGCTTTGATAACTTAGAATAAAGATGCAAAATCACTAATTACCTTTGAGCTCTCGGTAGGTCATTTTTGTTTATGAATTTCTTTATCAAAAATTAGGCCATACCCAAGTCAGCCAGCTTGTAAACAAGCCTTTGCATGCTAATTGTAGGCGCATGGAAAAAGGAAGAGGTAAAACTTCTTTCAGTGTCTTAGGTTTAACTTTCAACTTTTTTCTCTTGCACTTGGAAAGGTGGATACTCCTTGAGTTTATCTGCCATGTCTTTAAGTTGCTTGTCTACAAGGTAATTCACTGTTCCTTCCTCAAAAGTTCCATCCGCACTTCTTTGCCCAGCTTTTGCTCCAGTAAGAACCTCTATGCCTTCATCAATTGTTTTGACTGAGTAGATGCTAAATTTGCCGGCTTTCACTGCTTCAATAACTTCTTCTTTAAGCATCAGGTTTTGCACGTTGCTTTCCGGTATCATTACTCCTTGCTGTCCAGTGAAACCCTTAAGTTTGCAGACTTCAAAGAAACCTTCAATTTTCTCGTTTACCCCGCCTATGGCTTGCACCTCACCTTTCTGATTAACTGAACCCGTTACTGCTATGTTCTGCTTTATCGGCAGTCCAGAAAGCGCTGATAAAATCGAGTATAATTCGGTGCTTGAAGCGCTGTCACCTTCGACTCCTTCATAATTCTGCTCAAAAACAAGTCTTGCTGAAAGACTTAACAGTTTGTCCCTAGCGTATTTGTCATTTATGTAGCCGCTGAGAATCAAGACGCCTTTTGTGTGTATGGGTCCGCCCATTTTAGCTTCTCTTTCAATGTCGATTACCCCTTCTCTGCCCAAGCCAATGCTTGCCGTTACGCGTGAGGGGTTGCCGAAGGCAAAGTCGCCTAGTCCCATAACGGATAAGCCGTTTACTTGCCCAACCCTTTGTTCAACGGTGTCTATTAGGAAGAACCCGCGTGTTATCATCTCTTGAATTTTTTCTTGGATGAGTTTTGAGCGGTAAACTTTTTCTTCTATGGCTTTCTTGACATGGTTTCCGTTTATGAACTCGGCGTTTTCTTGTGAAGCATAATAGTTTGCTTCGCGAATTATGTCAGCAATATGAGCGAATTGGGTTGAAAGCTTGTATTGGTCGTCTGCAATCCTTGAGCTGTACTCTACTAGCTTGGCTACTCCTGTGCCGTCAAGGTGTTTGAGTTTTTCTTTTTCACATAGTGCGCATACCCAAGCGGCATACTGCATTACTTTATCGTCAGTTCTGTCCATCACTGTGTCAAATTCTGCTTTAATCTTGAAAAGTTCTCTAAAATCAGTGTCCAACTGGAATAGTAATTGGTAAATGTAGGGGTCACCAATTAGGATTACTTTGGCTGTTAAAGGAATAGGCTGGGGTTTAAGGGTTTTAACACTGAGAAAACCATAACGTTCTTCAGGTTCTGTTATAGCTATGTTTCTGTCTCTGAGGTCTCGTTTCAAGCCGTCATAGGAGAACGGGTCTCTCAGTAACTCTTCAACAGGAATAATCAAGTATCCGCCGTTGGCTTTGTGTATGGATCCTGCCCTGATCATGCTGAAGTCAGTGGTTAGAGCTCCAAACTGAGCTTCCTTCTCTGTTTTACCAAGAAGGTTAGGGTAAGTAGGGTTGGTTTCCATGACTACAGGGGCACCTTTAGTATCCGAGTTATCAATGACTACATTTACCTCATATTTCTTGTACGGTTCCTCTTTCATCCAAGGCATTGGGAATGGAAGTTGCTGTTGGGGTTCGCCTCTTTTAACAAACTGCTGCAAATTATCCAGAATGTCATTTTGCACGTCTTTCAGGTAGGTTGTTACTTCTGAGGTGTCTTTGTACTTCTCGACGAGGCTTTCCACTTGATTGCCAATGGTGTAGAGGGCAACTTCTTTGTTGAGTTTCTTTAATGCTTCATGAATTTTTCTTTCCATGTCTATTAGTTGCCGCATTGTGTTTCTAAATTCGGCCTCCAACTTTTCCCTTTTTTCTTGGATTTTATCCTTCATTTTTTGAGGCAATGCTAACATTTCTTCTTCGCTGAGCGGTTTGCCATCTAATACTGGAATAAGTAGCAGGCCAATAGGTGTTGTTTGAATTACAAAGCCTTCCCGTTGAGCCTTCTGGTTTAATTCTTCAATTAACTGTTTTCTTTGATTTTCTAGCCCTTGGATGGTGGATTCTCTTTTTGCAACGTAATCTTCACTTTCAAAAGCTTTAGGAAGCGCATTCCGAACAACATTTTCAATAAAATTTTTTATATCATCGCGGAATTCTTTTCCTTTTCCAGCTGGCAACTGAATGGCTTTCGGCTCGTACGAGTTAGCAAAATTATTGACGTAACAACAGTCAGGTGGAACTGGCTGAGCTTTAGCTTGCGCTTCTACGAAGTTTTTAACTGCGGTTTTTCTGCCTGTTCCAGGGTAACCTGCAACATACATGTTGAAACCGTGGTCTTTTATGCCGAGCCCAAATTTTAACGCTCGGACGGCTCTTTCTTGGCCTATAATTTCGCTTAGTGGAATCAAGTCCTGGGTTGATTCGCACTGCATAAAATTAGAGTCACATTCTCTTCTGAGCTTTTCTACTGGCAACTTGTTTATCATGCTAAAATCACTTCATTTAACCTACAGAACTAGTATACTTTAAATTTGCTTTGCTTAGTAATTAAGTTTCTGTTGCCTACTTTTCCAGCGGTATCTAATCAGGCGCTAACTTTTATTCAAGAGGATGAAACGTTTGATTAATTCAGGATTCCTCACTTCGGGATGAAAGAGCATACCGTAAATTGGCTTGATTTTATGCTTAATGATTTGGACGCACTTTGTGGATTTTGCCCAAACATAAAAATTCCCTGGAGACTCAACGCAGTAGCTATGAAGTGAGTAAGCCTTGAAGTCTCCACAGAAAAGCGGGTTTTCTTTTAGCATACTTATCTGTGTCATACCTATTTCCAAACATCGAATCAAGCGCATACCGAAAACTACGCCTATAGTTTCCATGCCTGCGCAGATGCCCAAAACTGGCTTTTCTGTTTCTTTGAGCCACATGAACTTTTCTGGTTGACTTAAAGTCGTTGTATCCTTGAGTGCTGTGCCTGAAAGAATGACACTGCCACATTGACTTAGGTCTTGGTTGGTTACTTCAAGGAAATGTTTTACGATGCATTCATCCTGTGTTTTAGCAATTGTGACTATAGGTAATACAAACTCGTAAAAGCCCAATGAATCCTTCTTCCAATTCATGTCCACAACAAGAATCATTTCGAAACCAGCCGAGCCTGATTAATTATGAATACTCCAGAATTTCCCTTAAATTCAACACTATAATCAAGGACTTCGATTTTCTTTTTGAATAGAGGTGCATCTAAAACTGTTGTCTCAATTTCGCCTCCTTCTCCGGCTGGACTCAAACCATACTTTTGCTGAAGGTCAACTAGCCTATCTATTAGCTTGTTGTCGATTTGTTTTCCAAGCCATTTTTCGTCAAGGGGATAAGCGAAAACTCCTGAAATAATCACTTTAAACCTTTTTTCAAGAAGCTCTTCTAAGAGGGCTTTCTGGTTATGTTTCCAAAGCGGATTGAAACACCAAAGTCCAAGCTGATTGCATATACGCTGGACCCGTTCAGCTTGGTAGACTGACTCCACTGCGCCCGTTACCACGCCATCTATCTTGAACTTACTTGCTGCCTCAGCGATTGCATATTCCAAGTCTGAGAGCTCCTTCTCTTTTTCGCCCTGGGTTGTCTTTGTTATTTGAGGCAATCCTAAGGCTTCTGCTTGAAGCGCCGTAATGTCAATATTCGGAGTATGGAACATGAAGCTCTCCTTATTTTTCGAAAGTATCGTGATGAGGCATACGACTTCTTCTTTCTCCGCAGCTAAGTGAAGAGCAAGTGTTGAGTCTTTGCCGCCTGAGAACAGAACCCCTAATCGCATGGCTACCTTAAAAAAGAAAACTAGTTTATATGCCTGATTCAAACAGGCGTTTAAAACTTAAATTTTCACGTTACAAACGTTCGCTATTGCTTTGATCTTCTTTATTATTTCTGAGCTAACTTTTTTGTGGAGCACATACACCGATATGGCATAGCCGCTGTTTCCGATTTGCCTTGAGTAGTTTGCTCTAATGTTTATTTCGTTATCAGCTAAGACTTTGTCAATATTAGCGAAAACTCCTGGCACATCACGATGGTGGATAAACAAGGTGTAAACTGGTATTTCTTCTAGCTCTATGCTTTCACCTGCGTTTACTGCGTTGGCAAAGTCTCCACCTAAAAGATAACCTGAAATTAGACGTGCTATTTCGGTTGATGTTTCTCTTTGGGCTTCGATTGTTGATGCGCCAAGGTGACTGCTGGAAACCACGTTATCCAACTCTTTGAGTTTACTCTTGAATTCAGCGTCTTCACTTTTAGGTTCATCAGCGAAAACGTCTACTGCGGCGCCAGCGATTTTTCCTTCTTTTAATGCTTTGTATAGTGCTTGTTCGTCAACGTTGCTGCCTCTTGAAGTATTAATCAGATAAGCAGTTGGCTTCATTAAGGCGAGTTCTTTTTCACCGACAACCATGTCTTTTCCGCCTGTGTGAATGCTAACATAATCGGCTTTTGCTAGGACCTCTCGTTTTGTTACGAACTTTATGCCTGATTCAGGGCATGGCTTTATGTCATAACCGATTACTTCCATGTCAAAGCCGCGGCGCGCAATTTCTGCCAGCCTTTGCCCGATTCTTCCGCAGCCCAAAATACCCAACGTTTTGTAAGACAACTCAGTTCCTTTGAACTTCCCTTTTTTCCAAACACCAGTTTTAAGTGAATAATGAGCTTGAGGAGTATTTCTTGAAATGCTTAGCATTAAACCGATGGTTAACTCTGCCACTGCGTTGGTGCTACCATAAGGGGCAGATTTTATAACTATGCCATTTTCTGAGGCGGCTTCAACATCTATGTTATCATAGCCTACTCCTGCTCTTCCAATGATTTTGAGTTTTCCTCTGGCGCCTGCTTCGATAACTTCCCTGGTTACTTTTGTGGTGCTTCGCACAATTAACGCGTCAAACTGTCCTACCTCGGCAATTAGCTTGTTTAAGTCTCTTTTTTGCGTGTCTGTCTCTATGCCGGCGTCTTGGAAGAGTTTTAATCCTTCTTTTTCTAAGCCATCGTTTAACAATACTTTCATTCTAGCAAACTCCTTTTAGTGGTTATCAAGGTTGGAGATTTAAGTTGATTGGCAACCAAGAATATTAAATGTTCTGAAAAGCTGAAGATTTTGTCTTCCTTTTGGCATGCTTAAGCTTTGTTTTTTAGGGCGGCGGCTGTTTGTTTGCTGATTCTGGTGGATGCTATGTTAAAGGTTGATACTTGGTGGCAGTAAGGGCAATGCAGTCGTCGTGTGTTTCCACGGTACAGGGAAATGAAGCTGGCTCCTGGAACCCAATGGTAGTTAAATTTTTTCTTGCATTTTGGGCATGTTAACCTTGATATGGTGTGTGGTCCATACCTTGGAAGCAATACGAAAAATGCTACAAAGATTACTGCTGTTATGGCAACGTAGATTAAGAGAAGGTCTACCATAGCAATTTCAGCTTTCAAGAGGAGAATGTTAGCTTATTAATATTTAGGCTTAATTTTCGCTTTTAGAAGATTCTTGACCAAGTGATGTTTTAAAAAGATATTGAAGGCTTAGCCTAAGCCTTTTTGATGTAATTTAATGCTTCTTCTATGTTTTGGAAGCCGTATTTCACTTGGTTAAACCCTTTCTTTAACGATAACACGTCTTCCTTAACATGAGCGGGTTTACGTTTGCCCTTTATCACGTCAAGCATGAGGTCGCATAAGTGTTTAATATCGCCTTCCCTGAAGCCTCGTCTAGTTAAGTCTTGGAAGCCGATTCTTAATCCTGAAGGGTCTTCTTTGCTGCTTTGGTCATCGTAGGGCAAGAGGTTCTTGTTGAGGATTATATTTGCGTCTTCGAGGTCTTGGGCAATCTTTTTGCCGCCGCCGAAGCTGCGAATATCAACCGCAATTTGGTGAGATTTAGTGAAGCCTTTTTTCTCTGCTAGAACTTTAACGTCGTTCTCATACAGGTATTGTCCAGCTGTCTGCGCGTTCTTTACTGTTTGTCTTGCTAGTTCAGCGCCGAAAAGCTTCATCTCCAAGGCGGCTATGCCAAGCGCTGGTAACCTGCCCAGATGGGTGTTTGAAGCGCTTAGTGGGAAAATGGCGAATTGGATTTTTTTCACTGCTTTCTCTAGCGCTGGACTGGTTGGGCTTCCCATGATGACGCCGCCTTGTGGGCCTGGGAAAGTTTTGTGGGTTGAAGAGGTTATGAAGTCTGCGCCCTCTCGTAAGGGGTCTTGGAATTCGCCGCCTGCAATTAAACCCAGAACATGAGACGCGTCGTAGGCTATGTATGCGCCTACTTCTTCGCAGACAGCTCTTAACTCTTGAATTGGATGTGGGAACAGGAAGAGGCTGCCGCCGAAGGTGACTATGCCTGGTTTGGCGGCTCGTATGACGTAGGCTGACTTGTCTGGGTCAATATTGAATTCGTCTACGTCGTAAACGTGATTTATGTTTTCTAAACCTAACACATTGCCAGCTAAGCCCGTGTAATCGTGTGAGATGTGTGCGCCGCAGCTCAGCGGGGTGACGACCATTTTGTTGTTTTTTGAAGCTAATGATAAGCCTTTGAAAGTCGCTAGGTTCGCGTGGGTGCCTGAAACTAAGCGTACGTCTGCCCAGTCAGCTTTGAATAGGCTTTTCATTATGTCCGTTACGTAGTCTTCGATTTGAGACATGTATTTTTGTCCTTGATAATACCGTTTTTTAACGTGCCCTTGAAGGTCGTTTTCGCCTTCAGCATATCTGCATGCGAGGTCATGTGAGAGGTTGAGCATTTGGTTGACTGCTGGCGATTTTAGTCCCTCGCTTGCAATCATGTTTATGCATTCTTTGTCTCGGTATTGCTCATGTTTGCGGCTTGCTTCGATTAGGTCTAGGACAAGGTTTGAGAAGTTTTCCATTTTTGTGTTCTTCCCCACGCTTAAGTCATCAACGGAATTAGGCTTTGCAGTATTTAGCCGTTACTGGAAGCAAGTCAAGGTTCAAGGGTTGAATGATGGCGGTATAGGCGGCAAGCAATTTAATTTTATTAGTGCTAATTAAGACTGCGCCATTTTTTCTTCCGTTTGGTTTGGTGCTTGGGTTATTTTTGCTATGGGTACTGCGCCTGATAGGACGCTGTTGTTTAGGAAGGTTATTTCTTTTCCAGAATCCAAATGGACAACCGTCTGTAATGGCGTTATTTCTTTGACTATGCCTTGCTCGTTCATGTATGAGGTGATGACTCGGTCACCTACAGCGTAGTGTAATCTGCCTTCCTTTAATGGTTCTTCATATTTGCGAACGGCGGTTATGATTATTCCTCCTGAAGCAATTGCGCTGTTTGGAATGCTGATTTGTCCCACATCAGTTTGTATTCTCATAACGAGCGCGGTCATTTCTGTGACTTTTCCAGGGATACTGTTGACCATGACGTTGTCACCTACTTTAAACTGGTAAGTAGTGAAAACTAACGCGCCTGATAAGAGGCTGCCAACAAATGTGGATATGACAAGACCGGCGGTAATTGAGATTATTCCTGCACCGGTTAGAAGATCTGTTGCAGAAACTTCTAGAATGTTTAGGATTCCGAAGGTCATTATTAGTATTGCTATTGCAAGCAGTGCGTACTGTAGCATTGTTGCGGCTTGGTTTCCTATTCGCTGAGTCATGAGCGGTTTAGAACGTCGTATAATTATTATTGCCGCTAACCAAAAACCTACACTGATGATTATGCTTACGGCTTGCTCAATTAGCTTGGATAAGCTTATGGGTTCAGCAATGAACAGGTGAAAAACGTAAAGAGTACCTATGCTTAAGATCCCTATGATTATTAAGTAAAAGACGAGTCTTTTTAATGAGTGAATAACGTGAGCCATGTTAGTCCTTCATAGCCATAATTTGCAAGCATATTTCTATAGTTTTCTCAATAAAAGATATGTCGCTGTCTTTAAAGAGGGGTTGCTTTCA
This sequence comes from Bathyarchaeia archaeon, assembly GCA_050015395.1. Lineage (GTDB taxonomy): Archaea > Thermoproteota > Bathyarchaeia > Bathyarchaeales > Bathycorpusculaceae > Bathycorpusculum. The sequence goes on from JBEKBM010000005.1 coordinate 101,713, forward strand.
TAAAGCTTCATGAAGATAAGACTAACCCGACGAACATGCACGTACTATCGCCTGGTGGACTAATAGCTCTCTTGCTCGCATCCGACAGAACACACATGCGTGCGGGAAAATGAGTCGATATCTCTATTTTTTTAAACCGTTTAGATATTGCCGTGCGTGCCGTTTATATCCGACTTCAATGTGCAGTGGATATTCGAGAAGGATAAGAACAAGTGAAGTCACCCAGTGCCTCTCGCGAGCTTGGTTATCTTAGAAAATGGGTTCCGATCGCTCTTTTGATAGGTACGATCTGCGGATTAGGAAGTATTGTTTTCTATGAAGCAATTAGACTTGTAAGCACGGTTCTGCTCGGCGATGTTGCTGGTTTTTTTGCTCCTTCGCCAGTCGGAGAAGGCGGAAGCTTGGGATTAGTCTCATCCCGTCTTTGGTTGATTCCGTTGGTAACTACTGTTGGAGGACTTTGCAGTGGTATACTCGTTTATGGCTTTGCGCCAGAAGCCGAGGGTCATGGAACTGACGCGGCAATAGATGCTTTTCACAATAAAGATGGTCAGATTCGATCCAGAACACCTTTGGTTAAGCTTGCAGCCTCAGCAATAACGATCGGCTCAGGAGGAAGTGCAGGCAGGGAAGGCCCGACAGCGCAGATAGGGGCAGGCTTCGGTTCCTTCCTGAGCAGGAGACTTCATCTCAGCTCAAAAGACAGAAGAATCGCAGTTGCAGTCGGCATAGGTGCAGGAATTGGCTCCATCTTCAAGGCGCCGTTTGGAGGGGCCATACTGAGCGCTGAGATTCTTTACATGGGAGACTTTGAGGTGGAGACGTTGCTGCCAGCTTTCATAGCTTCGACCGTGGGATATAGTATATTCGCGTCATATGCAGGATGGACGCCTATATTTGGCTACATGAAGCTAGGTGCTTTCAATGACCCGCTTTATCTGCCCTTTTACGCTGTCTTGGGTATAGTTTGCGGTTTAGTGGGCATCGTGTACGTTAAAGGGTTCTACGGCACGCGTGCTCTTTTTCAGCGTCTAGGGATGCCGCGTTTCTTGAAGCCGGCTCTGGGCGGATTTTTAGTTGGTATTATTGGAATGTTTCTTCCGCAAGTGCTGGGCATGGGGTATGGTTGGCTTCAGATAGCGATGAGCGGCAACTTTGTCTTACTCCCTATCATTTTGATTCCAATAATCATTGTAGCCAAAATAGTTGCGACGTCTCTTACAGTTGGTTCAGGAGGAAGCGGAGGAGTCTTCGCACCAGCTCTAGTGATAGGCGGCTTGCTAGGCGCATCACTCTGGATATTTCTAAACGGGCTCTTGCCAAACTTCGGTCCTGTCATTGCAGCATTTGTTATAGTGGGGATGATGGCGTTTTTCGGAGGCGTGGGCAAGGTGCCTATTGCAGTCATACTTATGGTTAGCGAAATGACTGGAGGATTAACTCTGCTGGTTCCCTCAATGATAGCCACTACCCTCGCATATGTAATCACAGGAAAGTATACGATCTATAGAAGCCAAGTTCAATCAAGAGCTGATTCGCCTGCCCACAGAAGTGAATACTCTACTCCTCTAATGCAGAAGCTCTTTGTCAAAGACGCAATGACCAAAAAGGTCACTACAACTGCCCTCAACTCACCGCTTTCAGAGGTCGCTGAGATAATGGCAAAGAACACAATAAAAGGTATGCCAGTCTTGGATGATAACGGCAAACTTGTTGGTATGGTCACACTTACGGATGTTCTTAAAGTTAATCCAGAGCAGAGAGCTACGACCATGGTGAGCTCCGTAATGACGAAAGAGCTGATCACAACGATTCCTGATGAAAGTCTTTATACTGCTTTTGGCAAGATGACGAGTAACCAAATCGGACGCCTGCCAGTTGTTGAGCCAGGGGACAGCACGAAGCTGATAGGAATAATCACGCGAGAAGACGTCTGGCGAGTCTACAACATAGAAATTATGTCAAAACTGGAAGAGACTAAACTTTCAGGAAGCGTCAAAGAAAATAGCGAAACAAAGTTCTGAACAGAAGAATGCGCGCACATGGCTGTCCCAAAATTAGCAGTTGTCAAAAATGGTGCTAAATTCTTATTTTGCCCTTTCTACAGATGATAGGCATGGATCTCTTCATTTTTAGAGCTGGAAGATTTTTTTAGATTTTTGAAAAAGGATTGTTTAATATGAGAAAATATAGATGAAGCAACGTAAGGTTGTTGTCTGTTTGATATTGCTTCTTCGTGCCCCATTAATTTGAAGTAGTGGATCTTTAGCTGGTCGGTTATTAGGAAACTGAGCAATGCATAACCCCAGACGAAGGCGGCGAATCCCCACCCAATCGGATTCATAAATACACCGAAGACAGCGAACAATGTGCCAACAACTTGAGTCCCCTCTGTGGCTACAAAGAGAATACTGGCTGGGAGTGGGCGTTTCCAGAAGTGGTTCACTCCAGTGCGCGCCAAATAAATAGTCAGGTGCCCAGCAACAGCCATTTTTAGGAAAATCAGCGTCTGCAGCGTACTAACGCTTAAGTGGAATACGTATAAGCCAATCATTAAGAGCCCGAAGCTTGAAACGACACCTGTTGTGCCAAGCAGAGAAGCCACGATCAATACGCCTCGCATGTTCCAGCGAACGGGTTTCTCTTGCACCCTCACATTATCGTATGCAATGGTCATGATAGGCATGTCATTAAGCAATGCCAAAATGACTATCATAACTGCCGTCACCGGATAGAAGTTAAAAACAAGAATTGCAAGACTAATGAAAATCAGTACTCGAGAAGTCTCGGCGATGCGGTAGACGGCGTAATTGGTCATGCGTTCAAAAATCTTGCGGCTCTCTTTTATCGCGTCGATGATGACTGAAAGCCCCGGCTTGGTTAGCACCACGTCCGCTGCGGATTTAGCCGCGTCAGTGGCTCCGTCAACGGCAACCCCTGCATCCGCTTTCTTTAATGCAGGAGCATCGTTAACTCCGTCGCCTGTCATGCCGACAATGTGTCCTTTTCCCTGAAGTAACTCAACTATGCGGTATTTGTGCTCAGGAAAAACTTGGGCAAAACCATCCGCATTTTCAATAATGTCTTTTGCTTCGCTGTCTGGTTTGTCTATGAAATCGGAAGCGGGTATTATGTTTGTGCCCAGATTAACTTCTTGGGCAATCTGCTTGGCTATTGCAATGTGGTCGCCAGTGACCATCTTGACGTTTATGCCCATCTGCTGGGCTGTTTTTATTGTCTCGGCAGAGTCTTCGCGGGGCGGGTCGTAAATTGCAAGAAGCCCAACAAATTGCCAGTTGCCCTCTTCGTCTCCCTTAATTACGCCTAACGCTCGATGACCCTTGATTGCGAAAGTGTTTACAACTTCGTTAACTCTATCTTCGATTTCTGTCTTATTGGAAACAAGAGACAAAACAACTTGCGGCGCACCCTTGGCCACTCTGAAGCGCCCACCATCACGGCTCTCCACCGTGGCTTCCGTCCTCTTCAAAACAGGGTCAAACGGCTTAAAATCAACCACGTTGTATCGACCAAGAACATCTGTAACTGCGCTGACCGACCTGGCTTTAGCGATGACAGCATCATCAATGGGATCATGGTTTTCTTCCCTAGACGCCAATGTTCCATACAAGAGCGCATCATCAATTTCGAATTTGTCAAAGGCTTGCGCTTCTGCAACAGTAAGTTCATTCTTCGTTATGGTACCTGTTTTATCCGAGCATAACACGTCAACTCCAGCCATTTCTTCAATTGAAACTAGCTTGCTCACGATAGCTTCTTTTTTGGCGAGGACGATTGCTCCAACAGCCATTGTGACTGTCAAAACGGCAGGCAAAGCTACAGGTATCGAAGCTACAACCAAAACCAGTGCAAACTGCATAATAACTAATGGGTTGACATGTCGAAAAAGCGATGCGATGACAACTGCGGAAACCATTATTGCCGCGAGGATGATCAGGTAGTTTCCTATTCTTATGACTGCTTTTTGGAAGTGGCTTACGGTTCTGGCTTCTGCCACCAGTTTGGCGGTTTTGCCAAAGAAGCTGCTTATTCCTGTTGCCACGACGTAAGCGTCCATTTCGCCTTGCCTAATGATAGCTCCCGCATAAGCTATGTCAGAAACGTGTTTCTCTACTGGCAGGGATTCTCCTGTTAACGCGGATTCATCCGCGAGCAAGTAGGTGCCTTTTATAAGTTTAACATCAGCAGGGACAATGTCGCCCAAGCGGACCCGGACGATGTCCCCAGGGACAAGTTCCTTTGAAGGTATCTCATGCCATGTTCCGTCTCTTAGCACTCGGGCTTTAGGGGCAAGCCGTTTTTTCAATAATTCTATGGCGTTGTCAGCTTTCCGTTCTTGCCAAAATCCCACCACAGCGTTTACAATTAGCAACGTGAAAATAATCGCAAAATCGTCATAGTGCTGTATAATTATTGACAGTACTGAGGCAATTTCTATCATCCAGGGAATGGGTCCCCAGAAATAGCCCAAAAACTTGCGAAAAGAACTAGCTTTCTTTTCAGGAATTTCGTTAGGACCATACTGTTGAAGCTTTTTCGCTACTTCTTCCGTGGATAGTCCAGTCTTAACGTAGATTGAATATGCAGTTTCTTGTTCAGACGGGTTTTTTGACTCTTCGGATTTCACTGACAAGCCTTCTGTTCTACTAACCGAATAGATGGTATATTTACAGAATAGACAAAATTCATGACACTACTGCTTTTTAATGTTTCCAAGCTTATGATACTTTTGTCTTAACTCAGATGACCCTTAACGATTTTTAAAGTAGTTTGATTGACGTAGGATGAGAAGGTAAGTATAAAGTCTTCAATGTCAATCTGTTAGCATGCTTAATAGGTAGGACATACGATGCCTAAAACAATCACAGTTCTAGAAGTTGACGACCCCCATTTTACAATTAGACTCTCAAATAATCTGCTCAAAATAGACTTGAGGGGAAGTTTCAAGAATGAAATCGAAGAAGCACTTGAAAAAATGCAAGTCCTAACCGTTAGAGAGGCAACAGGTAAATTTAGCTTGGGTTAATTTTGGTACAAAAAAGGGAGAGGAGAGAAAAAGGAACTCTTTCTGGTTTAACCTACGACCTGCGTTATTTCTTTGACGATTCCTCTTTCTACGTGCTGAGTCCACAGCATTTCTGGCACGTCAACAGCGAGAAACAGCCAAGACAGCAAGATAGCTTCAACCGCTGCCACTGCTATGTTCTGGATCCATTTGCCTACGCCTATGTGGATTGAGAAATCATTCGGCTGCCCCGTTATCAGGATGCTGAACGCCCTGTCCGCAGTGATTATGTCCCGTAAAATCCCGGCTTTTTTCGCTTGTATGACTATTCCTAAAGGTGCGGTGGCTGACTGTGTTTTGTAGCCTTGAGTTGATAGTTGCTGAACAATCTGCTGTGACAGTTGGTTTAGGTCCTTATTTTTTCCTTGAAAACGCATTACTTTTTCAGATACCATTTTAAAAAACCTCAACATTCAGTAGAGGTAAGCGACTAATTAATGTTTTTCAGAATTAGACCCGCTCTTACTACTCTCAGAAGCAGGAAAGCCCTTAATCAACACAAGCAAGAAATAATCAGTGGTAACGAACATTTTCGACCCAGGCTTCACCCTCAAAGAAAATGACGCGCTGCTCGTTCTAGGCGGCATTGAGAAATTTCAAAGTATCGAGAAAGAAGCAAAGGCCCTTTGAAAATACTCAGCCCTCCCGCAAAATGGTCTTATTGTCAGGTAATTGTTGACGCGACGGGTTTAGGGTTATTTCAACTCAGAGATCCGTTTCTGCACTATTTTGAGTAATTGATTTCTTAGCTCTTCTCCAGAAAGGTTGGCTTGTATGAAGCACATGCGGTTGGCCAATTCCTTATCTCCAAGTGTGTCTTGTATCCACTTTTGGAAGTCTCCACGGGGATAGTGAAAGAGAATTGAGTCAGCGTCGATGGTTTCCCGCTTCAAAGCAAAGTCAGGTAAGCTAACGGCTGTTATGCCTGTGTAAACTCTCTTTTCTGTTGAAAAATGGAATCCTGTTTCATAGGGCACATTTCTGAGGATACTTTCGCGATTCGGCTTCTCGGTTGGGAGTTCCTTTTCAGACAAAACTGTTTTTGTCGTTGAAAATTCACCAGTTTTTGTAAGAAGTTGTTGAGAGTACTTTATAGTTTCTTGTGATTGTATAGGTGCAGTCACAACTTATGTAATGCAATTAGCTTTTTTGAAATCTTCGAAAAAGTGGATAAGGAAAGGGACTATGATTGTTTGTGAACACAAACCTTGTGGATGGTAACAGAATTTACTGCAACCTCATTACGTTCACATATGGCATCAAATGGACTGACACCAACCTTAAAAGAAGCGAAAACAATGAAGATGTGGGAATATGTTTGGTCGTAGAGGAAAGACAGAAGAAACCTAAACTTCCAAAGAAGCGACTCAGTAAAATCTTGAAAAAGACAGGTCGCTCTTGAAACACCTTAAGTAATAAAATTCAAAGCAAACTTTCACTCGCTTCTATAGAAAGCTTCTTTGATTCCGCCAATTTTAACGCAAATACTGCCAAATATGCTTATCGAAAAAGTCCATACAAGAAATATGAAAAGGCTGATTTAAAACCAGTTTAACCATTTTAGAAACACCCACGCAGCACGCTTATTATAAAGTTGATAGCAAATTAAGTTCGATTTAAGAAGTAATTAGTGAGATTGAGCTATTAGCGGCGGCTTCGAATTGCGCTTGCCCGGGTTTGAACCGCCCAAAGGCTCTCATATCCATTAATCGGTGAGGATTCAAACAATACGTGGGTTCTATATCCTATGCCCTGTCTGTTTGAACGTTCAGCAAATACTGGATTTTGTTCTTCTTTTAACGTTAGCAACAATTATATGGAATGTTCTGAGATTCTCTACATAATGTCTGCTCCTAATTGTCCTTGCCCAAAAAAAGATTGCCCACGCCATAGCAACTGTGAAGAATGCGTAAAGCATCACAAAGCGAAAAATGAATGGCCGTTTTGCGCAAGAGAAGAAACTTGAAATTTGGAATTTTTTTTTGGATCCCACAACGTTGATATCATTCGGTTTATAAACCGTTTTTAACGATTGCAATGACTACTCATTCAGAGATGGAAGCGTTAAAGAAGAGAGAAAACATACAAAACCGCTTTTGGAACCAAGTTGGCTCTGTTGAACATATTTCATTGCCAAAGCTGGAAGACGCCATAAGAAAAGAGTTCAACTGCAATGACGACAGATTTATCCAAGCACAAATCAAACTGATGCAAACAGAGGCAAGAATAAGAGTGCAAAGCAGAGTCAAAGTATGGGTTAAACAGCCAAACGCCATCTCACAAGCTAAGCAGCGACTGTGAAATTGATTGAAAGATTTGGTTTGGCAACAAATTTCTTTTAAATGTTTGGGGAACATATTTAAGCGAGACTAATTGCTTAGCTTAGCTAATTATTAGAAAAGGCAATTAATATGATACTTGCTTCAGACGAGGCAGCCCGTGAGTTGCTTGAGGTAGTTCCAGTCATCATGAAGGACATACGATCTGAGATGCGCAGTCGAAGGTCACCTGATTTATCTGTTCCTCAGTTCCGCACCTTAGCTTTTGTGGACCGCAATGAAGGCGCTTCGCTCTCGGCAGTGGCAAATCATATGGGACTGACCCTGCCCTCAACATCTAGGCTTGTGGATGGCCTTATCGCCCGCGGTATGTTAACAAGAGAAGATAATCCAGCTGACAGACGACGTGTAAAATTAGGCGTTACGAATCATGGATTAATGATTTTGGAGACTTCACGCAGAGGTACCTTGACCTATCTGGCAGACAAAATAGCCAGCCTCAGTGCTGAGGACAGGGAAGTCATTGCCAAAGCCATGAAAGCTATGCGCTCTGTCTTCATAAACGGCACACAAACACAAGCAGTGGTGAAGTAACCTTATGCCTATCCTCACAACTGAACACCTCACTCGCCGTTTCGGGCAGCTAACGGCGGTTGATGACCTGACCATATCGGTGGATGAAGGCGAAATCTTCGGTCTCCTCGGTCCCAACGGCGCAGGCAAATCAACCGTCATCAAAATGATAACTACCCTCCTACCTCCGACTAGTGGAAGCGCAAATGTCGGAGGCTTCGACGTTGTGCATAACGCAAGCAACGTAAGAAGACTAATTGGTTATGTGCCTCAAGTCCTCTCCGCTGACGGCACCCTCACAGGTCGTGAAAACCTCATGATCTTTGCCAAACTTTATGATATCCCCAAAAGTGAACGCGCCACACGAATTGACGAGTCACTGGAGTTCATGGGGCTAACCGACGCCTGCGATAAGCTTGTGAAAAACTATTCGGGCGGCATGATCAGACGGCTGGAGATAGCTCTATCCATGCTGCACCATCCTAAGGTTCTGTTCTTGGATGAACCCACCATCGGTCTTGACCCAGTAGGGCGTAAAGCGGTCTGGGATCATATCCAAAAACTGCGAGCTGACTACGGCACTACCATCTTTCTTACTACGCACTACATGGAAGAAGCAGACAACCTATGCTTCAGGGTGGCGATCATGCATTTAGGAAAATTGGCTGTTATTGGTGCACCTGCCGATTTGAAGGCGTCTCTAAACAAGGAGAACGTTACGCTCGATGACGTGTTCGTATACTACAGTGGGGGAGAACTCGACAGTGGGGGGAGCTATAGGGAAGCGACCATGACAAGGCGCACGGCGAGGAGGCTCGGCTAAAATGATCATGGATAAGGTGAAAAATGCGGTCAATTCGGTTGTTTCCTTCTTCAATAAGACGTTGAGCATAGCCGAAATGGAGGTACGGAAACTTCGCCATGACCCAACTGAGCTGATTACCCGTGCTGTGCAACCCGCGCTCTGGTTACTGATCTTCGGGGAAGTCTTCACAAGGTTGCATATCATACCCACTGGCAATCTATCTTACATATCCTTCATAACGCCTGGAATTCTGGCTCAAAGCGTGCTCTTTATAGCCATTTTCTACGGTATCGCTATTATCTGGGAACGAGACCTAGGCATTCTTCATAAGTTTCTGGTTAGTCCTACTCCCCGGCAAGCGTTGGTTCTTGGTAAGGCATTGTCAGCGGGGGTCAGGGCGCTTTCTCAAGTAGCAATCATCTATGTACTGGCTGTGTTGATTGGCGTAGGCATAAACTGGAATCCAATAAACCTAACATTGGTGGTGGTCGTTGCAATATTGGCTTCGGCTTTGTTCTCAACGTTTTCACTCATTATAGCTTCTCTGGTGAAGACGCGTGAACGCTTCATGGGTGTAGGTCAAGTATTGACCATGCCTTTGTTCTTTGCAAGCAACGCCATTTACCCATTATCAATGATGCCTCGTTGGCTGCAAATTGTTGCGCAAGTTAATCCCCTCACATATGCAGTAGATGCCTTGCGTGGACTTATGATCGTAGGCGGAGTAAGCACTTACGGGGTTGGCTTTGACTTGCTTGTGCTCTTCGTAGTCATGATAGCCTTGGTGCTAATCGGAGCTAAACTCTACCCAAGAGTAGTCATTTAAAGCAAACTGGATTTCTAACCGCAAGCTGAACAGCAACATTGGTGAAAATAAAGATTAACCGAATAGGGGCAAAGGCAGCAAATGAATGCTTATAGTCCAAAATTGGTAGCTTAAGTGTAGATTCTATTTTTCGCGACAGCTTGGGTCTTGTTTTATCAATCGACCCGGTTTTGCAGTACGTTGACTGTTCCAGTTTTTCCGAGCCGCAGTTGTCTTTCACCTTTAAATGTGGAAACTGAAGCGTTCTTAATCTGTACTGTGTCGCCCACACTAACAAAGTCTACCTGTTTATTCCAGAGACAAAGCTTAATTTTTCCTGTCTCGTCCGCTATCCAAGCATTGGTCACTTTGGCGCTGTTTCCGTACCGTGTTTGGACTGTTGAGGGCGTTGGAGTCTCGAGAACTTTAGCTTCTATGTTAACTTTTTTCATTCCATGCCGCAGGTCTTGAACCAGAGTGGATTGTTTTGGTGATGTATTTTGTCTGTTCATTTGTCTGCGTATTTTGTCGGTGTCCATCCAGTTTTCGAAGCAGATGTCTTTTCTCAGGAGAAGCTCTTCAGCAACTCGAAACTGCACTATTACTTTGGTGTCTTTGGTAATTAGAAAGACGGCCTTGTCTTTTAGGCTGCAACGGTATTCAACCATTAGATTTTGACATGTGGTTTTTCCTTTTTCTCTGGCTACAACCATGGCTTGGTAAAGCTCTGCAAGGTAGATACCTTGTTTTACGGAAAGAAACGCGAGGTACTCCATTATCGTCGCCTTTTTTTGGTTCAAACTTCCCCCTCCTGATGTTGTTTGCCAGAGATTGTCTTGAAAAAGTATGTTCTTCTCGGCGCAGGTTTTACTCTTTCTTGAATAATCCCGACAATCGTAAACTATTGCGCTGTTGACTATATAGGTTAGTTACCCAAGATAAGGCGTTTCTCCATGCAGTTTCTGTTTTTAGAAGCCCCGTGGAGCATGTGGAGTTCGCCCAACGCGCTAAGCAGCTTTGTAGGCGCCTACCTGACGGCTTTGGGGCTTCTTGCAGCGTCTTTCTTTCTAGCAGGAATATTCTATATCATTTCGATAATGCTGTTCTAGTATTTATTCCGAAAGACGGTAGCCTAAGGAGCGCACGCGCTAAAAGTACTAAAAGACTGCTATGGCTTCTTTTTGCACTTTACAAATATGACAGGGCTTCAACAAATAAGATGAAAATCCACTGTATGTTTTTATTTGATGCGCCATTTAGACTTAATACAATTGGAATTGAACGATATGAGAACTATTGCTCTTGTAGCACATGATAACAAGAAAAAGGATATGGTTGAGTGGTGTGATTTCAACAAAGGAACATTATCTCACTATTACCTGTACGCAACAGGAAGCACTGGTGAGCATATAATTGAAAAAACAGGATTGCCGATAAATCTGCTAAAGAGCGGACCTTATGGTGGAGATATGGAGATTGGAGCTTTGATTGCAAATAAGAAACTGGATATTCTGATATTCTTTTGGGATCCTTTGGAGTCTCAGTCTCATGATGTTGATGTTAAAGCTCTTCTTAGAATGGCAGTACTGTACAATATTCCAACTGCCTGTAACAGAGCAACAGCGGACATGATAATCTCAAGTCCCATGTTCAACACGCAGCAATAAACTGTTCCTAAGTCAGAACCTCGCTTTTCATTTCACGGAACCTTCCATGCGGGATTCCTTGGAATGTTTTCGGGTTTGGCGTATGCTTTCTTTATGTGTTATTTCTTGGGTGTTAGAATTGCTGTTGAGTAGTTTTTGTCTTGAAAATATTTGTTTGCTACTTCTGTTATGTCTAGTTCTGTTAATGAATTTATCTTGTTAGTGTAGTCTATTAGGGAGTTTTCGTTTTCAAAGTGGATTTCATCATAGGCAAGTAGTCTGGGTAATTCATGAGAATTGTCTATTGTTCTGAATATGGTTCCAAGCAACAAGTTTTTACTTTTGTCCAATTCGTTTTTTGTCGGTGGATGGTTTTTGATTTTTTGCAGCTCATCTCGAATCAGTGTTTGAGTAAGATTAAGTGACTTTGTTCCAACTGGACAGGTTACAGAGAAATAGCCATAATCCAAACCCGACACATTGATTGCGTCAAAGTCATATGTTAAGGCTCTTTTCTCGCGTAATTCCACAAATAACCTAGAGCTTTCGCCTATTCCCAAGAGCGATTCGGTTAGGTCCAATGATGGCGTATCAATATCTCGGGTTGGAGCTGTTCTAAGACCAAAACTTAGGTAGGCTTGAGTTAAGCCAGATTTTTTGATTATTACTTCTTTTTTAGGTTTACTTTCTTCAAGCTTGCGGTTTCTTCTTGATATTGAGCCATTGTTTTCTCTATCTTGAAATTCTCTGAGAACGGTTTCTTTATCTTTATTTGAAAAATTTCCAGTCAGTATCAGTATCATGTTTTGTGGAACATAATAATTTTGATGCGCTTTCTCTATGTTGCCCATCGTAAACTGATTTATTGTCTTTTTTAAACCTAGAATTGGGTTTCTTAGCGGATGATTTTTGAAAAGACATTTGATTAATGTTTCTCTAATTAGCTCTTGAGGATTATCATGATCTTCAGCAATCTCATTTAGTATTACCTTACGTTCAAGCTCAAGCTTGTCTTTTTCGAACGTAGAATCAAAAAGAAGCTCTGAAAGAACCTTTGAAGCTTCAGCAATTTTTCCAGATAAAACATCCATTGAACTGAAAGTGAATTCGTCAGAGGTTTCAAAATCTGAGCATCCGCCCAATTTCTCTATTTCATGATGAAGCTTTATTCTTCTTTGGGAGCCGCTTACTAACATGTGCTCAAGAAAATGAGCATTGCCCGATTTTTCATCGGCGTCATCATTTGATCCGTATTTAATCGCAACAGACAATTGAGCCGTCAACCCCGACAAACGTGGATACAACAATACAGTTAACCCGTTTGAAAGGACTTTTCTTTCCCAAGACAGACTGCGGTTCATATCAGCAAAATAGCTTAAGCGCCTAAAAAGTTTGATTCTACCAAAAAATAAGATATGGCGGTGTGCACACACAGAAACGTCGAAACTTATTTTTTGTTTCTCTGGCAAGCGCGCTAAATCAAAAAGGTTACGAAACTTCTATATGTTAGGTATCAAGCTTTGAACTAGCAGCGATTGAATATGAACCCTGAAAATTATAAAACGAAAAGGAAAGGACAGCCCAAACGAAATAGCGCGGCTAATAGATCCAAACGTCGTATGCTTGCAAAGGCTAAAGAACCCAACACTTCTCCCAAACTGCGTGAAATCTACTCCACAAAAATTGAATGGGCAATTAAGACAATGCCCGCATTAAAAGAGAAGTAGAAGCGCCAGAAGAAATCGTAAGGTTGGCTTTCTAAATTATATTTCTAAAAAAGATAAAATTTTAGAAAATAAATATAACTTTTTATTTTTGATTTCGAATTATCTGAGAACTAAATGAACTTGGTGGGGCTGCCCGGATTTGAACCGGGGTCTATAGAGCCCAAGTCTACAAGCCTAGACCAAGCTAGCCGACAGCCCCAAGGTGTTGCAGGGAAAGATAATTTCCAATGCATCATAAAAACCTTAGCTAAACCACTAAGCGTTTGACAGCAACCGCTTCTCGAATTCAAGATGCAACAACCAACCCGGAAAGTCGCAACTTAAAAAAACCGAAAAGTCGCAACTTAAAAAAATCAGAAAAAACCAAACCCGAAAAACTAAAAAAAGAGAAAAAAGAAAAAAATTGTTTTTTTTTACCTGTATTCTTTGATAGTTGTTGCGGGCATTGTGAGTGTTTCAGTTACGCCGTCGATTGAGCGGATTTTGTCGCCTACAAAGTGTAGTGCATTATCGTTGCTGTCGGCTTCAAACCATACGGCAATGTCCCAGTTTCCAAAGACATTGTAGGAAGCGTTAACGTTTACGCCTTGCATTGGTTGCCTTGACATGGATGAGATAGAGTTAAAGAAAGCCTCAGTTTTCAATGGGTTCACCTTTATTAAAACTAGGTATTTTTGCATGTTTTTTTGCATTCTACTTTTCACCGAGGAAATTTAACATGGAAGGCACGCTTTAAACATGTGTGACTGTAACCACACCATAACAACCATTGTGATTTTGCGCTTCAGGCGATAAATCAGTTTGGTTGCAGAATTAAGAGTGCTTCTTTAATTTGAGCTTGGCATTCCCTGCATTTCTTCATGAATTCCTCGGTTGCTAATGGACCGTTAACATCACAAACAATTCTGGAACAAGCATCATAAGTGAAGCAGCAAACTGGAAAGCGGTCAGATTCTTTAAATGCGCCTTTAATGATTGATAATTCCGCAGCAACGTTGCTGGAAGCTTCTTCGTCAGGCTCACTGTCCATTTGCGATAGCTGGTTTAGGACGTAGTCTAACCGTTTTTTTATGCTTGTCAACCCTTTACCCCTGTTTCATTTGAATGCACACTAGAAGTATTAAAAATTAATCATTAGATGAATAAAAAATTCAGGCGCATCGGGCAAAATTCATGAATCAAAAGTTCGCATGCAGACAACTTTTGCTGCAACTAGGCATTAACTTTTCTAACATGCGCTGAAGCCCGCATTGCAGCCATCGCTCCTTCTCCAGTCGCCGTGACCACTTGCATTCCGCCGCAAGTACAATCCCCAGCTGCAAAAACTCCTTCAATACTTGTTCTTTGCTGGCGATCAACAGTTAAGCAGCCATTCCTGTCAGTGGCTACTCCAGCGTTTTTTACTATAGCAGTCATGGGAACGCCTCCCAAAGAAACAAAAACAAGATGGTTATAATCTGCAGGTGCGCATATAGTTCTCTTGTAATAATTTATCAATAAAGCAGCTAAAATTAAAAAAGAAAAATTAAGAAATTGAGTTTTTATTCTTCGCCTTCAGGACCGCCAGGCATTCCGCCGCCTGGGCCACCTGGACCGCCTTTTGGTGATTTGGCTGTTATGACGTCGTCTATGCGTAGTATCATGGCTGCTGATTCAGCTGCGGATTTGATGGCTTGTTCTTTGACTACTAGTGGTTCTATGACTCCTTCTTCGACGCTGTTTTGCAGTTTGCCTGTGAAAACGTTGATGCCTATGTTTTTGCCTTCTGGTGCATCGTGTTTTGAGCGTAGTTCGACAAGGATATCTATTGGTTGGAGACCTGCGTTTTCTGCGAGTGTACGTGGAATTACTTCTACTGCGTCTGCGAATGCTTCAACGGCTAATTGTTCTCTTCCACCGACTTTGGTTGCGTACTTGCGTAATTCTTTAGCTACTTCAATTTCTACTGCTCCGCCGCCTGCAACGATTTTGTTGTTCTCGATTACGTCTGAGACTACTGATAGTGAGTCGATTATGGCTCTTTCTGCTTCGTCAACCATGCGTTCGAGTCCCGCGCGGATCAGTATGGCTACGCTGTGTGGGTCTTTGCATTTTTCGACGAATATCATTTTGTCGTCGCCGATTTTGCGCTCGTCCACTAAGCCTGCCAAGCCAAGGTCTGCTGGTTTGAGGTCGTCTAAGTCGCTGATTATTCTTCCGCCTGTTGCTCTTGCGAGTTTTTCCATGTCTGACTCTTTCACGCGTCTTGCTGCCATTATGCCAGCTTTGGCTAGGAAGTGTTGAACCATGTCGTCGATGCCTTTTTGGCAGAAAACTATGTCTGCGCCTGAGGCTTTGACTTTTGTAACCATGTTCTGCATCATGTTGTTTTCTTGGTCTAGGAATGCTTTCATTTGTGATGGGTCTTTGATGCGGATTTCAGCGCTCATTTCTGTTTTCTCTATTTCTAGTGCTATATCTAAGAGGAGGATCTTTGCGTTTTCTTTTGTCTTTGGCATTCCTGGATTAACGACTTCTTTGTCAATGATTATTCCTCTGATAAGTTGGGTTTCAATGAGGCTTTTACCTGTTTTCTTGACGAGTTGGATGTTGTCTATGTCAGCTATAGTTTTGTCGCCGCGTTGCTCTGCAATTTGCTTGACTGCGTCAATGGATATTTCTGCTAGGTGCTCCCTTGCTGAGCCTACTGATTTGCTGCTCATTGAAGTTAATGCGACTTTGAGAAGTGTTTTGCGGTCGTTTACGTCAAGTGGAATAGCCATTTTGTTCATGATTTCGATTGCTTTTTGCGATGCTTTTCGGTAGCCGCTTACTAGAATTATTGGGTGAATGTTTTGGTCCAATAGTTCTTCAGCTTTTTTGAGCAGTTCGCTTGCGAGGACGACTGCAGTTGTGGTTCCGTCGCCAACCATGTCGTCTTGTGTTTTGGCGATTTCAACCATCATTTTTGCTGCTGGGTGTTCAACGTCAATTTCTTTTAGGATTGCTGCACCGTCGTTTGTTATTGTTATGTCGCCTAGGCTGTCAACGAGCATTTTGTCCATGCCCCTTGGGCCTAATGTGGTTTTGAGTACTTCACCGATTACTTGTGCAGCCATTATATTGTTTCTTTGGGCTTCTTTACCCCTGCTCCGGGTTGTTCCTTCTTTAAGAATCAATACCGGTTGTCCTGAACCTGTTGTTGTTAAATACGCCATATATTATCCCTACATTACAAGAACTTTATCTATTTTCGGAAATAAGCAAAAACCCAACGGGAATATAAACATTTAGCTTTGAATTTGGGCGGTTGTACTTTCTGTTGAGGGGGTTAGTGGGGGGCTTTTGGTTGCTGACTGCTTTTTGTGGTTGGTTTTTTGGCGCAAATAGCAGGGTAGGTCTATAGGTGGGCAGTTTTGGTTAGGTCTTGTTTTGGGTTGCTTTTTTGGTTTAGGGCTTGCTGCGTTTGCAGGCTGCGTTCTCTCCCGTTTGCGTCTGCTCCCGATCATTCTGTCTTTTGCCGCTTCTTCCCACCCTTGACAGCCCTAAACACTCACGCTTTATTCATCTTCGTCTTCATGCCTGAGCTCGTCAAGTAACTTATCTATTTGTCCGCGGTAACAGGGTCTGAGTATGCGCCTATCATGTCCCAGAATGACGCCCATATTGACTTTTTAGGTTGCAGTAGTATGCCTTCCTCGGTTTCAATAATTTTAAGCCTGCCTTCTATTTTGTATTTTTTGCGAACTGCAGCGGGAATAGTGATTCGACCTCTCTTTCCAACGACAATTTCAGTTGCCATCTTTTAATCAGCAAAAGTTTTAGGGAATTACTTGTTAAATAGTCTTATCGCTTTTTTAGAATATTGATAAGCTGCTGTTTAGTGGTTGCAAAGGCTTTTAGGCATAAACCGCCCCTTGTTCCATCAGTGACCCTGTATGAGTCTGCTTGAAGCTAACGATTTCATCATGAAAAAGAAAATCCTCTCAGCCCACGAACACTACGACTTCTTAGACCTGCAGGGCAACAAGCTGGGCGAGGCCGACGGCAGCCTCGTTCAGGTTCCGCCAAAGTTTGAAGTCAAGGACACCCACGGCTTAGAGCTTATGCATTTGCAGGGCAAAGTGTTCTCGCTGCGGCATGACTTTACTTTTTACGGCTCAGGCGGCGAGGCGCTGGGAACAATAAAGAAGAAGATAGTCAAGCTGGTTGGGGAAGAATTCTGGGTGGAAAAAAACGGCGAAGAGTTCATGCGAGTCTACGGAAACTTCACCGAGCATGAGTACCAGATGGAGGTCGCTGGGGTTCCAGTTGCTTCTGTTCACAAGAAATGGGTATCTGTAAGAGACCAACTTGGAGTATCAATAACTGGAGATGTTGACCACCGAGTAGTTATTGGAGCGGTGATTGTGATAGAACACGTAGAAGTCACAAAGAAACAATCTTCATCAGGCTCAATGAACATAAATCTTTAACTAGACCAAGCTAGCCGACGGAAACCAAAAAAAAACCGAAAAGAGCAAGCACGCTTCCTTTTGGCGCTCTGTTGAAAGTCATCTTCTGTTCAGTTTTCTCAGGACTATTTTTGTGTTGTACCTTACAAACTTCGTTAAACTGGTGTTAGGGTTTTGTTCGACCAGAGCGTGAAGTGCGCCGTCCACCATTGATGAGTAATGGATATTTGTTGGTAGAGAGATGTATCAGGTCAGATACGCACGATGAACGGATTGCTTGTACCGGTGTGACCGCTGCCATCGTTCGCAGTAATGGTGACCCTTGAACTGGTCGTGGTAAGCGTCACGGAGCCCGACCATACGCCGTTCAACCAGCCGCTAGTACCTGTGCTCGTAGGAGTGATCGTCCCAATTCCGGTGGAAGCCGAGAAGCCAACCGAGCTGGCGTAGCTTGTAACTGTGTTGCCATACGCGTCTTTAGCGGTAATCGTTATTCTGAAAGCAGTGCCAGCAGTCTGAGTGCTAATAGTGTTGAAGACGAAGGTGCTGAGGGCGCCTGGATTCACTGTGAACGTGTTGCTCGCACTGCGCGTGCTGCCATGTGTCGCAGTAATGGTGACGCCTGTACCTGACTTGGTCACATAAACATTTCCAGTATATACGCCGTTAGTGAAGGTCACCAGTGATATACTGACAGTTCCGCCTGCACCGCCGCCGGTTTCAGTCAAAGTCGTTGAACTATCATAGCTTGTAACTGTGTTGCCATACGCGTCTTTAGCGGTAATCGTTATTCTGAAAGCAGTGCCAGCAGTCTGAGTGCTAATAGTGTTGAAGACGAAGTGGTTAAGGGCTCCATAGTACATCAATGTTATTGTTTGAGCCGAGTTCATAGTCGCCGGGTTATTTGTGTAACTACTGAAAGTATAGCCTTTGTAAGGACTCTGCGGACTGCTGACGGTTACGGTTGTGGAAGCATCGGTCCATTGGGTCCATGGCGTATTATGCTGTTGGTGTGTATATGTGGTTCCACTCATTGTGTATGTAACTGCAAATGTTCCACCTATTGCTCCAGTGGGGCTAGCTGTCACGGTAACTTGGTACTGATGCGTCCACGAAGCAGTCTCAGTGATGGCAGCATTCATGGTGACGGCATGGATAGCTGGGTTGTTAGTGCCCGTGTAGCTTCCTGAGCCTGTTCCTTTCCAACCGTGCCAGAGGTACCGCTCACCACTGCCTGTACTAGGGGCAGTGGCTGAAATCGTTACAGTAGAGCCAGCATTATGCCATCCGCTTGAGGGATTAACGGTGCCAAAGTTCGTGGACGTCGTTAGCCAGTACTGGGTTTGATAGTGGCCGTTTATGGTTCCGGGTGCGGAAACTGTGAAGGCGGTGCTTTGGAGGGTTGAGAGTCCCGTTGTGGATGCCCAAACGTATTGTTTGCCGTTTGCTGTTACGACCAGTGGAGATTCGAATGCGAAGCTGTGGCTTGAACTGCTGTTCCACCATAAGGCTGGTAGAGCGCGTGCCGCATAGTTGTTGCCGTCAATAGTCACTAAGGTCCCGCTGAAGTCGCTTCCAACGCCAGACTGGGCGAAGGTGACGAGATACTGAGTCGTGTATGTTATGGTTTGTGTGGTTTGGGATGGGACGCTCATTGTTCCTGACGCCTGGGATGCTTGGTACCGGATTCCGGTGCTGCCGGCTATGGGAGTTAATACACTCCACGAGTAGCTTCCGGAAGCGATGCCTCTGAAGACTATTGTAGACGTTTTTGAAGACAGTAACACACCATTGAATGTGGCACTCCAAGATTTTCCTGCAGGCAAACCTGTCTGAGTGAACGTAACCGAGTACGTCGTAGTAGTGGTGAGAGTGAAAGTCGCCGTGATATTGCCGGGGCCGTTTATTGTTGCCGTGGTATCTGCAAAGTTTGCATCAGCAAAAGTGATTGACCCAGTATTGCTTGACCAAGTTGAGAACGAGTAACCACTGTTTGCTGTGGCAGATATGCTAAGAGAACCAGTATCCTCCCAAACATTGGTGCCAGCAGGAGATGTTGATCCACTTCCAGAGGGACTAACAACAAAAGTCACCTCGTACTGGTGGGTCCATGAAGCAGTCTCGTTGATTGGTCCATTCATAGTGATGGCGTTGCCGGTTGTGGGGTTATCGGTACCCGTGTAACTTCCGGTTCCAACTCCTGTCCAGCCGTTCCAAACGTACTTCTCGCCAGCTCCTGCTGTGGGGGCGGTTGCGGTGATGTCTAAGCTTGAGCCTGCGTCATGCCAGCTGACCCCAACGCTCGGAGAAGTCGACCCATAATTCGTAGCCATAGTCAAACTGTACTGAAGAGTCCAAGAAGCAGTCTCGTTGACGGGCCCATTCATAGTGACGGCGCTGCCAGTAGTCGGGTTATCCGTGCCCGTATAGTTTCCTGAACCTATCCCAGTCCAGCCGTTCCAAACGTATTTCTCGCCAGACCCTGCTGTAGGAGCAGTCGCAGAAATATCCAAGCCTGAACCCGCATCATGCCAGCTGACCCCAACGCTCGGAGAAGTCGACCCATAATTCGTAGCCATAGTCAAACTGTACTGAAGAGTCCAAGAGAACGTCAAAGTCTCAGGACCGCTAACACTCGCAATACTCTGAGTGCTCGGACCAGAAACAACCCATTCATCCTGACCTGCCGTAACCACATCTGGACTCGTCACTGAAACACTGAAGGGGCTACCCGCCGTAACCCATTGAGAACTCTCAGTTGGGCTGCCGTGAGTGCTGGTAACCGTGATGTAGAAGTTATGAGTCCAGTCAAACTGCACAGAATAAGCCGCGTCAACATCGTTGAAGGTTGCAGAGTTACTCAATGTTGCGGGTGAGCTGTCAACTATCAGGCCAGTTAAGTTCCATTGCTCAGAGCCAGAGGTAACTAT